>DPJB01000023.1 GCA_003543245.1 Moraxellaceae bacterium | reverse complement strand
CTACTAGCAGTGTTCGCGCCTAGTCGGTAGAAAACTGTCGATAAGAAGAGATTTAGCCTAGTAGGCCAACTATCGAAATAGCACTGTCAGAGACATTGTGGAGGCGGTCAGGCTACCGTTATACCCACTCTCGTCCAAGAGTCTGCATATAAAGTCTTAACAGTTGGCCTGAACAGAGGGTCTGACCCTGCCCAGAAATGAAAAGAGCCCGCATTTGCAGGCTCTCAACATATGGAGCGGGCGATGGGAATCGAACCCACGGCTCTAGCTTGGGAAGCTAGGGTATTACCATTATACGACGCCCGCTCTGAGCGTCTGGAAGACAGCCCGGAACCGGGCAGGTCGCCATGGTAAGGCTTCCCGGGCCGTTCGTCGACCTCTCTCCCCGCTTGTGCAGTCCATGACCTACTGCTAAGAAGGTGGTTTTCGCAGGACTGCGCAGAGCTCCGATGAACAAGAAAGCCCTTATTGCCGGCGTCGCCGTGATCGCCGTCATTACCGCCGGCGGTGCCGGTTACTGGCACCTTCACCAGCCGGCAACGCCCGCCGCCGTTGCCGCAAGCAACGATGCCGCCGCGCCATTGCTGGCCGGTCTGCAGGATGTGCTGGCCAACTACCGCAAGATCATTGTGCTGCTTGCCGATGAAGACAAGCTGGCGCCGGCCGAACGTCAGCGCGCGACCACGGTCGGGCAGGCGCTGTTTCACGCCAAACTGAGCAAGGAGGCGGACCTAACGGCGCAGCTGGCCAGCGTGGTTGGCACGGCCGGCACCGCGCGCTTTCACACACTGGAATCGGTACTGGACTATGTCGAATCCGGCGACGGCCTGTTTGATGCCGACCGCCTGGCCTTTCGTGAAGTGCTGGTAAGCCTGCAGGAGACCCTGCGTCAGGATGGCAGCCTGCCCGCGATCAAGCTGCACAAGCGCATTGGCGAAGACCTGGATGCGCTGATGGAAATCGAGCGCGAGTACGACAAGGAGATCAGCCAGATCTTCAACCGCTACGACACCCGCGCCATCGTGCTGAAGCGCGAGAAGTGGGGCGATTATGTGGCGCACCTGAACAAGCTCTATTCGCGCGAACGGGTGCTGAAGGATTTCGGGGTGATCACCCCCTATACCGTCGAGGAACTGCCCAAGGACGACAGCAACGGCGAGATCTTCGGCAAGCAGCTGCCGCCGAAGACGATTGCGCTCACCTTTGATGACGGCCCCCACGCGCAGTACACCGAAGAAATTGAAGCCATCCTCAAGCAGTACAATGTGCCGGCCACCTTCTTCGAGGTCGGCCGCAACATCGGCACGCTGGATGCGCAGGGCAAGCCGACGCTGGGCAAGAATGTCGCCATCATCCGCAAGCTGCTGGCCGACGGCTATGCAGTGGGCAACCACAGCTACAGCCATGCCCAGCTCTCCAAGCTGACCGGCACCTCGCTCAAGGCCGAAATCAGCGACACCGACACCCTGCTCAAGGCCGTCGACATCCATCGCGCGCCGATCTTCCGCTTTCCGTATGGCGCCCGTAATGCCGAGGGCATGGGCCTGCTGGCAGAGGCCCAGCTGCGCTCCATCATGTGGAATATCGATTCGCTGGACTGGGCCGATCCGGTGCCCAACTCCATTGCCGACCGTGTGCTGCGCAGCGTGGACAAGGAAGGGCACGGCATCATGCTGTTCCATGACATTCACCAGCGCACCGTGAAAGCGCTGCCGCTGATCCTGGACCGGCTGGTGGCCGACGGTTACCAGTTTGCGGCCTGGGATGGCACCGGCTTCAGTGCCGGCAAGGAGCTTGCCACGCAGGCCCGCCAGACCGTGACCACGGGTTACGCCAACTCCTGGGCCGTCGTGATCGGCATCAATGACTACGCGCAGTGGCCCAAGCTGCAGTACGCCGTGAACGACGCGCAGTCCGTGCGCCAGACCCTCATTGAGCGCTACGGTTTTGCCCCGGAGCGGGTGACGCTGCTCAAGGATGGCGAAGCCACCCGCAACCGTATCCTGTCGACCTTCCATGACCAGTTCGGCCACGACAGCCTGCAGAAGGATGACCGCGTCTTCGTGTTCTTTGCCGGCCATGGCGCCACGCGCCGGCTCAGTTCGGGCCGCGATGTCGGCTACATCATTCCGGCCGATGCCGGCACCACCAACCTGGCCACCGATGCCATCGCCATGACCGAAATCCAGAACATTGCCGAGAGCCTGAGCGCCAAGCACGTGTTCTTCGTGATGGATGCCTGCTACAGCGGCCTGGGCCTGGCCCGTGGCGCCAACGGCGGTTTCCTGCGCGAAAACGCCAAGCGCATCGGCCGCCAAATGCTGACCGCTGGCGGCGCCGACCAGATGGTGGCCGACGGCGGCCCCAACGGGCACTCCATTTTCACATGGACGCTGCTGCAGGGGCTGAACGGCAAGGGCGACCTCAACGGCGACGGCATGATCACGGCGACCGAGCTGGCGGCCTACATTGCCCCAGCCGTGGCGGGCGTGTCCGCGCAGACGCCCGCCTTTGGCAGCCTGCCTGGATCGGAAGGCGGCGAATTCGTGTTCGAGCTGCCGGCGAACAAGGAGTTCATCAGTGCCGACACTTCGCAGCTGAACGGCGATGCCATCTCCCTGAACAGCAAGCTGGATGCGGCGGCGCCTGCCGTGACACAAACCGCGCCCGGCAAGACGGTGGTGGAGGCGGTGAAAGTGCATGACCTGCAGGGCAATGAGCAAACCCTGAAGACGGCGACCATCGTCACGCTGTCGGCACGCCAGCTGGCGCAGCGCGCCAATGATCGCGGCCTGCAGCTGTACCGTGAAAAACAGTATGCCGAGGCCGAGGCGCAGTTCACCGAGGCGCTGAAGCTGCGCCCCGACTTTGCGCTGGCGGCGAACAACCTGGGCTTCGTGTATTACAAGCAGCAGAAATTCCAGGAAGCGGCGCGCTGGTTCGAAAATGCCATCAAGGCCGACCCGTCACGGGCCGTGGCCTACCTGAACCTGGGCGACGCCTACCATCAGGCCGGGGACCAGCAGAGAGCGCAAAAGGCCTGGCGCACCTATCTGGAACTGGCGCCCACCGGCCCCGCCGCCGAGCAGGTACGCAAGCAGCTGGGCTGAGCCACTCCCTGCATCAGAAATGAAAACGCCGACGGATTCCGTCGGCGTTTTTGTTGGAGCCGGGGATGCATTCAGTCCACCGGCATCTCCAGAATCGCCAGCGCCTGCTCCAGTACGTCGATCTGCGCGGTCTCGGCCAGAATGCCGGCCGTGAGCACCAGATGCTGCAGCTTGCGCTCGCGGGCAGGGGCCTTGCCGGTAAAGTCGCGCGCTTCGATCTCGCGGTACACCGCCAGCTTGTCCCGGTGCAGGGCCACGCGACGGCGCTTGTACTCATTCTGGGTACGGTCATGCAGGTGTTCGAGGATTTCACCTACCACCGCGAGTTCGCCACGGACGACGGCTTGAGCATTGTGCTGGAATTCAGCGCCACGGTGGCGGGCAAGCAACTGAAAGGCATCGACATGATCCGCTTTGACGAGCATGGCAAAGTTGTCGATTTTGAAGTGATGGTGCGCCCGTTCAGCGGTCTGCAGGCACTGGGCGCGGAGATGGGCAAGCGCCTTGGCCATCTGTTGCCGGAATACAAGGCCTGAGTAGCACCCCTGTACGGCGCATCCTGAACACCGTTAGTTACCTTGGTCACCCTGCACACAAGCCCGGACATTGCCCGGTGGTCGGGCCTGGCCGCCCGCTGGCACCCCTGACCACCGGATGGTGCACCCACGCACATTTCCGGATTTGCTTTTGTCATAATCTGGCTGTCGTTGACTCCACCACCGACTCGCCGCCATGCAACGCAATGTGAATGTGTACACCGTGATTGCCCTCGCCACCCTCGCCGTGGCGCTTTTTGCGGGCTGGACCAGCTGGAGCGGCTATCGCCTCTCCACCACGCCCACCCAGATGGGGGTGCTGCTGGATGCCCTGCGCTGGTTTGTCATCACCCAAACCCTGATGACGCTGCTGATAATGGCCACCCTTGCCTGGATCTATCGCCTGCTGCAGGGGCGTGACCAGCGCGAGGCGGTCACCCGTGCCGCCATGGCCAGTGCCCACGCGGAAGTCCTGCACAGCCGGGAACAGATGCAGCGCCTGAATGACCGGCAGAACGCCATGCTGGCGATGTCGCGCAAGGTACAGTCGGCCATTGGTGTCGAGCAGTTCTCGCAGGTACTGCTGGCGGAGCTGTGTACGGCCTGCGATGCCATTGTCGGCATGGTCTGGCTTAACCGGGGCAAGGTCGGGCTGCGTTGCGTGGCCTCGCGGTGCATTGGGGGTATGGGCGGAGGTATGGGCGAAAGCACGGGGAGTGGTATAGGGGGACGGCAACTGGAGCTGGACGAAGGCGAGGGCATGGTGGGGCAGGTGGCGGCGTCCGGCCGCATGACCAGTTACGCCGTACCGCCGGGTTATCTGCAGATAGAAAGCGGCAGCCTGAGCCTGGTGCCGGCCTGCACCATCCTGCTGCCGGTGCGCTATCAGGACGAGACGGTCGCCGTGTTCGAGTTTGCGCTCATGGCGCAGCCCGATGCCGACAAGCTGGACTTTGTGCAGGAAATGCTGGAGTCGATGGCAGTGCGCTACTTCATGTTCAGTTCGCGCGAAAACCCGGAATCGGTGCCGCTGTCGATGCAGCGCACGCTGGCCGCCACGGCCTGAAACGGCCGCCCCGGCCGGGACAGCATCAGGCCCCGGCAGACAGGCATCAATCAAATATCAGTCAGACATCAATCAGGCAGCGGTAGCGGCCTTCCTGCCCATGCGGGATGAAGCCCATGGCCAGCAGCATCTCGGGCACGCCTTCCTGGGTAAGGTCAAAGTCGGCCTCCAGCCAGCGCGTCTTGCGCTCCAGCTCCAGGCGACGCACCTCTTCCACCAGGCGGTCGGCAACACCGCGACCACGCGTGGCATGGTGCACGCAGAGGTAGCGCAGGTAGCGTGTATCGGTCTCGCCGCGTACCAGTACCGAGGCGATGTAGTGGCCATTGAAGACGCCTACATAGAGGGTATCGCCATCATTAACGGCATCGGCCAGTACCTGCACTGCGGCGGCGGCAGACACAAACTCCGGAGAATCGGCATAGACCTTCTCCAGGTCTGCAGCAATGTGCGGGGAGAGGGGGGCGGCGGCAACCGAAACCAGAACAGGCATGACAACTCCAGCAAATAACCCATATGACGATGCGGACGGTAGCACAAAGCCCGCCATTTGTGGCCCCGGGTGCCTGCCGGGAGCGGGCAGGGTATAATGCCGTTTTGATCCCGCACGAGTTCCCCCATGACTGCTCGCCAGGCCGAAGTCGTTCGCAATACCAATGAAACCCGCATCCGCGTTGCCATCAATCTGGATGGTACCGGCCAGGGCAAGCTCAACACCGGCATGCCTTTTCTGGACCACATGCTGGACCAGATCGTGCGGCATGGCCTGATCGACCTCGACATTACCTGCGAGGGCGACCTGCACATCGATGCCCACCACAGCGCCGAGGACACCGGCATCACGCTGGGTCAGGCGTTTGCCAAGGCACTGGGCGACAAGAAAGGCATCCGTCGTTATGCACATGCCTATGTGCCGCTGGACGAGGCCCTGTCGCGCGTGGTGATCGACATCTCCGGCCGCCCCGGTCTGGAATTCAACGTGGAATACACCCGCGCCCGTGTCGGTGATTTCGACGTGGACCTGTTCTATGAATTCTTCCAGGGCTTTGTGAATCACGCCGGCATGACGCTGCACATCGACAACCTGCGTGGCCGCAATGCGCATCACCAGATTGAAACCGTGTTCAAGGCCTTTGCACGCGCCCTGCGTGGCGCCGTGGAACTTGATCCGCGCATGCAGGGCGTAATGCCGTCGACCAAGGGCAGCCTGTAATCCATGACAACCGTTGCTGTTCTGGATTACGGCATGGGCAACCTGCACTCGGTGGCGAAGGCCCTTGAGCATGTGGGTGCCAGCCGCGTGGAAGTCACCAACGATCCGGTGCGCGTGCGCGCGGCCGATCGCATTGTGCTGCCCGGTCAGGGCGCCATGCGCGACTGCATGGCCGAGATGAAGCATTACGGCGTGGATGCCGAAGTGCGCGAAATCATCGGCAACAAACCGCTGCTCGGCATTTGTGTCGGCATGCAGGCGTTGTTGGCACGATCGGAAGAAAACAACGGCGTGGATGGCCTGGGCATTTATGCCGGCGACGTAAAATTCTTCGGCAATGACCGTGTGGAAAATGGCGAAAAACTGAAAGTGCCGCACATGGGCTGGAACGAAGTCTGGCAGACGCAGGCACATCCGCTCTGGAACGGCATTGCCGATGGCAGCCGCTTCTATTTTGTGCACAGCTATTATTGCGCGCCGACCGATCCTGCGCTGTGTGCGGGCAAGTCGCATTACGGCCTTGATTTCTGTTGCGCCCTGGCGCGCGACAACATGTTTGCCGTGCAGTTTCATCCGGAAAAGAGTTCAGCCGCAGGCCTGACCCTGCTGAAGAACTTCCTGAACTGGGCTCCCTGATTTTTCTTTTCACGCGCCGGTATGCTCATTGCCGTGCGCGTGACTGTTTGACGAGAACGTGACCATGCTGATTATCCCCGCCATCGATCTGAAAGACGGCAAGTGCGTGCGCCTGAAACAGGGCCGCATGGAAGACGACACCGTATTTTCCGACGACCCCGTTGGCATGGCCACGCACTGGGTGGAGCAGGGCGCACGTCGCCTGCATCTGGTCGACCTGAACGGCGCCTTTGCCGGCACGCCTATCCACGGCGAGATTGTCACGGCAATTGCAAAAAAATATCCGAACCTGCCCATCCAGATCGGTGGCGGCATCCGTTCGCTGGAAACGATTGAAGCCTATGTAAAAGCCGGCGTGTCATTTGCCATCATCGGTACCAAGGCGGTGAAAGATCCGCAGTTTGTGGTCGATGCCTGCAAGGCGTTCCCGGGCAAGATCATTGTTGGCATTGATGCCAAAGACGGCCTTGTTGCCACTGACGGCTGGGCCGAAGTCTCCACCGTAATGGCCGTCGATCTGGCGCAGCAGTTTCGCAACGCTGGCGTGAGCGCTATCGTGTACACCGACATCGCCCGTGACGGCATGATGCAGGGCGTGAACGTGGAAGCCACTGCACAACTGGCGCGTGATGGCGGCATTCCCGTGATTGCCTCGGGCGGCGTTACCAACATTGATGACATCAAGCGCTTGAAGGTGGTTGCGTCCAGCGGCATCATCGGTGCCATTACCGGCCGCGCGATTTACGAAGGCACCATCAACGTTGCCGAAGCACAAGCGCTGGCAGATGCGCCCTGAGACTGACGCAATGCTCCGTACGATACTGATTTCGCTACTCCTGCTGTCTGGCGCGCCGGCATTTTCGAGTGAAAATGCAAGGGTCATCGAGGGCAATCGCGACATCAAGACGGCCGATGCCGTTTTATCAGGAAAGGAAGAATGGTTTAACCGCGCACTCAACCTGTGCGTCGAGAATGGGTATTGCCAGGATAGCTTCTTCATCCGCGCAACAGTTGAACCAGATGGCACAGTATCGGATTGCCAGCTCATCGGGTCAGACATCAAGAACCCGAAGATTGCCGATATTTTCTGCAAGGTAACGAAAAGCGCGAAGTTCTCCCCGCACGAATCGCGGTTTGTATTTGAATACCCGATTCTGGTGCGCATTTTTGCCAAGAATGGCAAGGATACCTGCCCCCCGAGCATAGGCACCCGGGACAGCAATGCCAGACTTGTTGTGCAGTGCCTTGACTACCATCTCAAGGTACTCAATTCGCTGCAACAGAGCCTCATTCGCATTTACAAGGCGCCAGCGGCAGACGTCACTGGCAACATTACGCTTGAAGTAGTCATCAATCCCGCCGGGAAAGCCTCGAAAATCAAGGTGCCTGAAACCAGCATTCGTGACCGCAACTTTGTGTCCATCATCCGCGAGACCGTTTACCGGATCAACTTCGGCCCCAGCAGTAAGAAAACCACACACAAATTGCTATTCTCCGTACCATTCGACAGAGTGGAAAGCATGGAAGATCCCCGGTCGTGAACGACAGCGCCCGCGCCTGGGTACGCATGCCGTCCGGCAAGCGTCTGGACCTGCTGAACCCCACGCCGTTTGACTGGGATGACGAGGATCTGGCGATCGGACTGGCGCGCACCTACCGCTGGGGCGGTCATTCGGCGTGGCCGTTGCCGCTCTCTGTTGCGCAGCATTCACTGGCGGTGCTGGCCCTGCGTCGTGAGACAGAGCCTACCGGGCTGGCGGCTCGTGCCGAATTGCGCGAGTTGTTGCACGATGCCGATGAAGGCCTGCTGGGTTTTGATCCGCTGTCGGTGCTGAAACCGTTTCTGGGTGACGGCTTTCACGAACTGGCCGGGCGCCTGCAGGATGTAGTGTTCCAGCGGTACGGCCTCACGTACTGGACGTCGGGCGAAAAGGTCGAGCACAAGAAGGCCGACCGTATTGCAGCGGCCAGCGAGGCCGTGCATGTGGCCGGCTGGACGCGCGACGAGGTGAAGCACGTGCTGAAAATTCCGTTCAAGCCGCTGGAGCGCGATCCGCTGGTGGCCGTTTACGGTGGCACGCCATGGGAGCCCTGGGCACCTACTGTGGCGGCCGAACGTTTTCTGAAAGAACTGCAACGCATACAAAAGAAACTGGCTTGAATACGCGGGAGCGGCTTTAGCCGCGAAGATTTTGCAAACAACATTTCGCGACTGAAGTCGCCACCACCTTACTGAGTCATGGTGTTTTATGAGTCTGGCCAAACGCATCATTCCCTGTCTGGACGTGGACAAGGGCCGCGTCGTGAAGGGCGTGAAGTTCGAGGACATCCGCGATGCGGGTGACCCGGTGGAAATTGCGCGCCGCTACGATGCTGCTGGTGCCGACGAGATCACCTTTCTCGACATCACCGCCACGCATGAAGGCCGTGACACCACGGTGAGAACGGTGGAGCGCATGGCCTCGGAAGTATTTGTGCCGCTGACCGTGGGCGGTGGCATTCGCGAGATCAAAGACATCCGCACCATGCTCAACGCAGGCGCCGACAAGGTGAGCATCAACTCGGCCGCCATCACGCGCCCGGAGTTCGTGAAAGAAGCGGCGGACAAGTTTGGCGCACAGTGCATCGTGATTGCGATTGATGCCAAGAAAGTAAGCGCGCCCCACGAGAAAGACCGCTGGGAAATATTTACCCACGGCGGCCGCAAGGCCACCGGCATTGATGCCGTGGAATGGGCCATCCGCATGACCACCTACGGTGCGGGCGAAGTGTTGCTGACCAGCATGGATGCCGATGGCACCAAGGCGGGTTATGACCTGGGCCTGGTGCGTGCAATCTCCGATGCAGTACCGGTACCGGTGATTGCCTCTGGCGGTGTTGGCAACCTGCAGCATCTGGCCGACGGCATCCTGCTGGGTCATGCCGATGCAGTGCTGGCCGCCAGCATTTTCCACTTTGGCGAATACACGATTCCCGAGGCCAAGAAATACCTGCAGGAACGCGGCATCGAGATGCGGCTCTGATTTGACGACACTCTGACGCGGCAGGCGTATTTGCCGCGGCGGCGCAACAAGCTATGGTAGTGGCATGTGCACTGGGGCAGGCACTCATTCCGTGGATGCCGGAGTGCCTGACGCCTTCCTCCGCTCGACCACTACACCCGGCACGATTGATCTCATATACCGCGGCCTGATTGCCTGGTTTGTGATCTGCCTGGCGATGGCGCTTGCCACGCCCTACAAAACCTTTGTGTTTCTCGTGGCCATTACCTGCCTGCTGCTTATCCCCGTGATGTTCATTCACGGCGTGATCATGTCGCTCAGGCGCGACAAGCCCGCCATCATGTTTACGGCAGGCTGGAGCGGATTTTTTGTGGCTGGGGCCCTTATTTTTATTTCCAACCTTGGCTACGCCCACCACATGGATGTATCGGTGGAATATTTCCGGCTTGGCGTCGAGCTGGTGATGCTGGGGCTGTCGTTCAGTCTTGCCTGGCGCATTTACGAGATGAAAGAGGCGCGCCGGATTGCTGAGGCAGAGGCCAGTACAGCCCTTGAACTCAGCAGTACCCGCAGTGAATTCCTTGCGCGCATGAGCCCCATGCAGAAAAACTGCATCAACACCCTGCATGACATCCGGACGTCACCTGCTGGATGTCATCAACGATATTCTGGATTTTTCCAAACTGTCGGCCGGCAAGGTGGAGCTGCGCCATGAGGCTTTTTGTGTGCAGGACATTGCAGATGACGTGCAATCCATATTTTCCATTCAGGCCGACATGCGCAACCTGTATTACTCGGTAGAAACCAGCGGCACGGCCACGCCGGTGACAGGCGACCCGACCTGGCTGCGTCAGGTGTTCATCAACCTGATTGGCAATGCCTTCAAGTTTACAGAGACAGGTGGCGTGACCGTATCCGTGCGCATGACGCCTGCATCCGACAACCGGCAAGCCCTGCACGTTGATGTCACGGATACCGGACGCGGCATACCTCCCGACGCAATGGCGCAGCTTTTCCAGCCGTTCACGCAACTCGACTCATCAACCCACCGCAGTCATGGCGGCACCGGGCTTGGCCTTGCCATCTGCCGGCAACTTGTAGAACTGATGGGCCGTACGCTTGGCGTCGACAGTACGCCGGAGGCCGGCAGCCGCTTCTGGTTTGAATTGACACTGCCGGTTGCCGACAGCTTGCCCATTGCAAAGACGACACCCCCGGGACTTCACAACACTGAAGAAAACGACAATGCACTGGCGGGATTCAGCGTACTGATTGCCGAGGACAACCCGACCAACCTGATGATTCTTGAGCACAGCCTGCAGAAATATGGCATGGACATAAAAACGGCGTGCAATGGTGAAGAGGCCGTGCAGATGTATTGTGCGGCCGGCGGAGCTTTCGATATTGTGCTGATGGATTGTGAAATGCCGTTGCTGAGCGGGCCGGATGCAACCCACAGGACTCGCGCATTTGAACAGGAAACCGGACGACGCAAGGTGCCGGTGATTGCCCTCACCGCACATACGGCCCCTGAGTTGGTGGCCGAATTTCTCGGGGCCGGCATGACCGGCCATCTCGGCAAGCCCTTCCGTCAGGACACGCTACGCATCCTGATGCTGCAACACCTGTGCCTGGACTGAAACAGCGCCCATGAAAAGCTATCAGCCTGGTGATGAGATGCACTTAGCCGTTGCCGTTACCAAAACAAAAATCGCAACGCCATGACCAAAAAACTCAATACGCTGCAAAACACCATCCTGCATGACAAGTGTGGCTGTCGTAGTGACCGGGAACGGAACTCCCAATATCGGCGCGTATGCCGTATCCATCCGCACGTGCTGGAACTGACGTTGTCCACTTTCATTCTGTAGCCCGGTCAGCCGGTAGTCATAAGACAGGGCCAGTCCGGCGACACTCACACTTCCATCAGCAACATTGATCAGACAGGGGCCGCCCTCGACCAGCTGCGCCAAAAAACTCTGATAGTCATCGGGAAAGCTGGAGCTATAGCTTTTCGCCAAGTTGACGTCACCGCCCAACTGCCAGGTACCGCTGTAACTGCCACGCCAGGACAACTGCGCATCCCCTGGANNCGCCTGCAATGCGGCAGCATCCTCAGCATAACCCTGAAGTGCAGAGTGCAGGCGAGAACTCAGGCTGTACACGTCATGCACCGGAGAAAATATGAAAGCACCCTCCACCTGTCCATCCAGCAAACCATCGCTCAGGTCATCTGCCAATGCACGCCCAACATCCAGCGCTGGCGTTGCTGTTACACCGCCGCGTGTTACAGCAAGATCCGCAGCGCTACGTACAAGCAGCGACAAGCGCAAGGCATGCAGACCCGCTTCTGTTCCAGGAAGATTGTTAAGGTCATCTTCAGATGACACCAGTACCGGAGCATTGAGAATGTCGCCAAGCTCTGGTGCCAGACGGGAACGAACCATCTCGGTTGCAGACTGAATGGCCGACGTAGTGGCCGTTGCCAGACCGCCATCCATCTCCAGACGGCGCGCAACGGCCTCTGTCAGCATCGTCACCGCAACTGCTGTACGTCGTGGGTTCGCGACAATGGCTCGCAGACAATCTGTTCCGGCAAGCGGGGCCTCGGCAAGCAGGGCCTCATCAAAATAACTGGCGCTGCCATCACCACAAACACGAATGACGTAAGAATTATTGAAACCGGTCGGGAGCTTAAAGCTTGCAGCACCCGATGAGCCGGTGCCGCCGCTGGCCAGAAGCTCACCACCAAGCGTGCGCAATTCGATCACGCCATTGGTGATACGCCCAAGCGAAGGCGTTACCTGCACCTGGATTGCAGCTGCCGGCACCTCTGCCGTCGACTGCGCATCATTATTTTTTCCACACCCTGAAAGTAGAAAAGGAAGCGCAACCAATGGCGCCAACAGGCGAGTCAACATGGGAATATCTCTATAGCCGTACGCGTGCTTTCGTAATACGAAAGCACGCTTGATTATTATTTTGACTACCAGCCCTCAACCAGCCGTGGCCGACACCTTGGGTGTCGCCGCTTTTTCAACCGGCTTTACCGGTGGCTGCGACACCACTGGCGCCCGCGACCAGGCGGCGGCCTTGAGAATATTGAGCGACTCGTACAGCTGGTAGTCCTGCTCCGCCATCGTCCGGGCTTCGGTTTTCTTGCTGTCGGCATCCGTCGTGGCAGCGGCTTTTTCATCCTTCGCTTTTTCAGTGGCCTTGCCCTGGCTGAGATGTCCCTGCAGGTCTGCCTCGCGCACGCTTAATCCGCCCTCAAGCAGGCTGACGCGGGCAGGACTGACCACGATATCGGGCTTGATGCCCTCGGCCTGGATCGAACGGCCACTGGGCGTGAAGTAACGTGCCGTGGTGAGCTTGATGCCCTTGCTGGCACTCAGCGGCAACACGGTCTGCACGGAACCCTTGCCGAAGGTGGTGGTGCCCGCCACCAGTGCACGGCGGTTATCCTGCAGTGCCCCTGCCACAATCTCGGAAGCCGAAGCAGACCCGCCATTGACCAGCACCACAACCGGAACGCCAGTGAGCACATCGCCTGGTGTTGCTGTGAACTCCTGACCGGAGCCAGCCTGACGACCGCGCGTGGACACAATGATGCCGCTGTCGAGCATTGCATCACTCACCGCAACCGCACCATCCAGTACGCCACCGGGATTGTTGCGCAAATCCAGCACCAGACCTTTCAGCTGGCCCTTGGCCTCGGTGCGCAGCTTTTCTGCCTCACGACGGAAGTCGCGGCCCGTGTGCGCCTGAAACTGGCTGATGCGGATCATGCCGTAGCCGTCCTCCAGCATGCGGGAACGCACACTGGTCATTTCGATGCGCGCACGCACCAGCGTAATTTCCTTTGGCTCCTCACCCTTGCGCACAATGGTCAGCACAATTTTTGTGCCGGCCTTGCCACGCATGAGATTGATGGCATCCGCCAGACTCATGCCCTGCACTGACTTGCCATCAAGCTTGATGATGTAGTCACCGGCCTGGATGCCGGCACGTGCGGCTGGCGTATCGTCAATCGGCGACACCACACGCACGAGGCCATCCTCCATGCCGACCTCGATACCAAGGCCGCCAAACTCGCCGCTGGTATTGTTCTGCAAATCCTCGAAGGACTTGGTGTCCAGATAGGCAGAGTGGGGATCGAGTGAGGAGAGCATGCCGCGAATGGCATTCTCGAAAAGGGTGCGGTCATCCACCGGCTCGACATACGAGGCGCGAATGCGCTCGAACACTTCGACAAAGGCACGCAGGTCATCCAGCGGCAGACGGGAGGCAGGCGTCGCCGGTTTTTCTTCACTGGCGGCAGGCACATCCGCCGGCAGCGGAACTGCCACGGGCTCGGCGGCAAGCACTGGCGCCGAGAGAGCCAGCAACAACAACCATTCTTTGTGAGCGCGCATCAACCATCTCCGTCATGCCGGCATCGGACCGGCACAGTATCCAGCGAGCATAGAGGTCGGCCGGTGATGGTGCCACCGGGTTTCGTTGTAATTATTTGAAGCCGCACCAGGCAGCAGGATCGCTCGGACGGCCGCGATGCCGGATCTCAAAATACAGGCCGGCCGCCTCGCTGTTGTCGTCGCTGCCGACGGAGGCAATCACTTCGTTGCCGCCGACACTGTCGCCCGCCTTCTTGTGCAGCTTGTCATTCTGACCATACAGCGACATCAGGCCGCGGCCATGATCAACAATGACCAGATAACCGTAGCCGCGCAGGTAATCCGCATAGGCGACCTTGCCGGGGCGGACGGCGCGGACCGGACTGCCTGGCGCAGCGGCAATGACAATACCGTTCCAGCGCAGGCCACCTGCACGGGCCGTACCGAAGCGGGAACGGATGCCGCCATCGGCCGGCAGGGGGCAACGGCCACTGTACGGAACCGGACGGTAATCCGGCTCTGCACTCCAGACCGGTGCCGGGGTCTTGCTTGGTGGTGGTGCCGGCTTGCCCTGGGCCACGGCGTCACGTGTCCGCTTTTCCTGCTCCAGCTTCTGCTGTTTTGCCTGCTCCTGGCGCCGGCGCGCCTCGCGCTCTGCCGATTCGCGCGCCACCCGCTCCAGACGATCCATCACCGCCTGCAGGTTTTGCTGGTCGCGCTTGAGGCGGGCAATCTTTTCTTCTTCCGATTCAATGCGGGCACTAAGCGCCTTGATGGTCTTGTTGCGGGTTTCCTGTGCAACCGTCAGCTTTGTCTGTTTGTGCTGCAGTTCTCCGCGCAGTGTCTTCAGGCGCGCCAGCTCGTCCTGCTCTTCCTGCTCGATCGCCTCAAGGCGTGCCAGGGTTTTATTGAGCGCCGCCACACGTTCGGCCCGGGCCTGCTGCAGAAATCCGTAATACTTCATCAGGCGTGACAGTGCCTGTGGCTCCTGCTGGTTAAGCAGGAGCTTGTAATAATCTTCGCCGCCCTGACGCTGCGCCAGACGCAAATCCGACTTGATCTGCACCACTTGACGCTCGCGATCCAGCAAACGCTCGGAGCGCTCGACACGCAACTCGTGCAGCTTCTGTTCGCGCACCTGCACGTCGGTCTGCACTTCGCCGACACTGCTGCGCAGTTCGGAAATCTCGGCCTCGGCCTGCTTGAGCTCGGCCTCTTTCTGTGCGCGTTGCTCACGCGTCAGCTGAATACGCTTTTCCGAGGCACGGATCTGATCCTGCACACGCGCCAGATCTTTTTGTGCAGAACCCACACTGGCCGGTTTTTTGGAGGATGATTTTCTGGTGGTCTTTTTTGCTGTTTCTTTTTTTGCCGAAGATTTTTTGGTGGAGGCCTTCTTGTCTGCCGCCTTCTTTTGCGCAGACGTCTTGCTGCTGGTTGTTTTTTCAGTGACCGCCCATGCAGCATCCGGCACGGCAACACACAGGCATGCCAGCGCCAGCATCAGGCCGGCGCTGCGCGACATCAGGGTCGGGAAAAAACGACGCATGATCACTCAGGAAAATTCCACCAGTGAACGCCCCTGCATTTCGGCAGGCACAGGCGCATTCATGAGTGTCAGTAGCGTTGGCGCCACGTCTGCCAGAATGCCGCCAGCCAGCAGTCGTACCTGACGTGGCCCAACATAGATCAGCGGCACCGGATCGGTCGTGTGTGCCGTCAGTGGCTGCTGCGAACCTTCATCAAACATTTGCTCGACATTGCCGTGATCGGCCGTGATCAGCATTTCGCCGCCCACCTTCTGCACGGCAGCCTCGACGCGACCGATGCAGACATCAACTGCCTCCACCGCCTTCACTGCCGCATCAAACATGCCGGTGTGCCCGACCTGATCCGCGTTGGCATAGTTGCAGATGATGGCGTCGTATTTGCCGCTCTCGATGGCCTCAACCAGCTTGTCCGTGACTTCGAATGCCGACATTTCGGGCTTGAGATCGAACGTCGCCACCTTGGGCGATGGAATCAGGATGCGGTCTTCGCCGGCAAACGGTTCTTCACGGCCGCCATTGAAAAAGAAAGTGACGTGCGCATATTTTTCGGTTTCGGCAATGCGCAATTGCGTCTTGCCCAGCCTGGCCATGTATTCGCCAAACACGTTGTCGAGTGACTGCGGCGGGTAGGCGACCGGCGCCGGAATGTCGGCGGCATATTCGGTGAGCTGCACATAGGCAGCAATCGCCGGCACCACACCACGATCAAACTTGTCAAAATCCCTGACCACAAAGGCACGCGTGATCTGGCGGGCACGGTCGGCACGGAAATTCATGAAAATGATGCTGTCGCCATCGCGCACAAATGCCGGCGCGCCGATCTGCGTGGGCGCAACAAACTCGTCGTTCTCGTCGCGCGCGTAGGCAGCTGCAAGACCTTCCTGTGCGGTGGCGGCAGTGAACTCGGGCTTGCCGTGTGCCAGCAGTTCCCAGGCACGCGACACGCGCGCCCAGTTGTTGTCACGATCCATGGCGTAATAGCGGCCACACAGCGAGGCAATGCGGCCCTTGCCGATGGTAGCGATGACGTTTTCCAGATTGCGGATATATCCCTCGGCAGAACGCGGCGCCGTATCGCGGCCATCAAGAAATGCGTGCACGTAGATTTCCTGCGCACCGCGATCCGCCGCCATTTTCACCATGGCCTGGATGTGCTCTTCGTGACTGTGCACACCACCATCGGACAGCAGACCAAAGAGGTGGACGGCCTTGCCGTTTTTCACGGCACCATCAACGGCCTTCACCAGCTCGGCATTGGTAAAGAAGTCACCATCGACAATGGCCTTGGAGATGCGGGTAAGGTCCTGGTACACGACGCGGCCGGCACCCAGATTGGTGTGNNCACCTCGGAGTTGCCCATCTGGCCATGCGGCAAACCGACATCCATGCCACAGCCCGAAATCAGGGTGTGCGGATTGTTGCGCCACAGGCGGTTGAAGTTGGGAACGTTGGCGTTGGCAATGGCGTTGTAACGGGTCTCTTCGGAATGGCCCCAGCCATCAAGGATGAGGAGGACGGTTGGTGTGCGTGCGCCGGTCATGTCAGGACTGCCATTGGAAGGAGTTCAAAGCGTGATTGTAACAACCCGGCCGGCTTATCGGCAGTCGGCCGGGTGTTATCTGTGTGTGTTGTCTGTGTGCGTCCGCTCAGGGCAGTCTGGCCACAACCTGCAACCAGGGCTGTGCATCGTGCCCCTCGGCCTGCAGGGCCTGGCGCAACAGCACCAGTTGATCCGCA
This sequence comes from Moraxellaceae bacterium, assembly GCA_003543245.1. GTDB lineage: Bacteria > Pseudomonadota > Gammaproteobacteria > Pseudomonadales > Moraxellaceae > UBA2031. The sequence goes on along the minus strand of DPJB01000023.1, from coordinate 120,391 downwards.
GGCACCACATGGCTGGCCTGATAGCGCTGCAGCAGCCGGCACAGCGCCTGTGCCGAGGCGGGGCCTGCCTCCGGCCGACATTGCAGGGCCTTGTCCGCGCCGGCAAGCAGTTGCCGCAGCAGGTCGCGGCGACTGTCCAGCGCCATATCGGCCGCACTGTCGCCGGCCTGCAGCAGGGCCAGTGCCTCGGCATGGCGGCCGGCCAGCAACAGGGCGTCCAGGCTGTCCTTTGCTGGTGCCGCTGAAACCGTGGGTGCCGCTGCGGCTGTCTCCCGCGCCTGCTGGCTGACCACGTTTTCGGCACGGGCGCGATCGGCCATGCGTGCCTTCAGGCTGCCTGCCATTGCTTCTTTGGCCACGGCTTCACGCCGTTCCGCTTCCATCGGCTTGCCGGCAGGTGCCGGGGCTGCGGCCGGAACCGGCATGGACGCCGGTGGCGCCGCCGCCACGGTCGGCATGGCGCCGGCAAACGCATCATCCTGTCCAGATGCATCGGCAGCGGCCATTTCCTGTAACGGCGCATCCGGCTGTGCTCCCTGCGCTTTCTCCACCTCCTGCACATCCGCCCTTTTACTCAGCGTCTGCGGGGCTTGCGGCGCGGCGACCGCAACATCCTGCTCAACCGGTGCCGTATCGGCCGGGGCAACAGGCGGCAGTGCAGCAGGCGCAGAGGCGACGTCCACCGCCACGCGCTCCTGCAATTCACCACTGCGCCAGGACGGCAACATCAGGGCCACCACCAGAACGACAGACGCGGCCATGGCCAGCCCACTGTAGAACATCATGACGCGCGGCTTGTGCTTGCCGGCCGCAATGGCCTGCCGCGCTGCGGCCTGGATGGCGGCGTCGGTATCGGCATGCGGCAACTCGGGCGGCAAGGCGCGGTAGCGCCGGCTTAATTCCTCGTCGCGAATATCATCCGGTCCGTTCATGCCCCGACTCCTTCGCCGTCATCGTTCAGGCCCAGACAGCCCCGCAGTTTTTTGAGTGCATAGCGCAGCCGGCTTTTTACTGCTTCCAGTCCCTGTCCGGTGATGGTCGCAATATCCGGCAAGGAAAAATCCCCCTCTTCGCGCAACAGGAAAACTTCCCGCTGCTCCATCGGCAAGCCATCCAGACACATGCGGAACTGTTGTGCCGCGCGTACGGATTCCAGCCGGGCCGGCGGTTCCTGCAAGGCACAGGCAGGTGCGTCGGGCAACTCGTCCACCGTTTGCTCATGCTGGCCAATGCGACCCTGTTTGCGGAAATGATCCATCAGGCAGGAATGCGCCAGCGTGAACAGCCATGTCGTGAAACGTGCCGTCGGCTGATACTCCCGGTGATGCCGGATCAGGCGCAGCCACGCTTCCTGATACAGCTCTTCACCGGTCTCGCGACTGCCGGTCTTGCGCACCAGAAAATGGAAAAGGCGCTGACGATGACGCCGGTACAGCACATCAAACGCAGTTGCATCGCCATCGCGATAGGCCAGCATCAGCGTTTCATCGTCAGCATCGTGCATGGTTATTCCTTTGGCTTTGCCGGTGTGTGTGCACCGTGATCCGGCTCGACCGGCGTGAGTGACTGCGCAATATCAACCAGCTTCACAAAGGCCTGACGATAACCGCCCTTGTCGGCACCGCGCCCGGCCAGTGCCAGCTCCTTCACGTCATCATAACCAAAACTGCCCAGATAGTTGCCGCCGCGCAGCAGCTGGCCAAAACCGGCCACGGCGGCAGCAAACCGGAAATCGTTACCCGGGGTGGCGCGCAGCTCGCGTTGCGATACAGCACGGTCAAACTCCACGGCGCGCGTCTGGCCGGGTTGCTTGTAGCGCACACGCAGGAATCCGATTTCGCCAGCCTTGCCGGGCGTTACGGGTTTTGCAGCCTGATCGTAACGGCGCGGCTCCAGCAATCCTTTCTTTCCGACTGGTGTCAGTTCATACAAGGCCGTCACGCTCTTGCCGGCGCCCACTTCTGCTGCATCCACCTTGTCATTGCGGAAATCCTCTTCACGCAGCACGCGATTTTCATAACCGATGAGGCGCCACTCGCTGATCACATCCGGATTGAATTCCATCTGCAGTTTCACATCTGCCGCCACGGTATTGAACGTGGATGACAATTCTTCCACCAGCACCTTGCGGCCTTCTTCCAGAGAATCGATGTAGCTGTAATTGCCGTTACCCACATCGGCAATCTGTTCCATCAGGGCCTCCTGGTAATTGCCCTGACCAAAGCCGAGCGTGGTGAGCGAGATACCACCCTCGCGTTCACGCGCCACCATGTCCTTTATCTGCTGCATGTCGGTGATGCCGACATTGAAGTCACCGTCAGTGGCCAGCAGGATGCGGTTGATACCGCCCTTGATAAAACCGGCACGTGCCTGCTGGTAGGCCAACCGGATGGCGGATTCGCCTGCGGTTGATCCGCCCGCCTGCAAGCGCGCAATGGCTACGCGTATTTTTTCCTTGTGGTTGCCGGCGGTGGACTCCAGCTCGACCGCCGTGCGTCCTGCATACACCACCATGGCCACCCGGTCCTGCGGACGCAATTCATTCACCAGTTGCTGCAAGGTGGCCTGCACCAGCGGCAACTTGTCCGGACTGTCCATGGAGCCGGACACATCCACCAGAAACACCAGATTGGCAGCGGGCATGGCAGCGGCCTTTACTTCAACCGCTTTCACCCCCACACGCAGCAGCCAGCGTTCGGGGTTCCATGGCGCGGCCGCCAGTTCGGTGGTCACGGCAAACGGATGGACATCTTTTGGGGCCGGATAATCGTAGGAAAAATAATTCAGCAATTCTTCCACGCGCACGGCATCACGTGGTGGCAATTGTCCCTGCGAGAGAAAACGGCGCACATTGTTGTAGCTGCCGGTATCAACATCAAGGCTGAAGGTGGACACCGGTTCGGCACTGGCTCGCTTGACGGGGTTGTCGCTGATGCCGGCATATTTTTCGCGGTTTTCCGGCACGGGTTGCCAGGCATCCTGCATGGCCATGCCACTCACCACTCCGCTCGCCATGACGCTCGCCGCCGGCGCGGCCATGACGGCCATCCGCTCGTGATGCGTGCGGCTTTTTGCCACCTGCTCACGGGCAAGATCCTGACGTGCATCGGCCTCTGCGGGAGCGGGTGGCAAGGACAGGCTGCCGGCCGCTTCCTGATGCGTGCACGCAGACATCAGAACGGCAATTGTGATCACAAATAGTGCGCGGGGCGGGGTCATGGCATATCTCCGGTGGCTTGATGTCAGGTGTAACGCCCGGATTGCCTGTATCGGGTTAAGCCCGCTGAAAATATTTCCGACACCCCGCCTGTTTCAGGGATGGTACTTGTCGCCAGTGCAGGTCTAGAATCACCAGAGCTTGTGTTGGTTTTTTGTACGCATTCAGGGACTTGAATCATGCTGTATCATCGCTACACCCGCCCCGCCTCCTTGGCGCTTTGCCTGCTGTCCTTCCTTTCCGCTCCAGTCACTGCAGACGATGTACTCGTGCAGGCGGAGCAGTTGCTCAACCAGAAACGCGGACAGGAAGCATTTGCGCTGCTCTCTCCGCTGGAGGATGAGCGTGCAGGGGATCCCGGCTTTGACTTTCTGCTCGGCCGTGCCGCCCTGGCCAATGGCCGCAACACCGAGGCGGCTTTCGCCTTTGAACGCTGCCTGGCGGTAGACCCGAAAAACGGTCCCTGCCGCATGCAAATGGCACAGACACACATGCTGCTGGGTGAGAACGACCAGGCCCGTCTGGAGCTGAAAACCATTCAGGAATACTCGCCACCACCTGAAGTGGAAACACTGGTCAGCCAGTACATGGGCATGCTGGACGAAAAGGATGGTCAGGCAAAACGCCAGGTCAGCGCCTATGCGCAGCTCGGTCTTGGCTATGACACCAACGTGAACAGCGCCACCGACCAGAGCCAGATTGCCATCCCCGCACTGGGCGGCCTCTACTTTGTGTATGACTCTGCTGCACGCGAACAGGAAGACAGCTATGCGCAACTGGAAGCGGGCGCACGCCTGCGCCAGAGCCTGACACCGGCGTGGAGCCTGCTGGCCGATGCCGGCGTCAGCCAGCGCCTGCATCAGGACGTTGACGGCCTGAACTCGCTGGCCCTGGATGCCAGTGTCGGTGGTGCCTGGCGTACCGGCCCCAGCCAGATCGTGCTCCGGGCCAATGCCCAGAATTACCAGCTGGACGGTGATGACTACCGCAAGCTGGTGGGCGGCATGGGCCAGTACATCTATTCACCGCGCGACAGCAGCCAGCTGAGCGCCTATCTGCAAGTCACCGACATGAGCTACGACGGCCAGCCGTCGCGCGATGCCCGGCGTGACACGCTGGGTGCGGCCTGGTCACAGGCCCTGGACTGGTGGCGCAACCCGGTGGTCTATGCCGGCCTTTATGGCGGCCAGGAAACACCGGAAACCGGCGACGTTAAATATGAACACTTTGGCCAGCAGTTCTTCGGGGTTCGCGTGGGTGGCAGCCTCGCCCTGGGTGCCCGTACTCAGCTGAACGGGGCCATCAGCACCGAAAGCCGGGATTACGACGCCGAGCACCCGTACTTCCTGACGACACGGTCGGACAGCCAGATCGACGTTAACCTGGGACTTGCCTATCGCTTGGGCAAGTACCTGTCCGTGCGCCCCAACTACACGTTCACCAGCAATGACTCGAACATCGTCATCAACGAATTCTCGCGCCACACGCTGAGTGTGGACATCCGCTATGAGCGGTAACACGGAGGCTACCACCATGCGTCATTCCACCTTCATGCCCCATTCCCTCACCCTGCTGGCAGGCACCATGGCTGCACTGGCCAGCGGTCAGGCGCTGGCCGAAACCGCCGGCAAGGTCAGCTTCGTTTCCGGCAATGTCACGGCTACCTCACCTGATGGCCAGAGCCGCGCCCTTACGCGTGGCGCGGCCATCAATGGCGGCGACCGCATCGAAACCCGGGGCGGACGCCTGCAGATCCGTTTTACGGACGGCGGCTTTGTGTCCCTGCAGCCCAACTCGGTGTTCGGGGTGGACCAGTACCTCTACGCCAACAAGGCCCCGGAAGAGACCTCGCTGTTCTTCAGCCTGTTGCGCGGCGGCATGCGCACCGTCACCGGCGCCATCGGCAAGGTCAACAAGCAGAGCTACAAGGTGCGCACCCCGGTCGCCACCATCGGTATCCGTGGCACCGGCTACCGCGCCACGACCGACAACAACCGGACACTGGTCTCGGTGGGTCACGGCCTGGTGAATGTCGAAAACGTCCTTGGCAACATCACCGGCGGGGCCGGCCAGAACATCCTTGTCACCAACGACATCCCCCCGACGCTTACGCGCGAAGCCGCCGAAATCAAGGCCACCGGCCCTGAGGGCGACGTCGAGGACGCCCTGGCAGACAACGGCGATGACGACACCCCCGCCTTTGGCGAGCAGGTTGATGCCGACGGCAACACCCTTCTGCTGGCAAAAGACAGCAGCGGCAAGTTCGTGTTCATCGAGCCCGCGATTGCCACCCTGCCCAACACCGATCCCGCTACCGGCAAGCCGGTTTATTCGATTGTCACCTCCTCCATGACGGGCGGTGCCCTGACGGGTCTGGCCGCCCTTTTCAACCAGGGCACTGATCCTGCCAAACGCGGCGGGCTGCTCGGCCTCGCCGACCTCGGCACCAACCCGATGACCACATTGCTGGACAAGGGCACCCTGCAGTTTCATGGTATTCAAACCGTCGCCTCCGTCTCTACCACCGGTGCGGTCAGCGCGATCAGCTGGGGCGAATACACCAACGGCAGCGCTGCCACCAACTCGCTGTCGGGCACTTCCACCCTGTCGGACACCCAGTTCGAGTCCTATGTCATCGGCAACACCGCCAATCCGGATGTGCTGCCCAAGCTGGGCACTGCTCGCTACAGCCTGCTGGGCGGCACGACGCCGCGCCTGAACCAGACGCTGGGCGGCACCCTGGACGTGTTCAAGATGAATGTCGATTTTGCCCAGGCCAACATTGATATCCGCCTGGACCTGACCATGTCGGGCGAAAAGTTCATGGCCACCGGCACCGACATCGGCTTTGACGGTCTGGGCAGCACCTTCCAGCTGTTCGGCCTGAACACTGTCAGCGATGGCTCGTCCTGCCTGCCCAGTGGCTGCAGTACCAACATCAACGGCTTTTTTGCCGGCAATGCACGCAGCCTGATCGGGGCGGCCTACAACATGTACACCGGCCTTGGCACCATCAGTGGCACCGCCGGTCTTGGCCAGACCTCGTTCACCCCCTATGTGCCAACACCAACACTCGACAACTCGAACGTAACCTTGCCAGTGCCGTCGCCTGTGTTTTCCCTGGCGGCCCCCATCTACAACGCCGGCGTCGCCAACTTCAGCCACAACAACCTCTGGGCCACGTTTGACCAGACCTACGGTGCCAACCGTGGCGGCCTGCTCACGCTGGACAACATCAACGGGGCAGTCTTTGACAGCGGCACGCTGAACTTCAGCAACGTCACCACCCTCAAGAGCCTGAGCTGGGGCGAGTTCACCGATGGCGTCGCGGCCATCGACAACCTCGGCAGCGGTCTGGTGGCGTCGGCCACCCAGTTCGAGCCCTATATCGTCGGCTATTCGGCACCCACCCTGCTGGGAAGCGGCAAGGCCACCTACAATCTGGTTGGCGGTAGCACGCCGCGCCTGAACCAGACGATTGCCGCCACCCTGAACAACTTCACCATCACCATCGACTTTGACTATGCCCTGCTTGATCTGGCGCTGGGCGTGACGGCCAATGGCCTTACGGCCAACGTGACCGGCAATGACATCGCCGTGCCGGACATTTTCGTGGATGGCGCGTTCAATCTGAGCACCAGCAATGCCAACCAGCTCACCGTAAGCGGCAGTGCCTGCACCTCCTTCTGCACGGCAGACATCAGCGGCTTCTTTGCCGGTGTCGGCGGTACGCAGATAGGCTCGGCCTACAGCATCCTGACCGATGTTGGCACCATCAAGGGCGTAGCAGCCCTGGACATTGGTACGCCTTCCTCCAGTGCCGGCGTGCTGCCGGATGCCAAGCTCTACACCATGACCACCACTGCCAGCGCTGCCGTGCTTGGCGGCTACAACTATGGTGACCCGATGAGCCCGAGCCTGCAGGCAGACTTCAATGCCAACGGCGAGCTGGTCAGTGCCACCGAGCTCTATCCGTCCACCAACACACGCTTGCAAAACCAGACAGCCTCTGTGGCCGATGTCGGCACGCGCAAGACCCTGTCGTGGGGACGCTTTGTGAATGGCGATGTGCTTATCGACGGCTCGCCTGTCACACTGGCCGGTCCTGACAGCGTGCACTACGTGATCGGCCAGGAAACACCTGCCGCCATGATGTCTGCACTCGTTGGCCAGGGTGGCACAGCCACCTACAGCCTGGGCGGGCATACCACGCCCACCGGCATTAACGGTGTGGGTAGCAGCGTCAGCGGCAATCTCACCGTCGACTTTGGCGCGGCAACGATTGGCGTCAACATGGATGTGGACATGGGCGCCAATCTTTATGGCGTCACCGGCTCCATGGGCATTGCCGGTGCCCAGTTTGCCGGTACCGGCCTGAGCACCACCATCAATGGCGGCAGTTGCCCCAGCGGCTGCAGCACCGACATCAACGGATTCTTCTCCGGGCAACAGGCACAGCAGATCGGCCTGACCTACAAGATCAGTGATTTCGGTACCGACACCATCAAGGGTGCTGCCACCTTCGAGCGTGGTGACATCACGCTGCCCCTGCCCTGACAAACATGCACTCCGCCTGGCATGACGCCATCACCCTGCTGCAGCAGGGTGATGCGCATGGCGCGCGTGCGCGACTGGCCAGCGTAACTGTCGTTCACGCCGAGCAGGACTTCCTGCAAGGTGTATGCGCCCATGCACTGCAGGACATTCCGCAGGCCGTCGCGCATTTTGCACAGGCCCTGCAGCATGACCCCGGCCACTCCCGTGCCGCCGCCGCACTGGGTGCGCTGCTGGCCGGCCTTGGCCAGCATGCCCAGGCCGAGCACGTGTTCCGGCAAAGCCTCGCACGCAACGACGATCCCCAGGTCCGCTTCAACCTGGCAGTCATCCTGGAGGACCTCGGCCAACTGGATGCCGCACTGGCCGAATACACGCACCTGATCAGCCACCATCCGGACGACTACGCCCCCCAGCATAACCGTGCCGGTCTGCACGCGCGGCGCATGCAACTGGCCGACGCCGCCGCCGATTACCGCGAGCTGGTCAAACGCCATCCTGGCCACACCCTGCCGTGGCAGAATCTGGCCGACATCGAGATCAGCCAGGGTCACTACGCAGCCGCGCTCGGGCATCTGGATGAAGTGCTGCGGCGAGAACCCGGCAATGCCAAGGCCGTCATGAGTGCCGCCATCGCCGCTGCAGCCAATGGCGACTTTGCGACCAGCGACACGTACTTCGAACGCCTGCGCCGGGTCGATGCCGGTTTGTGGCAATCGGCTCTGGAGCGCATCAACGGCCGCGGCGGCAAGGCCAGCCGGCCAGAACCGCAACTGGTGTTTCTGGTGCGCGAGCACGAGCACCTGGCGGCCTGCGACTGGTCACGCTGGCCGCTGTACGGCCCCTCATTTCGTGAGCTTGTTGCCGGCGATGAGCATGGCGAGCTGATTAGCCTGGCATTCCGCTCCGTGGCAGCGCCACTGGATGCCGACGAACAACGGCAACTGGGCGCCGCGATTGCCCGGCAAGTCCGCCCGCTGGCGTCGCTGTGCCCTGCCCCTTCGCCATGCCCGGCGCGCTTGCGGGTGGGCTACCTCGGCGCACGCTTTGGCCACCATGCCACCGGCGTGTTGCTGCAGGATTTCTTCGCGGCGCATGACCCCGTCAGTACCGACGTATTCCTGCTGGATCTTGCCGGCAGTGACGGCAGCACAACGGCACAGCGCATACGCCAGACGCCCGGCGTGCAGACCATCGGGCTGCAGGGGCTGGAAGACAGCACTGCTGCTGCCCGCATAGCTGCACTGGGGCTGGATATCCTGGTCGACCTGTCCGTGTACAACGATGACCCGCGCCCCGGCATCCTGGCGCAACACCCCGCCGCCGTGCAGGTGGCCTGGCTGGCTGCCCCCTACACCAGCGGCGCCCCCTGGCTGGACTACGTGATCAGCGATGCCCGCGTGAGCCCCGGGCCGGGCTGGAGCAGCGAGGCAGAAGTGCAGCTGCCCGAAAGCTACTTCGTGTTCAGTCATGCCAGCGAACCACCGGCAGTGCCATCCCGTGAGCGCCTGGGCCTGCCGGAAAACCGCTTTGTTTTTGCCTGCCTGAGTGCCCCCTGGAAAATTGATCCCGACACCTTCAGCGTATGGATGCGTATCCTGCAAGCCTGTCCGGACAGCGTGCTGTGGCTGCTCGGCGACAGCGCCCCGGTTGTCCTCAACCTGAAACGGGAAGCCGAGTGGCGCGGCATTGATCCGCGGCGCCTGCTGTTTGCACCGCGCACCACTCCTGTGGCCCATCTGGCCCGCCTCGGGGCCGCCGACCTGTTCCTGGATACGCGCTACTGCAACGGCCACACCACCGTGGCCGAGGCCTTGTGGGCAGGTCTCCCTGTACTCACCTGCCCCGGCCCTACCTTTGCCAGCCGCGTTGCCGGCAGCCTGCTGCACAGCTGCCACCTGCCCGAACTCGTGTGCGCAGACTGGACAGCTTACGAGCAGGCGGCGGTCAGCCTTTATCGCGACCGCACACACCTTGGTACGCTGCGCCAGCGCCTGCACGAATCACGTCACCATGCCGCACCGTTTGACCTGCCGCAGCAGGCCCGCCATCTGGAAAAAGCCTTTCGCCACATGCGCGAGCGCTTTGCACAGGGGCAACCCGCCGCCGCGTTTGCCATCAGCGATCTCGCCTGAGATTTTCCGGACATAAAAAAACCGGTCTGCATGACCGGTTTTTTATTTTGTCAGCCGCACAACGCTCAGGCCACCGGCACCGTCGCCGCAAACGATGCGCGTTGCGCCAGCACATCCGCCAGCCGCACCAGTCCGGGAAACTCGTCGCGCCAGCCAAGTTCCGGAAAGCGGAAGTCCAGGTAGCCCAGCGCACACCCCACCGCAATGTCCGCCAGAGAAAACGTGGCATTCACGCAGTAGGCATTCAGCGCCAGATCATCATTCATGGCACGCAGCCCGAGTCGGATCTTGCCTAGCTGACGCTCAATCCATTCCGGGCTCTGCTGCGCCTCCGGACGCTTGCGCTCGATAAATACGGCAGCGGCAGCATCACTGACACCATCGGCCAGTGCCTCCCAGCGTTTCACGGCAATCATCTGCATGGCATCGGCAGGCACCAGCATCGGCCATGGCTTGAGCTGCTCGAGATAATCCGCAATCACCCGGGAGTCAAACAGCGTGCTGCCATCATCGCGCATCAGCACCGGTACCTTGCCCAGCGGATTGAACTGCGGCACGGTGGTATCCGGATTCCACGGAATATCCACCACCATTTCGCAGGGGAGATTTTTTTCGGCCAGCACAATGCGCACCTTGCGCGCAAACGGACTGGTCAATGACGTTATCAGTCTCACGATTCAGCATCCTCTCCCGTATCGACAGACACCTCGACCTCATCATCTGTCGTGTCACTGCCGCTATCCAGATCCAGCTTTTCCAGTGGCAGGGCCTTCTTGGCCTTGGCACCGAGTTTTTTCAGTTTTTCCACGCGACCCACCAGCCCGCCATGCCCGCTCAGGCTGGACACCGTTTTGCGGAACTGCTCCTGGCTGCGATCCAGCGCCTTGCCAAGGCCATCAAGGTGATCGAGCAACATGGCAAACTTGTCATGCAGCAACCCGGCCTCCTTGGCAATCTGTTCGGCATTGCGGTTCTGTCGCTCATAGCGCCAGATGCTCTCCACCGTACGCAATGTCGCCAACAATGTCGTCGGGCTGACAATGATGATTTTCTTGTCGAAGGCTTCACGGAACAGGGCAGGGTCATGCTCGACGGCCAGCATGAAGGCAGACTCCACCGGCATGAACAGGAACACGAAATCCAGCGTGCGCAGGCCCGGCAAATCCTCGTAGCGCTTTTCACTAAGCAGGCGGATGTGGTTGCGCAGTGCACCGGTGTGCGCCTTCAGGGCGCGCTCGCGCTCGTTTTCATCCTCGCTGGAGCAATAACGTTCGTAATCCACCAGCGACACTTTTGCATCAATGACGATGTCGCGATTTTCCGGCAACCGCACAATCACGTCGGGCAGGCGACGCTGGCCTTCCTCGTCGGTCACACTGAACTGCGTGACATATTCATGCCCCTCGCGCAGACCGGATTCTTCCAGCACGCGTGACAGGATGACTTCGCCCCAGTTGCCCTGCAATTTCTTGTCGCCCTTGAGCGCCTTGGTCAGGTTGCTGGCATCGTCACTGATCTGCCGGTTAAGGCCTTCCAGTCGCGTCAGCTGCTCCTTGAGGGCAAAACGTTCACGCGCTTCGTTACCGTAGGTGGTTTCGACTTTTTCGCGGAAATCCTTCAGCTGTTCGCGCAGGGGCGAGAGCAGGGTGTCGAGACCGGTGCGGTTCTGTTCGGTGAATTTCTGCGATTTTTCTTCAAAGATGCGCGTGGCGAGCTGCTCGAACTGCAGACGCAAGGTCTGCTCCTGCTCCTTCACAAACGCCATGCGTGATTCCAGCTGTTCGCGCTCGGCCTGCAGGCGGGTATCCAGCTCGGCCAGACGCGCGTCGCGCTCGCGCAGTGTCAGTTCCAGACGACGACGCTCTTCATCACCCTGCTGCAGGCGGACCAGCAACTGTTTTTCCTGCTCCTGCTGCGCCACCAGACGCGCTTCTGCCGCCGCCAGTGTTGCCGGAAGCGATTTCAATGCCGCCAGCGCGAGCAACTCCTGTTCCAGCTGCTGCGCACGCATCTGCTCACGCGCAGTGGTTACGGCATTGGCCTGTGCCGCATCCAGCAAGCGCTGCTGCTCCAGCTGCAATGCAGTGATGCGTGCCTGGCGCCACAAGAAAACAGCCAGTGCACCAGCAAGGGCTCCCAGTACAACGGCCAGCAACAGCCCGGAAATTGCGCTCATGAAACGTCCTGTGTCTCCGGCAGGGTCAGGCCGGGAGAGGGCAGGGTAAGCCCCTCGGGCGGTAGGTACAAGCCGGGTGGCAACTCCAGCTCCACCGCCAGCGGACGGTGGTCGGACAGGCGCTCTTCCAACACCCGGATGGAGTGCACGGTCAGGCGGTCGCTGACCAGAATGTGATCAATCTGGCGCTGCGGTTTCCAGCTCGGGTAGGTATGCAGCTCCTCCTCCAGCCATTGCCACTTGCGGTCGCCAATGGGGGAGCGGCGCAACTCTTCGTGCGTGCAGTTGAGGTCACCCATCAGCACCACATGCGGTGCATCCGCAATCACCTTGTGGATGTAGGCAAACTGGTGGAAGCGGGCCTTCATGCTGAGTGCCAGATGCACGTTCAGCACCAGCAGGCTGTTTTCACCCTGACCAAAACGGCTGACGATGATGCCGCGACCCTTGAGGCCGGGCAGGGCATGAGCCTCCACCGCCAGCGGTGACTGCCGGCTGAGCAGGCCATTGCTGAACTGGCCGAGATGACCAAGATCGCGATTGACCTGCTGGAACCACCAGGGAAACCCGGCCTTTTCGGCCAGATGCGCCAGCTGGTGGGTGTAGCCGCTGCGCAGGCTGCCGCCATCCACTTCCTGCAGGGCGACCACATCATACTGGCCGATCAGGTGGGCAATCCGTTCAAGCTGTTCGTGCTGGCGGCGATGCGGCAGCAGGTTGCGCAGGCTACGCGTGACGTAATGGTGCGAAGCATCAAAGCCCATGCCGGCCTGCATGTTGAAGCTGAGCAGGCGCAAGCGGGCCTTGCTCCAGAGCAGCGGCTCGGTCGCAATCGGCGGCGCACTTTGCAGCGGCCGCGCCGGCAACAAACGGGTGAGACGCGAAATCATGCAGATACTCCGGGGGAACACCCCACCATCCCTATCCTAGCCATGCGCCACGACAGCGTCAGCAATGCAGATCAATAAAAACGGCCGCAGAGCGGCCGTTTTTCAATAGTGCATTCAGCGCGTGCTTACTTCTTTTTCGCCATGGCCAGGCGTTCCTTGGCAATCAGTTCGTTCACGGTGGCCATCACCTTGGCATCCGATCCCTTGACCAGATACTTGCCGTTCACTACCACCGCAGGCACGCCATCCAGACCGTATTGCTGGGCCAGCGCCTTGCCCTGCGCCACCTTGCCGGATATGGCAAAGGAATCATAAAGGTTGCCGAAGTTGGCCGGGTTGGCACCAAAGCCGGCATAGAAACGGGTCAGGGACTCCTTGTCGAACAGGCGCTGACGACCAACCTGAATGGCCTGGAACAACGGGCCGTGTGTCTTCTCCAGGATGCCCAGGGTTTCTGCCGTGTAATAGCCACGGGCGTTCTGCTCCCAGACCGGGTTGAGGGCTGCCGGGGTGCGCACAAAGTTCACATTGGCCGGCTTGGTCTTCAGCCAGGTCGCCACGTGCGGCTCCAGGTGATAGCAGTGCGGGCAGCCATACCAGAAGAATTCACGCACCTCGATCATGCCGGGCTTGTCGACACGACCGGGCTTGGACAGCACCTCATAATCAGCCGCCTGAGCGGTAAAGGCGACAAGACCAAGGGTAAGGGCAGCCAGAAAGCGCTTGAGCATGAAAAACTCCTGAAATCCGCAGACGGCACAACGGTGCCGGAAACAGTACTGGCGCAGAGAATAAGCCAGGCGACGCATCCGCTGAAAGCCGGACGTGTGGCGTTTTTGTTCCTGTACTGTGCAGTGGCGACACACGGGCGCCGGCAGCGCCGGGCGGCGTCAACGCCACAAAATGAAAAAGGCGACCGAAGTCGCCTTTTTCATACCGCCTGCTTTTTAGTACAGGCCGGAGATGAAGCTGGACACTGCATCGATTTCGGCGTCGGACATGCGCGCGGCAATCATCTGCATCGGGCCCTGCTCGCCAGCCTTGACAGCGTCATTGACGCGCTTGGCAGCCGGGTCGGCCACGGTATCGTTACGACCGGCCGCACGGAAGGCAACCAGCTGCGCCTTCACGTAGTCGGCATGCTGGCCGCCCAGGCGCGGGTAACCGGCCAGGGCATTGCCCTTGCCAGCCGGGTTGTGGCAACCGGCGCATGCAGCCAGACCGGTCTTGCTGTTGCCGCCACGGAAGATCTTCTCGCCCAGCTTGGCCAGCTCTGGCTTGGCCTTGCCAACCACGGCCTGCTGGGCCTGGAAATAGGCAGCCAGATCGGCCATGTCCTGATCAGCCAGCGGCATGGCCATGCCCATCATGATGGGGTTGCCGCGACGGCCGGACTTGAAGTCCTGCAGCTGCTTGTAAATGTATTTGGCACCCTGGCCAGCCAGGTTCGGATTGACCGGAACCATGCTGACGCCGCCAGCACCGTGGCAGGCAGCACAGGCAGCGGCCTTGGCTTCGCCGGCAGTGGCATCGCCCTTGGGCATGGGGGCCGCGTGGGTCAGCGACACCAGACCCATGGACATTACGGCAGCGGCAAGCAATTTCTTCATGGTGGATTCCGTCTCGGGTAGTGCGGGTTACTTGGACATGTACTGGATGAGTGCCTTGTAATCGGCGTCGGTGCAATCTGTGCACAGGCCCTTGGCCGGCATGGCACGGATACCATTCTTGACATTCTTGAGCAGCGTGGCTTCACCCTGCTTCAGGCGCGGCGCCCAGGCTGCCTTGTCACCCTTCTTGGGGGCGCCGGCTGCACCGGTACCATGGCAGGCCACACAGGCCTTGTTGTACTTGGCTTCGATCGGCGAAGGAGCGGCAGATACGTGTGCGGAAGCGAAAAAGAGGCCGGCAAGCGCGGCGGCAATGGTAAATGTCTTCATGGCTTACTCCTGTGCCGGGAGGGGCACGACTGGCTGGCTGAAACCGGATTACCGCACGACTTGCAGGGATTCCCTGCCAAGCCGCCGGATTATATACCACGACGCCCGCTACGCAATCCGCTGTGATGCCCGAATGCGCTAATAAAGAGATGTGCCGCGGCCCGTGACCCGGACCGTCCCGCCCCGTAGAATGCCGGCATTCACTCTTCAGGCCCGTGTCCATGACCGCCCACCTGCATCCGGTGCTGCAACTCACCGAACGCGCCCAGTTCCTGACCAGCGCCCCCACGCTGGCGCATTGCCCGGCCGACATCGGCATGGAGATCGCTTTTGCCGGCCGCTCCAATGCCGGCAAGTCAAGCTGCATCAACGCCCTGGCCCGCCAGAAACAGCTCGCCCGCGCCTCCAAGACGCCCGGTCGCACGCAGCTCATCAACTTTTTTGCCCTGGATGAATCGCGACGGCTGGTCGACCTGCCCGGCTATGGCTACGCCAAGGTTGCCAAGGACATGAAGCGGGAATGGCAGAAACACCTCGGCTTTTACCTGCAGGGACGTCACAGCCTGCGCGGCCTGATCCTGCTCATGGATGCCCGGCATCCGCTTACCGACTTTGACGTGAGCATGCTGGAGTGGGCGCGCGGCCACGGCCTGGACGTGCACTGCGTGCTGACCAAGGCCGACAAGTTCAATCGCGGCCCGGCGCTCAATGTGCTGCAGTCCGTCAGTCGTGACCTCAAGACCCGTGGCTTTGTGGCCACCGTGCAGCTGTTCTCGGCACTGAAACTGACGGGACTGGAAGAGCTGGCCGACAAGCTGGGCGAGTGGCTGGATTACCCGCCACCGCCCGAGCTGCTGGTCGAGGCGCACAGCCGGCTGGCTTGACGCGTCACCCGCTCAGTGCGCCTCGTCCCAGTTCTTGCCCACACCCACTTCGACCAGCAGCGGCACCGATAGCTGCGCCGCCGACTCCATCTGCTCGCGCAGCAATGCCGTCACGGCATCCACCTGATCGGCCTTCACCTCCAGCACCAGCTCATCGTGCACCTGCATGATGAGACGGGCATCGGCATGCTGGCGCGCGAGCGCCGCTTCCACCGTGATCATGGCCCGCTTGATGATGTCCGCCGCCGTACCCTGCATTGGTGCATTGATTGCTGCACGCTCGGCCGCCTGACGCAGTGCCGGATTCTTGGCATTGATGTCTCGCACCATCAGCCGGCGACCAAAAAAGGTTTCGACATAACCGTTCTGCGCGGCCTGTGCCCGGATGTTTTCCATGTACTGTTTGACGCCGGGGTAGCGCGCAAAATACATGTCAACATACCCCTGTGCCTCGCCACGCCCGATGCCCAGCTGTTTTGCCAGACCGAACGCCGACATGCCGTAGATCAGGCCAAAATTGATGGCCTTGGCATTGCGGCGCTGGTCATTGCTCACCTCGGCCAGCGGCACCCCGAACACTTCGGCAGCAGTAGCGCGATGCACGTCCTCACCAAGACGAAACGCATTGAGCAACCCTTCGTCGCCGGAGAGATGCGCCATGATGCGCAATTCGATTTGCGAATAATCCGCTGCCACCAGCAGGTAACCTGGCGGCGCAATAAACGCCTGCCGGATCTTGCGTCCCGCCTCGGTACGGATCGGAATGTTCTGCAGATTGGGATCGGAAGAGGAGAGACGCCCGGTCGCCGCGACTGCCTGATGATAGGAGGTGTGCACACGGCCGGTTTTCCGGTCCAGCAGTTCCGGCAGCTTGTCGGTGTAGGTGGATTTCAGTTTTGACAGCGAGCGGTGTTCGAGCAGCAACTTTGGCAGCGGATGATCCAGCTGCTCGAGCACATCTTCTGCAGTGGAGTATTGTCCCGTCGCGGTTTTCTTTGGCGCGGGGATACCCAGTTTTTCGTAAAGGATATGGCCCAGCTGTTTGGGCGAACCCAGATTGAATTCCTGCCCCGCCAGCGCATACACGTCTTTTTCCAGTGCAATCATGCGCTCGCCCAGCTCACGGCTCTGGCTGGCAAGCATGGCAGTGTCGATCAGAACACCACGGTGCTCCATGGCCTGCAGTATCGGTGCCAGCGGCATTTCGATATCGCGGAACACCGATTCCAGTTTTGGCTCGGCCGCCAGCTGTGGCGCCAGCACATCATGCAGGCGCTGCGTGATGTCGGCATCTTCGGCCGCGTAGTGTGTCGCCTTGTCCACTTCGATCTGGTTGAAGGTGAGCTGCTTGACACCCTTGCCGGCAATTTCCTCAAACGTGGTGGTTTTCACGCCAAGATAATGCGCCGCCATGTCATCCATGTTGTGACGTGTCGCGGTGGCATCCAGCACATAGGACGCAAGCATGGTGTCAAACACGACACCTCGCAGCACAATGCCGTAATTTTCCAGCACATGCATGTCATACTTGAGATGCTGGCCGATCTTGCCGATGGCAGGGTTTTCCAGCAGCGGCTTGAGGCGCGCGAGCACGCTGTCACGCTGCAGCTGGTCCGGCGCGCCCATGTAATCGTGGCCAACGGGAACATACCAGGCCTCGCCTGCATGCAGCGCAAATGACAGGCCGACAATTTCGGCCTGCATGTAATCCAGGCTGGTGGTTTCCGTATCGACACAGAACACCGTGGCATTGCCCAGTTTTTTCAGCAGCGCCCCGAAATCCTCTTCTGTCACGACAGCGTGATACTGCACATCAAGCGGTGCTGCCGGCACTTCTGCCTCAACACCCGCACCTTCGTTAAGCAATTCGTTGTGCCAGGCACGAAACTCCAGTTCACGCGTCCAGTACAGCAGAACATCGTGATCGGGTTTGCCGGGATGCAGGTCATCCAGTGTCAGCGGCAGCTCGCAATCACACTTGATGGTGGCCAGCTCGCGTGCCATTGGCAGCACGGCCAGTCCGTTACGAAGATTTTCACCGGCCTTGCCCTTGATGCTGTCGGCATTGGCGATCAGTGCATCGAGCGAGCCGAATTCCTGCAGCCACTTTGCCGCCGTTTTCGGGCCCACACCATAAACGCCGGGAATGTTGTCGACGCTGTCGCCGACCAGCGAGAGGTAATCAACAATACATTCAGGCGGCACGCCGAATTTCGCAATCACGCCATCACGATCCAGAATGCTGTCATTCATGGTGTTGATCAGCGTGATGTGCTCGTTGACGAGCTGGGCAATGTCCTTGTCGCCGGTGGAGATCAGCACCGGCATGCCCGCCGCTGCGGCGCGTTGTGCCAGTGTGCCGATCACGTCATCGGCTTCCACACCCGGCTCGCACAGCAGCGGCAGGCCGAGCGCCCGCACCATCGCATGCAGCGGCTCTACCTGCAGGCGCAGATCGTCCGGCATGGGCGGGCGGTTGGCCTTGTATTCGGGGTAGATGGCATCGCGAAAGGTGCCGCCTGGCGCATCGAACACCACCGCGATATGCGTGGGTGAATAGGTCTTGATGAGCTTCTGCAGCATGTTGATCACGCCCTTGACCGCGCCCGTGGGCTGGCCGGACCGGGTCATCAGCGGGGGCAGTGCGTGAAAGGCGCGATACAGGTAGGAAGAACCGTCGACAAGAATCAGGGGTGTGGCTGACATGGCACTCGTTCCCCCTCTCCGCAGAGAGGGTTGCTGAAGAGGATTGCTGGCAGGATAACCATAGCCGGGCAGGGTAACGCAGAACCGCAGGGCCTGTCGCCGGAGCGCTGCGGCCATTTTTTGCGCCGCGCAACGCGCTACACTGCAGGCATGTCTGTTTATACCCATCTCGCGCTGGCCGATGTCCAGCCCTTTGTTGCTGCATGCGGCCTGCCGGCCGTGCAGACGCTCGTTCCCATCAAGGGCGGCATAGAGAACAGCAACTATTTCCTGACCCTCACTGACGGGCGCGAGCTGGTGCTCACCCTGTTCGAGGAGCTCGGCCAGGACGAAGCCGCCTTTCTGGGCCCCTTGCTGTCACATCTGGCACGGCATGGCGTGCCGGTGGCCGGCCCGCTGGCCAATGCCGCAGGGCAGCGGCTTGGCACGCTCGCCGGCAAGCCGGCGCAACTGGCACCGCGACTGCACGGCCAGCATCCCCTGCACCCGGATAACCGTCAGTGTGCCGCCATGGGCCAGA
This sequence comes from Moraxellaceae bacterium, assembly GCA_003543245.1. Lineage (GTDB taxonomy): Bacteria > Pseudomonadota > Gammaproteobacteria > Pseudomonadales > Moraxellaceae > UBA2031. The sequence goes on along the minus strand of DPJB01000023.1, from coordinate 101,369 downwards.
CGCTGGCACAGCTGCATGCTGCATTGCGTGACTACCCGCTGGAGCGCCGCAATGCCCACGGGGCCGACTGGTGGCAGGACGTGGCAGCGCGGCGACGGCCATTGATGCCGGCAGCGGATCAGGTACTGCTCGACCGTACGCTGGCCTTACTCGCGAACGTCGAGGCTCGTTACCCCGACCTGCCCACCGGCCTTGTGCACGGCGACCTGTTCCGCGACAACACGCTGTTTGCCGGCGATGCCGTCTCGGGTGTGCTGGATTTTTCAGAATGCAGTCACGATTACTGGCTGCTGGATATAGCCATCACCGCCAATGATTTCTGCCGGGCCTGGCCAGGTGATGCGCCTGACCCGGCGCGCCTGCAATCCTTCCTGCAGGGCTATGAAAAGGTGCGCCCGCTGACACAAGGCGAACAGGCCGCCCTGCCGGTGTTTCTGGCAGTGGCCGCCATGCGCTTCTGGTTGTCGCGACTGGATATCGGGCAGCGCAACCGCGAGGAAGGGCGAGCAGGCGAGCATGTCACCCAGAAAAATCCGGACGAAATGAAACGGCTACTGGCCCATTTGCTGACCGCCGTGCCGGACTGACTAGGGCTTGCCCGTCAGGCAACGCTGGATCTCGCCGGCCATGTTCTGCAGTCCCGCCGCATAGCCCTCCGGCCCCCGCGGCACGCCCACAAACAGCTCATCCACTGCTGCCACCCGGTAGGCCTGTCGGCCGAAAATGCGGGCCGCCAGTGCCGTATCCGCGCCAGGCTCGGACAGCAGACAGGCAATACCCTCCTTTTGCACCCGTTGCGCCATTTCCAGCACATGCCGGGCACCCGGCTTCTGTTCCGGTTCCGGCGTGAGGCTGCCACGATGCAGCAGGCCGGCACTCTGCTCGAAATACTGGTAGGCATCGTGATAGGCAATGAGAGGTGCTTTGTGCAGCGCAACAAATCGGGCGTGCAGTCCATCCTGAAGTTGCTGCATCTGCGTGGTAAAGGTGTCGGCATTGCGCCGGTACAGGCTGGCACCCCCCGCATCGCGACGCGACAACTCCAGCGCCAGTGCCCGCGCGACTGTCACCGCATTGGCGGGACTCAGCCAGAGATGCGGATCGGTCGTGCCCGCCACCGGCATTGCATCGGCCAGGCGCCGCGCCGGCAACAGGGCAATGCCGGGCAGGGTCTGCGCGGTAATGACCGGCTTGCCACGCAAGGCCGGGCCCAGGAACTGCTCGTGCGCCGGCCCCACCCACAGCACCAGATCAGCGCGCGCCAGCAGGGCACGGTCGGAAGGGCGCAAGGCATATTCATGCGAGGATGCCCCGTCAGGCACCAGCTGGCGGGCCTGGCCACGCCCGGCCATCACGGCATCGGTAATGAGGGCAAGGGGCCGGATGCTGGCCACCACTTCAACCGCGCCGGCCTTTGTCGACATGGTCAGCGAAACGGTCAGCGGCAGGAGCAGCAACAGGGCAGGCAGATAGCGGGGCATGGGTTCAACTCCGGCAAGCGGGCGCACGGCCCTGCATTGCAATGGTCAGGCACTGGTGTGCAGCAAGGCCGCATATGTTATATTGTTGCAAATCATTTGTCGCGAGGCCGCCATGAGCACGCCAGCATTCCACCCCCATGACCACAGCCACTGCGTTCACGGCGCCCTCAGTGAAGCCGACCGCCTGTGCAACGAGCGTGGTGTGCGGCTGACCGATATCCGCCGCCGCGTGCTGGAGCTGGTCTGGTCCAGTCACCAGCCGCTGGGTGCCTACGACATCCTTGACCGCCTGACCGCCGAGGGCCACAAGCCTGCACCGCCCACGGTGTACCGCGCCCTGGAGTTCCTGCTGGAACAGAAACTCGTTCACCGCATTGCCTCGCGCAATGCCTTTGTCGGCTGCACCCATCCCGGCGCGGCCCATGCCGGCTACTTCCTGCTCTGTACCACCTGCGGTAATGCCGAGGAAATCGAGGACAGTGCGCCGCTGGCCAAGGCTGTCGCCACTGCTGCCAGCAAGGCCGACTTCGCCGTGGAAAGCCAGACCCTGGAGCTGGCCGGTACCTGCCGGCACTGCCGCCATGACTGAGTCACTGCTGCACCTGCACAACATTCGCCTGCGCCGCGACGACCGCACCATTCTGGACGGGGTTTCGCTGAAGGTGCATGCCGGCGAAATCCATACCGTGATCGGCCCAAATGGTGCCGGCAAGACCTCGCTGGTCCGGGTGGCACTGGGCCTGATCACTGCCGACAGCGGCGAGCGCCGTGTACGGCCGGGCCTGCGCATCGGCTACATGCCGCAAAAGCTGGAGCTGAACGCCTCGCTGCCGCTGAGCGTGAAACGCTTCCTGCAACTGGCCCGGCCCGGCCTCACACCGGCCGACATGGACCAGATACTGGGCGATGTCGGGGCGCGTCATGTGGCGGCAACGGCCGTCACCCGGCTTTCCGGCGGCGAGTTGCAGCGGGTTCTGCTGGCCCGCGCGCTGCTGCGCAACCCCGAGCTGCTGGTGCTGGACGAACCTGCCCAGGGCGTGGACATCACCGGGCAGGAGGAGCTGTACACCCTGATCGGACGCATGCGCGATGAGCGCGGGCTGGGCGTACTGATGGTGTCGCATGACCTGCATCTGGTCATGGCAGCCACCGATCACGTACTTTGCCTCAACCAACATGTCTGCTGCGAGGGCCATCCGGAGTCTGTAAGTGCTCACCCCGAGTACCTGCGCCTGTTTGGCGCGCAGGGTGTGAAAGGCCTTGCCGTGTACAGCCATCACCACGACCACCATCACGACACCCACGGTGGCGTCTGCACGCACGAGGGCCCGCATGAACACCATTGAACTGTTCTGGCCGGCACTGGCCGGCGGCCTGCTCACGGCACTGGTCTGTGGTCCGCTGGGCTCGCTGCTGGTGTGGCGGCGCCTGGCCTATTTTGGTGACAGCCTCTCCCATGCCGCCCTGCTCGGTGTCGGCCTGTCGCTGCTGCTCAGCATTCCCGGCTGGATCGGCATCATCACGGTCTGCCTGACCATGGCGGCGCTGCTCGGCCTGCTCATGAAACGGCCGGAACTGGCCTCGGACACCTTGCTCACCATTCTCGCCACCAGCTCGCTCAGCCTCGGCCTCATCGTCACCAGTTTTGTTGATGGCCTGCGCGTCGACCTGATGGCTTACCTGTTCGGTGACCTGCTGGCGCTGGCACCGGGTGACCTGCCGCCATTGCTGATCGGAGCAGCGCTGATCCTCGGCATACTGGCCTGGCAGTGGCGCGGGCTGGTGGCCTCGTCCATCAGTGAAGAGCTGGCGGCGGTTGATGGCATACCGGTTGAGCGCCTGCGCCTGCTGCTGCTGATACTGCTGGCACTGGTGGTGACGGCCGCAATGAAGGTGGTAGGGGTGTTGCTGATCACGGCGCTGTTGGTGATTCCTGCGGCCGTGGCACGGCGGCTGGCACGTACACCGGAGCAGATGGCCATTGGCGCCAGCGTGACGGGAATGGTGGCCGTGGCGACCGGGCTGGCTGCCAGCCTGCAATGGGACCTGCCACTGGGGCCCGCCATTGTGGTGGCCGGGGCCGGCATGTTTGCCGTGGCAACGCTGGCAACGGCGAGGCAGGGCACATGCTGAGCTGTCACCGGTTTAAACCAGACCTATAATTTTCAATGAGGCATGAGTCAGGGATAGCGTTGACTCATGCTGCCGACTCAACACATCGTACCCTGACAAGGCCAACGTACCGTTGGTACTACTTGTTTTATTATGAGGCTCTCAACGGACACTGAAGCCACAGCATCCATGCACCTGCGTTTATGGCCCCTTGGCTGCACGCTGGCACTGCTGCCACTGCTAGCAATTGCGCTGGCTTATGGCCTGAACCTGCAGGCTGGGACGGCTACACCCTGCAATCCGTTCCTGTCAGGCTGCGTGTCGATTTCGCGTGCCGTTCGCGTTGAGCCGGGACTGCCCTGGTTCCGGCTGTTGATGACCCCCGCTGCAGCCCTGCTGGTCCTGTTCTGGACACTGGTCCGCAGGCAGCTCTTGCCTCGCCAGCCGCACACACGAGCCGTACTTTTCTCGGGCCTGACAGGCGCTTTGTTCCTGTTGCTCTACATAAGCTTCATGGCAACCACTGGCGACTTTTACCAATGGTTGCGCCGCACCGGCATCATCTTTTTCTTTGCCGGCACCGGACTCGCCCAGCTGCTGCTTGCCCATGCATTGCAAGTCGATACGGCCATGGCCACACGACAATGCCGCCGGCAACTGCTGGTGTTGTGTGCGGCCATGATCCTGCTTGGCCTTCTCAATACCATCATCATGTACGGCCTGCATGCGCCGGACAAATGGGAAAACATTGGTGAATGGTGGCTTGGCGTGTTGCTGTGTCTCGGCTTTGCCTCCATCGCCCGCTGGCAGTACCGTCGCCAGGACTGAAACACCCAAACGGCACAATCAGCAAGCCAGCACTCATTGCTTGTGCGGCACCGTCCACTTGACCGCTCCTGCTGCTGTCGGCGCTTCCTCCGGCGGCAGACTGCCCTCGGTCGGACGCTCTTCCTCATAACCGCAGGCCACGCACTCCATCCATTCGCGCGTCTCGCTCTTGCAGGCGCGAATCTTGTCGAGCCCGTTACAGCGCGGGCATTTGGCGCCGGCGATGAACTGCTTCTTCACCATGATCACAATCCCGAGTGGCGCAGCAGAGCATCCACTGTCGGAGCACGGCCACGGAATTCGGCAAACAGTTCCTGCGCCGGACGACTGCCGCCCTGCGCCAGAATCGTCTCGCGGAAGTTACGGCCCGTCTCCGGATTCATCACGCCTTCTTCCTCGAAGCGCGAGAAGGCATCGGCCGACAACACCTCTGCCCATTTGTAGCTGTAATAACCTGCCGCATAACCGCCGGCAAAAATATGCGAGAAGCCGTGCTGGAAGCGGTTGAACGCGGGTGGAACAAGCACGGCCACGCGGGCACGCACATTATCCAGCACTTGCTGCACGGTATTTGCATCAAACGTTGTGCGCTGGTGAAGCTCCATGTCGAACAGGGCAAACTCCAGCTGGCGCAGCATCATCAGGCCGGACTGGAAATTTTTCGCGGCCAGCATCTTGTCGAGCAGGTCTTCCGGCAACGGTTCCCCGGTCTCGACATGACCGGAAATCAGTTCCAGTGCGCGCGGCTCCCAGCACCAGTTTTCGTGAAACTGGCTGGGCAACTCCACTGCATCCCACGCCACACCGTTGATACCGGATACCGCCGCCACCTCGATCCGTGTCAGCATGTGGTGCAGGCCGTGACCAAACTCATGGAAAAGCGTGGTGACTTCATCATGCGTGAGCAGGGCCGGCCGGCCATCGACCGGCGGATTGAAGTTGCAGGTGAGAAAGGCCACCGGCTTTTGCAACGAACCATCAGGACGGCGACGACGCACCCGGCAATCGGCCATCCAGGCGCCGCCGCGCTTGTTGGCACGCGCATAGGGATCAAGATAGAAGCTGGCGATCAGTTCGCCGTTTTCAAGAATTTCGTAATACGTGACATCGTCGTGCCAGAGCTGCATGTCATGGCGTTCACGGATCTGCAAACCGTAGAGTATCTCGGCAATACGCAACATGCCGCTGATGACTTTGGGGGCCGGAAAATACGGACGCAGCTGCTCCTGTGAAATCGAATATTTCTTTTCCTTCAGTTTTTCGCTGGCATGGGTGACATCCCAGGGCTGCAGGTCACTGATCCCCAGTTCGTCGCGCGCAAATTCGCGCAGCTCGGCCAGTTCCCTTTCTGCGCCCGGACGCGTGCGCACGGCCAGGTCGCTCAGGAAGCTGATCACCTGTTGCGGGTGCTCCGCCATCTTTGGCACCAGCGAGACTTCCGCGTAATTGGCGTAGCCGAGCAACGCAGCGGTTTCCTGACGGTTCTGCAGTATTTCCACCATCAGAGCCGAGTTGTCGAACTGCCCGGCCTGCGGGCCCTGATCAGATGCGCGGGTGACAAACGCGGTGTACACCGCTTCACGCAGTGCACGGTCCTGTGCGTGTGTCATCACCGCCAGATAGGATGGAAAATCCAGCGTGATGCGGTAGCCGGACTTTTCCTTCTGTTGTGCCAGCGCGGCCAGCAGGCCCTTCGCCGAATCAGGCAATCCGCCCAGGCGACTGTCATCCTCCAGACACAGTTCCCAGGCCTGGGTGGCATCCAGCACATGATCGGCAAAGCCAGAGTTCAACTCGGCAAATTTTTCCTGGATGTCGGCAAACCGCTTTTTCCTGTCGGCCGGCAAACCGATACCGCTCAGGCGGAAATCGCGCAGGGCATGGCGGATGCTCTGCTGCTGCGCCTGCGAAAAGCCGGCAAAGTCCGGGCTCTTTTCGAGAGCCTCATACACGGCAAACAGGCTGTCATTCTGGCCCAGTTCTGTGCCATAGGCGGCCAGCTTGGGCAGGGTGCTGTTGTAGGCCTCGCGCCAGGCCTCGGAGTTCATCACGGCATTCAGGTGCGACACCGGCGACCATGCCTGGTCAAGCCGGTCCTGCAACTGCTCCAGTACCGCCGGCACGCCTTCCCAGGTGGCCGGTGCGGCCGCCAGCACGGCGATGGCGGCACGGTTTTCCGCCAGGATGGTGTCGATGGCGGGCGCCACATGCTCGGGCAGGATACGGTCGAAGGGAGGCAGGTCGTGTGATTCCAGCAGGGGATTGCTCATGATGATTCCGTGATGGGTCAAAGGTGGTTCATTGGGGCTGCCGCACCCCTCGCACAAATGCGGCCGGGGAGTGAGAATGCAGACCTTGTTCAGGGGTCGGGAGAGTACAGAGATGGTGGCCAGCATACGTTCACACAAGGGCATCCGGCCACAATTGCATGACAGTGTTTTTGTCGACCCGGCCGCGGTGGTAATTGGCGATGTGGTCATGGGGGCCGACAGCTCGGTGTGGCCCTTTGCCGTCATCCGTGGCGACATGCACCGCATCCATATCGGTGAGCGCGTATCGGTGCAGGATGGCAGCGTGCTGCACATCACCCATGCCAGCACCTATAACCCCGACGGCTTTCCACTCACCATCGGCAATGACGTCACCATCGGCCATCAGGCCACCCTGCACGGCTGCACGGTGCATGACCGCGTCCTGATCGGCATGAAGGCCATGGTGATGGATGGGGCCGTCATCGAGTCCGAGGTCATCCTTGGTGCCGGCGCCGTGGTGCCGCCCGGCAAGGTGCTGGCCTCGGGTCATGTCTATATCGGCAACCCGGCAAAAGCGGTGCGCCCGATCACCGAAAAAGAGCGCAGCTACTTCGCCTATACCGCGGCCAACTACGCCAGGCTCAAGGATGAGTACCTGCACGAAACCGTCTGATCCCCGCGCAACTCCACCGATTCAGAAGCGGTAGCCAACCCCCACTGCCGTCAGTGTGTCATCCAGATCCGCCGGGCCATCGTCGCGCTTGGTCTCGTAGACCACCGACAGATTGAGCACCTTGGTCAGGTCAAAGGTCAGCGCCGTGCGCGTACGGATCACCGTACCCTCCTTGCCCGCTTCCACCGAGGCGTCCTCGTTGAAACGGGCGCCGGGACGGAACTTCCACTCGTATTCCAGCTCGGCATTGCCCAGTGCATCGTTGACCGTTGCCCCCGTCAGCTCATGCTTGTTGTGACGTGCCCCAGCACCCAGCTCGGTGGACAGGAACATGGTATCGGTCTTGATGAAAATGTGGCCGTAGCCCAGTGCAGCAAACGCCTGATAGTCCCAGCTCGTCTGCTGGTCCTTTTCTGCCTGTAACTTGATGAAGAGGTAATTGCGCTCCGTGTAGTTCCAGCTCGACTTCTCCTGGACCAGATAGCGCTCGCTGGTGCGGTCGCCAGTGCTGCCATCCAGCTCGTTGAGGCCCTCAAGTTTCAGCTCATGGTTCCAGTCCTCACGCACATACCGGCTTCCCAGACGACCCTTGAAGGTTTCCTTTTCGCTGCTGCCGGTCGACTTGAGCCACGCCACATGGGCCTCGCCTGACACCGGTGATTCTTCTGCCGCGGCCGCACTGGCACACGCCAGTACCGCCAGCAGCGGCAATACGCTGTATCGCACCTGACCTTCTCCTCTTTGCTGCCTGTCTGACCCAGGCTTACTGTTCAGGGCTCAAGGCGGCACGCAATTCCGCCAGCACGCCGGCCGTCGGTGGCCGCACATTGCGCCAGATGAAAAATGCTTCTGCCGCCTGTTCCACCAGCATTCCCAGACCATCGCGCGTATCTGCGCCATGCGCCGCCGCCCACTGCAGGAATACGGTGGGTTGTGCGCCATACATCATGTCGTAGGCGAACGCGCCAGGCGCCAGCACATCGGCCGGCAGGGGCGGAAGTTCGCCCTGCAGACTGGCGGAAGTGCCATTGATGACCACATCAAACTGCTGGCCGGCCAGGCCCGTAAAACCCGTTCCGCTGATGGAGCCTTCGTCAGCGAACAGGGCCGCCAGCGCCTCGGCCTTGCCGGCCGTGCGGTTGGCCACCACCAGACATGCCGGCTTTTCGGCCAGCAAGGGGCTTAACACCCCTCTCACGGCACCCCCGGCGCCCAGCACCAGTACGCGCTTGCCGGCCAGCGAAACGCCTGCGTTCTGGACCAGATCACGCACCAGACCAACGCCATCGGTATTGTCACCGTAGAGACGCCCGTCCTTGCCGGCCAGCAGGGTGTTCACCGCACCCGCCTTCTCGGCGCGCCGGGATCGCACGGCGGCAAGCGCCCATGCCTGCTCCTTGAATGGCACCGTGATGTTGCAGCCCTTGCCACCCTCTGCCAGAAAAGCACACAGACTGCCGGCAAAGTCGTCTGCCGGTGCCAGCCGTGCCTCATACCGAAGCGCGTGACCAGTCAGTCCCGCAAAAGCAGCGTGAATGACAGGCGACTTGCTATGAGCCACCGGGTTTCCGAATACACAATACAGGTCAGTCATCATCTCCTCCGGGCGGGGAGCTTCCTTCACATCATCACGGTCGTCAACCGGATGATTGCGCAGCCCCTGCTGCGCAAGGCAGACTCCGCAACCGGCAACATCCCTTCTGGAGTAGCGTGTAGTGAGCAGTAGAAAATCACTGGGAATATTCCTGCTGGCCTTCGTCACCCTTGTCCCTTCCCTGTCGTTCGCGGCATCGGCTGCGCAGTTGCAGGCCATTCGCGACAACTCGGTGCGCGCCGCCACACAGATGATGATGTTTGTTGCNNCCACGCGCTGGCAAACCACCCGTGCCGCCCTGACCCAGGACCCGTACGAAAAGGGCGAGATAAACCAGCTGAGTCTTTATGCCTGGGAAAACGAAGTCATTCCGTTTGCCCTTGAGCTGGACCAGCGCATGCCGCGCGACACCAGCCGCACCAAAAAAGACCTGTATGATCTGGCCGCACGCATGCAGCTGATGATGATGATCTACTTGCGCAACAGTGCAGACCCGCTGGGCGGCTCCAATTACACGGGCGTCAACTCGGACAAGGATCTGGCAAAACTGGCCGCCGACTTTTCATTGCGCCTGAATGAGCTGATCGCCAAAAACCCGACCCTGAAAGCTCCTCTGTCGAAAGTGACCGCCAAATGGGCCTTCCTGTCCAGCCGCATCACGGACCTGCAGCAGACCAACGTGCCCTTCATCACCGACCTTTACGGTCGCCAGATCATCGACAACCTGCTCGCGACGGCAAACGCGAAGTGAGCCGTCACAGATAATAAAAAAGCCGGCAATTTGCCGGCTTTTTTATTATTCAGGCCAGTGACACCCAGTCCCGACCCGTCAGGTATTTCTCGTACAGTTCCGCTTCCGGCGTACCCGGCTCTGGCGCCCAGTCATAACGCCACGCCACCAGATTGGGCAGCGACATCAGGATGGACTCGGTACGGCCGCCGGACTGCAGGCCAAACAGCGTGCCACGGTCAAATACCAGATTGAACTCGACATAACGGCCACGACGGTACAGCTGGAAATCAAGCTCACGCTCGCCATATGGTGTGTGCTTGCGCTGCGCCATGATTGGCTGGTAGGCCTTGATGAAACCGTCACCCACCGCACGCATGAAATCGAAACACTTCTCCGCGCCCCACTCATTCAGGTCATCATAAAAAAGTCCGCCAATACCGCGCGGCTCATTACGGTGCTTCAGAAAGAAATAGGCATCGCACCAACGCTTGTAATCCTTGTAAACCTTGTCGCCAAATGGCACACACAGGTCATGCGCCACCGTGTGCCAGTGCACACAATCTGCTTCGTTACCGTAATACGGCGTGAGGTCAAACCCGCCACCAAACCACCAGATCGGCGGTTCGCCTTCGCGCTCAGCCACGAACAGTCGCACATTGGCATGTGAGGTGGGCACGTAGGGATTACGAGGATGAATGACCAGTGACACCCCCAGTGCCTGGGCACTGCAACCGGCCAGCTCGGGACGATGTGCAGTGGCCGACGCCGGCATGCGTGCAATGTGCACATGCGAAAACAGCACGCCGCCTTTTTCTATGACAGTGCCGTTTTCCATGACCCTGGAACGGCCACCGCCACCTTCAGCACGCGTCCACTCGTCGGTACGAAAGCGCGCATCGCCTTCTTCCGCTTCCAGCATGGCGCAAATGCGGTCCTGCAAATCCAGCAGGAAGGCCTTTACTGCTTCAATATCCGGCGCCGGGGTACGTTCGGATGCCGTCATAAAAACCTCAACGTTTTCTCAGGACAATGCCGGTACGGGCATCTCGAATTTCTGATGGCTTGCCATCACCTCCCAGCCGGCCCGGCAGGATGTAATCCAGGCCGCGACCAAACTGCTGGCGCAACGCCAGTGCATCGCGCGCCGGCGGCTTGCCACTGACATTGGCACTGGTCGATACCAGCGCCCCGCCAAATGCGTGACACAGGGCCTGTACGCCCGGATGCGCCGTCACGCGCACCGCCACGCTGTCATGGTTGCCGCGCAACCACTGCGGGGCATTCGCAGCGGGCACCACCCAGGTATACGGTCCCGGCCACGTCGCCGAGCATGCGGCCCGCTGTGCCGGCGAAAGCCCTGTCAGCCAGCCTTCCACCTGCTGTATGCAACCGGCGATGATAATCAATCCCTTGGCCTCGGAGCGTTGCTTCAGGTCAAGCAGACGGCGAACAGCAGCCTCGTTCATGGGATCACATCCCAGGCCCCAGACCCCTTCGGTTGGATAGGCAATGACCGCGCCGGACTGCAGCAGGCGCGCAGCCACACGAAGATGGACGGGAGAGGGCAGGGCAAGTGTCATTGGCAAAAACAACGTTCAGGAAGAGCGGCCATTATCCACAGGCCGCTACCTGTGCGCACCGGTTGGCGATGCCGTTGCGACAGACTTTCTTCACACCAGTGCCGCACCCGCCGGCAGGCGCTCGTAGCCACCAGGGACACTGGCCACCAGACCACCCATCTCCAGCTGCGACAAACTGCGCAGCACCTGGGCCGGCGGCATGCCCGACATGGCAATCAGCCAGTCCGCATGACGGCACTCCTGCCCCAGTAACGACAGCAATGCCCGTGCTGCCGGATCACAGCTCTGCGTGGCAACCACCGCCTGCATTTCTGCCGGCGTATCCACTGGCAGGGTGAGCTGCTCGCGCAGATACCCCATCAGCGCTGGCAGATCCTCAAGGATGTGCCGGGTTTCCGTGACCAGGGTGGCACCTTCGCGAATGAGCTGCAGGCAGCCACGTGCCTGCGGATGATGGCGTGATCCTGGCAGCGCCCAGACCGGTCGGCCGTGCTCTGCCGCCAGCCGTGCCGTGATGAGCGAACCGCTGTCGGGTGCCGCCTCCACCACCAACACCCCGATGCCAAGCCCGCTGATGATGCGGTTACGGCGGGGGAAGTGCTGCGCCAGTGGCGGCGTGCCGGGCAGGTACTCGCTGACAATGAGGCTGCCGCCCTCCAGAATCTCCTGGTACAGGCGATGATGCTCGCGGGGATAGGGCCGGTCTGCTCCGGTCCCGAGTACCGCCACCGTTTTTCCACCCGCCCGCATCGCCCCGGCATGCGCAGCCCCGTCAATGCCGCTGGCCAGCCCGCTGGTCACCACCAGACCGGCACGTGCAAGACCGCCGGCAAAATCACGCGCATCGGCCAGGCCGGTATGGGAGGGATGGCGACTGCCAACCATCGCCAGTTGGGGCAAGCCAAGCAGTGACGCATTGCCACGCAGGAACAGCAGGGGTGGCGCGTCAGGAATTTCACGCAGCAGGGCTGGGTAGTCCGGGCAGGACAGGGTCAGCAGGCGCTGGCCTGTCTGTTCACACCAGGCAAGGTCCGCCGCCACCGCCTCATCCATCTCGCGCAGCAGGTCGGGATCGGTCCCGCCCTGCCAGTGCTGCAGGCGCGTCACGGCAGAGCTCCCTATCCCGGCAGCACGCCATGCCTGCGGACTGGCAGACAATGCCCGTCCCGGACCGGAAAAAACCTCAAGCAGACGATGGAAGCGCAGGGAGGATTGCTGCAGCAGGCGCCACAGGCGCAACCAGTCCATGGCCTGGACCGGCAGGGGAGAGGGTTCGTACATGGCATCCTTGCCTCAAAAAAACGGGCCGTCATGATGACGGCCCGGTATAGCCTAGCAACAGTGTGAAAGCGAAATCAGTCGCCGCTGACGGGCGGCTTGATTTCATCCCCCACCTTGATGGATGTCGTCGAGCGCAACACCAGCGCATAGCTCACACGGGAGAAGGTACGGAACACCATCGCCAGACCGGCGCGCTCCGGCGGCAGCTTCACATACTCATTGGTGACACGGTCACGAATGGTCTCGCCCTTCTTGTAGAGGGCAAACGTGTGACCGGACTTCACGCCATCCAGCTCGCCACGGTTGATCACGATCACGCTGTGCTGTGCACCGGAGCCGATACTGTCGAAGATGCGCAGGATGCTGCCCGGTTTCACGCTATCAGGATTGCTGGGATAAAAAATCGAGGAAATGCGCTGTGCCTCGTTGGGCAGCAACTTGTCCTCGATCCGCACCTCCTGGGTTGTGCGCGTCACTTCCAGCGTACCAACCTCGCGATCCAGTGCGACCAGCTTGCCAGCACCGATATCCTCAGCCTCGTAGCCCAGCACGTCACGGGTGTCCGGGTCGATATAGGCACGGCCTCCGCGATAAACACCATAGACGCCGCCGGACTCAAGCAGCTTGTTCTTGTTGCGAATATAGATGTTGTCGCCCGCGCCACCCACAATGCGACCGTCCTTGCCGGACAGCACATAGGGGGCGTTGTCCAGCTCGGCCTTGGTCACCACGCGGGAACCGTTCAGGTAGCGCTGGATTTCCTGCAGGGGAATGGCAGGAATGGCAAGGCTGAGCGGTTGTATGCGTGCTTGCGGATGCAGCTTCTGGTCACGACCCGAACCACTGATTATCTGGGTGGACTGGCCTGTGGCCATGCGCTCTTCGAGACCGGCACAACCACCACCAAGATCCATTGCCACCACAGCCTGCCCCTTGATCTGGCACAGCACCAGCACATCACCAGGGTAGATCAGATGAGGGTTCTGGACCTGGGGATTGATTTCCCAGATTTCAGGCCAGCGCCAAGGGTCCGCCAGATAGCGGTTGGAAATATCCCAGAGCGTATCGCCACGCACGACGGTATAGCGCTCGGGAGCAGACTCCTTGACCTGAACAGGCTCTTCGGCCTGCACGACACCTGCCAGCAGGCAGGCCCCCACGATTCCCAGAAGACGTTTTTTCATTATGGTTCCCTTCAGGCTGGGCAGGCCGGACTGTCCGAGGCGGCCGGATGTCGGTCGCAATTTCGGTTTGCACTCGTATAATAGGGCAAAGCCAAGCCACACTCTGTGACGCGATTAGCAGACTTTTACAGTAACTTCATCACCTTAGCAAGCATTCTTGGGATGTTACTCCAAGTGTGCCGCCCCGGAAAACCGAACGGATACCATGGCCCTGCTCCCGATTCTCGAATACCCCGATCCCCGTCTGCGCACCAAGGCCCGGCCGGTAGCGCAGGTGGATGCTGCGGTTCGCCAGCTGATCGGCGACATGCTGGAAACCATGTACGAGGCCAAGGGCATCGGCCTGGCCGCCACCCAGGTGGACCGGCACATCCAGCTGATCGTGATGGACCTGTCGGATGAAAAGACGGCACCCCGCGTCTACATCAACCCGGTGATCACGCCCCTGTGCGAGGAAAAGTCGCCTTACGACGAAGGCTGCCTGTCGGTACCGGGGTTTTACGAAACCGTGGAGCGTCCGTCACGCGTGCAGATCAGTGCACTCGATGGCGAAGGCAAGACCTTTGAGGAAACCGCCGATGGCTTGCTCGCCGTCTGCATCCAGCATGAAATGGATCACCTCAGCGGCAAGCTTTTTGTCGACTACCTGTCCTCGCTCAAACGTGAGCGCATCAAGAAAAAGCTGGAAAAACAGCACAAGCAGCAGGCCTGACATCAAGTGAGCAACAACCCTGAAAGTGGTCCTTTACGCATTGTCTTTGCCGGCACGCCGGAGTTTGCAGCCGAAAGCCTGAAAGCCCTCCTGCAGCAGGGCGAACATGATGTCATTGCCGTTTATACCCAGCCGGACCGCCCCGCCGGCCGTGGCCGCGAACTCAAGGCCAGCCCGGTCAAGGAGCTGGCACTGGAACGCCGCATTCCGGTGTACCAGCCGCTCAGCCTGAAAGACGCCGACGCCAGCAACGAACTGCGCGCCCTCAGACCCGACCTGATGATCGTGGCCGCCTATGGCCTGCTGCTGCCAAAGGACGTGCTTGAGATTCCGCGCCTTGGCTGCATCAACGTGCATGCGTCGCTGCTGCCGCGCTGGCGCGGTGCCGCGCCCATCCAGCGCGCCATCCTTGCCGGTGACCGCGAAACCGGCATTACCATCATGCAGATGGATGTGGGCCTGGACACTGGCGCCATGCGCTACATGGAACGCTGCCCGATTTCGCCAAACGATACCGGTGCCAGCCTGCATGACCGCCTTGCCCTGCTGGGCGGAGAGTCGCTGGTGGCGGCCCTGGAGCTGCTGATGGACGGCGAGTTGCCCAGCGCACCACAGAACGATGCCGACGCCACCTACGCGCGCAAGCTGACCAAGGACGAAGCGCGCCTTGACTGGACGCAGCCGGCCGACCTGCTGGCACGAGCTATACGCGCCTACAACCCGGTGCCGGTGGCGTTCACGACGCTGGCAGATCAGGTGGTACGGGTCTGGCAGGCGCGCGCGCTGGCAGAAACCTCGACCGCCCCTGCCGGGATGATAATCGCGGCCGACCGTGACGGCCTGCGCGTCGCTGCGGGCAACGGCTCGGTACTGTTGATGGAAACCCTGCAATTACCCGGTGGCAAACCCCTTTCTGTCCTGCAGCTGCTGAATGCACGACGCGACCAGTTGGCCCCCGGCCAGGTATTTGGCATATGAACGGCCCCCGCACGAGTCCCCAGCGCCTGCCGGTACGCGCCCTTGCTGCACAGGCACTGGCCCCCGTCCTTGCCGGGCGCGGCTCCCTCAGCGACAGCCTGCCCCCGGCACTGGCGGCCTGCCGGCCGGAAGACCGTGGCTTGCTGCAGGCGCTGTGTTTCACCGCCGTACGGCACGCCCTGTATTACCGTGCCCTGCTCAAGCCCCTGCTGGCCAAGTCACCCGAGCCGGTCATTGAAGCCCTTCTGCTGCTCGGCCTTGCCCAGCTGCGCGAACTGCGCGTGCCGGACCATGCCGCCATTGGCGAAACCGTGGAGGCTGCCCGGCAGCTCGGCCGCGCCAAACTCACCGGCCTGCTCAATGCCGTGCTGCGCCGTTACCAGCGCGAGCAGGAAACCCTGGAGGCCGGTGCGCAGAGCCTGCGTCATGCCCACCCGGACTGGCTGGTGCAGCAGTTGCGCCGGGACTGGGGTGATGCTGCGGCGGCCATTCTGGCAGCCAACAACAGTGAAGCGCCGCTGACGCTGCGCGTGAACCGGCTGAAAATCTCGCGCGAGTCGTATCAGGACCTGCTCGAGACCGACAAGGTCAGCTTTGCAGTCTGTGCCCACGCCCCCGCCGGTCTTCGCGTGGAAGGTGTGGGCGATGTGCGCAAGCTGCCCGGTTTCGAGGACGGCCTGTTCTCCGTACAGGATGAAGCCGCCCAGCTGGCAGCCGAGTTGCTGGGTACCAGGCCAGGGCAACGCGTGCTTGACGCATGTGCCGCCCCGGGCGGAAAAACCGCACATATACTGGAACGGACACCGGATTGCCAACTGCTGGCCATCGACAGTGACGACCGCCGCAATGCCCGCATCCATGAAAACCTTGCCCGTCTGCAACTGAAGGCGGATGTGCGCACGGCTGATGCCGGTGTTACCGCGTCATGGTGGGACGGCAAGCCGTTTGACCGCATCCTGCTGGATGCGCCCTGTACCGCCACCGGCGTGATTCGCCGTCACCCCGACATCAAACTGCTGCGTCGCCCCGGCGATGTGGCCCAGACCGTTGCCCAGCAACAGCGTCTGCTGGAGGCCCTGTGGCCCTTGCTGGCCAAGGGTGGTCGCCTGCTCTACGCGACCTGCTCGGTGCTCAAGGCCGAGAACGAGGTGCAGGTGCGCGACTTCCTCGCAAAGCATGCGGATGCCAGTGAGGTTGCCCTGTCCGTGAAAGCCGGCGAAGCCCGCCCGCATGGTCGGCAACTGCTGCCGCAGCCCGGTGGCCATGACGGTTTCTTTTATGCCCTGCTGGAAAAGGCATCGGGCTGACCCTTGTGCCCGACCGGTTCCTTTTTGCCTTTTGGCGTCATGGCATCCGGTTATGCTGATGAATGCGCCGGGTTGGCTGCACAACAACAGGATGTACGACGAATAATGCTGCGCACATGAAAAAGGGGAGCATCCTTGCAGACGCTCCCCTTTTTCATGTGGCTGGCTGTATCGCCTACTCTGGAATGACCGGACGCGAGGGCGGAGCCGCTGGCGCCTTGTACCAATCCTCCTGCGGCACCACAACAGCCCCACCATCCGGCTGCCCCCTGAAGTTTGGCGACATGATCTGCACACCGTAGCGGTTGAATTCGTCCTGTACTTCGGCATGCAGCCGGGTCAGTACAAACGGCCGGGCCTTGGTATCAGCCAACGTCACCATCAGTTCGTACTCGACATAAAAATCGCTGAGTGCCCGCTGGAGGACACAAGGTGGGGGAGTATTACGCAACCCGGGCGTACCCTTTGCTGCGTTGAGCAGCATCGCCTCGACCTGACGCCACGGGGTGTCATAACCAATGGTGACCTTGCAGCCGACCATCACACCCTGTCCTTCTTCCTGTCGCGAGTAATTACGGATCTGGTTGCTCATCACTACAGAATTCGGAATCGTGATGACCTCGTTGTAAAGATTCAACACCCTGGTGGAAAGGGTACCGACCTCTTCGACCACGCCCATGGTTTCGCCAATCTGCACCAGGTCGCCCTTGCGCAAGGCCCGCGAGTAGACAAGTGTCATGCCGCTCATGAGCTGGTTGACGACACCGGCAGAACCCAGTGTCAGCATGAAACCGAACAATACCGACAATCCCTTGAACACATCACTTTGTGAGCCCGGAATGTGGGGATAAGCAAACGTGATACCCAGTGCCCATATGGCTATGTTGACCAGGCGCCGGGTGGCACCCACGGTTTCACGGTAGAGACCCGGCAGCTGGACCCGTCCTTCCTGTACCGCATCAAACAGGGCTTTTACCGACTGTGTGAGTGCACGCGTAATGAGCAGGATGATCGCGAGCGTGATGAGGTCGGGCAGTGCCCTGACAACGCCCATGGCCATATTGCCGAGCAAACCGAGCAGGAAATTACCCAGCTGATCGCCAAAGGGACGGGTGAGCGGAAATTGCGCCAGCGCATAGGTCACCCACAGGTAGCCCAGCGCAATGCAGACAAGGGCCACCAGAATCTGCACCAGACGTTCCAGCACTTGCGCCAGATAGCTCAGCCAGGGCATGTTCGCCTCCAGCCTGTGCAGCACCTGCCGCTGCAACCTGATGGCCAGCCAGTGGCGCAGGCGCATTAGCAACAACACCGCCAGTGCTATTGCAGCCAGAGCCAGCCCGGCAAACAGCAGACCCTTGATGAGATTGGCAGGATCCGCCTGGGCATGCCGGGCAGCCAGGGCATCCTTGAGCGCCACCACCACACCGTCTGCCAGTGCGCTCAGCGGGCGACCGTCTTCCGGGTCCCTGTCTTCAGGGAGCAGTGTGAAGAGAAAGGTGTCGTTGAGGGTAATGCCGATGCCCTGTTGCGTGCTGATGGCGATCGGGACCTGCCCCACCACTTCGGTATCGCCGGTGCGCTCATGATCGGCCAGGCGTCGCTCGGCACGCTTGACGCGCTTCTCGGGCGTAACCCCTGCCAGCGAGGCACGAAACACCACCACGTCCCGGTTCATGTAGGTCAGCGTCGCTTCGGATGCCGGCACCGACGCCGTCGTTAATGCAGGCAGCTCCGCTCGCGCCACGCCATGCAGCCCTGCCATCATCAGGCAGACTGCCAGCACTATTTCCAGCCACTGACGCATTGTGTTCTCCATCAAGCCTGCTGTGCGGGGACCAGCACTGAAAGGAACTGCACCGCATCCCTGCTTTTACTTGTCATCACACGTCATCATTCTGGCATGGCCGGCAAATCCATGCACACGGTAGCCCATGCGGTGCTGCCGGGTTGGTTACGGAGAACAATTTCGGCAAACTGCCGGCAGACTGTTCAGGGTCAATCCACGTCCGTGCATTCCATGGCAGCACTTCATGAAGGAGACTTTCCATGAAAATCATGATTCTTGGTGCCGGCCAGGTCGGCGCCACGCTTGCTGCCAGCCTGGTAAGTGAAAACAACGACATCACCGTGGTAGATACGGATGCCGAAGCGCTGAAAGAGCTGTCCGAGCGCTATGACATCGCCACTGTCTGCGGCAAGGCCTCGCACCCGAGCATCCTGCTCAAGGCCGGTGCCAGGGAGGCCGACATGCTGATTGCCGTCACTGCCAGTGACGAGGTCAACATGGTGGCGTGCGAAATTGCGCGCCGCCTGTTCCAGACGCCCAACCGCATTGCCCGCATCCGTGCCACCGAATACCTGGATTTCCCCGGACTCTTCACCACCGAGCACATGACCATCGACACCCTGATCAGCCCCGAGCAGGCGGTCACCGATCACATCATCAGACTGCTGGAAACACCCGGCGCGCTGCAGGTGCTGGACTTTGCCAATGGCCGCATCCGCCTGATCGGGGTACGTGCCCGACCTGACGGCCTGCTGGTCGGCCACCAGCTTGCCGAGCTGCGTCAGCACTTGCCGGATGTCGATATGCGGGTGGCCGCCATCTATCGCCGGGGCGAGGCCCTGAAGCCGCTCGGTGATACCCGCATCGAGGCAGAAGACGAGGTGTTCTTCATCGCTGAAAGCGAGGATCTGGCACGGGTCTTCAGCGAGTTCCGTCGAGTGGAAGGGCAGTACCGCAAGCTCGTGATTGCCGGGGGCGGCCACATCGGCGAACGCCTTGCCACTGCACTGGAACACAATCACTCCATCACGCTGCTGGAGCTCGACAACGAGCGCAGCCTGGCGCTGGCCGGCAAGCTGGACCATACGCTGGTGCTGAACGGACCGGCTTCTGATCGCGAGCTGCTGCTGGAAGCCGGCGTGGCAGATGCCGATGTCTTCTGTGCACTGACCAATGATGACGAAGCCAACATCATGTCATCGCTGCTGGCAAAGCGCATGGGCGCGCGCAAGGTGCTGACACTGATCAGCAACCAGGCCTATGCCGATCTGGTGCAGGGCACCGACATCGACATCGCCATCTCGCCACAGCAGATCACCATCGGCAGCATTCTCACCGAGCTGCGTCAGGGCGATGTCATCGCCGTACACAGCCTGCGTCGTGGGGCGGCCGAAGCCATCGAAGTCATTGCGCACAGTGACTGCCGCATTGCCGGCAAGGCGATCCGCGAACTGAAACTGCCGGGTGGTGCCACCATCGGTGCCATTGCCCGTCCGAACGAAGTAATCATGGGCCATGACGATGTGCGCATCGAACCGGGCGATCACGTCATCGTGTTTGTCACCAACAAGCGCGAAATTCCGGAAATCGAAAAACTGTTCAGCCGTCGCCGCAGCATCATCGAGAAAATCACGTCATGAGTGTGCGCCAGATTCTCCGCATGCTGGGCGTGCTGATGCTGATGTACAGTCTGACCCTGTTACCGCCGTTCGCCCTCAGCATCTACCTTGACGATGGCAGTGCCACGGCATTTTCTGCCGCCTGGCTGGAAATTGTGGTGCTGGGCCTGCTGGCATGGCTGCCCAACCGCAACCGCAAGGAAGAGCTGACCCCGCGTGACGGCTTTGTGGTGGTGCTGCTGTTCTGGCTGGTGTTCGGCGCGGTCGGTGCATTTCCGTTTCTGCTGGCACCGCATCACCAACTGCCACTTGTAGATGCGCTGTTCGAGTCCTTCTCGGGGCTGACCGGCACCGGCTCCAGCGTGATTGCCGACGTCGACAATATTCCCGCATCGCTTAACTATTACCGTCACCAGTTATGCTGGCTGGGCGGCATGGGCATTGTCGTGCTGGCGGTGGCCGTGTTGCCAATGCTGGGTATCGGCGGCATGCAGTTGTACAAGGCCGAGTCGCCCGGTGTGGTGAAAGACAAGCTGACACCGCGCATCACGCAAACGGCAAAGGCACTGTGGCTGATTTATGTCGGCATGACGCTGGCCTGCATGCTTGCGTTCAGACTGGCCGGCATGAGCTGGCTGGACGCGGTGTGCCACAGCTTTTCCACCATTGCGACCGCAGGTTTCTCCACGCACGGCAGCAGCATTGGCCACTTCAACAGCCCACTGATCGAAATGATTGCCGTGTTCTTCATGTTTGCCGGTGCCATCAATTTCGGCCTGCACTTCATGGCGCTGCGGCGCGGACGTTTTATCGCCTACTGGCGCGATCCGGAACTTCAGTTCTTTGCCCTGTCGCTGGTCCTGCTAATGGCACTGGTGACAGTGATGCTATGGCTGGACAGCCCGCTGGCGCCCTTGCAGGCATTGCGCCACGCCGCCTTCATGAGCACATCGCTGCTCACCACAACCGGCTTTGTCAGTACGGATTTCACCCTGTGGCCCGGCATCCTGCCCTTTCTCGTGGTCAGTGCCAGCATCATGGGCGGCATGGCCGGCTCCACCGCCTCCGGCGTGAAACCCTTGCGCATGTTGCTGGCGCTCAAGCACAGCCTGCGCGAAATATCGCGGCTGCTGCACCCCAACGGGGTGTTTGCCATTCGCCTGGGACGCAAGACCGTCAACCCGCGCGTGATTGATGCCGTGTGGGGATTCCTGACCTTGTACCTGCTGGTCTTTGTCGTGCTGATGTGGAGCGTGATGGCTACCGGCGTGGATTTCATGACCGCTTACGGCTCGGTAATCTGCTCGCTGAACAATGCCGGTGCCGGCCTTGGTGCCACCAGCAGCAATTACGCGACCATCAATGATCCGGCGAAGCTGATGCTGATCAGCGCCATGATACTGGGACGACTGGAAATCTTTACCGTGCTTGTCCTGTTTACACCAGCCTTCTGGCGTCGCTGATTTCGCCATGTACCCGCAATAAAAAACCCGTGCTGCCTTGAGGCAGCACGGGTTTTTGCTTAAACGAACCCAGCGCTGTAATTATTCGGCCGGGGGGGGCGGGTACTGCTCGAATGCGTTGCTCACGAACTTGGCTACCAGCTCCTTCGATACCGGCAGCTGCACCACATCCTCGATCAGTGCACGCCAGACCACCTTGTTGCCATCCCGCTTGCGCAGGTCAATCTGCAAAGTGCCCTGGCCATATTTCACTTCTTTCGGCTTGCCGGTCGGATCGGTTTCCTGCTCATCCTGCGGAAGAATCTGCCAGTGGCCGCCATCGAAATACGGCATGCCCTGCGTCTCACGGGTATGCAGGGAGGCATCCACACCCGCCGTCACGGTCACCATGACATCCGGCACCTCGTTGGACTCCTGCAGGCCCTCCTTGATCAACTGCGCCCTGGTAACCGCACGCAAACCGTCAATATTAGCCTGCTTCACCTTGGCACCACTGGTACGGGTAATGGTCACTCGGTCAATGCGGAAGGTCTTGATGGCATCAAAGTTGACCGAACGATCTGCCAGTACCTTGTATTCCTCTGCGTGCAGTGCGCCGCTGGCGAGCACCACCAGTGCCCCCGCCATGATCTGTCTGAACATCACGGTTCCCTCTGCTGATGATTATTGTTCTTCTTCCAGTGCAGGCTAGCTGCATTCCCCCGGCCAGTGCAAGCCGGGACGAGGTGGCAGGCAGTGGCCGCTACGCCCCGGACGGAGCGCAGCGCCGCCGTGACCTCAGCGTCCGACCAATGAACGTGCAATCACTTCCTTCATGATCTCGTTGGCACCGCCATAGATGCGCTGGATGCGAGCATCGACATAGGCACGGGCCACCGGGTATTCCACCATGTAGCCGTAACCGCCATGCATCTGCAGGCAGGCATCAGCCACGCGACCCTGCAGGTCGGTGGTGGACAGCTTGATCATGGCAGCGGTCGGCACATCCAGCTTGCCTTCCATGTAGAGCGCAATGCCGTGATTAAGGAACGCCTTGTTGCATTCGATTTCCGTCTTGCACTGGGCCAGCGTGAAGCGCGTGTTCTGCAGTTGCGACAGTGGCGCACCAAAGGCCTTGCGCTCGGTAACGTAGCTTATGGTGGAGTCGAGCACACCCTCGGCGCTATACACACCCTGCACGGCGATGTTCAGACGTTCGCGCGGCAACTCCTGCATCATGTAGGAAAAGCCCTTGCCTTCTTCACCCAGCAGCGCCGACACCGGCACACGCAGGTTGTCAAAGAACAGCTCGGAGGTGTCCTGCGAATGCAGGCCGATCTTCTCCAGGTTCTTGCCACGGGCAAAACCGGGCAGGGAAGTGTCAATCAGGAACAGCGACACGCCCTTGGCACCGGCAGTCGGGTCGGTCTTGGCGGCGAGGATCAGCAGACCGGCATGCTGGCCGTTGGAGATAAAGGTCTTGGAGCCATTGATGACGTAATGATCGCCGTCACGAATGGCAGAGGTACGGATGTTGGCAAGATCGGAGCCAGCACCCGGCTCGGTCATGCCGATGGCACCCACGGCTTCGCCGGAGACCAGCTTGGGCAGCCAGAAATCCTTCTGGGCCTGATTGCCAAGGTGGGCCACATAGGGCGCCACAATGTCGGAGTGCACAGACAGGCCGGTGCACAGCGAACCCATGCCGGCACGGGCGGTTTCTTCCAGCACCACTACGCAATACTGGTAGGGCACGCCGGAGCCACCGTACTGCTCGTCCTGGTCCACGGCGAGCAAGCCGTTCTCACCGAGCTTGTTCCAGATTTCGCGGGGCATCCACGAATCCTTTTCCCACTGTGCGTAGTGGGGGGCGATTTCCTTGTCGAGGAAACGCTTGACGTTGTCACGGAAAAGTTCAAGTTCAGCGGGGTCGATCTGGCTCATGGCGGGGTCCGGTTGTTCAGAAAACGGCGCGATTGTAGCGCGCTTGCGCCCGGCCGGTCACGGAAACACCCGTCGGACAGCAACGTTGTCGAAACGGGCCGCAGGGCGTAGGCTCCGCGCCATTCCCTACAGGCACGTCCGGGTCCGTCATGGCACTGAAATCCACCGTCTACAAGGCCGATCTGCAGATCACCGATCTTGACCGGCACTACTACGCCAACCATCAGCTGACGCTGGCCCTGCATCCCTCCGAAACCGAGGAGCGCCTGATGGTCCGGCTGCTGGCCTTTGCCGACTGTGCCAGTGAACAGCTGCAGTTCTCGCAGGGCCTCGACAACCCGGACGATCCACCCCTGTGGGAAAAGGACCTGACCGGCGCCATCGTGCACTGGATAGATCTGGGCCAGCCGGACGAAACCCGCCTGCGCAAGGCCTCCGGCCGTGCCGAAAGGGTCACCGTCTACTGTTACGGCGGCGCCAGCACCACCATGTGGTGGTCGCAGATTGTCGGCAAGCTGTCACGCCAGCAGCACCTGCGCGTGGTCCGCCTGTCCGAGGAAAGCGTGGCCGCACTGGCCGCACTGTGCGAACGCAGCATGCGCCTGCAGGTCACCCTGCAGGATGGCGAATGGTTTGTCAGCAGCGAGCGGGGCGATGTCACGGTTACGCCGGAGCAGTTGTTTCCGGCACCCTGAAGTGGCGTAGTATCAGGCATCCCTGTTACGACAGCCTTGCACCATGAAAGAACCCGTCCGCGTTACCGAAGTCGGCCTCCGCGATGGCCTGCAGAACCAGCCCCATCCTGTCAGCACCGCCGGCAAGCTTGAGCTGGCCGGCGCCCTCATTCGTGCCGGTGTCAGTCATCTGGAAGCCGTCAGCTTTGTCCATCCCAAGGCCGTCCCGCAGATGGCCGACGCCGCCGAAGTCACTGCCGGTCTGCCCTTCTTTGGCGGCGGTGCACGGGGCATTGACTACATGGCGCTGGTGCCCAACCTCAAGGGCTACGAGAGGGCAAAAGCCGCCGGTTACCAGAAGGTCGCCGTGGTGCTGGCCACCACCGACACCTTCAACCTGCGCAACCTGCGCATGACCCGTGACCAGGCCGAAGCCACCTGCCGCGAGGTCATGGCCCAGGCCCGCGCCGACGGCATCTATGTCCGCGCCTACCTGTCCGGTGCCTGTGCCTGTCCCTATGACGGGCTGACGGATGTCAGCGTTGTCCACGAACTAAGTGAACGCTTGCTTACTGCGGGCGCCAACGAAGTTGCAATATCCGACACCATTGGTGCCGGCAATCCGAAGCAGATCCGCGACATTCTCGGCCCACTGGTACGCGCCCACGGTGCCACACCGTTCAACCTGCACCTGCACGATACCCGCGGCATGGCCCTGGCCATGACCTGGGCCGGACTGGAGGCAGGGGTGAGGCATTTTGATGCCAGCATCGGCGGCCTCGGGGGCTGCCCGTTTGCCCCGGGCGCCAGCGGCAATGTCGCTACCGAGGATCTGGTTTACCTGCTGCACGGGGCCGGTTTTGATACCGGCATCGACCTCGACCACCTCTACGATGCCGTGGCCGTGGCCGAGTCAATCACGCAGCAGTCCCTTGGGGGAAACTACACCAAGTGGCGTCGCTCCCAGGAACGGCGTCACTGGGAACAGGCAAACACCTGCGCACCGGAAGACGGCCGCGCCGGGTAACCCGACCGTCCACCCGTTCCGCCCGTTGATGTGATCCTGCACCTGCTTTCCGGTCGCGGTGACTACTACCGCTGGCAGAGGCGCAGCGACTGGTCTATACCAGAAACACCAGCCCCTCATCACAACAACGCAAGGGTGACCATCATGCAGCTTCCCCACACCGTGACCCTCAACAACCTTGACGCCAAAAACCTGCACCGGCAGATCATCCAGCTGGAGGCGATGTGTGCCGACCTGGATGCCGACGACAGCGCCGAGGCCAGCACGCTGAAAGACACCGTCAGGCTATTGCACGAAATCGAGGAGTCCCTGCGTGAGCAGGGCAGGGCGATGCACCATCACTGATGCCTGATGCCCGGGCAGGAAAAGACGGATGTGCCATGGCGTGAAAGCCGTGGCGCAAGCTGGCAGAATGCGCGCTCTGCCACGGGAGCCCGCCATGATTTTCCAGACCCTGCTCGACCGCCTGAAAAAGGGTGACGCCGACTTTGAAGACGTGATCGCCCATGTCAACGAGCACTATGAGTACACCCCAACCCGCTTTACCAATGGCCTGGGCGCCGATCCGGTGGTGAACGAGGCGGGCAAGAACGAAGGCTCCTGCCGCCTGTTTGCACTGGCCAAAATGAAAGGCCTGGGTAGCGCAGACACCGTGCAGCTGTTCGGCCGGTTCTATCGCGACGACGTGATGAAGCACCCCGACGGTAGCGACCACGCCAACATACGCCGCTTCATGAAGGATGGCTGGGCCGGCATCGTGTTTGACGGCACGGCACTGGCCCCGAAAGAAGACTGAGTCCCTCAGAGCGGTCGGCGCTGGCTATGACCGCTTCTGCAATACCATCACCAGCAGCACCCCCGTCAGCGCAATCCCCGTGAACGTGGCAAAGCCCTTGAGCAACATCTCCGGATCACTTACACCCCAGATCATCAGCACGCCCAAAACGGCCAGCACAACCAGCAACAGCACCAGCGCAACCCGTACCAGGTTGCCGGCCGGGGTCGGCGGCAGGTTTTCAGGAGGAAGCGGGGAGTCACTCATGGCACGCGCCTGCACAGGGATGGGATGCCCGTAGCAAACCACACCGTCGACATCCGGTCACGCGCATTCGCCACGCCGGCATCCTGACGACGGTCAAGGCGATAATCCTGCCGAAGCCTAGAATCCGGCCTGATTCCCCCTCTCAGGATGCCATCATGCCCCTGCCGCCCGGATTACAGGCACTGTTGCCACCACTGCCGTCACTGTCTTCCCTGCCATTGCCCCCGCCGCCACCCCCCGCGCTGCTGCGGCGCCTGCATCCCCTGCTCAAGGTGCCCATGCGCCTGCTGCCATTTCCCCTGCAGCGGCGCTTGCTGGAACGCCTGTTGCGCGAAACCTTTCAGGCGCATGTCCAGCACGGCCGCATGCAGTTCCTCTACGGCCGCTGGGTGCGCTTTACCGTGACCGACCTGCAGAACAGCTGGAATGTGAGCTATGGCGACATGGGCCCGATTGTGAGCGACAGCGCCCTGCGCCCCGATGTCACCATCCGGGGCGATCTCGCCGCCTTTGTGGCGCTGGCGCATCAGGAAGAAGATCCAGACACCCTGTTTTTCCAGCGCCGCCTGGTGATCGAGGGCGATACCGAACTGGGCCTGCAAGTGAAGAACCTGATGTTTGCCTCCGACCTGCCGCCGCTGGCCCGGGAAATGGCGCGCATCGCGGCGGCCTATTTCCGGCACATGGAATAAGTGCCGGCAGCTGGAACACGCGTCAGCTGCCGGTGCCCGGAACCAGGCAAATCCTTGCATCAGAAGCGCAGCTCGACATCCATGAGCTGGACCTGGCCCGGCTGGCCGAACCAGTAGCCATTGCAGCTGTCGGTATCGGCCAGCGGCACCCGCAACGGGGGCGTGCCCGCGAGCGGCTCGCGCAAGGCCTCCACCCGCGCCAGATCGTCTTCATGACTCAGGCTGAGGCGCATGATGCCGACACCGCGCTGCGCCATGTCGTCACGCTGGTTAAGCAGGTTACAGTGCTGCCGGGACTGCGTCTGGATGCCGTTGATCTGGAACAGTCCCTGCTGCTCCTGTGTATACAGCGGCAGGCCCTCGGGATACTCGATACAGGCAAAGTTGCACTGATCCTTGGCCAGGTTGCGGGCACGCGCGGTATAGCAGCGGGCCGAATGCGCCAGCGGCAGACGGCCATAGGCAAACACTTCGGTTTCCGGACGCGGTACCTCGGCAGGCCAGTCCCTCAGAATGGCACTGAGTTCTTCACGCGACAGTTCCACTGGCGGCAGCCAGCGCTGCATGCCCAGCCGCGCCCAGGTGGCCAGCGTGCGCGTGTTGTAGATGTTGAGGGTGTGTCCACCGACAAAGGGAACACCCAGTTCGGCCGCCATGTACGCCACGCCGATGTCATTGGCTTCCACGGCAAAACGGCCGTTCTCGCAGAGCCCGCGCATGGCGCCGAGTTCCGATTCCGCCTCCAGCAACACCAGTGACGACAGCACCACTTCCTTGCCGGCCTGCGTCAGCATGTCTGCCGTTTCCAGCCAGTCCTCACGGCGGAATTCGCGCCGCTTGCTGCACACCGACTCGCCCAGATAAACAATGTCCACCGGTGACTCGGCAATGCGGCGATACAGCGCACGCATGCGTTCTGCCGACCAGAAATAAAGCAGGGGGCCTATCGAAATTTTCATGACGTGATCCGGTTCATTATTGCCACGAACGATGCAGGGCACCCAGCGTGGTTTGCGAGCCTTCGGAGACGCTGGCCAGTGCGGCATGCCAGGACGGTTCCGCCACAAAGGCATCCCCCTGGCGTTGCCAGCGGTCAATCGCCGCACGCCAGACCCTGGTGACCTTGGCAACATAGGCCGGGCTGCGTTGCCGGCCCTCGATCTTGATGGCTTTCACGCCGGCCTTTGCCAGTTGCGGCAACAGGTCGAGGGCGTTCAGGCTGGTCGGTTCTTCCAGCGCATGAAAGGTATGGCCTTCCACTTCAAAACGGCCCTTGCACAGCGTCGGATACGCCGCATTTTCGTCCGGGCGGTAGCGGTCAATCAGCACATTGTTAAGACGGCTTTCCAGACCGCGCGGCGTCTCCTGCCAGCGCACGGCATGTGCCGGCGAACAGGCGCCGCAATTATTCGGCGAATCGCCGGTGATGTACGACGACAGGTAACAGCGGCCTTCGGCCATGATGCACAGCGAACCAAAACCGAAGGTCTCGATTTCCACCGGGGATTTTGCCGTCAGCCGTTCCACCTGACGCAAGGACAACACCCGCGGCAATACCGCGCGACGAATGCCGAAATGCTGGTGATAGAAGTTGAGCGACTCCAGATGCGTGGCCGAGCCCTGCACGGACAGATGCCGCGGCAACTCCGGATGCTGTTGTGCGGCATAATCCAGCAGGCCGATATCGGCAAGAATCACGGCATCCATGTGCAGACCGGCCGCAGTATCGATGGCCTGCATCCACAGCGGCCAGCGTGACTGTTGCGGATAGGTATTGATGGCCATGAAGACCCGGCGCCCGCGCTCATGGGCATAGCGCACACCGTCCGCCAGCGTGTGTTCGTCAAAATTCAGGCCGGCAAAATAGCGCGCGTTGGTGTTGTTGGAAAGACCGACATAGACCGCGTCGGCACCGCTATCCACCGCCATTTTCAGGCTCTGCAAATTGCCCGCCGGGCACACCAGCTCCATTTTTTTCACCCGTTACCTGCTGTGCCGGAAGGGTAGAGCAGGTGTCTGTAATAACCCTTGATCCCGATCAAGACCGGTGCGGTCGCAGCGGAATGCCCAGCTGCGGCCACAGGCGATCAATCGTTTCCTTGACCCGCGCATCCGGGCGGATGACACGCCCCCACTCCCGGTCGGTTTCACCCGGCCATTTCTCGGTGGCATCAATGCCCATCTTGGCCCCCAGCCCGCTGACCGGTGAGGCAAAATCCAGATAATCAATCGGCGAGTTGTCCACCAGCATTGCATCTCGGCGCGGGTCCGTGCGCGTACTCAGCGCCCACATCACATCGCCCCAGTCACGCACATCCACATCGGCATCCGTCACGATGATGTATTTCGTGTAGAGAAACTGCCGCAACGTTGACCAGACACCCATCATGATGCGCCGTGCATGACCCGGATATTCCTTGCGGATGCTCACCACCGCCATGCGGTAGGAACACGCTTCCGGCGGCAGGTGAAAATCGACAATTTCCGGAAACTGTTTTTTCAGGATGGGCACAAACACGTCATTGAGTGCCGAGCCGAGAATGGCCGGTTCATCCGGTGGTCGCCCGGTGTAGGTACTGAGATAGACCGGGTCGCGCCGGTGCGTGATGCGTGTCAGCGTGACCACCGGAAAACTGTCGACTTCGTTGTAGTACCCGGTGTGGTCGCCAAAGGGACCTTCCGGGGCCGTGTCGTTGGGATGGATGAATCCTTCCAGAATGAATTCCGCCTGCGCCGGCACCATCAGGTCCACCGTTTGTGCCGCCACCATTTCGGTTTTGGCGCCGCGCAGCAAGCCGGCAAAGGCAAACTCGGAGAGGTGATCGGGAATCGGCATGACCGCCGCAAGAATGGTGGCCGGATCGGCACCGATGGCAATCGCGACCGGAAACGGCCGCTCCGGAAACTGTGCACACCAGTCCCGGTAATCCTGAGCACCGCCACGGTGTGCCAGCCAGCGCATGATGAGGCGGTTGCGCCCGATCACCTGCAGGCGATACACGCCGGCATTCTGGCGTTCCTGACGCGGCCCGCGCGTGATCACCAGCGGCCAGGTAATCAGGGGACCGGCATCGCCCGGCCAGCAGGTCTGGACGGGCAGGCGCCCGAGATCCAGGTCATCGCCCTGCCACACGCACTCCTGCACCGGCGCCTGCCGCACTTCCTTCACGTTCATGTGCAGCGCCTGCCGCACCATGGGCAACGCTGCCCACAAATCCTTCGCGCCTTTCGGTGGCGCCGGCTCGCGCAGGGCCGCCAGTTTTTCACCGAAGGCCTGCAGCTCGCCCTCGCCACCCAGACCCAGCCCCCACGCCACGCGCTCGCGGGTACCGAACAGATTGGCCAGCAACGGCACCGTGTGCTGGCCCGGCTTTTCAAACAGCAGGGCAGGGCCGCCAGCCTTCAGGGTACGGCGTGCCACCTCGGTAATTTCCAGTTGCGGCGACACCGGCTGGCGTACGCGCACCAGCGCGTTGCGCTGCTCCAGAAACGCCATGAACTGGCGCAGATCATTAAACACTGGCATCCCCGGCTCCCGCTTGACGGCCTTGGCAGCATAGCGGCTGTGCCGGCGCAGGGAATGACATGCATCAAGGCCGCAGGCCGAGAGCAGGAGTAGGGTGGGCTGTCTTTGATATGGGAGGATTGCCATGGCGCAGTCGCGTACCGCCATCACCCTGGCCATCACGGGCGCCAGTGGCGCGCCCTACGCCCTGCGCCTGCTGGAGTGTCTGCTGGCCGCAGGTGAAACCGTTTACCTGCTGCTGTCCGATGCCGCCCGGGTCGTGATCCCGCAGGAAACCGGCTGGCAGCTGCCCGAAGACGCCACCGCGCTGGCGGACGCCGTGCACGAGCGCGTCGGGGCAACGCCGGCACAACTGCAGCTGTACAGCCCGCACGACTGGTTTTCGCCGGTGGCCTCCGGCTCTGCGGCACCCCGGCGCATGGTCATCTGCCCCTGCAGCATGGGCACACTGGCCGCCATCGCCCACGGCATGAGTGACAACCTGATTGAGCGTGCCGCCGACGTGATCATCAAGGAGCGCGGCCAGCTGCTGCTGGTCCCGCGCGAAATGCCGTTTTCAGAAATCCATCTGGACAACATGACCCGGCTGGCGCGACTGGGTGCCATGATCATGCCGGCTGCCCCGGGCTTTTATCACCGGCCACAAACCATCAGCGACCTCGTCGATCAGGTCGTTGCCCGCATGCTCGACCAGCTGGGCGTGAGCCACACGCTCGGGCCGCGCTGGGGCGATCCGGCCTGAGCCTGGCCCATACCCGGGCTCAGCCCTGGGCCTTGTTCCATTGCCCCACACCCAGAAAAATCACGCGCAACTGCTTGGCCGCCTGATCAATCACATCCTGCTCTGCCTCCGGCCGCTCGGCCGGCAGTTCCAGCACCTGCTCGGTAATCATCACCATGTTGTTCACCACCATCTGCGCAATCATCTGCAGGTCAATGCTGGTGATGCGACGATCCGGCACCAACAGCGCCAGATCGGTGGCCAGCTCGCTCACGAACAGGCGGATTTCGTTGCGGATGGCCATGCGCGTAGTGGTACTGCCGGAAAAGTATTCCCGGATGGCAAACCGGAAATAGCGGTGCTGCTCGCGCACATAACGCACATAGGTGGTCATGGACGAGCGAATGATCTTCTCGGCCGGCAAGGGCGTCGCCCGTACTTCCCGCATGCGGGCGCGCAGGGCACGAAACGACTCGTCCACCAGCTCCAGACCCAGACTGTCCATGCCGCGAAAGTGGCGATAGAACGCCGCCGGCACCACACCCGCCGCCTTGGTCACCTCACGCAGGCTCAGACTGGAAAACGTCCGGTCCTCTGCCATCAGGTCGAGCGATGCCTCAATCAGGGCCTGCCGGGTCTTGGAGCGTCGCGCCTCGTGGCCACCTGACTCCTCGCCAGCTTCCCCTTCCTTGCCCTTCCTTTTGTAAACAGCCATTACAAAAACCCGCCTTTGTGAACACCGACAATCCTATCCCTGCCGGTAAATTTGATGCAAATCAACTAACTAGCCACTCATCAGAATTTTAGTGAACACGTGTTGACTAAAATCAAGCCAAGTTGTTTCATGTGAACACGTGTTCACAACACATAAATCACAACCGCCTGCCACCTCTGGCACGCAAGGAGCCCCGCGATGCTGAACCTCATCGACCGCGCCCTCAAAAGCCCGCTGGCCCAGGTACTGACCTGGCCGCACCGCGCTGAAACATACCTCGAATTCCTTGCCCCTCGCGTAGGCGGCACGGCCATCAAGGCCTCGATCAAGGCTGCTCACCAGGAGACCGACCGTGCCGTCTCACTGGTGCTGGAACCCAATCACCGCTGGTCCGCCCACGTGCCCGGCCAGTATGTACCCTTTACCGTAGCCATCAACGGCCGCCGCTACACCCGCTGCTTCACCATTTCAGGCGTGGAAGCCGGCTGCCCGGTTGTCACCATCCAGGCACATGACGGCGGCATCGTCTCCAGATGGGCCAACGAAACCGTCTGGAGTGGCGACATTGTCGAGCTGGGCGCCCCCGCAGGTGACTTTGTCCTGCCGGCCGATCGCAGCGCGCCGTTCCTGTTCATTGCCGGTGGCAGCGGCATTACCCCGGTCCGCGCCCTGGTCGATCAGCTGGTCGCCGAGGGTCACGCTGGCAAGGTCGACATTCTCTATTATGTACCTTCCAGCCCGGAAGCCATTTTTCTCGGCCACCTCAAGCAGATCGAGGCAACCTGCCCGAATGTGAAGCTGCATCTGGTGGTCACTCGTGGCAAGGAAACGGGCAGCCTCAGCGGCCATTTCTCGGAAGCCCACCTCAAGGCCACCGGCTGTGACATCAGTGCCGCCCGTGCATTTGTCTGCGGCCCGACCGGTCTGATCAGCGCCGTCGAAAACCACTGGAGCAATGCCGGCCAGTACGAGCGGCTGACGCTGGAACGTTTCCAGGCTGTCACCCTGCCAGTTGTCGTGGATGGTGGCGAAGGCCAGCCAATCCGCTTTGCCGACAGCGCCGTCACCAGCACTGCCCCGGCCAACCGCACCATTCTTGATACGGCCGAAGCGGCCGGTCTCACCCCGAATACCGGTTGCCGCCAGGGCATCTGTCGCACCTGCACCTGCCGCAAGCTGGCCGGTCAGGTTCGCGACATCCGCACCGGTGAACTTTCCGGTGACGGCGAAGAAGACATCGCCATCTGCGTGAGCGTGCCCGTCACGCCCGTGACCATCGAACTTTAAGCACAACACCAGTACGGCCGGCCTGCACCACATACAGCAGCCGGCCAACAAAACGGTTAAGGGAATACAGGAGTACCTGACATGACCAGCATGAACATCAACACCCGTATCGCCGGCATCATCGGCCGCAAGCTCACCAAGGAACAGGTGGAGGCCTTTGGCGCCGAGATCGATGCACTCCGCACCCGTATCACCGCCGACCTCGGCCAGAAGGACCTCGACTACATCAAGGACATCATCCGCCTGCAGCGTCGCCTCGAGATCGGCGGCCGTGTCGGCATCTACGCCGGCATCGTCAATCCGCTGGCCTGGGTGGCCGGCGTGGGTGCACTGGGCGTGGCCAAGATCCTCGAGAACATGGAAGTCGGCCACAATGTCATGCACGGCCAGTTCGACTGGACCAACGACCCCGAGCTGCGCGGTCGCAAGTACGAATGGGACAACGTCTGCGACGGCGACCAGTGGCGCCACTCGCACAACTACATGCATCACCACTTTACCAATATCGTCGGCAAGGACCATGACGTCGGCTACGGCATCCTGCGCATGGCCGACCAGCAGGAATGGGAACCCAAGTACCTCGCGCAGCCTGTCTACGCGCTCATGCTGGCCCTCTTCTTCGAATGGGGCGTGGGTGTGCACGACATCGACCTGGCCAATGTGATGAAGCCGGAGTGGAAGTGGGCCGAGAAAAAGCCGCTGGTGAAGAATTTCCTGAAGAAGATGCGCAAGCAGCTGGTGAAGGACTACGTGGCCTTCCCGGCGCTGGCCGGTCCCTTCTTCCTGCCGGTACTGGCGGGTAACTTCGTCGCCAACATCATCCGCAACATCTGGGCCTTCATGATCATTTTCTGCGGCCACTTCACCGAAGGCGCAGAAATGTTCACGGAAGAAGAGTGCGAGAACGAGACCAAGGCCGAGTGGTACCTGCGCCAGCTGATGGGTTCCAGCAATCTTGAAGGCGGCAAGTGGTTCCACATCATGTCGGGCAACCTCAGCCACCAGATCGAACACCACATGTTCCCGGACATTCCTGCCAACCGCTACGCGGAAATGGCTGTGGAAGTGAAGGCACTGTGTGAAAAATACGGCCTGCCCTACAACACTGGCTCGCTCAGCAAACAGTTTGGCACCGTGGTGCAGCGCATTTTCCGTCTTTCACTGCCGAACGGTGGCAATGGCAATGTAGCTGCTGTGGCATAATCCGTTCTGCTGCACTGACAGCGCCTGCTCCTTTGGAGCGGGCGCTTCGCATTTCCGGCCAGGGTGGCCGCAAATGCAAAAACAAAACAAAACAAAACAATAAAAATAAAAAAGGTGTCGACATGGCTATGACCGCTGCCGCAACCCTTCGTCTCAGCCCCACACAAAGCCAGGCCTTTGGCGCCGAACTCGATGCCATTCGCGCACGCATCCGCGCCGATCTTGGTGCCAGTGACCTTGCCTATATCCGTCGCCTGATCCGCGTACAATGCATTGCCGAAATCGGTGGCCGTCTTTTCCTGTTCATGGGCTTCAATCCGGTTGCATTTGCACTGGGTGTGGCACTGCTCAGCCTGTCAAAGATCCTGGACAACATGGAAATCGGCCACAACATCATGCATGGCCAGTTTGACTGGACCAACGATCCGCAACTGCGTGGCCGCACTTTCGAATGGGACAGTGCCTGCCCGGGCGACCAGTGGCGCCACTCGCACAATTTCATTCACCACACCTATACCAACATCATCGGGAAGGACCGCGATGTCGGCTACGGCATCCTGCGCATGACCGAAGAGCAGCCATGGAAAGTGAAGCACCTTTTCCAGCCGGTGCGGGCGTTCATCATGATGCTCATTTTCGAATGGGGCGTGGCCATGCACGATCTTGAAATGGATCGCGTCCGCACGGGTGAGCGCTCGTGGGATGAGGTGCGTCCGCAGTTCAGGCAGTCCATGCGCAAGATGGGNNAATCTCGCCGCCAATGTGGTGCGCAACATCTGGGCCTTCATCATTATTTTCTGTGGTCACTTCACCGATCAGGTTGCCATGTTTTCGGAAGAGGAAACCCGCAACGAAACGAAAGGGGAATGGTATGTGCGCCAGCTGCTCGGCTCCTGCAACATTCAGGGCAGCAAATGGTTTCACATTCTTTCCGGCAACCTCAGCCACCAGATCGAGCATCATCTTTTCCCGGACATTCCTGCCAACCGCTATGCCGAGATCGCCGTGGAAGTGCGGGCACTGTGTGTAAAATACAATCTTCCCTATAACACGGGCTCGCTGATACGGCAGTTTTCCACCGTCATCATGCGCATCCTGCGCATGTCCCTGCCCGGCAAATCAGGTACGCGCAATCCGGTTGCGGCCTGAGCCATCCCGTAAAACCGCACCACATTAAATGCCGTCAGCTTGCCCGCTGACGGTTTTTTTGCTTCCATGGCCGGAAAATTCATCTGGAATCCTGCCATGGGTCTGGTCACGATCGGCCTCTTTGTTCTGGGACTGGTGCTACTTACTCTCGGTGCAGACATTCTTGTCAGGGGTGCCGCCCACCTGGCAGGTGCACTCGGCATTTCTTCCCTGGTCATCGGACTCACCGTGGTGGCCTTTGGCACCAGCGCACCGGAGCTTGCCGTCAGCACCGCCTCCGCCTGGAAAGGCCAGGCCGACATTGCCATCGGCAATGTCGTGGGCAGCAACATCTTCAACATCCTGTTCATTCTCGGCATCTCGGCCCTGATCATCCCGCTGGCCGTGCAGCAACAACTGCTGCGCCTTGATGTCCCCATCATGATTGCCGCGTCCGTCTTGCTGCTGTTCATGTCGCTGGACCACGTACTCAGCCGAATGGATGGCGTCATCCTCTTTAGCGGCGTTGTTCTTTACACAGTTTTCCTGATCCGTCACTCACGCAAGGAGTCCGCTGCCGTCACCAGTGAGTATGCTGACGGCGTGGAGGTCCGCGAAGAAGACGGTCAACTGCGCTGGGCAAAGAATATCGGCTTTCTGCTGCTGGGACTGGTGATGCTGGTCATCGGCTCCAGATGGCTGGTAGAGGGCGCTGTCATGTTTGCCCGCGGCCTTGGCGTGAGTGAACTGGTTATCGGCCTCACGGTTGTTGCGGCCGGCACATCGTTGCCCGAAGTGGCCACCAGCATCGCGGCAGCCTTGCGTGGCGAGCGTGACATCGCGGTAGGCAACGTCATTGGCAGCAATATCTTCAATATTCTCTGCGTGCTCGGTCTTGCCTCCATGGTGTCACCCGCCGGGATTCCAGTGGCCGAAACCGCCATCCAGTTCGACATCCCGGTAATGATTGCCATTGCCGCCGCCTGCCTGCCCATATTCTTTGCCGGCCGCATCATTTCGCGTGGCAATGGCGTAATGTTGTTTGGCTATTACATCGCCTATACGTTATATCTGGTCTTGACAGCGCAGCATACGCCGGCCATTCACTCGCTGAATATCGCCATGCTGTGGTTCGTGATTCCGCTTACGGTGATTACACTGGCAATCGGGGTCTTTCGCGAATTACGCAAGAAAAACGGATCGGCCTGAAAGCCGCCCATTCCCCGGGAGGAAGACATCATGAGTGAGGCGAAAAAACTGAAACGCTCGCGCACAGACAAAATGCTGGGCGGCGTATTGGGAGGAATTGCCAGGCACTATGAGCTGGACGCTACCGTGCTTCGCATCATCTATGTGCTTGTTTCGCTGTTCAGTGCCGCCTTCCCCGGCCTCATCGTGTACCTGATTCTCTGGGTACTCATCCCGCTGGAAGACGAATGAAACCAGGCGGAGCCGTCGGCTCCGCCTGTCGTCATAAGGCCGGCTCACCAATCAGGGCCCAGAGCTTGTCCTTGAGCAGGGCACGCTCTTTCTTCAGTGTCTCCAGATGCTCGTCGCTCAGCACTTCCTGCTGGATTTCCGAACGATAAATCCTGTCGTCAATCTCGTGGTACTCGTCATACAGGCGGCTGAAATGGTTGTCGCCCTGCTTCAGTTCCTTGATGCGGTCATGGTGCTCGGGAAAATCGCGCAGCAGGCTATGGTGCTCAAGCGTCATGTGAATCTCCGTGGAGTGGGTTTATGTTGTCAGCATTGCTCAGATGGCGTGATGGCACAATGATCTGGCGCAAGCCGTGCTCACTCAGCCAGGCCATGACGGAAGCAGCCGGTTTCATGGTCATCCACCATCCCTACCGCCTGCATGAAGGCGTACACCGTGGTGGTGCCGACAAAGCGGAAGCCGCGCTTCTTCAGGTCTTTGGCCAGGGCATCGGACAGAGGAGTGGAGGCGGGCGCCTGCCGGTAGTCTCGCACCCGGTTCCGCACCGGGCGGTCCTGTACAAACGACCAGACATAGGCGGCCAGACTGCCAAACTCCTTTTGCACCGTCAGCGTGGCAATGGCGTTGTCCCGGATCGCGGTGAGCTTGCCGATGTGGCGGATGATGCCCGCGTCCTGCAACAGGGCCTCGCAATCGGCATCCGTCATGCGTGCCACCTTGCGCGGGTCAAAGCGGAAGAAAACCCGGCGATAGTTGTCGCGCTTCCTCAGCACGGTGATCCACGACAGGCCCGCCTGCTGCCCTTCCAGGCACAGCATCTCGAACAGGTGGCGGTCATCCCGGGAGGGCACTCCCCATTCCGTGTCGTGATAGGCCACATAAAGCGGATCTGTGCCACACCAGGGGCAACGCTGTTTTTCCACTCCCGACATTTTCCTCTCCCTCCCGTCATTGCCTGCTGATCGCGTGCTGTCGCCGCACGGCCTTCCCGTTATACTCGCCGCTTTGATTCGTTTCGAGGGGAGCCCTCTGTGGCTAACGCGATTGCTGCAGGCCTGACTTTTCAGGACCTGATTCTCAAGCTCCAGAACTTCTGGGCCAGCCAGGGTTGTGTCGTCATCCAGCCTTACGACATGGAAATGGGTGCCGGCACCTTCCACACCGCCACCTTCCTGCGTGCCATCGGCCCGGAAACCTGGAATGCCGCCTATGTGCAGCCCAGCCGCCGTCCTGCCGACGGCCGCTATGGCGAGAACCCCAACCGCCTGCAGCACTACTACCAGTTCCAGGTGGTGCTGAAGCCGTCACCGGCCAACATCCAGGACCTCTACCTCGAATCACTGCGCCTGCTCGGCATCGACACCGCCGTGCACGATGTGCGCTTTGTGGAAGACAACTGGGAGTCCCCGACACTGGGTGCCTGGGGTCTGGGCTGGGAAGTCTGGCTGAACGGCATGGAAGTCACCCAGTTCACCTATTTCCAGCAGGTCGGTGGTGTCGAGTGCTATCCGGTCACCGGTGAAATCACCTACGGCCTTGAGCGTCTGTGCATGTACCTGCAGGGCGTCGACTCCGTGTACGACCTGGTCTGGGCCGAAGGCGTGCCCGATGCCGACGGCAACAAACGCCCGGTCACCTATGGCGATGTTTTCCACCAGAACGAAGTCGAGCAGTCGACCTTCAATTTCGAACACGCCAACGTGCCGAAGTTGTTCGACCTGTTCGATTTCTATGAAAGTGAATCCAATTCGCTGATGGAAAAAAAGCTGCCGCTGCCCGCCTATGAAATGGTGGTCAAGGCCTCGCACACCTTCAACCTGCTTGATGCCCGTGGCGCCATCTCCGTCACCGAGCGCCAGCGCTTCATCCTGCGCGTGCGCACCCTGGCGCGCAACATTGCACAGAGTTATTTGCAGGCCCGCGCCCGTCTCGGCTTTCCCATGGCACCCGCATCACTGCGTGATGAAGTACTCGCCAAACTTGAGCAAGACAAGGCCCAGGACAAGACGCCGGAGAACGCAGCATGAGTCACAAGGATTTTCTGGTTGAACTCGGCACCGAAGAACTTCCCCCGAAATCACTGAAGGCCCTCTCGGAAAGTTTCCGTGACGGTATCGTGGGCGGACTGGCCAGCGCCGGACTGCCGCACGGCGACGTAAAAGTGTTTGCCGCACCGCGTCGTCTCGCCGTGCAGATCAGCGGCCTTGCCATCCAGCAACCGGATCGCACCATTGCCGTCGACGGTCCGCCCGTCAAGGCCGCGTTTGATGCGGCCGGTAACCCGACGCAGGCTGCGCTGGGTTTTGCCAAAAAGAATGGCGTGGATATTTCCGCTGTCGACAGGAGCGGCGAGAAGCTGCGCTACGTGCGCGAAGTAAAAGGCGAGGCCGCCACGGCGCTGCTGCCCGGCATCGTGTCGCAGTCCCTCAATGACCTGCCCATTCCCAAGCGCATGCGCTGGGGTGCCTCGCGCGTGGAGTTCGTGCGCCCGACACAATGGTTGGTGATGCTGCTCGGTGACGACGTGCTCGATTGCGAAATCCTCGCGCAGAAAGCCGGTCGCGAATCCCGTGGCCATCGCTTCCACGCGCCCAAGGCCGTGCGTATTTCCTCACCCTCGTCCTATCTGGAAGACTTGCGTGCAGCATGGGTGCAGGCTGACTTTGCCGAACGTCGTGCGCTGATTCTCGACAAGGTGCAAGCACTGGCCGCGAAAGAAAACGGCAAGGCCATCATTCCACCGGTACTGCTCGATGAAGTCACTGCGCTGGTGGAATGGCCGGTACCGCTGGTGTGTTCCTTCGAGGATCGCTTTCTCGCCGTACCGCAGGAAGCCCTGATTTCCACCATGCAGGACAACCAGAAATATTTCTGCCTGCTTGATGCCAACGGCAAGCTGCTGCCGCGCTTCATCACGGTCGCCAATATCGAAAGTGCGCACCCGGAATACATTGTGGCCGGCAATGAAAAAGTCGTGCGTCCACGTCTCACCGATGCCGAGTTCTTTTTCAACCAGGACAAGAAATCCAGACTGGAAACACGCAACGAACGCCTCAAGACCGTGGTGTTCCAGGCCCAGCTCGGCACCGTCTATGAAAAGGCCGTTCGCGTCAGCAAGCTTGCAAGCTATATCTCCGAGGAAATTGGCGGAAGTTATCGACTAGGAGAGCGGGCAGGCTTGCTTTCAAAGTGCGATCTCGTCACCTCAATGGTGGGTGAATTTCCCGAGCTACAGGGCATTGCCGGCTACTACTATGCAAATCATGATGGAGAGCATCCTGAAGTAGCAACTGCGCTAAATGAGCAATATATGCCTCGTTTTTCAGGCGACGCCCTCCCGAAAACAAAAACAGGTTGTGCGCTTTCAATAGCCGAAAAACTGGACTCTCTTGCCGGTCTTTTTGCCATCAATCAGCCGCCAACGGGATCAAAAGATCCATTCGCACTTCGCCGTGCATCTCTTGGCATACTCAGAATAATTATTGAAAATAAATTGCCTTTGTCTCTTGATGACTTAATTGAAAGAGCGTTCAGGCCATACTTTGATTATTTTCAAGAAAAGGCCTTTTCTGCCCAGAAAGCTTCCGAATCAAAAAGAAACGGAAGCATCAATGATCAGCTCGAGGCAAATGCGGATTCCAGTCAAGCGAACATGTATACCGCTTTCATGGTGCGCACCAACTCCGGGCCGGCAAATCGTGCAGCACACGCCGAACTTCTAAGCTTTTTCTTTGGCCGTTATCGCGCCATGTACGAAGAGCAGGGCATCAAGCCGGAAGTGATTCTCGCCGTGCAGGCCATGAAGCCGGTCTCGCCGTATGACTTCGACCAGCGCGTGAAAGCCGTGGCGCATTTTGCCGCACTGCCGGAAGCCGCTGCACTCGCGGCCGGCAACAAGCGTGTGTCGAATATCCTGGCGAAGGAAACCGTACCGGCCAATGCCACCGTCAATGCGTCGCTGCTCAGTGATGATGCGGAAAAAGCGCTGGCCGCTGCGGTGGCCGCACTGGCGACCGAACTGGCGCCGCTGTTTGCCAACCATGACTACACGGCAGCGCTGACCCGGCTGGCCGCCCTTCGTCCTCAGGTCGACGCTTTCTTCACTGATGTCATGGTGATGGCGGATGATGCCGCCGTGCGTGCCAATCGTCTGGCCTTGCTGGCGCAGTTGCGCGGCCTGTTTTTGCAGGTGGCGGATATTTCACTGCTGCAGGCCTGAGCCGCTTTCTGCGCCAGCGTTTACAGCTGGCGCAGAAAGCATGTCTGTTGCCTTGATATCAGTCAGATTCGCTAACAATATAGTTGTCCCTGTTCATTCCTTTCTGCTTGTCCCTCCGGCGTCCTCAGGTATGCTGTTTCCGCCTGCTCACCAGGCGTTGCACACCATGAACCAGAGGGATCGCAATGAAAACAGGATGGCTTTTTCTGCGCTCACTGGTTTTTTACGTGGGCTATTCGCTGTCCATGATTGTGCAAAGCGTACTGGCCTCGGTTGTCGGCGTATTTTCACGTGACATGGCTTATCGCATTTGCGTGGCCTGGTGCGGATTTGGCGTGTGGTGGGCCAGGATTGCCTGCGGCATCCGTTACGAAGTGACAGGTGCTGAAAATATTCCTGACGGTGCCTGCGTGGTGCTCTCCAAACATGAAAGCGCGTGGGAAACCCTGTTCCTGCAGTCGCTCCTGTTTCCCTCCACCACCGTGCTCAAGCGCGAACTTCTCTCGATTCCGTTTTTTGGCTGGGCCCTGCGCCTTCTCAATCCGATTGCCATCAATCGTGGCGAACCGGCACAGGCGCTGAAAGCGGTACTGCGTCAGGGCGAAGAGCGACTGGCGTCGGGGCGTCGCATTATCATATTTCCTGAAGGCACCCGTGCACGCCCGGGCGAGCAGCTGCCCTACAACGTCGGCGGCGCCATGCTGGCCGCCCGCACCGGCGTCCCCTTGCTGCCGGTATCGCTCAACTCCGGTGACTGCTGGCCACGCGGCACCATGCTCAAGCGTCCCGGCGTCATTCAGGTCGTGATTGGCGCACCGATAGACTCGCACGGCACACCGGCCAAAGTGCTCAATGCCCGCGCACGTGACTGGATCGAGGCAGAGCGAGCAACAATGAGCCGTATTGCCACTGCTACGGCCCCTCTTTCACAGAATATGTGACGCGTTGCGACATCGGCACTGGCGGATTGGCGATACCACAGCGAGAATGAGATAACTACCACACACGGACCTCTCATGGACCCGCTGCATCCCCGGAACAGTCGTCGCCTCCTGCTCGGTGTCTTTCTCGCCGGCCTCCTGCTGCTGGCCTGGCAAGTACTCAGCCCCTTCATCATCCCCGTGGCCTGGGCCGGCATTCTGGTTTATGTCACCTGGCCCCTCTATCTGCGCCTGCGTACGGTTTTCCGGGGACGTCATACCCCATCGGCACTGGCCATGACCGTGATGCTGTCCCTCACCCTGATCCTGCCCATCCTGTGGGTGGTCTTCCTGCTGCAAAGCGAGGTCAGTGGCGTCTACCAGCAGATTGCCCAGCAGCTTTCGCGCGGCAATCTGGCCGTGCCCGACGCCTTCCGCAGCATCCCCTGGCTAGGCACCGAGCTGCAGGCCTTTTTCGACCGCCTCAATGCCAGCCCGGAAGCCCTGAAAGCCCAGATCACCGAATGGAGCAATTACGGCGTCAACCATGCCGCCGGGTTTGTTGGCGGCGTAGGGCGCAACATGGGCAAGCTCGGCTTTGCCCTGCTCACCGCCTTCTTCCTCTACCGTGATGGCGAAGTCGTGGTGAAGCAGATCCGTCTTGTGCTGACCCAGGTACTGGACGAGCGCATCGACGACTACCTGCACGCCATGGGCGACATGGCCCGCGCCGTGGTCTACGGCATTGTGCTGACCGCACTGGCCCAGGGCCTGCTGGCGGGCATCGGTTATGCCTTCGCCGGCATGGGCAACCCGGTCTTTCTGGGTGTGCTCACGGCACTCATCGCCTTCATTCCCTTCGGCACCCCGTTTGCCTGGGGCGCCGTCTGCGTCTGGCTGCTCCTGACGGGCGAGACCTGGGCCGCCTTCGGACTGTTCCTGTGGGGCGCTCTTGTCGTCAGCTGGATCGACAACATCATCCGGCCACTGGTCATCTCCAGTGCCACCCGCATGCCCTTCCTGCTGGTCATGTTCGGCGTGCTGGGTGGCCTGGCCGCCTTCGGCATGGTGGGCCTGTTCATCGGCCCCGTCATTCTGGCCGTCATGGTCGCGGTCTGGCGCGAGTGGCTGGATGACGCCCGTGAGGCAGCCGACGCCGTCACGCATGAAGATGCCGAATGAGTGCAGCGGCGGTGACATGACCTGCCCGGAATTTTTTTGCTAGACTGGGCCGACTGTCGCTAACGACACTACAGCTAGCGTTAGACAGCAACTATGTGATGCCGGACCCGGCAAACGGACAGTTTGCCACCCAAAGGACTCGTCCGGCATATCAGCTTGATACAGGGACAGCACACAGGGACTACCGTAGGCTGCCCCCCATTAATCAGAAGAATCCGGTCATGTGCGGAGCAATACAGCTGCAGGACACCAAGGTTTTTTTTCCCCACCCCAGTGCAAAGCTTCCCGTGCGCAAGCGCGACGGCCAGATCGAATGGGTCACCTGGGGCAAGCGTCGTGACGAGATGTGTGCATTCCCTGAAGGTGGCTGGGCACGACTGTCCTCCATCAAGGATGGCCGCTGGACCCGTCTCAACCCCAGACCAGTCCAGATTGCCGTCGAACGCTTCATGGAAAAGGATGCCGAGGGCCAGCGTTACTGGTTTGATCTGGAGGAGGGCGAGTTCATCCAGGGGCTCATGGCATTCATCGATGGCGAAGCCCGTGTCTATGTCGTGACGCAGGAAGCCGAACCACAAACCGCCATGATCCACCCCCGCTGGCCACGCATACTTCAGCGTGACGCCATTGACGAGCCGGCACGTCAGACCGAAAACGCCGCATGAAAAAAGCCCGCTGCATTGCGGGCTTTTTATTACAGAATGAATCAATTCCGCTACTGGTAACGCAGCGCTTCGATCGGCTTCAGGCGGGCCGCCTTGTTGGCGGGATAAAATCCGAAAAATATGCCAATGCCGGCCGCCACCGCAAACGCCAGCAGCATTGACGACACCGTCACCAGCACCAGCAGCTTGCCGGTGCTCGCCACTGCAAACGCTCCCGCAATGCCGATCAGCACCCCGATCAGGCAACCCGCTATCGAAATGATGACGGCCTCCAGCAGGAACTGCAGACGGATGTCGGCAGGACGCGCGCCGATCGCCATGCGGATACCGATTTC
This sequence comes from Moraxellaceae bacterium, assembly GCA_003543245.1. Classification (GTDB taxonomy): domain Bacteria; phylum Pseudomonadota; class Gammaproteobacteria; order Pseudomonadales; family Moraxellaceae; genus UBA2031. Next base: position 57,083 of record DPJB01000023.1, on the reverse strand, counting down.
ACGCGTACGCTCCGTCACCGACACCAGCATGATGTTCATGATGCCAATGCCGCCAACGATCAGCGAAATCGAGGCAATCGCACCCAGCATCAGCGACATCACCGCCGTCGTCTCGGCCGCCGTGTTCGCCAGCGCCGTCAGGTTCTGGATGGTGAAGTCATCGTCCTGATCCTCACCCAGACGATGCCGTTCCCGCAGCAGGTCCTGCATGGAGGTCTGCACGCGCACCATGGCGTTTTCGTTGTCGGCCTGCACCATGATCATGCGCAACGAATCACGGAAACGCGGCCCGGCCAGACGGCGCTGCGCCGTAGTCAGCGGAACAATGATGGTGTCGTCCTGGTCCCGACCATCCAGGCTCTGGCCCTTGGTGCCCAGCACCCCCACAACCTGGAAGGGCTGGTTGCGGATGCGGATGGTTTCGCCAATCGGGCTCAGGCCGCCAAAAAGATTCTCGACAATCTGCTGGCCAACAAGGGCCACCTGCGCACCAGTGCGCATTTCGGCATCATCAAAAACATAACCCTCCACCACAGGCCAGTCACGCAGCCCCAGATAATCCGCATTGGTGCCGATGATCTGTGTGTTCCAGTTGTTGGTACCATACACCACCTGCGAATTGTTCTGCAGCAACGGCGCCATGTACTTCACGCCATCCAGTTGCCGGATGGCATTGGCATCGCCCAGGGTAAGGTTCTGTGCACCGCCAAAACCGGTGCGCACCCCGTTGGCCGAGGTAGCGCCCGGCATCACGATGAAGAGGTTGGAACCCATGCTCGCAATCGCACTGTTCACCTGCTTCTGCACGCCGGCACCAATGGCCAGCATGAGGATGACGGCAGCCACGCCAATGATCATGCCCAGCATGGTGAGAAAACTGCGCAGGCGGTTTGCCAGCATGGCCGAAAGGGCTTCACGCAACATGAACCCGAACATCAGTGCATCTCCAGGTGCTGCTTGAGGCCTTCGGCCACGGGACCGTCATACGCCATGAGGCCATCAACCAGACGCACCAGACGCTTTGCGTGCATCGCAATGTCGGTTTCATGCGTGACCAGCAGGATGGTGATGCCGTCATCGCGGTTAAGCGACTCGAACAGCGCCATTATTTCTGCACTGGTTCTTGTATCAAGATTGCCGGTAGGCTCATCCGCCAGCACCAGCGCCGGACGATTCACCAGTGCACGCGCAATCGCCACACGCTGCTGTTGGCCACCGGAAATCTGTGCCGGATAGGCATCAAGCCGGGTGCCCAGCCCCACACGTGCCAGCATGTCGGCAGCGCGTGCACGACGTTCGGCAACCGGCACGCCGGCATAAATAAGCGGCAGCGCCACGTTGTCGGCCAGCGTGCTGCGCGGCAGCAAGTTGAAACCCTGAAACACAAAACCGATTGCACGATTGCGGATGGCGGCAAGTTGCGCAGCCTCGCGGTAACCGACGGATTCGCCATTGAGGAAATAATCACCGGAGGTCGGACTGTCGAGACAGCCCAGAATGCTCATGAAGGTGGATTTTCCCGAGCCGGACGGGCCCATCACCGCAACAAACTCGCCGGCATCCACCTGCAGGTCAATACCGTGCAGGATGCGCACCGGGCCTGTCCCCGACGCAAATTCCTTGATGATGCCGCGCGTGCGGATAACCGCTGTGGTCATGTCAGGCTCCTACATGCCAAACTGCATGCCGCGCGGAGAACCGCCCGCCGCACCAGCAGCACCTTCGCCTTCACCCACCACCACTGCATCACCTGCTTTCAGTGCCTTGTCACGCAACTCGGTATAGCGACGATCCGTAATGCCAATGGCCACGCGCACTTCATGCAGTTTGCCATCACGCAGCACATACACGCGGCCATTGCCGCCTGCACGACTGGAGCGACGACGCTCACCGTTGCCCGATTCGTCCCCGCCGTTTGCCGCAGACGCTGCCGCCGATTTTCCGGATGAAGAAGACTCTGCCGCCTTTACCACCCGGCTTTCGTCCGTCGGCTTGAAGCGCAGCGCCGAATTCGGCACGCGCAATACCCCGTCCTTCTCCTGCACCTTGATGTCCACATAAGCCGTCATGCCCGGCAAGAGTTTCTGGTCAGCGTTATCAACATTCACCACAACGTTGTAGCTCACCACATTCGATTCGTTTTTCGGATTAAGACGGATCTGTTTTACGATGCCGGCAAAACGCCGACCGGAAAATGCATCCACCCGGAACGATACCGGCGTGCCAACCACGATCTGGCCGATGTCTGCCTCGGAAAAATATGCATCAATCTGCATCTCGCGCAAATCCCTGGCAATCTTGAACAGCTCCGGCGTATTGAAGCTTGCCGCTACCGTCTGGCCGGCATCCACGGCACGCGACACCACCACACCGGAGACCGGCGAACGGATCACGGCATAATCAAGATTGGTACGGTCCTTTTTTACCTGCGCATTGGTCTGCGCCACTTTTGCCTGCGCATCCTTCAACGCCTGTTGTGACCTGTCCAGTTCCTGCTGCGACACAAATCCGTCCTTGGCCAGTGGTGCAATGCGCTCGACATCACTTTGTGCCAGACGCAGGGCCGATTGTGCCGACGCATAATTTGCCTCGCTCTGCTGCAGTGCTGCACGCAGCAGGGCGTCATCAAGCCGCATCAGTATCTGGCCCGCCTCAACGCGGTCATTGAAATCGACATACAGATCCGTAATGGTGCCGGACACCTGTGTACCCACGCTCACCAGCGTCACCGGGTTCAGTGTGCCATTGGCCGAAACCGTCTGGGCAATATCACCGTGATCAACATTTTCCGTGCGGTAACTGGTGGCATCACCCTTGTCGCGACACGCCACAAAACCTGCTGCCACCAGTACCATCAGCGCCAGTACAACCAGCACCCGCGGGCGCAATAAACCTTTCAATGTCATGGTGCCATCTCCGGCGCAGGCATGGTGCCCGATGTGTCGCCTGTCGCATTAACCTGTGCTGAATGATCCAGCGATGAAAATCCAAGTGTTCCGGTCGCGCGGGCCAGGGAAATACGCGCACGCGCCCACTCATAGCGGGCCTTCACAAACTGCTGGCGTGCATCCGCCAGCGAGCTTTGTGCATTCAGCACATTGATGAGGTCGCCAAGCCCGGCCTTGTAACGCGCCGTGGCGGCGCGGTGCGATTCTTCGGCAGCACCCACCAGATCGCGCGTGGCTGAGAACGCAGCCGTTGCCGTCTTCAGTGTCTGCCAGGCTTCCCATATTTCCTGCGAGGCATCCTGTTGCAGCCGTTCCAGTTCCGTTCGCGTCAGCGCCAGCTGTGCCTCGGCCAGCCGCACATCGGCCGCACGCTGGCCGCCGGTATAGAGCGGCACGTTAAGGCGCACACCAATGCTGCCGGTATCGCTGTCATTGCTGTTGTTCTGCGTCCACGCCTGATCGGCCGACAGCCTGATGTCGGGCCTGTGACTGGCACGGGCCTGGGCCAGCGCCGCTTCACTGGCCTTCACCCGTTCGCCCTGCGCCATCACATCGGGACGCTGGTCAACGGTGGTGAGAAAACTTGCCAGTGGCGGCAGGGCAGGGCTCTCCGGAATGGCCTGGGTTTCTGCCAGTGTCAGCGAGGTGGACGCCGGCAGCCCCAGCATGATCGCCATGCGGCCACGGGCCACCTGCTGCTCGCCTTCTCTGGTCAGCACACCAAGGCGCGCCTGCGACAGCGACGTCTGTGACTGCAACACATCCTCGCGCGTTGCCACGCCCACCCGCTGCCGCACGCCGGCGGCGCGCAGGGTCTCGGCCGCCGCCGTTTCGGAGTCGCGGGCAGCAAGCAGGCTGGCATCCACGGCCAGCCACTGGTAATACGCCTCCACCGCCCGCTGCAGCACGGACTGCAGGGCATCGTCCTGGCTCGCACGCAAGGCATCCAGAGTGCGCTCTGCCTGCGCCTTGCCCGCCGCACGCGCCCCGAAGTCATACAGCAGCCAGCCCAGTGAAAGCGCTGCCGTGGTCCGGTCTTCATGGTCTGGTGGGACGTTATCGCCCACGTTACGGGTCTGGCCCAGTGATGCATCCAGCGTTGGCCGGTAGGGCACCCTGGCGGAATCCACGCGCGCCGCCTGGGCCTCGGCATTCAGCCACGCGGTCCGGGTATCCGGATGCCGGCACAGCGCCAGCCGCACCACCGTGGCCAGGTCCAGCGGCACCGCAGGCACGGCACAGGACGCCGGCACCGGCGCCTCGCGTGACAGGGCCTCGGCCGCCACCACAGGCAGCGCCATGCCCGCCAGCGCGGCAGCAAGAGAAAGTCGTTTCAGCATGATGTGTTTGCCAACCAATGGGCATGCGCCCGCTGTCGTGATACTTCGTGGCAACCGCGGCTGCGAAGGGAAACCGGAAGCGTAGCATCCGGGCATGACAAATCCGTACAACCTCAGTAACGCCATCATGACCGTATGGTTGACACATGGTGGTGTAGCAGACCTGTTCATTTACCGAAAAAACCGGCAAAAGCGGCAATGTTGTCAATGCAGGCCTGACCTTGCTCGCGTATAAAGCGCTTCTTGACGGCTCTCCATGGCAGGCGACCCAGCCCTGTGCACGTTCCAGAGATCCGCTTTACCCCCATAACGAGGTGCTTTCATGCCGACGTACAAGGCTCCGCTGCGCGACATGCGCTTCCTGATGAACGAAGTGTTCGATTACCCGAAGCACTACAGCAAGCTGTCCAACGGCGGCGATGCCACCCCGGACATGGTGGATGCGATCCTGGGTGAATGCGCCAAGCTCTGTGAAGACGTCATTGCACCGCTGAACCTCTCCGGCGACCTGGAAGGCTGCCACTTCGAGAATGGCGAAGTGCGCACCCCCAAGGGCTTCAAGGAAGCCTACGACCAGTACGTGGCTGGCGGCTGGCAGGGTCTGTCGCACCCGCAGGAATACGGTGGACAGGGCATGCCGATGTCGCTCGGCCTGATCAAGTCGGAAATGATGGGCACCGCCAACTGGTCTTTCACCATGTACCCCGGCCTGTCGCTGGGTTGCATGAACACCATCATGCAGCACGGTACCACCGAGCAGAAGAACACCTTCATGCCGCCGTTGGTGGAAGGTCGCTGGACCGGCACCATGTGCCTGACCGAACCGCATTGCGGCACCGACCTTGGCCAGATGAAGACCAAGGCCGAACCGCAGGCTGACGGCAGCTACAAGATCACCGGCACCAAGATCTTCATTTCTGCCGGTGAGCATGACCTCGCCGAAAACATCATCCACATCGTGCTGGCACGCCTGCCCGATGCACCGGCCGGCACCAAGGGCATCTCGCTGTTCATCGTGCCCAAGTTCCTCGCCAATCCCGATGGCACTGTCGGCGCACGCAATGCCGTGGCCTGCGGCTCCATCGAACACAAGATGGGCATCCGCGCCTCCGCCACCTGCGTGATGAACTTCGATGACGCCACCGGCTACCTGATCGCCGAACCCAATGGCGGCCTCAACGCCATGTTCACCTTCATGAACTCCGCCCGTATCGGCACCGCCGTACAGGGCATCGCCCACTCCGAGCTGTCCTACCAGGGCTCACTGCCGTACGCCAAGGAACGCCGTTCTATGCGCGCCGTTTCCGGCAAGAAGGAACCGGACAAGGTTGCCGACGCCCTGATCTGGCACGGTGACGTACGCCGCATGCTGCTCACGCAGAAGGCCATCACCGAAGGCGGTCGCGCCATGCTGTACTACTCCGCACAGTATGCAGACCACATGGTGAACGGCATCATTGAGAACGACAAAAAGAAGTACGAGCACTGGGATGACAAGCTCGGCTTCCTCACCCCGATCCTCAAGGGCTTCCTCACCGAAATGGGTCTGGAATCCGCCAACATCGGCATGCAGGTTCTCGGTGGCCACGGCTACATCAAGGAACACGGCATGGAACAGATCGCCCGTGATGCACGTATTGCCACGCTGTACGAAGGCACCACCGGCATCCAGGCCCTCGACCTGCTCGGCCGCAAGACACTGATCATGACCCGCGGCAAGGCCGTGCGTGATTTCACCGGCATCATGCTGAACTTCTGCAAGGACAACGCCCTCAACGGCAAAATGCGCCCGTTCGTGTGGCAGCTGTCCAAGCTCGCCGCCCAGTGGAACATGCTCACCGTGCGCACCATGCTCACCGCCCGCAAGGAACGTGAAATCGTCAGCTCTGCCTGCTATGACTTCCTGATGTATTCCGGCTACGTCACCATGGCGTATTTCTGGGCCGTGCAGGCCGCCGTTGCATTCGAAAAGCTGGAGAAGGGCGGCTCGGAAACACCGGAGTTCTACAAGGCCAAGATCCAGACAGCCGAGTTCTACTTCGACCGTCTGCTGCCACGCGCCAAGGGTCACATCGCTGGCATCATCGCATCGCCAAAGTCACTGATGCAGATGGACAACGACTCGTTCTCCATGCAGTAAGCACTACCTGAAAGAATTCGCGCAGGGATCGCGCGGACCCGCTGGCCGGACCTTGTGTCCGGCCTTTTTTATGGGCGTTGCCCGACCTGCAGTCACAGCAAGTCGGCCCCATCTGACAATCACGGCTATGGGATGAATCCGCATCACTCCCTATACTCGGCGTCATCATCAGGAGAGGCGCCATGTCCAGCACAACTGCAAAAAGAACTGCCCTTATTGTCGGCGCCTCGCGCGGCATTGGCGCCTCACTGGCCCGCGAACTGGCATCACGCGGCTATGACCTCGGCCTGCTTGCCCGCAACCAGGAACAGCTCAACCAGCTCGCAACCGAATTGCGCGCCGCCCATGGCATCACGGTAAAGGTAGCCTCGCTGGATGTGTGCAAGGAAGGCAACGTGGCGCCCGTGATGAATGACATGATGCATGCTTTCGGCACCGTCGATCTGGTCATCGTCAATTCCGGCGTCACCGGCGTGCGCAAGGCCGGCGACGGCAACATCGCCGAAGACCGCCGCATCATCGAAACCAACCTGCTCGGTGCCATCGCCGTGATTGATGTAGCCATGGCCCAGTTCAAGCAGCAGGGCCACGGCCATCTGGTCGGCATTTCCTCGGTCTCGGCCAGCTTCGCCATTCCCGGCAGCGGCGCCTATTCCGCCAGCAAGGCCGCGCTCACCAACTATCTCGAAGCACTGCGCATGGAAGTCGCCAAGCGCAAGATCGATGTCACCATCGTGCACCCCGGCTTTGTGAATACCGACATCGCCCCGGGCATGGAAAAATATCCCTTTGTCGCCACACCAGAAAAGGTCGCGAGGGAAATAGTTAACGGTATCGAAAAGAAGAAAAAGAACATGGTGGTGCCACGCTTCCCGTGGAGCCTGATCATGCCGGTCCTGCATCTGATTCCGGACAGCATCAAAAGCCGTGTGATCTGATTCACGCAGACCTGGCTGCGCGATCAATCAGCGCTCAGGGATACAAACGTTGCCGCGTCCAGCCACCATTGCCATCCGGCAGGTACAGCACGCGGTCATGCAGGCGGGAAGGGCGGCCCTGCCATAACTCGATACGATCCGGTATCACGGCATAGCCCCCCCAGTGCGGCGGGCGCGGCACGCCCGTCACATACTGCGCCGCATATTTTGCGGCACGCGCCACCAGCGTGGCCGTGCCATCGAGCGGCTGGCTCTGCAGCGAGGCCCATGCCCCCACGCGGCTCTGGTAAGGGCGCGAAGCAAAATAGGCATCCGCCACAGCCGGTGCCACCTTTTCCACCCGGCCTTCCACACGCACCGAGCGCTCCAGCTCCGGCCAGAACATCGTCAGTGCCGCAAACGGGTTGTCGCCAATCTGGCGGCCCTTGCGGCTCTCGAAGTTCGTATAGAAAACAAAGCCACCGTCCTCAATGCCCTTGAGCAGCACCATGCGCGCCGACGGCCGGCCATTCTCCACCGTCGCCACATTCATCGCGGTCGGCTCGTTCACCTGCGCGGCAATCGCCTCATCCAGCCAGCGGCTGACCTGCGCCAGCGGATTCGCCAGACAATCCTCCGGGCCCAGGCTGTGACGGGTGTAGTCCTTGCGGATATGGGCGAGATCATCGCGTGTGGTCATAAAAACTCCGGGCTCGATCCGGTCAGTGTAGCGCCTTGTCCGGTTTGGCAAAACGACTGGCCGGCATCCGCACCGCACCGCACCGCACACAATACGTCACACAATCCGAAACGACTTGCCGACCGCCGCCGCTGCCGGTGCGCCACGTCTTGCGTTATCCTATGCAGGTTCAGGGGTATGCCGTCAGGGAAGAAGTCGCCGGCACCCCGTCCCGCAGTCAGCAGCAAGGATTCCCTCATGACGCCACTCGGCCCGGTCGACCAGCTTTTCCTGCTCATGGAAAAGCGCCAGCAACCCATGCATGTCGCTGGTCTCCAGCTCTTCACCTTTCCCGAAGATGCGGGACCCAAGTACATCCGGGAACTGGCCGAGCAGATGCGCGAATGCTGCCAGCCGCAGGGCCTGTTCCGTCGCCGCCTGGTCAGCCGTTTCGGCCAGCCGTTCTGGGACGAGGACGAGCACTTCGACATTGATCACCACTTCCGTCATGAAGCACTGCCCAAGCCCGGTCGTATCCGCGAGCTGCTGGCACTGGTGTCTGCCGAGCACTCCAACCTGCTCGACCGCGCCCGCCCGCTGTGGGAAGTCCACCTGATCGAAGGCATCCAGGGCAAACGCTTTGCCCTGTACTCCAAGATTCACCACTCCATGTGCGACGGCGTTGCCGCCATGCGTCTGGGCATGCGTGCGCTGTCCACCGACCCCGAAGCCCGCGACCTGCCGCCGGTGTGGGCACAAACGCCGCGCAAGCGGCCGGTCAGCCTGCACCCCACCGATGTGGCCGGCGGCCTCGCGCGCCTGACGGCCGGCCTCGGCAAACAGGCCGCTACACTGCCCAACGTCATCCGCGAAGTCATGAAGGCCTCCAAGAAGGCCAAGAAAGACCCCAACTACGTGTCCGTGTTCCAGGCGCCGCACTCCATTCTCAACGAGCCCATCACCGGCTCGCGCCGCTTTGCCGCGCAGTCGTATTCAATGACGCGCATCAAGACCATTGCCAAGGCATTTGGTGTCACGCTCAACGATGTGGTGCTCGCCATGTGCGGCAGCGCCCTGCGTGAATACCTCATCAGCCAGGGGGCACTGCCCGACATGCCCCTGATTGCCATGGTGCCCATGTCATTGCGTCAGGACGACAGCGACTCCGGCAACCAGATCGGCGTGATTCTCGCCAATCTCGGCACCCACATTGCCGACCCGACCAACCGCATGCGCGTCATCAAGGCATCGGTGGAAGAAGCCAAGGAACGCTTCAAGGGCATGAGCCAGGAAGAAATCCTCAACTACACCGCACTCACACTGGCACCGACCGGCGTCACCCTGCTGACCGGGCTCGCACCCAAGTGGCAGGCGTTCAACGTGGTGATTTCCAACGTGCCAGGCCCGAAAGAACCGCTGTACTGGAACGGCGCACGCCTGCAGGGCATGTACCCCGTCTCCATCGTGCTCGACCGCATTGCGCTCAACATCACGCTGACCAGCTATGTGGATTCGCTCGAGTTCGGCCTGATCGGTTGCCGTCGCACCCTGCCCAGCATGCAGCGTCTGCTCGACTATCTGGAAAACAGTATTCGCGAGCTGGAAGTAGCCGCCGGTGTTTGCGGCTACAACAGCAACCTGCGGTAAATGAAAAAGCCTGCGCAAGCAGGCTTTTTTATGCATCACAACCAGTGAAGCTGCTGATGAAAAATCCGATCCGTATCCTGTTGCCGGCATTCCTCGTGATTGCCGTCATCGTCGGCATCGCCCCGTACGACCGCGCCACCTGGCTACTGGAAAACATGATGACGGCGATCTTTGCCGTCTTCCTGTTTTTGCAGCAGCGCCGGCGCCCCCTCAGCAATGCGTCATGGTGGCTGATCTTTGCCTTCGGCACCCTGCACATCATCGGCGCGCACTACACCTATTCACTCGTGCCGTATGACGAGTGGACCCGCATGGTGTTCGGCACCAGCCTCAACGACATGCTCGGCTGGCAGCGCAACCACTTTGATCGCCTTGTGCACTTCTGCTACGGCCTGCTGCTGTTTCTGCCCATGCGTGAAATCCTCATCGACCGCGCCGCGCTGCACGGCCGATGGGCAAGTTATTTCACCGTGGAATTCATCATGGCCAGCTCACTGGTTTACGAACTGGTGGAGTGGGGCGCTGCCGTTACGTTTGCCGGCGACGTCGGCATGGCCTATCTCGGCACCCAGGGAGATATCTGGGATGCGCACAAGGACATGTTGCTCGCTACGGTCGGCGGACTCGTCACCTGGGGATTGCTGTCACTGCAAACAGAAAAGGCCCGCACCTGACGGTACGAGCCTTTTCGTTAATGTCGCATCAGGATGCACTCAGTCCTCGTGAAACAGATCCGCGCGCTTGCCCTTGATGCCCTTGTAGAAATCCTTGATGACAACCATGTCTTTTTCAATGTCACCGCAGGGGTACAGCACAGGGCCCACGCCACCAACCTTGCGTTCGTAATCCAGAAACGCCATCACAATCGGCACCTGCGCTGCGTGCGCGATGTAATAAAATCCCGTCTTCCAGTACAGCGCCTTGCTGCGCGTTCCTTCCGGTGCCACCACCAGAATCAGGTCATCCACGGCTGACAGTGCATTGGCCGATGCCGTCACCATGTTGGTGGCCGCCACGCGCTGCACCGGAATGCCGCCCAGCCACATCATCACGCCCCGGAACGGCGGCTTGAAGATTTCTTCCTTGCCCATCCAGTAGATTTTCAGGCGCAGCGCAAACGCCACAAACAGCGTGAACGGCAAATCCCAGTTGCTGGTATGTGGCGCCGCAATGAACACCGCCTTTTTCAGATCGGCCGGCAGGGCACCGGTGGCCTTCCAGCCACACAGTTTAAGAATGAAAAGCGACAGGGCGCGAAGAATGACGTTAAGAACCGGCGTATCAAAAATGGTGCGCTTGGCGTACTGCATGGAAACCTCATAATCTTGTTATGTGCCGCCCCCGCAGCAGGGGCAACGTACGGACATCCATGCCAGAGCGAAGTGTACAGACCAGGCTGTCCGGTTTCACGCCCTACCCAGCAACTGCCTGACGTCCGTCAGCGTCTTCATGCGCTTCACCTGCTCAAACACCGGCACCGCCTCTGCATAGCCCCGCGTCATCATGCCCAGCCACTGCTTGTAGCGGCCCAGCGCACCGCGCTCCGTCCATCGGACTGGCTCCTGGTCAGGGGCCCCCGGCGCGGGCAGGGTGCCCAGCCGCCGACCGGTCTCCATGTGCGACACAAACGCCAGCTGCGCCTCCACCATTACCTGCCAGGGCAGCGCGTCTGCCCCGCGAATGCGTCCCACCAGATCCGGACGCGACACCGCACCGCGGCCCAACATCAGGTCATCACAGCCGGAGACCTCACGGCAGCGCTGCGCATCCTCCGGCGTCCACATTTCCCCGTTTGCAATCACCCGCACACCCACGCGCGAACGGATTTCCGCAATCGCCTCCCAGTGCGCCGGCGGACGATAACCGTCCTCCTTCGTACGCGCGTGTACCGTCAGCCACCGGGCACCCGCCGCCTCAATCCCCTGCGCATTCTCGATCATGCGCGAGCGGTCCTTCACCCCCAGCCGCATCTTTGCGCTCACCGGCACATGTGCCGGCAACGCCTGTCGCACAGCGGCCACAATCGCATGCACCGTCTCCGGCGTATCCAGCAGGATGGCACCGCCACCGTGGTTGTTTACCTTCTTCGCCGGGCAGCCAAAATTCAGGTCGATTGCCGGCGCACCCAGCTCTACTGCACGCAACGCATTCATCGCCAGCATCTGCGGATCACTGCCCAGCAACTGCACATGTACCGGCGTACCCGCCGCCGTCAGCCCGCCGTTATGCAACTCCGGGCAGGCATGAAAAAACAGCCGCGCCGGATGCACGTGATCCGTCACGCGGATGAACTCCGTCACGCACCAGTCGTAGCGACTGAGGCGGGTGAGCACATCACGCATGTGGAAGTCGGTGAGACCTTCCATGGGGGCGAGGAGGAGGGCGGACATGGGGTTCAGGGTTTTCCTTGGAAAGCGACTTCAGCCATCATGGCTGGATTGTCGCCCAATAGTGTACGAGGGCGTCATCAGTCCTTTTATAGAAGTGTGCGGCCAGCACGTAGAATCGGCTATTTTGAATAGGTTATGAATAGATGCTGGCACGCTAATTCACTTTTATTTTCATGTAGTTACCGTAACCCCCCGGGGAATTATGAATAGATCTTCCAACCAGTCGGGCAAGGCATGCCGTTGGTGATTTTTTGGCATCCGATCATTGAGATACTAAGCCCTATCACGCATATTGATGCCTTACTTATTGGAGCAAGCCCTATATGGCTAATGTGAATTGGACTCGGGAGCAGGTGCTTGTTGCGCTTGCACTCTACTGTTATCTGCCATTCGGAAAGCTTGATCAGTCAACACCTATCATTATTGATGTTGCTAATCGACTAGGCAGAACGCCTGGTGCTCTCGCAATGAAATTGAATAATCTCGCCGGCCTTGATCCAGAAATTACAAGCAGCGGAAGGGTTGGCTTAACAGGCTCATCAAATACTGACAAAGCCATCTGGGCAGAGTTTGAATCAGACCGTGAAGCAACTCTTTTACAGAGCCAAAAACTTCTTAATGAATTATATGACGGAAAAACGCCCTTAGATCTCTCCATTCCTGATGAAGCCCCAAGTGAAGCCGAAGAGCCCATTCTTGCTCTTCCTGAGGTAACTAGCTCCAAGGCATTCGTCACTATCCGACGCGGCCAAAACCTTTTTAGAAAAATGGTCTTGAGTAGCTACAAAGTGCGCTGCTGTATCACCGGCTTTTCTCACCCAAATTTACTTGTCGCAAGCCATATACGTCCATGGTCAATGGATCAGGAAAACCGGTTAAATCCTAAAAATGGCCTATGCTTAAATTCTTTCCATGATAAAGCCTTTGATACAGGATTAATCGCTATCCGTCCCGATTTAACTATCGCTTTATCAAACGAATTTATCGCAGGTGCACGTACAGCAGATGTGCCCGAATGGTTCTTATCATTTGAAGGCAAGTCGATAATTAAACCGACTAAATTTCACCCATCAAAAGAGTTTTTAGACTGGCATTACAACGAAATATTCAAAAGATAATCCAAGATTTTGGGCCTGGCAGACCCCCGAAACTATGCCAGGATGCTTCTCCTTACTTATTAGGAGAGGGCCATGCTGGAGAACATTAAGATTAGCTATCTCTATCGTGATGCCTCTAACTACAAGCGGTTCGCTACGGTGGTTTTAGCCAACCCATCTAATGCAATACCCGATGATATTTATGCCAGCTTTGAGAGTGCATTTCGGGCTCTCCAATTGCATCCCGATGTCATCCATTTCAAGCCTTCACTTCTAGGATGGGACGACCTGTTCTTTCCTAATCATGACCCTGAAGGGTCCGATGACTTTGATCTTCATGAGTTGGAGGCCATCACCGCCACTAACGACGCCCCAAACACCCAGCAAACCGTTACCAACCTTGCAGATACGCTGGCCGGGCTAGCCCAGCGCTAGCAGCTGTAGCCCCCTCTTTATCTGCTATTACCTCAAACAGGGTTTATATGACCTCCTTTATAGTCTATAAACACCCCATAAGGGTTTATACAGACCGCCACCATGCTAGAAGCCATTCTCGGCAGTACCAACCGCGAACGTGTCCTGATGTACCTGCACACGCAGGGCTCGGGGTATGCCCGTGAGATTGCGGCGTCTTTCCAGTCCGCCGTCACCCCCATCCAGAAGCAGCTGACTGCACTGGAAGAGGCGGGGGTGATCACGTGCCAGCCGCAAGGGCGCACCCGGGTCTACAGTCTCGATCCCCGCTATCCTTTCCTGAGTGAACTGGAGGCGCTGCTTAACAAGGCCCTGTCGTTGTACCCGCCGCAGGAGCAGGCGCGCCTCACGCCTCGCCAGCGGCAGATGCGCCGTACCGATACCTCGTTGCCTCTTGGCCGGAGGAGTGTCATCTCTTTCTGACAAGCTCCCCGGCAAGCCAGCGGGCCCGGGTTCAAAAGCAAGTTACGGAGTGCTCTCGCCAACGGCCATGGCTACCATCACACTCTCCGTTCACGCCCGGAGTCAGACCGTAATGGCCACTGCCAGCCGCCAGACATGCCTTGCCAGCACGACAGAAAGCGATCCCCGCTGGGCGCAGGTCATGGCGCGGGATGCCCGCGCAGACGGTTACTTCTTTTATTCCGTGGCCAGCACCGGCGTGTATTGCCGCCCGTCCTGCGGTGCACGTCACCCGCGACCGCAAAACGTCCACTTTCATGCAACGCGCGAAGAGGCCGAGGCTGCCGGCTTTCGTCCCTGCAAACGCTGCAAGCCGGATCAGCCACCGCTGGCCGAGCAATACGCCACCAAAGTGGCGGCGGCCTGTCGCCTCATCGAGGCAGCAGACACCTTGCCAACACTGGGCTCCCTCGCCGTGGCGGTAGGGATCAGTGCCTCGCATTTTCACCGCATCTTCAAGCAGCTCACCGGCCTTACGCCACGGGCCTATGCCGTTGCCCATCGTGCCCGTCGCGTTCGTAACGAGCTGGGTCGGCAGGCAACCGTCACCACGGCCATCATCGAGGCCGGCTTCAACTCCAGCAGCCGCTTTTATGAAACGTCCAACGAGGTGCTGGGCATGACACCGCAAAAATTCCGTCAGGGTGGCGCCGCCGCCACCATCCGCTTTGCAATCGGCCAGTGTTCCCTCGGCGCCATTCTGGTGGCGCAAAGCGAGCGCGGCATTTGTGCCATCCTGCTGGGTGATGATCCCGATGCCCTGGCACATGATCTGCAGGATCGTTTCCCCAACGCCAACCTCATCGGCGGTGATGCGGGTTTTGAAAAACTCGTGGCGCAGGTAGTGGGGTTTGTCGAAGCCCCTGCACTCGGCCTGGCGTTGCCACTTGATATTCGGGGCACGGCATTCCAGCAGCGCGTGTGGCAGGCCCTGCAGGAAATTCCTGCCGGCCAAACCGCCAGCTATACCGATATCGCCAATCGCATCGGTTCGCCAACCGCCGTGCGCGCCGTGGCCGGTGCCTGTGCCGCCAATGCCATTGCCGTCGCCATTCCCTGTCATCGCGTGGTGCGCAACGACGGTGGCCTTTCCGGTTATCGCTGGGGAGTGGAGCGCAAGCGCACACTGCTCACGCGTGAAGCCGACAATGACTGAAGCGGCAAGCCGTCATGACGCTGGATCTTTTTTCTGCAGACGAGGATGCGCTACCGTCACACGAGGTCATCTGCCCCGGTGCCGTCCTGTTACGTCGCTTTGCCTTGCCGCATGAAGCGAACATCCTGCAGGCGCTGCACAGCATTCTTGCCAGTGCACCACTGCGCCACATGCATACCCCCGGTGGCTTTCGCATGTCGGTGGCCATGAGCAGTTGCGGCACACTGGGCTGGGTAACGGATCCGCACGGCTACCGTTACACGCGCATCAATCCCGAAAACAATCAGCCCTGGCCCGCCATGCCGGCAGGTTTTTTACAGCTGGCACACGCTGCTGCGCTCGCCGCAGGTTTTACTGATTTTGTGCCGGATGCCTGTCTGATCAACCGTTACGAACCGGATGCGCGCATGTCACTGCATCAGGACAAGAACGAGCGCGATTTTTCCCAACCGATTGTGTCCGTCTCGCTCGGACTGCCGGCAGTTTTCCAGTTCGGCGGCATGCAGCGCAGCGATGCAGCTGTGCGTATCCCGCTTGGTCATGGCGATATCGTGGTGTGGGGTGGCCCGTCGCGCCTGCGCTTTCATGGCGTGTTGCCACTCAAGGCCGGACAGCATCCGTTGCTGGGGGCACAACGCATCAACCTGACCTTTCGCAAGGCAGGCTGATACGCCTGACTTTTCATTGCAGGATTATTCCTGCATCGACACATCACGTGTTTCGGTCATCAGCGCAACTGCCACCAGACTGACCAGCGCTGCGGCAGTAATGTAGCCGCCCACCCATGCCAGTCCACCTTCGGCCACCAGCCGCTGGGCAAGATACGGCGCAAACGATGCACCCAGAATACCGCCCATGTTGTATGCAACAGCGGCGCCGGTATAACGCACATGCGTGGGGAAAAGTTCGGGCAGCAATGCGCCCATGGGGCCGAAGGTAATCCCCATCAGGAACAATTCCAGAGAGAGGTAGGCACCGATGGTGTACAGGTCGCCGGTGTTGAAGGCCGGCGCCAGCCACAGGCCGGAAAACGCCGCGAGCAATGCACCCCACAACAACACGGGCTTGCGTCCGTAACGGTCCGCCAGCAAGCCGGAAACAACAATGCCGATCGCCATGAACACAATGGCGCCACACTCCATCGCCAGAAAATGTTCACGCGGAATATTCAGCGTTTTGGTGCCGTAGCCCAGCGCAAACACCGTGGAGATGTAAAACAGCGCATAGCACACCACCATCGCCATCGAACCCAGCAGCAACTCGCGGCCATGGTGCCGGAACACCGTTAGCAACGGCACACTCGCACGCTCGTTGCGTGCCATCGACTGCACAAAGGCCGGCGATTCCACCAGCGCCATGCGCACATACAATCCCACCGCCAGCAGCACGGCACTCAGCAAAAACGGCACGCGCCAGCCAAATTCCCGAAAAGCCTCGTCACCCTGGGTGTGCACCAGATACAAAAACAGTCCGTTCGCCAGAATGAAACCCAGTGGCGCACCCAGCTGCGGAAAAATGCCGTACCAGGCCCGCTTGCTGGCCGGCGCATTCTCGGTTGCAATCAGTGCGGCACCGCCCCATTCGCCACCCAGCCCGATACCCTGACCAAAACGCAGCAGGCACAACAGCAACGGTGCCATCACACCGATCGCGGCATACCCCGGCAAAAACCCGATCAACGTGGTCGACACCCCCATGATCAGCAACGAAGCCACCAGCGTGGTCTTGCGCCCCAGCCGGTCACCGTAATGACCAAAGAGGGCCGAGCCCACCGGACGTGCAATAAAGGCAATCGCAAACGTGGCAAACGCACTCAACTGCTGAGCCGTGCTGGACTCGCCCGGAAAGAACAGCGCACCAAAGACCAGTGCCGCCGCCGTGCCATACAGATAGAAGTCGTAGTACTCAATGGTGGTGCCGACCAGACTGGCAAACAGGACACGGCCTCTGGAGTTTGTAGTGGCCGGGGCAGGGGCCTGGGTAGGGGAGTGGCTCATGCGGTCGTCTCTGCTGGATTACGATCTTGTGTACAAAAATTGTGCGGATGCTCACAGGGATACGCTTCATTACACACACTTTTCCGCAGGAAAGGTATGATGGCCTTATCGCAAGCACAAGCAAATCAGGCAAGGTATCGTCTTGGTTTGTGATTCCATGTCCTTTCTGGGAGAACACTCATGCTGAAGAAATCATTCGTTCTGACGATGGCCGTTGCACTTGCTCCGGTCGCGGCCTTTGCCGTTGATGGCAAGGCCGTACTCGGTAGCGCGATTGGCGCCGCCGCGGGTACCGCCATTGGCTCCGAACTGGGTGGTCGCGAAGGCGCCATCATTGGCGGAGGTATTGGTGGTGCCACCGGAGCCGCGATCGGCTCCAAGGACAGCAACAAGACCTCGACACGTGTTGTCGAGAAACAGGTGATCGTGGTGCATGACGATGACGACAAACATCACGGCAAGGGCAAGCGCAAGCATCACGATAACGGCAACCATTATGGCCAGCGCGGTCGTGATGACTAAACACTGACGCCATCTGGGACAGCCCGGCTGAACGACCTGAAGCCCCTGCAATGCAGGGGCTTTTTTTTGAGGGTGTCTCACCTTGGATGTGGCGAAGTGGTTTTCCTGCTGAGTACGCTGTCCCACAGACGCTGTGGCTGTCTATCCTTATGGTGGGCATGATCAGTTGTGCTTGTAGCCTCGCGACAACGCAGTACTGGTCAGCAGGGGATAATCATGACGTACCATCAAGGCCCTACGAGTCTATGGCTGAATCTGGCCCTGATGACAGCCATCAGCGGCTGCAGCAATGCCGAACCCACAAACACGACTGCTCCAGCCAGTCCCAACGCAATCAGCCTCCCCGTCATCGACCCCTATCTGGGCGAGCAGCTGTTTCCCGATGAAAAGGCGATCGCGCTGCAGACATCGCTGCTCATCGAAAAAACCCTGCGCAAGCAGTACCGCCCGGGCGAGGTACGCCGCGACGCACATCCCAAATCCCACGGCTGCGTGAAAGCAGAGTTCCGTGTCGAGGAGTCGTTGCCGGAGCATCTGGCCAAAGGCATGTTCATTCCCGGTAAAACGTATCAGGCATGGATCCGATTTTCGAACGGCTCCAGCGATGCCACCCGGGCAGACATCAAGCGCGATGCACGCGGGATGGCCATCAAGGTGCTCGGCGTACCCGGCCAGATGATCCTGCCAGGCGAAGAAGAGGCCAGCACCCAGGACTTCATCATGATCAACCATCCCGTGTTCTTTGCTAACGACCCCGGTCGCTACCTGTCGCTGATAAAGCACCAGGGCAGCGGCAGCGTCTGGGACAAGTTGCGGGCTCCGTTTGATCTGGGCGCCAAAGGTACGCTGATTGCCCTGCAGACCATCAACAAGAAAATCGCCAACCCGGTGCAAACCCGTTACTGGTCCATGGTCCCCTATCAACTGGGTAACGGGCCCGACCGGCAGGCAGTCAAATATTCTGCCCGCTCTTGCTCAACCACTGCCGTCTCGCTGCCAGACAAGCCTGGACATGACTATCTGCGCGATGCCCTCCGCAGCACCTTGCAGAATGGTGATGCCTGCATGGATTTTCTGGTCCAGCCCCGCACTTCATCCCGGATGGAGGTCGAAGATTCCATGACGGAGTGGAAGGAAGCCGACGCTCCCTTCTACAAGGTGGCCACCCTTCATATCCCCCGGCAAGTGTTCGACACGCCGGAGCAAAACAGGTTTTGTGAAAACCTCTCCTTCACACCATGGCATTCCTTGCCCGAGCACAAGCCGCTGGGTGTGACAAACCGGGCACGCAAGGTGATCTACGATCATGTCAGTCGGGTACGGCATGAGATGAACTCGGCCACACGGCAAGAGCCACAGTAGCGCCAAATGAAAAGGGCCCCACTTGTGTGGAGCCCTTTTCAAGGAGGCCGCTGCATTTGTTAATGAGACTCAACCCAGCGGCATCATCTTCCGCCCGACCATCACCACGTTGTAGCTCTTGCCATCCCACTCACGCAACAACGAAAAATCCCGCTCCAGCACCGTTACCTCAAACCCAGCCATTTCCATGAGCGC
Organism: Moraxellaceae bacterium; assembly: GCA_003543245.1. GTDB lineage: Bacteria > Pseudomonadota > Gammaproteobacteria > Pseudomonadales > Moraxellaceae > UBA2031. The sequence continues at coordinate 37,757 of DPJB01000023.1, read as the reverse complement.
ATGCACCTCGGCAATCGTGGTCGCCGTCATGGTGTGATGATCCTTCCATCGTTGCTGCCCCGCGCCGTCCTCACGACAGATCGACACCTGCAAATCCATGCCCTCGCCACACCCCGGATACCGCCAGCCGGACTGAAAGGTGAAATGCACCCCGTCCTGCGTCAGCCGGGTGATCACATCATTGCGGTTGGTAATGCCCTGCTTGTCGACCATGTCAAAAACCAGCACCCCGCCAGGCTTGAGCGCACGAAAGGCACACTGCAGTGTCTGCTGGATGGCCGACACCGGATGGCTGTAATGGATGGAGTACAAAAAGCAGCTGACCAGATCAAAGCGCTGCTCAAAGCCGAACGAGGCCAGGTCACACAACACCAGTTCGGCAGCGGGGCAATGCTGCGCCGCCAGATCCAGCATTTCGCGACTGTTATCCAGCCCGGCCACCGCAAAACCCCTGGTCACCATGTGCCCAAGCAACTGGCCCGTGCCACACGCCAAGTCAATGTAGTCATGCCCATCCGAGAGACCAAAACAGTCAAACGCCCGTGCCGCAAAATCACCTTGCACGGCATAGTCCACATCGCTGCAAAAGCCGTCGTAATAACCGGAGAGGTCGGCGTACAGGTTGCCGGGTGTTTCCATGAGTACCGTGTCCAGACGGGGAGGGGAGGGCCCTGCATGAGCAGAACCGCATCAAACAAAAGGGCCCCGTAATCAAGGGGCCCTTTTACAGGTAAGCAAGTGATTACTTACTTAAATATCAAGATTGGCTACCAGCAGCGCATTGGTTTCGATGAACTCGCGGCGGGGTTCCACTGCATCGCCCATCAGGCAGGTAAACATCTGGTCAGCACCAATGGCATCCTCGATGGTCACCTTCAGCATGCGGCGGGCTTCCGGGTCCATCGTGGTTTCCCACAGCTGGCCAGGGTTCATTTCACCCAGACCCTTGTAGCGCTGGATGGCGGTGCCACGACGCGCTTCAGCCATCAGCCAGTCCAGCGCCTGCTGGAAGTTGGAAATCGGCTGCTGCTTCTCGCCGCGCTGTATGTAAGCGCCCACTTCCAGCAGGTCTTCCAGTGTACGGGCCATGCTGTTGATGGTGCGGTATTCGCCAGAGCCAAAGAAATCAGCCCCCAGGCGGTAGGTGTAAGGCACACCATGCGCCACCAACTCGATCTGCGGCAGGAAGCGACGGTGCTCGGTGTCTTCAACCACTTCAATCAGGAAGCGTTCGCTGGCATCGGCATCGTTGCTCACGCGTACCTGCACCACCTTCGCCCAAGCCTCGACCGCCGACTTGTCAGTAAGCGCTTCCACACTCAGGCCCGGCGAATACAGCAGGGCATTGAGCAGGGTTACCGGGTACAGACGGGAAATGCGGCCGATCACGTTCTGGGCAGTGCGGTATTCATTGATCAGGGTTTCAAGGCCCAGACCGGAAATGCCGGGGGCGCCCGGAGCCGTGAAAAGCGCGGCATTCTCTACTGCTGCTGCCGTGATGTATTCGGCCATGGCGTCGTCGTCTTTCAGGTACTGCTCCTGCTTGCCCTTCTTCACCTTGTACAGGGGCGGCTGGGCAATATAGATGTAGCCACGCTCGATCAGCTCCGGCAGCTGGCGGAAGAAGAAGGTCANNGATCTTGTGGTAGCGCAGCTTGTCGATGTTGTACTCGTCACGGCCAATGCCACAGCCCAGTGCCGTGATCAGCGTGCCCACTTCCTGAGATGAGATCATCTTGTCAAAACGGGCACGTTCCACGTTCAGGATCTTGCCCTTCAGCGGCAGGATGGCCTGCATCTTGCGGTTACGGCCCTGCTTGGCAGAACCACCGGCGGAATCACCCTCCACCAGGTAAAGTTCGGAAAGCGCGGGGTCTTTTTCCTGGCAATCCGCCAGCTTGCCGGGCAGGCCGGCAATGTCCAGTGCACCCTTGCGGCGGGTCATTTCACGGGCCTTGCGGGCCGCTTCACGGGCACGGGCCGCATCCAGAATCTTGTTGGCAATGATCTTGCCGATGCCGGGGTTTTCCAGCAGGAATTCCTCAAACTTCTCGTTCATGGCCGTGGCCACCGAGTTGGTCACTTCCGAGGACACCAGCTTGTCCTTGGTCTGGCTGGAGAACTTCGGGTCCGGCACCTTCACCGACACAATGGCGGTAAGGCCTTCACGCATGTCTTCACCCGTGGTGGCGACCTTCTCTTTCTTGAGAATGCCTTCCTTTTCCACGTAGTTGTTCAGCGTACGGGTGAGGGCGGTACGGAACCCCTGGATATGGGTGCCGCCATCGCGCTGCGGAATGTTGTTGGTAAAGCAGTACACGCCTTCCTGATAGGTATCGTTCCACTGCATGGCCACTTCCACGCCAATACCGTTGATACCTGCCGACTGCGGCAGATTGAAATGGAACACCGGGTGCAGCGTGTTCTTGTTGGTATTCAGGTACTCAACAAACGCCGCCAGACCACCCACGTACTCAAAGATGTCCTCCTGACCGGTACGCTCGTCCTTCAGCACGATACGCACGCCGGAGTTCAGGAACGATAGCTCGCGCAGACGCTTGGCCAGGATGTCGTACTTGAACTCGATATTGGTGAAGGTTTCGGCAGAAGGGTGAAAACGGATTTCCGTGCCACGGCCCGTTGTCTCGCCTACTTCACGCAACGGGTACTGCGGCACACCGTGCTGGTATTCCTGCTCGTACACCTTGCCGTTACGGCGGATGGTCAGCATCAGCTTCTTGGAGAGGGCATTCACCACGGACACGCCCACGCCGTGCAAACCGCCCGAGACCTTGTAGCTGTTGTCGTCAAACTTACCGCCGGCGTGCAGCACGGTCATGATGACCTCGGCTGCCGAGACGCCTTCTTCTTCGTGGATGTCGACCGGAATGCCACGACCGTTGTCGGTGATGGAAACCGATTCGTCCGGATGGATGGTGACAGTGACTTCGGTACAGTGGCCGGCAAGGGCTTCGTCAATGCCGTTGTCCACGACTTCAAACACCATGTGATGCAGACCGGACCCGTCATCGGTATCGCCGATGTACATGCCGGGGCGCTTACGCACGGCATCCAGACCTTTCAGCACCTTGATACTGGTGGAGTCGTATACTTTTTCCTGACCCTGTTCCTGATCCTGTTCGCTCATCTTTATCTCCGGGCATCCTTCAATCCGCTGCGCCTGCGCGCTCCACGGCTGAATCTGCCTCTTCTGTTATCACCTTCTCCCGGGGGAGAGGGCAGGGCAAGGGCCGCAAAACACCTGTAACCACCTGGGTTTACGGCACCTCAACTACGTTTCCTTGTTCCACGTGGAACATTTTAAAGCTGTTCCCCGTGCCTTCCAGCGCGGGTTTGACGGCTTCCGGCTCAATGCTGGTGATAAACACCTGCGCGCCAGAAACCGCCAGATAATCAATCAGTCGCTGCCGTGCCAGCGCATCAAGCTCCGATGCCAGATCATCCACCAGCAATACACAGTGCTGACCAGTCGCCTGCAACAGCGCAACCTGGGACAGCTTCAGGGCGCATACCACCAGCTTTTTCTGCCCTCTCGAAAGGACCTCATCGGCTGGTGCCGTTCCCCGCTTCACCCGCAGATCAGCCCGGTGCGGTCCGATCTGGGTGTGCCCACGCTCCACATCCTTTTCCCACGACTCGGCCAGCTGGACTTCCAGCGGCATAGCCAGATCCCAGCCTGGCGTGTAATCCAGACTCAGGTCCTGATCCGGGAGAAAGGACTTCATCAGCTCTGCCCAGGCAGGCTGCCAGCTGGTCAGGTAAGCCCCCCGAAAGCTGTGCAGCTGCACGGCAGAGTCCGCCAGTTCACGGTGCCAAACGGCGGATTCTAACCGACCTATATTACCCGATCTGAGCAAGGAATTCCTTTGCTTCAGGGCCCGCTGATAACGTAACCACACGGGATAGAAGCGATGTTCCACGTGGAACACTCCCCAATCCAGCTGGGCACGGCGCGGCTTGGAGCCGGCATCAAGCAAATCCATGGATTCGGGGTCCAGCAAGCAAAGGGGTAACCTGTGGGCAAGTTGTGCAAGAGTGACCTGGGAGCTGTTATCAACTTTCAGGTCTGTCTCGCCATTGGCACCACGACGGATGCCCGCCTGACCCCCGTCACCAAACACGGCGAAGACGGTGCAGGCTGATTCGGCATCGTTCACCAGCCGACGTGCACGCCCGGAGCGGAAGGATCTGCCCAGACCCAGCAGGTGCAGGGCTTCAAGCACAGAGGTCTTGCCGCTGCCATTGGCACCGGTCAGAAGATTCAGATGGGGATGGGGGAGGAGGGCAACAGACTGGAGATTGCGCACATTGGCAATCTCCAGCCGTACAACTGACATGAGGGGCGTTAGACCTTAGAGACGCATCGGCATGACAACATAGACCGAGCTGCCGCCTTCGGCATCCTGGACCAGTGCCGAGCTGTTGGAATCACCCAGCGTGAACTTGGCTGTGGTGTTGTCCAGCACGCCCAGCACATCCATCAGGTACTGCACGTTAAAGCCGATTTCCAGCGATGCGCCGTTGTATTCCACGGTGACATCTTCTTCTGCTTCTTCCTGATCCGGGTTATTGGCCTGGATACGGAGCATATCCGGAGTCAACTGCAGGCGGATGCCACGGAACTTTTCATTGGAGAGAATGGCGGCACGGGTCAGGGAATGACGCAGTTCTTCACGGTTGGCCAGCACGGTCTTGTCACCACCCTTGGGCAGCACACGCTCGTAGTCCGGGAACTTGCCGTCAATCAGCTTGGAGGTAAAGGTCACATTACCCACGGTGGCGCGAATGTGGTTGCTGCCCAGGGTAATGGTGACAATGCCGTCATCATCATTGAGCAGACGGGCTAGTTCCTGCACGCCCTTGCGCGGCACGATCACCTGCATGCGCTCCACGGCATCGGTCTGGGCCTCGGCATCGCACATGGCCAGACGGTGTCCATCGGTCGCCACGGTACGCAGGCGGCCGGCAGTGACTTCAAACAGCATGCCGTTCAGGTAGTAACGGACATCCTGCTGAGCCATGGCAAAGGAGGTCTTGTCGATCAGCTTCTTCAGGCCCTTCTGGGTGATGGAGAAACTGAAGGCGCCCACACCTTCTTCCAGATTGGGGAACTCGTTGGCAGGCAGGGTTGCCAGGGTGAAGCGGCTCTTGCCGGACTTCAGCACCAGTTTCTGGCCATCCTGCTTCAGCTCGATTTCGGCACTGGCCGGCAGTGACTTGCAGATATCCAGCAGCTTGCGTGCCGGCACCGTGATTTCGCCATCAGCGAATTCACCGGCCAGTTCGGTCCGGGCAATCAGTTCGACCTCAAGATCGGTGCCGGTCAGGGCCAGCTTGCCCGCATCCACCACCATCAGGACATTGGCCAGCACCGGCAGGGTCTGGCGCTTCTCCACCACACCCGATACCTGCTGGAGCGGCTTCAGCAACTGGTCACGCGAAATCGAAAGTTTCATGGGTCGGCTTCCTTGGTTTTATCTGTTCATCACGCCTGCAACAGGCGCAAGAGATTGTTGTAGTCCTCGCCCATATTGGGATCGGACTTTTTCAGATCTTCAATCAGATTGCAGGCATGGATGACCGTCGAATGATCACGACCATCAAAGGCATGCCCGATTTCCGGATAACTGTGCGACGTCAGCTCGCGCGAAAGTGTCATGGCAACCTGACGCGGACGTGCATAGGAACGGTTACGTTTCTTGCCAATCAGTTCGCGCAGGGGAATGCGGTAATACTCCGCCACCACCTTCTGGATGTTCTCGATATTGATCTGCTTGGCACGCACCGCCAGCACATCCTTCAGTGATTCTTTCACCAGATCGAGTTCAAGTTCACAGCCCTTGAAGCGGGCTGTGGCAATCACCTTATTGAGTGCACCTTCCAGCTCTCGCACGTTGGCCTGGACATGTTGTGCAATAAAGACAGCCGAATGTTGTGGCAGGCGAATCGAATTCTGCTCGGCCTTTTTCATCAGGATTGCAGCACGTGTTTCCAGTTCAGGCGGCTCGACCTGCAGCGTTAATCCCCATGCAAAACGGGACTTCAAACGCTCATCCAACTCATTGATTTCTTTAGGAAACTTATCAGACGTGAGGATCACCTGGCGAGAGCCTTCCAGCAGCGCATTGAAGGTGTGAAAGAACTCTTCCTGTGTGCTGGTCTTGCCGGCAAAAAACTGGATGTCGTCAATCAGCAGCACATCAAGCGAACGATACATACGTTTGAAATCATTCATCAGACCACGCTGCAGGGCCGTGATGAAATCCTGCACAAAGCGATCCGATGTCAGGTAAAGAATGCGTGCCTTCGGATTGCTGGCAACCACCGCATTGCCCACCGAATGCATCAGGTGGGTTTTACCCAGACCGGTTGGGCCATATATAAAAAGAGGATTGTGCCCGCTGAGTCCCGGCTTCTCTGCCACCTGGCGACACGCCGCAAATGCCAGCTGATTGGATTTGCCCGCCACAAAATTGTCAAAGATGAACAAGGGATTCAGATTGTTGGCCGGACGCGGCAACGTGTCGGGCACCAATGCGGCTGCCGACAAACTGTTGCTGCCTGTGGAGGAGTCCTGGGTGGCACGCAACTGGGTTGCCGACTCTTCCCGATCCTGGCGATTGCCAACCTCAAGCAGCACTTTCTCCATGCGACCCTGGCTCAATTCCTTGACCAGTTCACGGATACGGTTGAGGTACTTGTCGGCAATATGACGGACAAAGAAAGGATTAGGCGCCAGCAACCGCAAGGCACTTCCCTGTTCTTCGGCCTGAAGGGGCCGTATCCACATATTGAAGAGATTCTGAGGCAACTCGTCCTGCAGACGCTCCAGACAGACTGGCCAGATTGCCACTACATCATCCTGAAAACAGCTAACGCAAAAGGGGCGCGATTTTATCCACAAGCAGGGGGCAACCGCCACCTTCGGCAAAAAAAACCACCGTGGCAGTCCATTTTCAGGCCTGTCAGAGAGTTGTGGAAAACCGGGTCTGCATCGTTGGTCCAAACCCGGGGATAAATCATGATGCCTAAGTTATCCACAACTGGCCACAGCTTTTCAAGTACTTCAGAGCCCACCGCACAACAGTTTTTGATGTAGTCTAAGCACCTGATTTTAAAAGCCTAAAAGTGGTTATCCCCAGAAAAGTGTCTCCCCTATCACTAACTACTACTACCTTTAAGTACTTATTATTCTTTTTAGAAGGGCAGGGCAGAACCAACGGCCTCGCGGCACGCCGCTCGGCAAAACCCCCTGGTGCGGTGGTGTTTGACACGAGGGGGGTCGTTACATAGAATGGCCGGCCTTTTCCGACCCTGTTCGGGTCATGTTCATTTTCTGAGCAATCATCATGAAGCGTACATTCCAGCCCAGCGTCCTCAAGCGTGCCCGCACCCACGGTTTCCGTGCCCGCATGGCCACCAAGAACGGCCGTGCCGTCCTTGCTCGCCGTCGTGCCAAGGGTCGCAAGAACCTGACAGTCTGAACCTCGCACCGTTCGATGTGACTGTGCGCTATTGCTTTCCCCGGACGCATCGTCTGCTGCGTCCGGCGGAATTCCAGACAGTATTCGATAGCGCAGCGTTCAAGGTCGGTGAGCAGCATTTTGTGCTGCTGGTCCGGCCGAATGGTCTGGATCACCCCCGTCTGGGTCTGGTGATCGCCAAGAAAAAAGTCAGGCTTTCAGTCGAGCGTAACCGACTCAAGCGTACCATTCGCGAAAGCTTTCGATTTCATCAGGCGCAGCTTCCTGCCGTTGATGTGATCTTCATGGCACGAAACGATCTTGGCAGTGTTGTTTCCGCTGAACTGGCTGCAGCACTGGGCAAGAGCTGGAAGCGCCTTGAACGTAAAGCCGGAACACGCCCTTCTGCGGGGGCGGCGGAGCCTCAGGCATGAAAATCCTTTTCATTTTGCCGATTCGCTTCTACCGCATCGCCATTAGTCCGATGATGGCGCCGCACTGCCGTTTTTATCCCTCCTGTTCTGCCTACGCTGAAGAAGCATTGCGTCGCCATGGTGCTGCCAAAGGCATGTATCTGGCGTTGCATCGCGTGCTGCGTTGCCATCCCTGGGCAGACGGCGGGCTGGACCCGGTACCCGAAAAATTTTCCCTGCACCGCGTTGCCCCGGCAACCGGTACTCCCGAATCTCCACGCATTTCCAAGGCGCCCTGATTTATGGAACTCCGACGTACTCTGCTCATTGTGGCCATGGCAGTTGTTGGCTACATGCTCATCCTGACGTGGCAAAAGGATTACGGCAGTCAGGCCGCAACAGCATCCGCACCGGCAACTGCCGCAGCACCTGTGGCCGGTGATACGCCGGTTGTGCCGACCACTGCAGCAGCAGATGCCGATGTACCGGCAATACCCAGTGCCGTCGCCAGCACCACTGCACCTGCCGACAGTGCCGTGCAGACCAGCGGTCTCATCAATGTCAAAACCGATGTGTTCGATATCCAGATCGATACACGTGGTGGTGACATTGTGCGTGCCGCCCTGCCGAAATATACCGAGAGCATCGACAGCAAGAATGCCTTTGTTCTGATGGATCATTCGGCTGCACGTACCTTCATTGCGCAGAGTGGCCTGATCGGTACGAATGGTCCGGATGCATCGGCAGCAGGTCGTCCCCAGTACCAGACGACAGCACGCGAATTTTCACTGGCAGAAAATGCAGACACACTTTCCGTTGCACTGGTGCTGCAGGCGGAAAATGGCGTTGAAATCCAGAAGGTTTTTGAGTTCACCCGTAACAGCTATCTGGTAAAGGTGCGCTACGACATCATCAACCGTGGCACTGCGTCGTGGAATGGTGTGATGTATGCGCAGCTGAAGCGCGACAGCAGCAAGGACCCGAGTGCGAGCAATCAGGGTTTCGGCATGTCGACGTTCCTGGGCGGCGCATGGTGGACCAACGAAAAACCGTACAATAAAGCAAAGTTTGATGATTTTGCCGAAAGTCCGTTGAAAGAAACCGTCACGGGCGGCTGGGCGGCAATGATCCAGCATTACTTTGTTACCGCATGGGTACCGGATGCAAAAGGCACCAATGTGTTCACCACCCGCAAGAGCGGCGACGACAACATTATCGGTTACACCGGCCCGCAGATTGCCGTGGCACCTGGTGCACAGCAAAAAATCGAAGCCTCGCTGTATGTTGGTCCCAAGGTCCAGAAAATTCTCGAGACGGTTTCCTCCGGTCTTGAGCTGACGGTTGATTATGGCTGGCTGTGGCCGGTGTCGCAGTTCCTGTACTGGCTGCTCAGCTTGATTCACGGCTGGGTTGGCAACTGGGGCTGGGCGATTGTGTTCCTGACCGTTCTGGTAAAGGCTGCGTTTTTCCAGCTTTCCGCCACCAGCTACAAGTCCATGGCCAAGATGCGGACCGTGATGCCGGAAATGCAGCGCATCAAGGAACAGCATGCCGGCGATCGCACCAAGCAGTCGCAGGCCATGATGGAGCTGTACAAGACCGAAAAGATCAATCCGCTGGGTGGCTGCCTGCCGATTCTCGTGCAGATGCCGGTCTTCATTGCGCTGTACTACTGCCTGATGGAATCGGTAGAACTGCGGCATGCGCCATGGTTGGGCTGGATCCGTGACTTGTCCGTGATGGACCCGTATTTCGTGTTGCCGCTGATCATGGGTGCCACCATGTTCATCCAGCAGCAGCTCAACCCGGCGCCGCCAGATCCCATGCAGGCCAAGGTCATGAAGATCATGCCGGTTGTGTTCACCGTCATGTTCCTCTGGTTCCCGGCGGGTCTGGTGCTGTACTGGGTAGTTAACAACAGCCTTTCCATTCTGCAGCAGTGGATCATCACGCGACAGATTGAAGGTGCAAGCGGCAAGAAGAAGGCCTGAACCGGCTTTCTGAGGCCCAGGCAAAAAGGCTCCTTGCGGAGCCTTTTTGCTATTCTGCAACGGCCAATGCACATTGGCCGACACCATTTAGTGACACAGGGCACCAGCATGAAAAGCACTGACACCATCGCTGCCATTGCCACGCCGCCCGGACGCGGTGGTGTCGGTATCGTGCGCGTGTCGGGACCAAAGGCCCACGCCATTGGCAAGGCCGTCATGCAGCGCGAACAGGACCTGCCGGTGCGACGTGCCCTGTTCAGCGGTTTTCATGCCGGCGATGGCAGTGAAATTGATGAAGGTCTGGTGCTGTTTTTCCAGGGGCCGCAGTCTTTCACTGGCGAGGATGTGATCGAGCTGCAGGGGCATGGCGGTCCGGTGGTGATGGACATGTTGTTGCAACGCACCTTGTCACTGGGTGCACGCATGGCGCGGCCGGGTGAATTTTCCGAGCGCGCCTTTCTGAATGACAAGCTGGACCTTGCCCAAGCCGAAGCCATTGCCGACCTGATTGATGCCGGTTCTGCCGAGGCGGCACGCTCGGCAGTGCGCTCGCTGGCAGGTGTGTTCTCGCAAAAAATCCATGCACTTGTCGAGGCACTCATCCAGTTGCGCCTGTATGTAGAAGCAGCAATTGATTTTCCCGAAGAGGAAATTGATTTTCTGAGTGATGGCCGGGTCGAGGGTGAGTTGCGCGCGGTGCAGACGCATCTGGCCAGCGTCATGTCCGAGGCGCGTCAGGGCGCATTGCTGCGTGAAGGCATGCGCGTGGTGATTGCAGGCAAGCCTAATGCCGGCAAGTCCAGCCTGCTCAATGCGCTCGCCGGGTTTGATGCGGCGATTGTTACCGACATTGCCGGCACGACGCGTGATGTGCTACGTGAGCAGATCCAGATTGACGGCATGCCACTGCACATTATTGATACGGCGGGCCTGCGCGACACCAGCGACGTGGTGGAGCAGGAAGGTGTCCGCCGTGCACTGAAGGAAGTGGAGCAGGCGGACAGGGTGCTGTTTGTGTTTGATGTAGCCAGTGAGACCGATCCGGTCAGTCTTGCGGCCGGATTTTTCAGCCCGTTGCCGCCGCCGGAAAAACTTTTGCTGATTGCCAACAAGTGCGATCTGGTACCCGCGCTGGAAACCGGCATTGCCGAGCGTGCCGATGACAGCGGTCGCATCTACACGGAAGTCGTGCTGTCTGCACGGCGGGGCCAGGGTCTTGATGCACTGCGCGACACACTGAAAGCCGCCATGGGTTTCCAGAGTGAAGGGGCCGGTTTGTTCACGGCGCGCCGGCGTCATCTTGATGCACTGGAGCGGGCACGACAGTCACTGGCGACCGGACTGGAGCAGTTGCTGGGCACGGGTGCCGGCGAACTGCTGGCCGAAGACCTGCGCGTGGCACAGGAAGCATTGTCGGAAATTACCGGTGAATTTACCGCCGATGATTTGCTCGGCCGCATTTTTTCCAGTTTCTGTATCGGCAAGTAGGCAACCCACCTGCATCAGTGGGCATCAGCCACCATACCAACATCGGGGTTCTGGTTGTCTTCGGTTATTCTGGCCAGGACAACCCGGTTACGGCCGGATTCCTTCGCTTCGTAAAGCGCCTTGTCGGCAGCCTTGAGCAGATCGTTGAGATCATCGATGCCAGGTGCCGGGTAACATGCCACGCCGAAACTGGCCGTCATGCTGATCTTCTGTCCATCCACCTCGACACTGGTAGTGGCAATTTTTTCACGGATGCGTTCGGCCACGGCCGCAGCACCATCAATCGTGGCATTGGGCAACAGGATGGCAAACTCTTCACCACCGTAACGCCCGACCTCGTCATATTGCCGTGCCATCTCCATCAGGATGGACGATGCAACGACCAGCACCTTGTCACCGGCATGGTGACCCCAGGTATCGTTGATGCGCTTGAAGTGATCCAGATCGACCATCACGCAGGCAACATGTGCCGGCACGCGCCGTGCCCGTGACAGCTCGCTTTGTCCACGGGCAATGAATGAGCTGCGATTGGTCAGGCGGGTCAGCCCGTCAATGGTCGACATTTCACGATACAGATCTTCGCGCTCCACCCAGCGGCTGATGGCTGCCATGCTGATGCGGCTGATGGCGAGCAAAATGGCACCAAGCGTGACCTGCACGGCCAGCCAGCCCGTTACCGGCGCGCCATCCGGCGTGATCGGCGCCACTGCAAACAGCGGAGCCGTCCGGACTGCGCCGGTAAAATCGATGACTGCAAAAACCATCATGACCACACACACCAGCAGATACGCGGTGAGGATCTTGTGGATGTTGGCCAGTGCCGAGGTGATGTTGATGCCGAGGAAGATCAGCAACAGTCCCTGCGAGAAGTGGGTGCCGGTCAGGAAGCTGCCGACCAGCACATTGATTACAAAAGAGCCCACCACAAAGTTTTCAAGCGCGGGCCAGTCGCTGCTTTCATGGCGCCGCCGCATGGCCACCGCGATATATGTGCCCAGCACGATGGCGTGTACCGCGTAAAAGGCCAGTAACCACACGCCGACACCGTGATCGATGAAGCGGGGCGTAAGCCACATGGCGGCCAGCAGTGTGGCGCCCAGCATCACCGGTGCAATCATCACCAGCGATGCCAGCAGGATCAGTCGATCAATCGCACGCCAGTCCAGCGGGTTGGAGATCCAGGAGAAATCATCGGGAACCGTGCTGCCTGCAGAAACGGGCGTTTGCGTCTGGCGTGTCATCAGCTTTCCTGGATGGGGGAGTACATGCTTTCGATTCTCGGCCTGTGACGGACACGGAAACAAGGCAGCCAGGCGCATCAGGGAGGGAAACAACGGACGCTTGTCGGGAAGTTGGCGCAAATCCACCTGTGGTGAGCAGGGCCGTAGCCTGCTGCAAATCCAGGGCAGGCACAGGCTGAATGCAGACCATGCGCTATTAGTATGTGCTTACTTACTCAGATGGGGTAATGAAAGTCGGCTTTCCGGGTGGTCAAAAAGTGAACGCCCCGGTTCTTTTTACCCGGTCAACCCGTATACTACGTTCCCCCTTTTTTTTGCGACGTTTGGCGACCATGCGCTACCCCACACCCTATGACGTGATTGTGATCGGCGGCGGCCACGCCGGCACAGAAGCCGCCCTGGCGGCTGCACGCATGGGCTGCCGGACACTGCTGCTCACCCATAACGTCGAAACGCTGGGGCAGATGAGCTGCAACCCTGCCATTGGCGGGATCGGCAAGTCGCATCTGGTGCGCGAGATTGATGCGCTTGGTGGTGCCATGGCACTGGCCACCGACATGGGTGGTATCCAGTTCCGCATCCTGAATTCCAGCAAGGGCCCGGCCGTACGTGCCACCCGCGCGCAGGCCGACCGCGTGCTGTACAAGGCGGCCATCCGCGGCATGCTGGAAAACCAGGCCAACCTCGATATTTTCCAGCAGGCTGCCGATGACCTGATTGTGGAAGGCGAAACCGTCAAGGGCGTGGTCACACAGACCGGCATCCGCTTTGACGCGAAAGCGGTGGTGCTTACCACCGGCACTTTCCTCGGCGGCACCATTCACATCGGGCTGCAGAATCATCGCGGCGGTCGCGCCGGCGATCCGCCCTCGATTGCCCTCGCCAACCGCCTGCGCGAACTGCCGCTCAATGTTGGCCGATTAAAAACCGGTACCCCGCCGCGCATCGATGCCAGAAGCGTCGACTTTTCCGTGATGAAAGTGCAGCCGGGTGATACACCAACGCCGGTGATGTCCTTTATGGGATCACGCGAGATGCACCCGCAGCAGGTGAACTGCTGGATCACGCAGACCAATCTGCAGACACACGACATCATTCGTGGTGGTCTGGATCGCTCGCCCATGTATACCGGCGTGATTGATGGCGTGGGCCCGCGTTACTGCCCGTCGATTGAAGACAAGATCCACCGTTTTGCCGACAAGGACTCGCACCAGATTTTCATCGAGCCCGAAGGCCTGACGACACACGAGCTTTACCCCAACGGCATTTCCACCTCACTGCCGTTTGATGTCCAGCTGGCACTGGTGCGTTCGATCCGTGGCATGGAAAACGCGCACATCACGCGCCCCGGCTATGCCATCGAATACGATTACTTTGATCCCCGTGACCTTAAGCACACGCTGGAAACCAAGGTCATCCATAACTTGTTTTTTGCCGGGCAGATCAACGGCACCACCGGTTATGAAGAGGCCGGGGCGCAGGGTCTGCTGGCCGGACTTAATGCCGGTCTGCGTGCGCAGGAAAAAGAAGGCTGGTACCCGACGCGTGATGAAGCCTATCTCGGCGTGCTTGTTGATGACCTCATCACGCTAGGCACGAAAGAGCCGTACCGCATGTTCACCTCGCGCGCCGAATATCGCCTGATGCTGCGCGAAGACAATGCCGACCAGCGCCTGACGGCCAAGGGCCGTGAACTTGGCCTGGTTGATGACATACGCTGGGCCGCGTACTGCGAAAAGATGGAAGCCATCGAGCGCGAGACACAGCGCCTGAAATCCACCTGGGTACATCCCGGCTCTGCCATGGCCGAGCAGTTTGTCAGCAGCACAGGACAGGAACTCTCGCGCGAATACTCGATGATGGATCTGCTGCGTCGCCCGCAGGTGAGCTATCCGCACATCCAGGCACTGGGTGGCAGTGAGGTCAGTGAAGCGGTGGGCGAGCAGATCGAGATCATGGCGCGCTACGCCGGCTACATTGATCGCCAGACCGAAGAAATAGAACGTTTCAAGCGCCATGAAGAAACACGGCTGCCCGAAGCCTTTGATTACGACACGGTCAGTGGCCTGTCGAATGAAGTACGTGCCAAGCTGAAACAGGTACGCCCGGAAACGCTGGCACAGGCGGCCCGTATTCCCGGTGTGACCCCGGCAGCAGTATCGCTGCTGCTGATCTGGCTGAAAAAGAACGGCATCAGCCACCGCGTGACGGAACAGGAAGCATCATGAGCCAGTCACCGGAAAGCCGGCTGCGTGCCGGCGTTGACCAGTTGTCGTTGCAACTGCCCGATGGCGCCATGGAAAAACTGCTGGCCTATCTGTCATTGCTGGTGAAATGGAATGCCGCGTACAACCTGACCGCCATACGCGATCCGGAACAGATGGTGATCAAGCACCTGCTCGACAGCCTGGGCATTGTGCCGCACGTGCAGGGCAAGACGCTGATTGATGTCGGTACCGGCGCAGGTTTGCCTGGCCTCATGCTGGCGATTGCAAAACCGGACCTGCAAGTGACGCTGCTCGACAGCAACGGCAAGAAGGTCCGTTTTCTGAGGCAGGTTATTGCCGACCTGCAGATAACGAATGCCGACGCGGTGCAGAGCCGTGTTGAAGAGTTTGACCGTACGTTTGATCTGGTCAGCAGTCGTGCGTTTGCCACGCTGGCCGACATGGTGAACGGCAGCAGGCAGTTGCTGGTAGACGGTGGCGAGTTTCTGGCGATGAAAGGGCAGCACCCGGCAGACGAAATTGCCGCACTGCCAACAGGATTTGTGGTGCGGGATGTGGTGCCGTTGCACATCCCATTTCTGGATGAAGAGCGGCATCTCGTGCGGATTGTGCACGGCTGAATTTTTTCCCTCTCCCGCTGGGAGAGGGAACACATAGAGCGGGGAAGGCATGGACAAGATTCTGGCGGTGACCAACCAGAAAGGTGGCGTAGGCAAGACCACCACCAGTGTGAATCTGGCAGCATCGCTGGCGGCGACAAAGCGCCGCGTGCTGCTCATCGACCTGGACCCGCAAGGCAATGCCACCATGGGCTCGGGTGCCGACAAGCACGACATTGCCCACAGCGCCTATGACGTGCTGACACGGCAATGTACCGCCGAGCAGGCCATCGTTACCGGGCTGGATGCC
This sequence comes from Moraxellaceae bacterium, assembly GCA_003543245.1. Lineage (GTDB taxonomy): Bacteria > Pseudomonadota > Gammaproteobacteria > Pseudomonadales > Moraxellaceae > UBA2031. The sequence goes on along the minus strand of DPJB01000023.1, from coordinate 22,003 downwards.
GGCTATCACCTGATTGGTGCCAACGGTGATCTGGTTGCCGCCGAAGTCGAGCTGATGAATGCCATTGGCCGCGAACTGCGCCTCAAGCAGGCACTCGACACCATTCGTGATCGTTATGATTTCATCATCATCGACTGTGCCCCGTCGCTCAACATGCTGACCGTGAACGGTCTGGTGGCTGCCGATGGCGTCATCATTCCCATGCAGTGCGAATATTTTGCACTCGAAGGCCTGGCGGCACTGATGGATACCATTGATCAGGTGACGCAGACCGTGAATCCGAAGCTGCGTGTCACCGGCATCCTGCGCACCATGTTTGATCCGCGCAACACGCTGGCCACCGATGTCTCCGCCGAGTTGCTGACGCATTTCCCCGACCGCGTTTTTGAAACCATCATCCCGCGCAACATCCGTCTGGCCGAAGCGCCCGCGCACGGCATGCCGGTATTGCTGTACGACAAGGCCTCGCGTGGCGCCATGTCGTATCTGGCATTGGCCGCAGAACTGTTGCGCCGACAGGACACCCCGCGCGAAACAGCAACCGAAACAGCCTGATATTTTTTTCCCCTTTCTCCACACGAGAAAGGGCTATGGTGAAATGGACATGACAACGACGACAAAAAAGCGCGGACTCGGTGGCGGACGCGGCCTGGATGCATTGCTCTCTGGTGTAAAACAGGTCAAGGAAACCGTGGCTGCAGTGGAAGGCGGCAAGATGCCGGTTGATGGCGAACTGAAAAAGGTTCCCGTCGAATTCCTGCAGCGTGGTCGTTACCAGCCCCGTCGCGACATGGACCCGGCCGCCCTGCAGGAGCTGGCCGACTCCATCAAGCTGCAAGGGGTAATGCAGCCAATCGTTGTGCGCCCGGTGGGCGAGAACAAGTACGAGATCATTGCCGGTGAACGTCGCTGGCGCGCCACCCAGCTGGCAGGCATCGATACCATTCCGGTCATCGTCCGCGACATTACGGATGAAACCGCCATTGCCATGGCGCTGATCGAAAACATCCAGCGTGAAAACCTGAACCCGATGGAAGAAGCGATTGCCATGCAGCGCTTTGCCGACGAGTTCCAGTTTACCCACCAGCAGATTGCCGACGCCGTGGGCAAGTCCCGCGCCACGGTAACAAACCTGTTGCGCTTGATGTCGCTCAATGCAGAAGCCAAGACACTGCTGGAACATGGTGATCTGGAAATGGGCCATGCCAAGGCATTGCTCGGCCTGCCGGACAACCTGCAGGGCAAGGCTGCCCGCGCCGTTGTGGCCAAGGACCTGTCTGTACGCCAGACCGAAGCCATGGTGCGCGCACTGCTGGCACAGAAGGCCGAAAGCGCCGAAGGCGACAAGGCACTCGACCCCAACGTGCGCAAGCTGCAGGACGAGATTACCGACAGGATCGGTGCGCCCGTGCAGATTGAATACAATGCCAAGGGCAAGGGCCGGCTGGTTATCAACTACAACACACTTGATGAGCTGGACGGCATTCTCGCCCACATCAAGTAATCACAAGAAATGGAATTCGTTGCATGTTGAAGCGTTGTCTGGCGGTAGCAGTAATGGCCTTTCCTGCAGCAGCAATTGCAGAAATGCCGATAGTAAATACGGACTTGTTGGCAAAAGACGAGACCATTGTATCGGTGTCACTCACGCATCTTCAGAATGAATATGCGACAGAAACTTCTTATGGCGGCCCAAGTTATTTCGGCACGATAGAAGCAAATACGCGAACAATTTATTTTGGCGTTGGCAGGGGCATCACCGACAATCTGAACATATCAGTCAGTGGCGCCTACAAAGAATCTGAGCAGGACAGTACCACCGTTGGTGCGGTGACTCTGCTGATAGAACAGAAGTCATCTGGTGTGGCTGATCCGTATGTCTCTTTGGACTACAAGCTGTTCTCGGCAGATTATCCGCTGGTTGCTTCGCTTACGGTTTCACCAGCAACCAGCAGTGACTCTTCAGGACAATCCGGAGTCACAGTAAACGGTGTGAAATTGTCAGAGATTGAAGAGGGTGATGCAGGCACAGGCAAAACCCGTATCGATCCCAGTCTTTCAGGCAGCATGCTGAACGGCAGTAATGCTTTCGAGTGGAGCATTGAAGCTGCTCTGGATGATGACAAGGATACTGAAAATGTCTATGCAGTACGCTTGGGGTGCTTGCACAAATTCAACGGGCAAACCAGTGCCCGCTTGACCGGCTTTGCGTATCAGCAGGATGGCAGTGATGCACATGATGTTTCAGTAAGCGATATGCTGAATACAGGCTTGAGTATCAGCCTGATTCATCAGCCGTGGCCTGATCTTAGATTGACTGCCGGTTATACGTATACGTTTGTAGATGATATCTCGGCCCACAGTACGGTAAGTGCGTTCAGGCAAGAACTCACAGATGCTTCTGCCCAGGCGCTATCATTGAGCGTGTCATATCTGATCAAGTAACAGATAGTCCGGGAATCACCCTCGCTATCGATGTTGTGCGCTATGGCCTGCATCGATAACCGGCTGCTGCAAGGTAGCCGCACACCAGGCAGGATGTTGGATCATGCGATTATTCATTATCGCCAGTCTGCTCTTAAGTGTGTTGTTACCGGTTCCGGCAGCAGCATGGGACCTGGTGCGCCAGGACCCGGAGCGCGACATCCGCGTGTATGTGCGCGACGTACAGAAGTCCTCGTACAAATCCTTTTATGCCGTCACCCGCTTCAAGACAAGTCTTGGCGCCGTAGTGGCCGTGCTGTCTGATGTGCCTGCCATGCCGGAATGGATTGCCCGCATGCGTGGCGTTACATTGCTGCGCCGCTCGGGGGACAACGAGCTTTGGGTGCATGCCAGCTACCGTTTGCCTTACCCGTTTCTTGAGCGCGAGGCCGTGCTGTACTCAACCCTCAAGCAAGACCCGCAAACACGCGTGGTGACAATCACAACCCGCAGCGTGCCGGGCATGGTGGGTACGCGCAAAGACCGGCTTCGCCTGATCAACATGCACAGCATCTGGAAGCTGACCCCAGAGAAAAACGGCATTGTCCGCATCGAGTTCTGGGGCGAGGGCGAGCCAGGCGGCTATGTACCGCCCCTCCTGTTCAACTACAACCTGCCCGACGAGCCCGTGCAAACGCTGCGCAACCTGCGCCAGATGCTGGTGAGAGAGAAATACCAGAAGCAGCAACTGCATTACATACGGGAGCTTTGAAGCAGTGCCTCTTGCTCGCGGAGCTCTTTAATATTTTCATTCTGGGCATTTGCGAGATGGAAATAAACGTTGGCTGACAGCTCCTGCCATCGGACATGCGACTTCACAAGGGCTTGTTGCAGCAGCTCTTTCATGAGCTGGCGATTTTCCGAGTTTTTCCGCATCAGCTCCATGCCTAAAGCAGACATGGCACGTTGCTCGGTTATCCATCGAGTCGAAATTTTTTTCTGTTCAGTCTCAAGAAACCTGTGCTGTTGTTCCATATTGTGCAAGCGATTGCGCAAGCTGGTCAGTCTTCTGCCTTGAAGGTCGCGGGCTGCAAGGAGCTCATGACAATCCTCTTCATTTTTATGGCAGTGTTTATAGCGCTGGGCGACATCAAGAAAAGAGGCCTCGTCTGCAATAAGAGCTTTTTGTGCATTTGGAATCAGCACATTCAAATCTTGCAAAGCCAGATCAAGATCACGGATCAGCGTCGGATTTCTATCGCGAAGAGCATTGGCCTTTTCAAGGTGCGCCTGCAGGCAGAGGCTGGCTGAGCGCGATGACTGATGGCTCTGTCTGGCATGTACGAAGGCCGGATCAGTCAGTGCCTCATGAGCAAATGACCAGAGGACTATATCGGGAGGCTCCAGGTCAAGAGACTCAATAAAGCCTGCTGATCGGGAGCGTTGCAAGAGATCTGAAACAAGTCGGAACTGTTGATCTACAAGAGATTTTGCCTGCATCAACAGTGACAACACATCGTGACGCTCATTTTGCCATTCTGCGGCGCTCAGAAGTCCTGTAATAACTTCCGGCCTCTGTGGGTAGAGGTTGGCAGCATGCAGAATCCATGACGTTGCTGTCTCAGTACTTCCCATGCGATGAGTTTCCTCGCCCAGCAGTACCAGTGCAGAAGCTGCCTGAGAGCTATCCAGCGGTACCTGCTTTAATATGGCGATAGCCGAACTTGTATTTCCAAGTCGTATCTCGCTATAAGCCAAGGCAATTTGCAGCCTGGGCAACAGGGCATCATTCTCGGCATGTGCTGTCGAAGAAAGCCTGGCGATAAGGTCATTTAATTGGGAGCGCCGCTGCACGTCATCCGTTTGAAGCATGGCACGGTTGATTTCGCCATATTGAAGAGCATCAGGATGCTCTGCTGAAGCAGGTGGTATTGAGTCGGCACCAGGAGCGGCTGACTCACAAGTCGTGCCTGCCCATGCCAGACCCGATGCGAATATCAACAGGAGTATTGACGCATTACCTAGCACTTGCCTGGTATTGAGATGATTGCCGGCCATGGCGAGTGAATTCCTGAGGTGCAGTGAGTCATTGCTGAAGTTTGGGGTGATGATAGTCTCGCTGATTTGTATTGGACTGGCCACCGCCATAGAATGCGCCCGCACATGGATGGTGGTATCGCAAATGATTGCACGGATGCTGGCAGCAGTAATGATGCTGGGTGTTGCTATTGCCCAGGCAGACTCATCGGCCGAGCGCCTGCTCAAGCAGGATATTGATCGGCAAGAGCAGGAGCGGCGAGAGCGGCGTTGGGACGAGCCAATGACAACGATGCCCCAGCAGCAGCCTGCCGCCTCTTCGCCTGAGAAAGCTGCGGCAAAGGGGCCCTGCTTCCCCATAAGTGACATTCGTGTAATAAAAGCCGACATTCTCCCGGCAAAACCTCTCCAGCGCCTGATTGCCAGTTACACGGGCCGTTGCCTTTACAGCACTGATTTGCAAAGTCTCCAGCAAGCCATGAACAGTCTGGCTCTATCGCAGGGGCTGATTACCACCCGCGTTGTCATACCCGAGCAGAATCTAGGGAATGGCATGTTGCTGCTTGAGGTCTGGCCGGGACACATGGAGGAGTCCAGGCTGAACTCGGCGCACCGGATGGAGCTGGATATGGCACTGCCGCTGGAAAACGGCGACCTGCTGAATCTGCGTGCACTTGAGCAGGCCATTGATAATCTCAACCGGCTTGAGTCCATGCAGGCGACAATGCAGCTGGAGCCGGGAGAGAAGCCTGGCGGGTCGATTGCCGACTTCACCATCATCCGTCGTCGACCTTGGCATCTTGCGGCTATCTGGGGCAGTGAGGCGATGGAGCAGCACCCCAGCAATATGGTACGACTCAGCCTGACGCTCGACAGCCCACTGAATCTGGCGGATCGCCTGATCGTCGGGTTGAATGCCAATCTTCAGGATGTTGAAGTTGATAACGCGAATGGCAGCAGCATCGACTATGAGCTGCCAATAGGCTGGTGGCGACTCAGTACCGGCATGGACCAGTATGAATACCGTAATCCGATTACGGCGGGTGTCACTACGTTTATCTCCAGTGGAAAAAGCCAGTCAACACGGATCGAATTGTCTCGCCTGATATGGCGGGATGACAAACACCGGATGATTGTTGCGCTTAATGGCAAGCAACGCACCAACGACAACTTCATTGATGATGTGACGATAGTGGTGAGCAGCAGCAGGCTCAAGGCTACCGGATTGCGTACAGATATTTCACGTGTACAGGCACCATGGGTCATTGATGGAGGTTTTGGTATTGAGCAGGGAGATGCACGAAGCCTGGCAAGCCCATCACCAGTTGATGAAGAATTTATGCGGCTTATGGCAAGCACGCGTATACAATATCACTGGCCCCATTCCAGTCTGGTCTGGACAATCAATGCGCAGTGGAGTGATTCAATCCTGTTGCCAAGCGAGCAATTCTCACTGGCAGGAAGCGTGAGGGGTTTTTATCCGCTCAGCCTTAATGCTGCTACAGGATTGGCTTCGCGAGTTGAGTGGTCTCGCCCCGTATTTTTTGACTGGCGAGGACTCACTACTGTCCGTCCACAAATCGGCATGGAGTTTAGCCATGCACCATCGGTCAGCGGCAATGAGAGCGAAGAACGCCTGACTGCATTAACGGCCGGCATGATAGTGCCATGGAAACAGCTACTGGCTCAGCTCATGGTTGCAGCGCCACTTGCATCTACAAGCACTCAGAACACACCGGATGATTGGCAGCTGGATGCCAGTGTGAGTCTTAAATGGTAACGAAAATATTAAAAAACGGAGGCATCACCATGTCAGATGGACAGTCATACATCGGCATGAGGTACATGCCTTCTGCATTAGCAGCGAACTTCTTTAAGTAGGAAATTCCGGATGGTCGTAGGTAAAGATGACTTCGTACTTGCCGATTGCTAGAATCGCCCGCCCTCGCACATGAGGGAAACCATGTTCATGGACCGTTCAGGTGTAATTGGATCATCTGCGGTACTGAAACGGATGTCAGTAAGATTTTTAATAGGGAGTTTTTGATGAAAAATAAGATTCATATAGCAGGTCTTGTATCGCTGTCGTTGCTTTTGTCAGCATGTGGCGGTGGTTCTTCAGATACACCAGCGGCGACTGCTTCACCTCCGCCCACAGCAGCTACACCATTGAAAGTCTCCATGGCAGCAAATGGCGCTTCGGTGTCGGCAACCTACGGCGGCTATACGACTAACTTTGTGAATGATGGTGACACGATCACCACGACCAATTTCTGGGCAGGAAATGTAACCGGAGATACCGTAACAGTAGATTTTGGTTCGATGCGCACGGTAACGGAGATTTCGGTTTATACCAACGACACATCATTCAACTCGGGCAGCCCGGAAAAGTACATTGAGATTTCTGATGATAACGCCCAGTGGAAAAAAACTGCACAGGTTGTTGGTGGCGATGTTGACTGTTCTACGTTCTCTGCCGGGTCTGGCAAGATTCGCTGTGTCTTTTCTTCGCCACAATCAATCCGGTATTTCCGTGTACGCGTGACAAGTGCAACGCCGGCCACCCAGGAAATTGTAGAAATGGTGGCGTTGGGCTCCTGATCCCGACTCGCCTGAGTCAGGGAAGGGTTCAGGTGGCGAGTTTGCAGGTGTTGAATTGTCTCCAATGGATGAGACTCACTAAGTGATGGGTCCCATCTATTGGCACGGGATCATGCATACCTCTGATTCTTGACCCTGCTCCCTCGTCTACGGATGCTCGCCAGGTTGGCAAGGGTATGTTTCGTAAAGTCTGCCAAGGCCAGCTGGTGTCTGACATTGGATGATCCGGCTGCTCTGGCAGCCGACATAAAAGGGTAACGAGATCATTCCCGGATCGGCCGTTTTGTGGTGCTACTGTCAATCCAGTGGTCGGGCATGGGTTTGTAATGCCACTCACTGGCAAATAGAATACACTCGCGTCAGGGACTGACGGCAAGCTTCGCAAGGATGTGATTGTCAGAATGAACAGGTAAGACTGCTCACCTCAACCTCTCCCTTTGCAAACTCGCTGCATGCCTTCCTCTTGAGGCAGGGCGGTACCTGCAACGCGTTCTGCCTTGGGCTACATCAGCCAGGCTAAGCCGGATCAATCAGCTGCAACAATTGTTGGACTCATCACGGATGATGAACATGGTACTGGATAGCCAGCCGCATGCCCTTCCTGAAAAAGGGGGATACAGACAAGCTTTTTTGCGCACAGGACATAAGGGGCTTGCACTGGCTCTGATAGCTCTTCAGGTCTGGCAGCCGGCATTCGCTGGCATTGTCATCACAACAGCAGGTACAAGCAAAGACGTTGCCGCCAACGGCGTACCGATAGTAAACATTGCGGCACCTGGTGCGTCAGGCATCTCCCGTAATACATATACCAAGCTTGATGTCGGCAGTGCCGGGCTCATCTTCAATAACAGTGTACAAGCAACCAACACCCAGCTTGGAGGATTCATTCCAGGCAATGCAGGTCTGGGTCAAGGCAGTGCTCGCCTGATTCTCAATGAGGTCAGTGGCAGTCTGCCCAGTCAGCTAAACGGTTATATGGAGATTGCAGGGCAAAAGGCGGAAATGGTTATCGCCAATCCAGCTGGAATTACCTGCGACGGCTGCGGTTTCATCAATACCAATCGAGCCACGCTAACAACTGGGTTCCCGAAGTTTGACAGTGATGGCTCACTGAGCGGCTTTACGGTTGAAAACGGCTTTCTGCGCATTGAGGGTGATGGTCTTAATGCCACCAACATCGAACGACTGAATTTATACAGTCGGGCCCTGATCCTGAATGCAGAACTCCATGCGAAGAGTCTTGACGTAGTCACTGGCGCCAACCAGATTGATGTGCGCACGGGTGAGACGAGTCTTATTGGCACAGCCAGTCCGGCACCGGCCTATAGCATCGATAGCAGCATGCTGGGCGGCATGTATGCAAACACGATCCGGCTGGTAGGTACTGAAGCAGGTGTGGGCATGCGCCTTGCCGGGCCAGTTGCTGCGCTCACCGGCAATCTTGAAATTCTCGGGAATGGCGATGTGCAGTTGGCCCGGGTCAGTGCCAAAGGCGACATGTCGCTTGGCAGCAGCGACCAGTTGCGACTTGGCGCGCAAGCTACGGCAGGCGGCAAAGCCACCTTGCAGGCAGACGGTATTGTTCTGGAAGGTACGGCTCTGCTGGCAGCTGCCACAACAAGATTGATCGCCGAGAACATCAGCACCGACATTGGTGCGCAAGTGGCAGCACGAGGCGATTTACAGCTGGTGGCAGGCACGCTCGATAATGCCGGCGTAATGACCACCGCTAATGGTCTGCGGATGGATATCAGCAGACAGTTAACTAACAGCGGCAGCATTGAAGCACAAACAGCCTTTAACCTGAACGCTGATACATTGACGAACAGTGGTAACTTGCTACTGCTGGAAGGCGCAATGAATATCAATGTGAGCCAGCTCATTGATAATCGCGCCGGCAGTATCCTCAATGGCGGGAATCGGCTCACAGTTAATGGTGCCGAACTTGATAACCGTGGAGGAGAAATCTCAAGTAATGGCATCAGTACGATAACCGTTAGTGGGGACAACTCACTGCTTAATAACGAAGGTATTCTTCAGGGCAATGCCGGGCTAGTGGTGAACAGCAGTGGTCTCGACAACAGCAATGGCCAAGTACTCAGCGATGCTCTGATTGCGCTGCAGATAAATAATGATGTGCTGCTCAACAAGAGTGGTGTTATTGAAACTATTGGCGCTATCAGTGTCGAGAGCACGACATCCCTTGATAACAGCGATGGAAAGATTCTGGCAAATGGCGATATTACGCTGGCGTTGTTGGATGGTCTGCTAACCAATGCCAGAGGTTTGATTGAGTCCGGCTCTGATCTTGCTATTTCCGGTGTATCCGAAATACATAATGAAGACGGCGTACTGCGCGCAAGCAATAACCTTACGCTATACCTGCCATTTTTCGATAGAGCCGCGAGTGGTGGGCAGTATTCAGCTGCTGAGAAGCTCGCGATCCATGCCACTAACGGCATGCTGTTCAGTGGTGAAGAATTTACAACCCCAGGAGGCTTGTTGCTGGATGCGGGCGCCGGAGATATTCAGCTCGACAGTCGGGTTCTAGGTGGAGCGGCAACAATACTGAACGGCCGCACCATTATCATAGGCGATGACGGGTTCCTGGCCACGCAAGGCGCTCTGACGGTTGCTACGGATTCTCTCACCAATCTTGGCGTTATGTACGGACGCGAAGCACTGACATTGCATATAGAAAAAGAGTTGAACAATGGTAGCGCAGACATTCCACGAAATGCGGCCATTATCAGCGAGGGTGATATCAGTATTACACGTTCCGATGGATCACGACTTCAAACACTTAATAATTATGCAGGACAAATTGAGAGTTTACTGGGCAACATTACGCTGAAAGCAGATGTAGTGAATAACATAAACGTTGGCTGGGCAGTCGCCCCTGATGTCTGGATTGAAAAATCGCCGGTAGTTTATCATGATGATTATTCGCCGACAGGCAATATGTCCGATATTGTCTCGTCAAACTGGTCTGCATATTCAGACGGGGACTATTATTTTGAACTTACCTGGGATGATTCAATAGCCGGGTATCCACGTGACTCGGCAGCGAACAGTTGTACAAATGGGGCCTGCTATTATTTTTATCGTGACAAAGAGGTGATCACGCATAGTGATGTATTGAGCCTGGGCAGCAGGGCCTGGATCATCGCCAGCACCGCTGCGGGAACCGGCAACGGCAATATCTGGATTGATGCCAATACCCTGAACAATAACCGGAGCTCAATTTCTGCGGCCGGCACACTGGACATCAAGGTTGATGCCGCCGGCAGCATCAATAACATAGCTACAACCCTCTTTGATGTGTCAGACATCAAGAGGGAAACCCGCTGGAAAGCCTGCGGTTCCAGCGGTGCGTGTTCTAGAGGGCAGCTTTTTCTGAATCTGGACAGCGAGGCGCTTGAGCCACGTACCGACCAACTCATCATTGCCACGCTCGAAGGCGGGGTTGCTGTCAATCTGCATGGCACGGTAGTTAATGGCGAAAAAGAAAATGTAGGCAACACCGTTACCAGCGGCACTGGTGCCTATTCAAGCGTGCCAATAAGCGCCCCCAGCGATAAAGCAGCCAGCGAAGTGAGCGCTCTAGGTGAGCTTGGCATTCTGGACCCTACCAGCCGCCCAGGTTTTCAGCTTCCAGGCAACGGGATTTTTAATCTCAATAACAATCCTGCACATCCCTATCTGATCGAAACTGATCCTGCGATAAATACATATACAGGCTTTCTTGGCTCTGCCTATCTCATCGATTATCTGGATTGGGCGCCAGACATTACCCTGCGACGGTTGGGTGACAGCTACTACGAGCTCATGCTGATCCGGGAGGCATTGTTAGCCAGTACCGGCTCACGCTTTGTTGATGCCTTGGTGACCGACGAGCGTATGCAATATGAATATCTGATGCAAAATGCCATTGCAGCATCGGAGTCCTTGCATCTCAGTCCCGGCATTGCCTTGAGCCGTGACCAGATTGACAGCCTGCAACAAGACATTGTGTGGATGGAGGAGCGTCTGATTGCCGGCCAGAAAGTCCTGGTACCGGTAGTCTATCTTGCGCAAGGCAGTTCACGCCTGCTAAGTGATGGAGCAGTGATAAGCGGCGGCAGCATCGACATTGACGGCGATACGTTTGCAAACGCTGGCATCGTGCAGGCTCATGACAGCATCAATATCAGCATGACGCGCGATATAAGCAATCTTGGTGGCACCATAGAAGCAGTAGGTGACATTGATCTGTACAGTGGCTCGGATATTCTGAATGAAAGCGGCATCATCAGGGGCGATGATGTCTTGCTGCAAGCCGAAGGTGACATCATAAACCGTACCTGGACTCAGCGGGATGAGGCGGGAAGCGGCAGTAACTCATCGTGGAGCACCATCGTTGGAGATACGGCAACCATCACGGCGACCGGTAATCTCACGCAAAACGCTGGTGGTGATATTCGACTTGCAGCCGCCACGTTAACCGGCGCAACTGTCGAACTGGTTGCCGGAAACAATATTATTCTCGATACCCTGAAAGTCGATGAAGGCTATCGACTGAGTAGTGGTAACTGGCAGCAAGCCGAGACCTATGTACGGCATCTGCAAACGCAGGTGCTGGCTGCGCAAAACCTTAGCATAAGTGCGGGTACAGATATCATCGCCATTGCCGCAAACCTGGAAGCCGGTAGCGAAGCCACACTGGAGGCTGGTCGTGATATTACGCTTCTGGCTGTGGAAGAAACCAATCATTATGAGGAGCACAGCCGTAGTGACGGAAGTCTGGGCCGTAGCAAAAGTCATGATCTGGTGCACGATGAATCCGGAATGCTGGGCACTACGATAGAAGTAGGCAATTCTGAGTCCGATCAGAGCACGGATCTGGCAGATAGCGGCAAGCTTGTTATGAGTGCCGGTGGCGATATCACGCTGTATGCATCACAAGTGGTTGCAACCGGACAGGCCAACATCATGGCAGGTAATAACATCAATGTGATCGCGGGCATCAATACGGTCAGTCACAGCGAAAAGAGCAGCAAGGAAGGCGTTGGTACCTTCAGCAACAACCAGAATGGTTACATCACGCAGCAAGCCATCGCCAGCGGTATATCTGCCGGCGGCGATCTCAATCTGAATGCAGCTAATGATATCCGTCTGACCGCATCAGTCCTGCACTCTGGCGAGACCCTCCGTATCGGAGATGAGGCAGTTGACCAGTACACACTAATGAGTGGCGCAGACCAGCGACCGATGAACGTCATTGTCAATACGCTGGCACTCACCAATGAAAGCTGGAATGAAACCCAGAAAGGATTCTCAGGCCCAATGGAGGAGTTGGTTAAAGGCCTCTCAGTGGTTTTCACACCAATGCTCAGTATTGCGAGTGCCGGCCAGTTTGACATGCCGGAAATCAGGATCGGTAGTCATGATTACACCAGAACACAAGATATTCTGCAGGCAGGCTCAGCAGTATATGCCAGAGACCTGAGCATCAATGTTGAAGATAAAGCAGCATTCTTAGGTTCTGTGCTGAACGTGCAGGATACCGCAACCATTCAGGCAGAAAATATCATCATCGATGCAGCGGCCGAAAGACATGATTATATCCATGAACTGAGCAGTGATACTGTCAAGGGATTGGGCATGAAGCTGAGTGATTCGGAGCTTCGTCTGGCTGGTATTCAGGAAACAAAGATAAGCAACCAGAACATGATGAGCATAACGGACTGGCGTGGCAGCGTGATCTCCGCTGGAGAACTCGTTCTGCAGGCAGATAATGATGTAGTCATCATGGGGTCAGAAATAAATGTCCTTGGAAATGCAGAGATCAACGCAGGTGGGAGCATTGCGATTGGCGGGCGTGAAAGTGAAATCAAGACAGAGAAAAGGGAAACAATAGAAACCATTACGATGGGCGTATCAATCCGGAATGCATATGTAGATGCCGTCAATGCAATCAAGTCTGTTGATTACGCCGAAGATGCCGTAAAAGAAGCAAAAAGAGCGCTCGAGCAAGCCGAGATCAAGGCGGCAGAAGGAGAGCTAGAGGCATCAGATGTCGAATTTTTTCGGATAAACCTGACAGCAGCGACAGCCAATCTGGCTCAGGCAACCATTGTCGCTGCCAGTAGTTTGCATTCTGCGGCTGACACAGCAAAAGGCTCAGCAGGCACAGGATTCTATCTGTCGGGCACTGCTTCGCGCGACACGACAGTCACCTCAAGCAGCACTTATCAGAGCAGTTGGGAGGGTAGTGCAATCAATATTGGCGGCAATGCAGTGATGCAGTCTGCTGACTCCCTGACGATAAAGGGAAGCAATCTGAGTGTTACGGGAGGACTAAGCCTTGATGCGTCAAGTATCAATATTATCGCAGGCAGTGAGTCTCAGGTTGAGAAATATAGCAAAAGTGAGTCACATGAGGGCATTGGCATAAGCATGACCGCTGGCAATATTTCGGCGAGTATGGATGCCAGCCAACGGGATACGGATGCGGACAGTTATGCACTGCACTATGTGAGTTCACAAATCAAGGCGGGCTCGCTGGCCAGCACCAGTGACATCATGAATATAAAGGGTGCACAAATCATAGCCGGCGATATTGATATTGAAACTGAAAAGCTTACGGTTACCAGTCTGCAGGATGAACGTAGCAGCCAAAGCAAGACATTAGGCATAAGTGCCAGCATTGGTATCGGGGGTAAAATGGGGGCTGATCCGATTAGCATGGGTTTGTCCTCTCTGGGCGGAGGTGTTGAACAGAGCGAAAGTAGCAGCTCCAGTGCATGGGTGGCCGAGCAGACAATGATTCTGGGCACAAACAGCATCAAGATTCGTGCGAAAGACTCCGTGCTTACGGGTGCCCTTATCGCTAATGCGGCATACAGCGAACAGGGAGATCTGGTTGATAAGGGTCTTCTGGATTTCGAGACAGAGACATTGCTGATTAGTGATTTGCTAGATTTCAATAATTCAAAAACAACGGGCTTTAACGTTGGTACCAGCTTTGGCTTTGGTGACGATGAAGAAAAAGTGGGCAAGCCAGGCAAGCCACCAACAGGCCAAACCACCGTTGGCGGCCAATATCTCGGACATGAAGCAGAACAGATTACCCGTACGACCCTGGGACAGGGAACGATTGTTATTGGTGGGGAAGTATTAGACAGCACAAATGCGGGCGAACTTGGACTGGCTGGCCTCAATCGGGACATTAATCTGGCACAGGAAGTTATCCTGGATAATGATATTGGCGGACTTAATACAAGCGTGACTGTTGATCACAGGCTTTTTACAGAAGAAGGCCAAGAATCACTCGGCGAGGCTTTCTCTGAGATAGGAAAAAATTCAAAGACAGTTGTTTCGGGTTCGACGAGGGACTTATTAAGGGCGACAGGAACATATTATGCCTATGAGGTTATGTTTGAAAGAAATGCAAAAATGTATGTATTACTATATGACGAAAAAGGTAATGTAAAAAAAGATGAAAATGGATTTCCACAGAGAAGAGAAATAACAAAAGAAGAGGAAATGAATCTGATAAGAAGTTCTGATGGCAAGATATACATTGCCAACAATGGGATAAATAACGATCAGGACGGAGCTGCGAAATATGCGGAACAACATGGTGTCGATAGAGAAGGTCAGGAATCAGTAGACAGAATTCAGTATTTTATTGAGTTCGAAGAGTCCAATATGATTGGAGAGCTTTTGATTGCTTTCTATCAAAAAAATCTAGAAGGTGATTTTTGGGGGCTGACAAATCCAACACAAAAAGTTAAGGACATGATGTACGAATATGGACGAATGGGATTACATCTGGATGGGCATAGCCGAGGCACCATGACAATTGGTAATGCCATGATTTCTTTGCTCGATGATTATAACTCAGCAGGTCAACTTGGACGAACCACAATAAATCTTTTCGGGCCGGCTTTTAATGTAGAAAAAGCAGATGAAATTTTGGCGATTCTGCAGAATCGAGATTACTATTCTGATTCAGATAGCAAATATATGGAAATTCTTTATCAAAATCATATTTATGATCCAGTAGGGATGTTTGCTGGACTCAATAAAGGCTCGGGTGGAACTCTTCCAGAAGAAAAGTCAATAATAATCGAAATGGGGAGAGCCATTCTTGGAATGGAAAGCACAACCCATAACTGTTATGGGAATTCCAGCCCACAGTGCCAGAAACTTTGGGGCGATACGACTGCAAAGCTTGTGCCTGTGGAAAACTAAAGGATAACAAATTGCATAAGTCATTTATTTCAGTGCTAACAATTTTCCTCGTGGCTTGCCATGTAGGGCGAGTTTCTTCCCCGGAATTTATGCTATGGAAAATGACAGGCACTACCAATGACGATATCAAAATGGCTCTTCTGGAGTGTGGTGCCAACAATCCATTCGGAGACACAAATATGTTTCCATATCGATCTGGAACAGATGTTGAGAATTATGCACGGGTTAATCAGTGTATGAAAAATTCTGGATTTAAATACAGCCTTTCAGATTTTTGTAATAAACGATCTAAGCAAAACGAATGCCGTTTAGAAAACTTACGCCAGGCCCATGTCAGAAATAAAGAGACAAGGATTAATAGTGAATTTTGCAGGCATAAAGACTACTCAAAATGGAATATTTGCCAACCATAGCGACCCGGTAATGCGTTATATCTAATAACTGGCATTGTGAGATGTAAATTTTTAAACAATGGTTATCAATTTTTTAAAATATTCAATAAATGGAAGTTAAGCATATGCGTTGCTTGATAGCATTTTTAATTTTTCTTACGGGGTGCTCAGTTACATCAAGCCCTCCCAAGCAAGTGCAAAGGTTCAATGATGCTCAGCAAGCGAATTATCAGCCAACGAGAATGAAGTTCACTGCTCATGAAAATGGAGCCTCATCATTTGAGATGGGGGTATGGGCTGGGTTGCCTGGTGAGACGGCAGCTAACGAAAGGTATAAAAATGAAATTTTTAAGAAATTTATTGATCAGTGTGGTCTTGAAAAATCTGCGCTGAAAGAAGTTCGTGTTGTAAAGCACGAGCCACCCATCTGGTACGAGGTTTGGGTGTTCAATTCTCCATCATCAAAACGGTATGACAAAACCATAGGTATGTCAGTTGTCATGAAGTTCGATGACACTACAAACATTACTAATGTTTCTTTTTACGGGGAGTGTGAGTGAGCCAAATCTGGTTAATGGTTCGTAATGGACAATTTTCATCCGGATTCTGGCCCGATTACACGGACGTTTTGAGTTTAATCGGTAGAAATTTTAAATCGGCATTATTGAGCGGATCAGTGAAATGAAACTCTTAAAATGCCTGGCGGCTTGTATATTTGTGGCTGGGTGCGTGTCTGTGCCTCCCGACCTGGTTTATCCTGTGGGCCAACGCATCGTCGTAACAACAGGATACGATGAGTATGGGCGTAGAACCATTGGTAAAGATTTCGCTTTTTCGGTGATTTTGCCGCCGGATGAATGGAGCTACTACGCAAAGTCACAGGCGGCATCCATGGGATATTTACGACCTTATGGCCGACAAGGCAGAAAGGAGCTCGGGATTGAATGGCTCTGGATTAATCGGCGGTCTACAGAGACACTGGAGACGATTAGAGATGAGTCGTATTACTTTCCGTGGTACACAGGTGTAAAGGGCGATGGCTCTCGCATGCCCTATACGCCCACCGAAAAGCAGTTGCGCTATGGCGACTGGCATCGGGCTGGGTATTCTCAGATTCAGTTCAGGCAGGTTGTTTACAAGGGAAAAAAACCGTTCTATTGCGTGCGCACCTTAACGCGCAGAGGCCGTTACACGCCACCGGTCAAAGATTACACGCAAGAATATTTGGCACAGGCCAGAGAGGGCATCTATGGTGTTTTTGACACTTGCCCTTTCCGCACCACGGATAACAAAGATGCGTATTTCAAGATCAGTGTGAGCTTCGATGTCACGACTGCTGACATTGCCGCCAACCCGAAGGTTATAGAAGACAATCTGAAAGCGCTTGATGAATGGCTAAAACCCATGTGGGACTCGGTGGAAATCATGCCAAGGGCCTATCAGTTTTAGGCGCCACTTGCGACAAATAAGCAAGCATAGTCAGACTGATCGCATCATAAGAATTTAAAAAATCATTGAAATGTAGCGAAACCTAGCGCTGCCGTGCAGCTTAGGAGAGCGGCATCATTGTCTTCAGATATTTTGTGTCGACTAGAGAGCATTTGAAATCAAGGGGCTAGTATAGTTTGGGGCCGACATTGCTGCAGTGGCCAACCTGATCTGTTATGCAATAGCCAAGATGAGCAACTGATGGATTGGTGTTGAGGACTGTCGGGAAGTGACATTTTTCCGAGTGGAGTACCCCATGTCTTCAGTCCTGATGGATTCAGGCTTGGAGAGAGTAGTCAGCCACATGCTCGTAATACGGCGTGCTCGAAGGTTTTATTTAATGAAAGCCCTGTGGACTATATGCACTTCCAATTTTTATCAGGGTGTACTGCTTCCGCTAAATATGTGGCGTTTCCAATCGATCAACGGATACATGTAACAAAAGCATATTCAATGCCAGCTCATCGGGAGGGTGATGAATTCGTATTTTCACTAATTCTGCCGCCGCAGGATCAATGGAGATACCCATCCGACTCAAGAATGCAGCGAAAAGGATATCTGGATGTCTATGCGCCTAACCTGAAGAGGGAACTCATGATCCAGTGGATATGGATAAACATGAATTCACCCATGGCAAAAAATACGCTTGTCGCATGCCCGTTTCACACGACTGATGGCCGAGATGCCTGGCTCAAGATTTCCACAGGCTACGGTATCACTGTGGATGAGCTCAAGATTAATCCTGACATCGTCGAGGAAAAGCGGGCATTTATTGATTCCATGCTCCAGCCGATATGGGATACGCTTGAGATCATGCCGGGTGCAAGCCAGTTCAAGAGCAGGCCTCTGGAGTCCCGCCTGCACGATAGCAGGAGGGCATGGTCGTATTTTTTCGAGGCATGTCATGAAAGACGAGTTTCTCCTCTGGAGTTTACGCACTGGGCACGCCACAAGAAAATAAATGGGGTTCACCGCACTCCGCATATGCGCGTGCTGGGGTGTGTGAAATTCAGCAGCATGAGGTATTGAAAAATGAAACGCTTTCAGGATATTCCATTCAGGCTGAAATTATGCGGATCCTGTATCGTTGATTGCCTTAAAAAGTGAACCCATGGAGAATTTATTACCAAACCGTGCCCGACACTTGGTTCCTTAACCCCAAACGTTGGAGTGGAAATACATGACAGAAGAAAAAGTGGATAAAACTATCGCTCTGCTGCAAGAGATCCGGGATCTCCAGTCCGTGGCGCTTGAGCGCCAGGCCAGGCTTCTGGAAATATCCGAGAAGATGTTCGAACGCGCAGATGAGCAGTACGAAAGAGCAAATAAGCTTACTTCCAAGGCCGAAGCGCTCCAGGACAGAGGGCTCAAGGCAATAAAATGGGTTTTTATCCTGGGTGTTGTGGCCATTGCTCTGGTTGTCATTCTCTAGAAAAAGTTCATGCCAGGAGCGCTCAGTATCGGGGGAGTCCCGGCCTGATAATGAAAAATGTGACTTAGTCGACGTTTGCTTGGTCCATATGGAAATAAACAGCCCGACCTTGAGTCGGGTTATTTATTGGCGGCATTTCTTCGATAGGCACATGCTGATGGTGCGGATATGACGCACCTCCCTCAAGGACCGGAGAAAACAAGAATGGTGCGGGGAGTTCCCAATGTACCGTTTATATTGCCTTCTGATGTGTCTGGTGTGCTCTGCGCCGGTTTGTGCAGATACCGAAACACCATTACTTGATCTTTCATTCAACCCGGGAACGGATGCCACAAGTACGGCATCAATGTCAGGCGATGACACTGCTTTTGGCGCAACCGCGCTTGCCGGTGATCCTGCCTTGCAAGCACAGCGGAACAAGGAAGAGCGCAGGGCGGCGCGCGACCGGATACTGAGTGCGTTGGGGGTCAGCCGCTTCATGCCCTCCGGCCACTTCAACGCGTTCAAGCATGATGGTCGCTGGAGCCTGAGTCTGGATGATGAGGAGAATGTGACCCTTCGCATGCGGATGAGGTGGTAAGCCGCCACACATGCCGATCCACCTCAGTAAAAAAGAAGCCCGGCAAATGCCGGGCTTCTTTTATTAATCTGACAAGTGAAGCCCCGCCAGCTTAACGGAAGTTGTATCGCACTCCGAGCGAAGCGCCATCCAGTTCGGTATCGCTGTGCAGGCCAAGGGCAGCCGAGAATTGCTTGGTGAAGTAATAGCGGCCAGACACATCAATGCCCACACCGTCATTCACCAGCATGTCATTCGAGCTCAGGGCCAGTGCGCCTTCCAGCTCCAGCTTGGTGAACGGGCTGAAGCGCGAGCCAACCCGCAGTACGGCGCCAAGGTCATCGTTGTCGCCATGCGAGTCGATGTCGGCGTACAGCAGCTGCGCCGTCATGAAGAGGTCGGCCTGCTTGCTGAGGGGGACGTGATAGCCCACGCCGCCTTCCAGATAGTAGCCGCTGACGTCATGGGGAAAGTCCAGGGCATAGACACCGCCCAGCACAAACAGGTTCTGGTCCAGCGCGCGGCTGCCTTTTGCAAAGAGGGCATCGCCCGAGTCCACTTCACCAACGCCGCCTTCAACGTAGTCATAAGAGAACGGTTCCGCTTGGGCGGTGACGGCGGTGACGGCGGTCAGGGCCAGGGTGGTGGCCAGCAGGATCTTGCGCATGAGTAGTACTCCTTTGCCGGTGACCGGCATTACATTCAATGGCCCAACCCTAGTCCAGGCCCATAAAAAGACCAAGTAGCGACAGGTTAGGTTTTCGTTACGACGTGTAGGTCGTCATTTGGTGTCAGACAAGAGGGTATCGGGGCGACGGGAAGCAAATAATCTTTTCACCACCCGGGGAGGGCCGGCATGAGGCCGGCAGGGAGACCCCACCATATATGGTATGGCTCGCCAATGACACACCTATATATATGGTGGGGAAAGAGCTGATCCATGACAATGACAAATTGGCCAACCGCTGACTGTGAGGTTGCGGAAGGTAGGGCTGCTCTCTATAATCGCCGGCGCCCTATGGGACGGTCATTTCCTGACCGCCCCCCTGTTGTACCCAGCCTGGATCTGATGTGAATCAGCCTCGTCCCCTTGTGGACCGAACGATCGCCGTGCGCCTGCTGATGCTTCAGCTCGCCGCAGCAGTGGTGGTCACCCTGGCCAGCCTTTGGGCGGGCAGGTGGGCGGGAGTGTCAGCGGGAATGGGTGCCGGAATATCGCTTGCGGGTTCTCTGTATTTTTCCCTGCAAGCCTTCCGTCATGCGGGTGCCACATCCGCACCGCATATTGTGCGCAGTTTTTACAAGGGCGAGGCAGGCAAGTTTGTCCTGACTGCCGCGCTCTTTGCCGTCGTGTTTGTCACGGTAAAGTCCGTGGAGGCCGGCTGGCTACTGACCGGATTCATCTTGGTACACCTTGTTGGTGCTTGGGGCGCGTTGCTCCTGGGGACCGCGGGAACGAAAAAGTGAGCTGCTGAAAATGGCTGGTAATTCAACCGATTACATCAAGCACCATCTCACCAACCTGACCTATGGCGAGCTCCCGGCTGGCTATGTTCGTCACGGCGAACACGGTGAAGAAGTCCTCACTGAATCCACCTGGACGCTGGCGCACAATGCCGTCGAAGCCAAGGCCATGGGTTTCAAGGCTTTCCACGTCGATACACTCGGCTGGTCTGTCGGTCTGGGCGCCCTGTTCTGTCTGGTGTTCTGGCTGGCCGCACGCAAGGCCACCAGCGGTGTGCCGGGCAAGCTGCAGAATTTCGTCGAAGTGCTGATCGATTTCGTTGATACCAACGTGCGTGATACCTATCACGGCAAGTCGGCACTGATTGCACCGCTGGCGCTGACCATCTTCACCTGGATCTTCCTGATGAATTTCATGGATCTGATCCCCGTGGACTTCCTGCCGGCAGCATCCTCCTGGATCGGTTCCACCTTCTTTGGTATGGACCCGCACCATGTCTACATGAAGGTTGTGCCGACCACCGACCCCAATGCCACGCTGGGCATGAGCTTCTCGGTGTTCTTCCTCATTCTTTTCTACAGCATCAAGATGAAGGGCGCTGGCGGTTTCACCAAGGAACTGACCCTTAACCCGTTCAATCACTGGGCGCTGATTCCGTTCAACTTCATTCTCGAAGGCATCGGCCTTATCACCAAGCCGATTTCGCTTGGCCTTCGACTGTTCGGCAACATGTATGCCGGCGAGCTTATCTTCATCCTGATCGCACTCATGTTTACTGGTGGCCTGGCCCTCGGTGTACTGGGTGGCGGCCTGCAGATTGTCTGGGCGATCTTCCATATCCTGGTGATCACCCTGCAGGCTTTCGTGTTCATGATGCTGACCATCGTGTACCTGAGCATGGCCTCGGAATCGCACGATCACTGATTTTGTTTTGCTGCAGTACTGATTTCACCCTTTAACCAAAGTAAGAGGACTTAAAGATGGATTACATCACCGGTATGAACCTGCTGGCCGTTGCCCTGCTGATCGGTCTCGGCGCTCTCGGCACAGCCGTTGGCTTCGCTCTGCTCGGTGGCAAGTTCCTGGACGGCGTTGCCCGTCAGCCGGAACTGGGCCCACAGCTCCAGGTGAAGATGTTCATCGTTGCCGGTCTGCTCGACGCCGTGCCGATGATCGGTGTCGGTATCGCCATGCTGCTGCTGTTCGCCAACCCGTTCATCAAGTAATTCGGCTTTTTTGCGAATTGTTTCCGGCCGCAATCCGGCGGCTGGAAAAATGAATTGAGGTGATAGCGTGAACATCAATGCAACCCTGATCGGGCAAGCCATTGCGTTTGCGGTCTTCGTCTGGTTCTGCATGAAGTTCGT
>DPJB01000012.1 GCA_003543245.1 Moraxellaceae bacterium | reverse complement strand
CACGCCCTGTATGCCGACAAGCGCAACCTCGCCTTGCTGAGTGATGCAGCTACCCTGCAGGCCCTCGGCGTACCGGCGGCCACACAAACCATCCTGCTGGAAAACATTCCGCACACCGAAGTGGTCAATGCGGCCGATGCCGAACGCCTGTGGCAACAGCGCCGCCAGCTGTTTTTCAAACCCAATGCCGGCTTTGGCAGCCGTGCCGCCTACCGTGGCGACAAGCTGACCAAACGGGTCTGGGAGGAAATCCTGCAAGGCGACTATGTGGCACAGGCACTGGTGACGCCGGGTGAGCGCACCATTACCGCCGAGCCCGACGCACAAACACTCAAGTTTGACCTGCGCACCTATACCTACGACGGCGACGTGCAATGGGTTGCCGCACGCCTGTATCAGGGCCAGACCACCAACTTCCGCACCCCGGGCGGCGGCTTTGCCCCCGTCTACAGCACTCCGCGCACCGACACGACCGCCTGATCGCGCAATCTGGACGCATCCGGCTCCGGTCGTTAAGATACGCCCGTCATTGGGGAGTAGCCGCCCTTCACGCCATGGCAATCACGGCGGAAGGGGCTTGCGTCAACATACTTGGCCGAACGGCCATGGCGCCTGCAGTTTCCTGAACCTGGCAAGACCATTGACCATATTGCCTTCGGTGTGGCCGGAAAGGCGGTATGGTCATTGGTATCAGTTTCCGGCCAGGAGTTCACATTGGAAGCATTCCTCATCTCGACGGGCATCGTTGCCCTGGCCGAAATCGGCGACAAGACCCAGTTGCTGGCCTTCGTTCTGGCCGCGAAATTCCGCAAGCCTGTCCCCATCATCCTCGGCATCCTGGTTGCCACCATCGCCAATCACGCCGGTGCCGGTGCGTTGGGTGCGTGGATCACCTCGCTGGTCTCGCCAGACATCATGCGCTGGGTGCTGGGCATCTCCTTCATCGCCATGGCTGCCTGGATCATGGTGCCGGACAAACTGGATGACGAAGACACCGAACTCGCCCACTTCGGTGTTTTCACCACCACCGTGCTGGCCTTCTTCATGGCCGAAATGGGTGACAAGACACAGATTGCCACCGTCGCACTGGCCGCGCAGTACCACGCCTTCATTGCCGTGGTCGCCGGCACCACGCTGGGCATGATGATTGCGAACGTGCCCGCCGTGCTGCTGGGCGACCGCATTGCCCACAAGCTGCCGCTCAATCTCATTCACGGCATTGTGGCCGTCGTGTTTGCCCTGCTCGGGGCAGCCACCCTGCTCGGCGTCGACCGCCTGCTGGGCTTCTGACAGCCCCGGACAGGCGTCAGGCCACAGACGCCTGTCCGACAAAAGACGAAAAACCACTGAGCCATGTCATTGGGTCGCCGTAACCTTTCTGTCACAATCGCGCCGATTTTCAACCGAGACAGCCTATCGTGGAACTGAAACACATCAACGAACTCGAAAAGGCCACCAAGAAAGGTCAGGCCGAACTGCTGCGTCTGGGCTTTGCCCTGCTCTTCATCATTGCCGTCATGCTTTACGCCACCCAGCAGGGGGTATCAGGCCTCAACGGCATCATGCTGGCCATTGCCGCAGTGATCGGCGCCTACATGGCCATGAACATTGGCGCCAACGATGTAGCCAACAATGTGGGGCCGGCGGTTGGTTCCAAGGCCCTGACCCTCGGTGGCGCGCTGTTCATTGCCGCCATCTTCGAGGCCGCCGGCGCCATCATTGCCGGCGGCGATGTGGTTGGCACCATTCGCAACGGCATCATTGATCCCTCCCAGATTCCCAACGCCGACACCTTTGTCTGGCTGATGATGGCTGCCCTGCTGGCGGCCGCCCTGTGGCTGAACGTGGCCACCTATGTGGGCGCACCGGTCTCGACCACACACGCCATCGTCGGCGCGGTACTGGGTTCCGGCGTAGCCGCCAGCGGCTTCGGCATTGTTGACTGGGGCACCATGGGCCAGATTGCGGCCAGCTGGGTCATTTCGCCGGTACTGGGCGGCATCTTTGCCGCCGCCTTCCTGTACATGGTCAAGCGCACCATCACCTACCAGCCCGACATGCTGAAAGCCGCCCGCAAGGCCCTGCCCTGGCTGGTCGCTTTCATGGGCTGGAGTTTTGGCACCTACCTCATGCTCAAGGGCCTGAACCGGGTCTGGAAGGTAGGCTTCCTGGATGCCTCGCTGATCGGCCTTGGCATTGCCATCATTGCCTATTTCATTACCAGATGGCGCATGCAGGCCCAGACAAGCCTGGCCAGCAGCAAGGAAAGCGTAAACCGGTTATTCACCATCCCCCTGATTTTTGCGGCCGCCCTGCTCAGCTTTGCCCACGGCTCCAATGATGTGGCCAACGCCGTCGGGCCACTGGCCGCCATTGTCGATGTCTACACCTCCGCCACGCACATGATTACCAAGGAAGCCCCCATTCCCATGTGGGTGATGATGGTCGGCGCACTCGGCATTGCGATCGGTCTGGCCCTGTTCGGCCCCAAGGTCATTCGCACCGTGGGCTCCGAAATCACCGAGCTGGACCAGATGCGCGCCTACTGCATCGCCATGGCTGCCACCATCACCGTGATCGTGGCCAGCCAGATGGGACTGCCGGTCAGCTCCACCCACATCGCCGTGGGTGGTGTGTTCGGGGTGGGCTTCCTGCGTGAGTACCTGAAGAAAAACTATTCGCGCATGCTGGCCGATATCAAGATGCATCACCCGGAGGGCGATCAGGCCGCCATCGACCTGTTCATGGGCAGGTTCACCCAGGGCTCCATCGAAGAAAAAGGCAAAATGCTCGAAGAGCTCAAGACCCAGGCACGCCTGCAGATGGACCCGGCGCACTTCTCCAAGGCCGAACGCAAGAACATGAAACGTGTGTACAAGCACGAACTGGTCAAGCGCTCACAGCTGTTACGCATTGGTGCCGCCTGGGTCATCACGGTCCCGGCATCCGCACTCATGTCTGCCATGCTGTTCTTCATGATCAAGGGCATCATGGCGCCCTGACCTTTCGGGTGCATAAAAAAACGGGCCGAAAGGCCCGTTTTTTTATGCACATCAATCTCACGGCTACATCAGCCTTGTCTGGGTGGTCCCTTGCGCCCTGCGTCACCATCGCTCTGCTTGAGGATTTCGCGAAACTTGTCGCCGATATAGACATTGGCATGACGGCGCAGGCCCTTGGCCATCTCCGCATTCACCACCATTTCCGCCAGAGGGCGCAGGCGCTCGATGACCTGGCCGATGTGGGTGATCTGCTCCGGACTCGGCAGGTTCTTGTCGGTGAGCGGCTCGATCAGGTGATTGGCAATGAGCTGCACAAAGCTGCGGGTCAGGCGGTCGGTGTCCTCACGCAGTACTTCAATTTCGCGCAGCAGGGCACCCAGTGGCACGCCTGCCTTGTAAAGCTCGATACCGGCCTGAAGAATACGGGGGCTGGATACCTTGATGCGGTCACCTTCCACTTCAAACAAACCGACCTGAAGGGCGCGAGCCAGCGTTTCCTCATTGATGCCATCGCCGAAGATCTCGGCAATTTCATCCGGGGTGATGTAGACCGGCGTCTCGATGCTCCAGGTACCGGCGATGGCCGAGTCCAGCCCGAGCACATGATCAAGGTCCTGGCCCTGCTCCCACGCGTCCACCAGTTCCTTGATGTTGGCGATGGTAAAGCCGCGGTCCAGCAGCTGGTTGATGATGCGCAGGCGTCCGAGATGCACATCGGAATAGATACCGGCACGACCACGGCGGACCGGCGGGGCAATCAGCCCGCGATCCTGATAGGCGCGTACATTGCGGACAGTGGTGCCGGCCACACGGGCAAGCTCGTCAATCGTGTATTCCTGCTCGCCGGCAACCCCGTTGCCACCCATGTCGGGTAGCAGGTCGCGTCCTTGCTTGAGCAGCTGCCTGAGCAGCGTCTGGGGTGTTTTCATCATGATGGCGAATCATACTGATCCCCCACCCCAGCAACAACCGCCAATGTCACATTGACGAAGGAATCAGCTGACCGGTTCAGCTGTCATGCCCCGGATTGCGCCGCTGCAGGCGCCGCAGCAAGCCCGGCCACACCAGCGCACCACCCAGTCCTTTTGTCACGGCAGCCGCCTGTGCCTGAATACCGTCCACAATCGGCTGCGGCACCGGCACCAGCTCGCCGCCACCCGCCTGTGCACGTACCTGCACCATGCAGCTGGCTTCAAACAGGTACATCGACAGGAAAGCATCCGCCACCGTTGCCCCCACCGTCAGCAATCCGTGATTGCGCAACATGAGGAAGTTGTTGTTGCCAAGGTCGCGCACCAGCCGCGGCTTTTCCGCCTCGTTCAGCGCCACACCCTCATAGTCGTGATACCCGAGGGACGAGAGCACGAACAGGGACTGCTGCGACAGCGGCAGCAAGCCGTCCTTCTGGGCCGACACCGCAACGCCATTGATGGAATGCGTATGCATCACGCACAGGGCATCCTCGCGTGCCGCATGCACCGCACTGTGAATGGTGAAGCCGGCCGGATTGACCATGTAGGGCGAATCCCCCACCTTGTTGCCCTGCAGGTCGATCTTGACCAGCGACGAGGCCGTGATTTCCTCGAACAGGAAACCGTAGGGATTGATCAGGAAATGGTGGTCGGGCCCGGGCAAGCGCACGGAAATATGCGTGAACACAAGATCGTCCCAGCCAAACAACGCCACCAGCCGGTACGCCGCTGCCAGATTGACGCGGGCGTCCCACTCTTCTGCCGACATGTCGCTGCGTGATGATGCTGAAGTCATGGCCGATCCTGTTTGTTGCTATTGCCGGGCATCAACAGTACCACCCGGACCAACGACCGCAACTCCCCCGCATTTCCCCGTAAACACCGCCATGCAGAAAGGGGCCCGAAGGCCCCTTTCTGTGTTACGCGACTGCGCTAAAGGATCAGTCGTTGTAGGCACGCTCGCCATGGGAGGTCACGTCAAGGCCGATACGCTCGTCCTCTTCCGCCACACGCATGCCGATGGTGAGATCAACCAGCTTGAAGGCAACCAGGGAGACCACACCGGACCAGACAATGGTGGTCACCACACTGATGGCCTGCACCTTGACCTGACCCAGCATGTCGTAGGCACCTGGCGCATTGGCCACGTAATCCCACCAGCTCAGGCCACCCAGTTCCGGTGAGGCAAACACACCGGTCAGCAGGGCACCGAGGATACCGCCCACGCCGTGCACACCGAACACATCAAGCGCGTCATCGGCACCGAGCAGCTTCTTGAGACCATGCACACCCCAGAGGCAGATGACGCCAGCGAGCAGACCGATGACCAGTGCACCACCCAGACCAACGAAGCCACAAGCCGGGGTGATCGCAACCAGACCAGCCACAGCACCTGAGGCAGCACCCAGCATGGACGGCTTGCCCTTCAGTACCCACTCGGCCAGCATCCAGCTCAGTGCGGCAGCAGCAGTGGCCAGCCAGGTGTTGGCGAATGCCAGACCAGCAATGCCATTGGCTTCCAGTGCAGAGCCGGCGTTGAAACCAAACCAGCCGAACCACAGCAGGCAGGCACCGATCATGGTCATGGTCAGGCTGTGCGGAGCCATTGCTTCCTTGCCATAACCGATACGCTTGCCCACCACATAGGCACCTACCAGACCGGCAACAGCGGCGTTGATGTGCACCACGGTACCACCGGCAAAGTCGAGCGCACCCTTCTGGAACAGCCAG
The DNA here is from genome assembly GCA_003543245.1 of Moraxellaceae bacterium. Taxonomy (GTDB): domain Bacteria; phylum Pseudomonadota; class Gammaproteobacteria; order Pseudomonadales; family Moraxellaceae; genus UBA2031. Next base: position 66,348 of record DPJB01000012.1, on the reverse strand, counting down.
CCGGCAGTTGCAGTGGCAGCAGTCGCTGCTTCAGCAGTGGTGTAGACATCAGGACCAGCCCAGTACCACACCATGTGAGCCATCGGCAGGTAGGAGAAAGTGAACCACAGCACCGAGAACACCAGCACGCCGGCAAACTTGGCACGCTCGGCAAAGGCACCCACGATCAGGCCGCAGGTGATCGCCGCAAAGGCGCCCTGGAAGACCACGTAGATGACTTCACTGATGGGGGTTGCCTTGCTCCATGTCGCTGCCAGTGTGGTGTCATTCACCCCTTTCAGGAACACCTTCGACAGCGAGCCGAAGAAGGCGTTGCCTTCGGTGAAGGCCACGCTGTAGCCGTAGATCATCCAGAGCACGGTGATCAGACAGAACACCGTGAATACCTGCATGAGCACCGACAGCATGTTCTTCTTGCGGACCAGGCCGCCGTAGAACAGTGCCAGACCGGGAATGGACATCAGGATCACAAACGCCGCACACATCATCAGAAAGGCATTGTCGCCCTTGTTGTAGGTGGGTGCAGGCGCAGCCTCGGCTTCTGCCGGTGCCGCTTCAGCCACTACGGGAGCGGCGTCGGTTGCAGGGGCAGCAGCCTCTGGTGCAGCAACCACTTCAGCAGCAACAGCTGCTGCTGGTGCCGCCTCTTCTTCAGCAAATGCAGGGGCAGCAAAAACCAGCGCACTGCCCAGCATCATGGACATCAATACTTTTTTCACGGGAATTCCTCCGCGTTGAACGCAAGAAAATTACTTCAGATCGCCTCGACACCGGTTTCGCCGGTACGGATACGAATGGCCTGTTCAAGCGGCGTCACGAAAATCTTGCCGTCGCCAATTTTCCCGGTCATCGCAGCCTTCGAAATTGCTTCAATCACCTGGTCCAGCAAGTCATCACTGGTGGCAATGTCGATTTTCACTTTTGGCAGAAAATCAACAACGTACTCAGCACCACGGTACAGTTCCGTATGGCCTTTCTGTCGACCGAATCCCTTCACTTCTGTCACAGTGACACCCTGCACACCAATCTCGGAGAGTGCTTCGCGCACATCATCGAGCTTGAAGGGTTTGATGATGGCAGTAACCATTTTCATCATGCGTACTCCTGTTCTTGGGTTGCCGTGCACACTTGTCGTGTGCACGGCATAGGTGACTTAGAAGCTCTTGCTGGCAGTCAGCACAAAGGTACCTTCGCCATCGGGAACGATGGTGTCGTCCAGATCCGAGCCCATGTAGGCGAGTTCGAACGTCACATCCTTGACTGCCTTGCTCACGCCAACCTTGTAATCGATGTAGGAATCTTCATCGAGGGCCAGGCCAGAACCGTAGAACTCGTCATCCAGCAGGTTGAGACCAACGTGGGCAGACAGACCGAAACCGGATACTTCGGTACCGTAATCGGCAAAGGCATACAGCGATTTGCCGGTTTCACCGAAAAACTCGTCGGCATAGGCCAGGCCCAGCTTGGCGCCGGAGAAGCTCACCGAACCGTAGAATTCAACGAAGTCATACTGGCCGGCACCGCCTTCTGCAGAGGTGGAGTGAGGGTAGCCGTAGTAGAGAACGCCAACGTCATAACCAACTTCGCCCACCTTGCCGGCATAACCGATCGAGGGATCAAGTTCGAGGCCGCTGGCAAACGAAATGCTGGAGCCCCAGACAGTGGCGTACAGGCCAGACTCATGGCTCACGGACAGCGAACCCTGCAATGCCGGGGCACCCGAAGTCTGGGAGATACCGCGGTAGAGATAATCAGTGGTCATTGCAACGCTGCCAGCGGTGGTGAACGCTTCATCAGCGGCATTGGCGGAAGCGGCAACGAACAGCATGCCGGCGGAGAGAACAGCAGCAGAGATCTTGGTCAGTTTCATGTGCACAACTCCAGATATGGGACTTTGGTTGCCTGAAAAGATTTGAGGCTTTCAACATCGCGCTTTTCAGCACTTGCCAGACTCTTTGCAGAAGCCGTGCCAATTCTGCTGAATGCCTGAATTCACTGGGCCGGACGCTACCGCAAACGCATTTGCACCATTTAGGCTCCCCGTCACGGTGCAGACAAACGGCAAACACCCCAAATTGGCGCACAACAACGGTGCATACACAGCAACAAGGCTCTGCACTCGCTCATTGGTGCTAGAATCGCCACCCATTAATCCGTTCAGGAGTGAATCGAGATGGCACTGGAGCAGATCGTCAATCGCGTCAGCGAGCAGCTTTCACAGGTTCTGCCACCCGGCGTGCGTCAACTGCGTGGCGACATCGAGGAAAACATCAAGGCCGTCCTGCGCGAAGCACTCGCACGCATGGAGCTGGTCACGCGTGAAGAGTTTGATGTGCAGGCCGCCCTGCTGACCCGTACCCGCAGCCGGCTGGAAGCCGTCGAGCGCGAAATGAAGTCACTCGAGCACCGTGTTGCCGCACTGGAAAACCGCACGGACCAGTCCTGATTCACCGTCAGCCAACCCAGGCCCTGCAAGGAATGCAGGGCGTCATGTTCAGGGAGAACAAGCAATGTCACTCGCCCGCGTGCGTACGCGCGCCCAGCTGGGCCTCGATGCCCCGCCCGTCACTGTTGAAGTCCACCTCAGCCCCGGCCTGCCCGGGCTCGCCATCGTCGGGCTGCCCGAGGCCGCCGTGCGTGAGAGCAAGGACAGGGTACGCTCTGCACTGATCAACTCCGGCTTCGAATTTCCGCAGCGACGCATCACCATCAATCTGGCACCAGCCGATCTGCCCAAGTTTGGCGGGCGCTTTGACTTGCCGATTGCACTGGGCATCCTGGCCGCCAATGGCCAGCTGCCGGCCGGGGTGCTCGACCGCGCCGAGTTCATGGGCGAGCTTGCCCTCTCCGGCGAGCTGCGCGCCATCAACGGCGTGCTGCCTGCCAGTCTGGCGGCCCGTGATGCAGGGCACGCCCTGTTCGTTCCGGCGGCCAATGCCATGGAGGCGGCGCGGCCCCAGGGCGCCGAAGTCTATGCCGGTGACCATTTACTGGCGGTTTATGCTCACCTCAACGGCCAGCAGCGACTGACACTGGAGCAGCCCGCACCAGCACGGTGCAACGCCCTGACAAGCGGCCCTGACATGGCCGATGTGAAAGGGCAGCACCAGGCGCGCAGGGCACTGGAAATTGCCGCCGCCGGGGGACATTCACTCTTGATGCTGGGCCCGCCAGGTACCGGCAAGACACTGCTGGCGTCCCGCCTGCCGGGCTTGCTGCCCGCGCTCGGGGAGCAGCAGTCACTGGAGGTTGCTGCCATCCGCTCCTTGCTGGGGCATACCGACGATCCGGACCGGCAGCCGCCGTTCCGGGCACCGCATCACACGGCCTCTGGCGTGGCGCTGGTCGGAGGAGGCTCCAACCCACGTCCGGGCGAGATCACCCTGGCCCACCACGGCGTGCTGTTCCTTGATGAACTGCCCGAATTTGACCGCAAGGTGCTCGAAGTCCTGCGCGAGCCGCTGGAATCAGGACATGTGGTGATTTCACGCGCCGCCAACCAGGTCCGATTTCCCGCCCGCTTCCAGCTCATCGCCGCCATGAACCCCTGCCCTTGCGGCTATCTGGGTGACGGTACGGCGCGCTGCCGCTGCACCGGCGACCAGGTGGCCCGCTACCGCAGCCGCCTGTCCGGCCCCCTGCTGGACCGCATCGACCTGCATGTCGAGGTCCCGGCGCTGCCGGCGGAGGTCTTGCACCGCGGCAGTGCCGGTGAAAGCACGGCCACGGTAAAGCCACGGGTACTGGCCGCACGCGAGCGCCAGCAGGCGCGCCAGGGCCACCTGAACCAGGAGTTGAGCCCCTCCATGGTGAGCGAACATGCGGCACTTTCCCGTGAGGATGCCGACACCCTGGAACTGGCCATGAAGCGGCTGCGCCTCTCCGCCCGTGCCTACCATCGCGTGCTGCGCGTTTCCCGCACCATTGCCGATCTGGAGGGCGAGGCGAAGATACTGTCGGCGCACCTGCACGAGGCACTGGCCTACCGCGTACTGGACCGGATGCCGGGGTAAGGACCGGGCAGCCCGGGCAAGCTCGCGCCTGAAATCTGACAAAAAACTGCGCCAGATCAAGCAATGGCCTGTCACCACGACGGGCCAATGCCGTCTATTGATTTATATCAATACCGTCCGTGCAGGCTCCCCTACGATTGGCCCATGTTGTGTTGACGTCTGTTGCAGCGACACTGCGACAACGCAACCGGCCAGTTATCTTTTTCAATCAAGGGGAATACCCATGCGTATCAAATCAGCTGCACTGGTTGCCAGTATTCTTGCCGCCACCGCCGGTCAGGCCATGGCCTATGAAGCAGGCGATATTGTTCTGCGTGCCGGCATTGCCACTGTCAGCCCTGATGTCACCGACAACACTGCTGTTGGTGTACTGGACGTGGATGACAACACCCAACTGGGCCTGACTGGCACCTACTTCGTTTCGCCTTCTTTCGGCATCGAGCTGCTGGCTGCCACACCGTTCGAGCATGACATCACTGCCGCTGGCACCAAGATCGGTTCGACCAAACACCTGCCACCAACCATTTCTGCACAGTGGTACCCACAGGTTGGCACAAAGTTCCACCCGTATGTTGGTGCCGGCCTGAACTACACCATGTTCTTTGAAGACGACATCCCCGGCGCTGATCTTGAGTTGAGCGACTCCGTTGGCCTGGCTCTTGAAGCCGGCGTTGATATCGACATCACCGACAAGCTGGTACTGAATGCGTCCGTATGGAAGATCGACATCAACACTGACGTCAGCGTGAATGGCACCGATATTGGCGAACTGGAAATCGATCCGTTTGCCTACATGATTGGTGTTGGCTACAAGTTCTGATCGTCTCTCCATAAAAAAGCCGGCGCATGCCGGCTTTTTTATTCCCGTTTCTTCAGACAGCCATCAACCGATACCATACGCCGCCAGTGCACGGGGCGCGCTCTCGCCCACACGCTGCACAACACTACTCCACAACAGCTGCTGTGCATCAGCATTCCCGTCCATTTCACCCGTCCGTATTTTTTCCGCCAACAGACGATTCAGTGTAGCCAGATTGCCATCCTTCTGCAGAACACGCTGCAATGCTTCATGCTCGGCATGACCTGCTGCATCACCACTGCGCAACTGCTGCTCGGCAATGCTCATGGCATTGGCAATCATCAGTGCTTCATACGCACGATCTTTCGGCAACAAGGGCAGGAGTTCCTTACGAAGCACGTCACGCGCAATCGCCAGCAATGCGGCACCATCCGGTTGCTCACGCATGTTTGCACCCCGTCATATTGAGGATTTCCAGTTCAAGTTCCGGCACAATGTGCGCCGTCAGTGCCAGCTCCAGCGATGGCTCCTGACCGGAGACATGGCGCTCACCCTGCTGCAGCGCAATAATGGCCCAGCGCACATGCGCATAGACCTCCCAGAAAAATACGGCGGCACGATCAAGCGGCTTGCCACTGACTGCTTCATAACCCCGATAAAGAGCATCACGCGAGCCGATACCACCTGCCTCGTTTTCCAGCCTCCCAAACCGCCAGCAGCGCGCACAAAACCAGCCAATGTCCTCCAGCGGATCGGACCAGGCCGCAAACTCCCAGTCGAGCACTGCCGTCAGGCCATGCTCATCAACCATATAATTTCCGGTACGCCAGTCACGATGTGCCAGCACCAGTTTTTCCGTGACGGGTGCATTTTTTTCCAGCCAGCGAATCCCCCATTCCAGCGCAGGAAACGCCGTGTGGTGGCCATCCAGAAAAAGTCTGAACTCATGCACACCCTGCAGGGCTGGCGAACGCTCCGGCAGTTTCAGAAACGCCAGATCAGCACGCGGTGGCCGAATGGCATGCAGCTTTGCCATTTCCGCGCCAATGCGTTGCACCAGCTGCTCGCGATCACCGCCCAGCGTCATATCCTTGACCAGGCGGAATCCGGCCGCGGTACCGGCCGCCTTGCGCATGACAAAAAAATCACGACCGAACACCGACCTGTCGCCCAGCCAGAGAGGCTCCGGCACAGTCACGCCGGCAGCAAATGCCGCTTTCAGCAGGGCAAACTCTTCGGCACGCGAATGCGATACCGCCACACCGGATGGCGCATCACTGCGCAACACGCATTCCAGTACCCCGGCCTGTGTTCCGCCCTGCAGGCTTACGCGCAACAACCAGTTTTCCTGAATGGCACCACCTGACAACAGGCGAGCCTCATCAATGCAGACCGATGCTGCGCCCGTCTTCCCTGTCAGGAACTTTTCAACCGCCTGCCGTTGTTCACTCTGCATCAGGATTTTCCACTCACTCTTCCGGTAGAGACTGCCCGGCACTCCAGGACATTCTGCACATGATTCACGATCCGCTCAGATGCCCCAGCGGAAAAAATCCTGACCATCATCGAGATAGGCACGCGATAACACCATCTTGTGGATTTCACTGGCGCCATCCACCAGACGCGCCTGGCGGGCATAGCGATAGATCCATTCGACAATCGTGTCTTTTGAATAGCCACGCGCGCCCAGCAACTGGATGGCGGTATCTGCGGCCTTGTGCAGGGCATCTGCCACATGAATCTTGGCAATGGAAATATCGGTCCGGGCAAAATCACCCTGATCCAGCTTCCACGCCGCATTCATGGTGAGCAGGCGGCCGATGTGAATATCCTTGGCGGCATCGCCCAGCATCCACTGCACGCCTTCATGTTGCGCCAGCGTCTCGCCAAAACTCATGCGCTGTGACACATAGCCACCCGCCTCTTCCAGGCAGCGCTTGCTCAGCCCCAGCCAGCGCATGCAATGCGTAAGACGTGCGGTACCCAGACGGATCTGTGTGACCTTGAGACCGTCACCCACGTTCAGCAAACGGCATTCATCCGGAATTTCCAGACCATCGAACACAATTTCGCAATGACCACCATGTTCTTCCGGACCCATGATGGGAATGCGGCGCTCGATGCGCCAGCCAGGCTGACTGGCATCAAACAGGAAGGCCGTAAGCCCCTTGCGCTCGTCGTCGGATGTGCGTGCGATCAGAATGAAATGCTGCGCACCCTCGGCGCCAGTGATGAACCACTTGCGGCCGGTGATGATCCATTTGTCACCTTTCTTTTCTGCTTTGGTATAGGTGAGCGACGGATCAGAGCCGCAACCCTTTGGCTCTGTCATGGCAAAGGCAGAACGCACCTTGCCGTCAATAATCGGCTGCAGCCAGCGCTGCTTGAGCGCCTCTGTCTTCAGCACCTTTTCCAGCAGGATCATGTTGCCGTCATCCGGCGGTGCCGCATTGAACATCACCGGCCCGAACGGCGAGCGTGCCGCCTCTTCATAGCAGGCCGCCATGCCAACCACACCGATGCCCTGGCCACCGCGCTCCTTTGGCATCTGGAATGCCCACAGACCTTCGGCTTTTGCCAGTGCCCGTACCTGTGCCACCACATCCTCTCGAATGTTTTCATGCTCATCAAACGCCGCTGGCTGTGCTTCCAGTGGCAGCACGTGCTTTTCGACAAAGGCGCGCACGCGCAGACGGTAATCCTCGATTTCCGGCGACAGGGAAAAATCCATCAGTGACTCCAGCAATGATTGAAAACTTCTGGAAAACCCGGCGAGACGCCACAGGTCATCCGTTAACGTCGTCTCCGGGAGACGGCGCCGTTTTTAAAGGGTTGAACAGAGATGCCCGCCATCCACTTCGATGACCGAGCCGGTCATGTAACGACCGGCCTCCGACGCAAGCAGCAGCAGCGGGCCGTCCAGATCCGTGCGGTCGCCCAGACGGCGCATGGGAATGCGCGCAATCATTTTCAGTCCCGGCTCGGTATCGAAATAGCCGGCATTGATTTCCGTCTCGATGTAGCCCGGTGCAATCGCATTGACGCGGATGCCGTAACGGGCCAGTTCCAGCGCCATGGCCTTGGTGAGGTGGATCACCCCGGCCTTGGAGGCGCAATAGGGTGCCAGCACGGCCGCCACGCGGAAGCCGAGGATGGACGCGATGTTGATGATGTTGCCCGGCTGCTTTGCCGCCACCAGCCGCTTCGCCATTTCACGGGCGACCAGATAGGGACCCTTGAGGTTGGTGTCGACCACGAAATCCCATTCTTCCTCTTCCAGGCTGAGGAAGAAGCTGTTGCCGGACACCCCGGCATTGTTGACCAGGATGTCGATGACGCCGCCGCTCAGCGCCTCGGCTGCTGCCAGCGCCTCGCGGACGGATGTTGCACTGGTGACATCCATCGCAACGCAATGTGCCTTGAGGCCGGCTGCCTGCAGGCGCTCGACCTCTGCCTGGATACGGTCGGTGCGGCGAGCCGCCAGCACCACCTCGGCACCGGCCCTGGCCAGGGTCTCGGCAAAGTGCTGGCCCAGGCCACTGGATGCGCCGGTCACAAGGGCACGGCGCCCATCCAGACGAAAGGAAGGAAGGGACATGGGGTTCTCCACTGCAGGCATTGGAATACTGTCGCGACCAGCCGGTCGCGAACCGCAGAGAGCTTAAGGGAGGGCGCCAGAAATTACCATGCCCGCACAGGACAGGCGTGCTGACCGCCCGAGACGGCCCGCCGGCTCAGACGCCGGCCAGACGGCGGATGACCGGCACCAGTTCATCAAAGCCAGTGATTTCGGCGTCGGCTGGCGGCAGATCCGGCCACACCTGATCGGTAAAGTTCACCCAGACCGTGCGCATGCCCACGCCGGCAGCGGCGGCAATGTCCTGCTCGGGATGATCGCCAACATGAATGGCCTGTGCCGGCGTGACACCGGAGGCGGCAAGCGCTGCCAGATAGATGCGCGGGTCCGGCTTGGCGGCGCCGACACTGGCAGCCGAAAAATGGCCACTGAAGAGATGCCCCAGACCAACGCGCTGGATGTCGGCATTCCCGTTGCTGAGCGCGCAAAGCCGGAAATCCCTGCCGAGCACTGTCAGTGCCTCCAGCGCACCTGGAAAATATTCCACGGTGTTGCGCCCGGCATAAAACACGTCGAAGGCGTTAACCGCCGCCACCTCTGCCTCCGATGCCGTATAGCCGCCCTCCACAAAAGCGCGCCGCAGCACTTCCGTGCGCAATGCGGTGAGGTCATGCGCAATGTCATGCCGCTCCGTCACGACGGCATGGCGCAGCCGCGAGAACTCGCGAAAATCAAACCGCGCCACAAACCCGGGATGCTCGGCACGAATCCAGTCGCGCATGGTTTTCTCTGCGCGGGCAACAATCGGCTCCACATCCCACAGCGTATTGTCCAGATCAAAGGTGATGAGCCTGATGTCTTTTTTACTTGCCATGTTACTTGCCATGCCTGGTGTCTTTCACTTGTCATCGTTCTTGCGTGAACGCGGATGCGCCTTGTCGTAAACCGTTGCAAGGTGCTGGTAATCGAGATGCGTGTATATTTGTGTCGTGCTGATGTCGGCATGCCCCAGCAATTCCTGAACGGCACGCAAGTCCTGCGACGACTCCAGCAGATGCGAAGCAAACGAGTGACGCAGCATGTGCGGATGCACGTGTTGCGGCAGACCGGCACGTCTTGCCTGATGGGCAAGACGCAACTGGATCGCCCGCTCACCAAAGCGCGCCCCCTTTGGCGTAATGAAAATCAGGTCCCCGCTTTTATCCGTGCACCACTGCTCGCGCAACACCAGCCAGTCCCGCAGCGCCTCGCGCGCCTTGCGGCCAACCGGTACGCGGCGTGTCTTGTTGCCCTTGCCAGTCACCGTGATGTGGCCACTCGACAAATCCAGTGCCGTCAGCATCGCATTCGACAACTCGGACAAACGCAAGCCCGACGAATAAAACAACTCCATCATCGTGCGATCACGCCGCCACAGTGACTTTTCCGGCTCGTCCTCCGGCGCTGGCGCATCCAGTAACTGCTGCACCAGATCAACATCAAGCACACGCGGCAATTCACGTTTGTGTGTCTTCAGGCGCAGGCTGCGTGCCGGATTGAATGCCGCCTCGCCCCGCTCTGCCAGCCAGTCATAAAAACTGCGCAGACTGGAGAGCAGGCGTTGCTGGCTGCGGATATCCAGCCCCTGTTCGCTGACCCGGGCAATGAACTCTTCGAGCAGAAACTGGTCAAGGCTGCGCCACTCGCTCAGGCCGCAGCCCTCAATGAAGGCTGCCACCTTGAGCAGGTCGCGACGATAGGCAAGCACTGTATTGGCAGAGAGGCCGCGCTGACTAGAGAGCACGGCGAGGAAATCCTCGATGCGTGTCTCCAACGCACTGGTCATGCGGGTGCTCAGGCAGACTGCCGCGCCGCATCCGCACCCAGCAGGGGGAGCAGCACACGCGCCAGCACGTCGCCGACAAAAGAAATGAACAAGGTATCCATCGAGCTCTTGAAGTGCTCGGCACTGGATGAACCGATCGCCAGCAGGCCAAGCGGACGTTCGTGCTGAACGGGCACCACTGCACAGGACTTCACCAGCTCGCCTTCGTGCCCGAAGAGAAACTGCAGCTCGTCCTTGCGCAGCTGACCGGAAACTGCATGACGCCCCTTGGCCAGCGACGGAATCTTTTCCTGCGCCGCCTGCAGCGGAATGGATTGTGCGGCACCGGTGGCACCACTCACATCAAACAGCAGGAAGCTCACATATTCGGAACCGAAACGCTGGCGCAATTCACGTTCCAGCACCACGGCCAGTTGCGCCACCGTGCGGGTTTCCAGCAATGCCAGAATCAGGCCGCGCATTTTCTCGAACAGCATGTCGTTCTCGCGCGCCACATCGAGCAGCCGCGTCAGACGCTCACGCAACTCGATGTTGCGCTCACGCAGCACCACCACCTGGCGCTCAACCAGCGACACCGCCTTGCCGGTTTCGTGCGGAATCGTGATGTCGGCCAGCAGAGCCTCGTGATCGACAAAAAAATCCTTGTGCGCCCGAAGATAGGCGGCCACCTGTTCTGCGTCAGGCAATTCACTGCTCATCGCTTGTCCTTCTTCTTGTTATGCCTGCTGCCACTCTGGTGTTCTGCAGGGGCCGCATCCGGCAACCGCATTACACCATCATACACACGAGCGGTCGGGCCGATCATGATCACCGGCTCGGTACCACCATTCCAGTGTATCTCCAGCTCACCGCCCGGCAGCGCCACGTTCACCGGCGACGCCAGCAGACCAAGGCGGATACCGGCCACCGCCGCCGCACAGGCACCCGTGCCGCATGCCAGTGTCTCGCCCGTGCCACGCTCGAATACGCGCAGCCGGATGTGATGCCGGTCCACCACCTGCATGAAGCCGACATTTACACGCTCGGGAAAGCGCGCATGCGATTCGAGTGCCGGCCCCAGGGTTGCCACCGGTGCCGTATCGACATTCGCCACCTGCACTACCGCGTGCGGATTGCCCATGCTCACGGTCGACAGCTCAACCGACTGACCGTTGACGCTGACCGGATAGACCAGCGCCTCACTGTCCGCCACAAACGGAATCTGGTCCGGCGCAAACCTTGGCGCGCCCATGTTGACCGTCACCCAGCCCAGATCATCGATACGAAGTTCGATCACACCACTGGCCGTTTCCACGCGCAAGACATCCTTGCGGGTCAGCCGGCGCTCGCGCACAAACCGCGCAAAGCAGCGCGCGCCATTGCCGCACTGCGACACTTCCGATCCATCGGCATTGAAGATGCGATAACAGAAATCGACATCGGGACGACCAGGCGGCTCGACAATGAGCAGCTGGTCAAACCCCACGCCGAAATGACGATCGGCAAGCTGGCGGATCAGTTCCGGCGTCAGCCGCACCCGCTGGCTGACCAGATCAATCACCATGAAATCGTTGCCGAGGCCGTGCATCTTGGTAAATTCCAGACGCATTGCGGACTCCCAATCCATTAAGCAGGCCCGGCCGCCCCACCCCCGAAAGAGAGAAGAGAGAGGGACGCGCACAAAAAAGCCCGCACTTGCGGGCTATTCTGCCGGTTTAAGGGGGGCTAGGCCACCCCGCAAACACGCTCCCTTCAGGGCAGCAGGGACTCCAGAGCAAACAGCTCGGCCACCGTCTCGCGGCGACGCACCACAAAGGCCCGGTCACCATCCACCATTACCTCGGCCGCACGACCGCGGGTGTTGTAGTTGGAGCTCATGACAAACCCGTAGGCACCCGCCGACTTCACTGCCAGCACATCACCGGCCATGATCTTGAGGGCACGGTCCTTGCCCAGAAAATCACCGGTCTCGCAGACCGGACCGACCACGTCATAACTGCGCTCGGGGGTGTCGTCGTTACGGGGGGTAACGGCCACGATGTCCATCCAGGCGCCATAGAGCGACGGCCGGATCAGGTCGTTCATCGCGGCATCAATGATGGCAAAGCTCTTGTGCTCGGTCGGCTTGAGAAACTCCACCGTCGTCAGCAGCACCCCGGCATTGGCTGCAATGGCACGGCCCGGCTCCATGAACACCGTGAGGCGGCGACCCTCCAGCAGGGGCAGCAGGGCCTGCGCATAGTCACGCGGCTCCGGCGGCGTCTCCTCGCGGTAACGCACGCCCAGACCACCACCGATATCCAGATGCTCGATGACGATGCCACGGGCCGCCAGCGTATCAATCATGGCCAGCACGCGCTTCAGTGCATCCACAAACGGCGTCACCGAGGTGAGCTGGGAGCCGATATGGCAGTCGATGCCGACGATGCGCAGGCCGGGCTGGCGACTGGCGCGCAGGTAGACATCCACGGCCGCGTCGATATCGATGCCGAACTTGTTTTCCTTGAGGCCGGTGGAAATGTAGGGATGCGTCTGCGCATCCACATCCGGGTTCACGCGCAGCGAGACCGGTGCCAGCTTGCCCATGCGCACGGCCACCGCATTGATGCGATCCAGCTCGGCCTCGGACTCGACGTTGAAGCAGGCAATACCCACCTCCAGCGCCCGGGCGATTTCCGCCTCCTGCTTGCCNNGCCAGCACGTTCAGCACGGCCAGGTTGGAGTTGGCCTTCACGGCATAGCAGACCTGATGGGGAATGCCCGCAAAGGCATCATCAAAGGCGCGGAAATGACGCTCCAGTGTCGCCCGGGAATAGACATAGGTGGGCGTGCCGAAGCGTTCGGCGACCACGCTCAGGGGCAGATCTTCGGCACACAGCGTGCCGTCACGATAGGCAAAATGATCCATGGAATACTCGAAGGTTCAGGGCCGGGGGGCTGTCGCGGATTCGGTTTTTTCTTTTTTCACGGTCGTGTCCTGCCCGGTCGTTGCAGGCACCGGCGCCGTCACAGGTGCGGTCCCCGGGGTTGCGGGAGCAGCCGCAGGCGCCACCGGGGTTGCCGGCAGGAACAGCGGGCCTTTCTGGCCACAGGCCGCCAGCAGGCAGGCAAGGGAAAGCAGCAACAGGCGCGACATGGCAGGGTCCGGCAGAAGGTCAGCGGCGATTATACGGTGGTCCCTGCTTCACGGCGACCGCTTGTGCAGGGTGCGTCCACAGTCCGCCATCGCTATCATGCAGGCTCATCCCGCATGACCGGACCAGACAACCCCATGAACGATACCGATTTCAACACCGCCGTCGATGCCACCCTGCTCGCCATCGAGGATGCCATTGAAGACCTGGACATCGATATCGACCTGGAAAGCGCCGGCGGCATCCTGACCCTGACCTTTGAAAACGGCAGCAAGGTCATCATCAACCGCCAGGGCCCCACGAAAGAAATCTGGGTAGCGGCCCGCTCCGGCGGCTTTCACTGCGGCCATCGTGACGGCGAATGGATGTGCAACACCACGAAGGAAACCCTGCCTGCACTGCTCTCCCGCGTGTGCAGCGAGCAGGCCGGCGAGGCCATCACACTCACCCTTTGATGTGCGATGCGTAACAGCAATAAAAAACGGGCCTGCAGGCCCGTTTTTTATTGCACCGGAAAATCAGAAACTGTAGTTCAGCGCCAGCGCAACCTGATCGACATCAAAGTCACCACTGCTGCTGCCCACATCCGTAATCATCAGGCGCTCAAAGGTTGCCCGCAGGCCCAGCTGGTCACTCACCTGATAGGCAAGTCCGGCACCCACACCCAGATGCATGCCAGAGTCATCCAGCGAGAAACCGGCATTATCCTGGTACGCCACATTCAGATAATTGGTCGACACCTTGCCGAAGGCAGAGAACTGCGCCGTGAACGGAACATACGCCAGCACCGACAACTGGATGCCATCGTGATCCAGTGTCTGCTTGAACGGGCCCGTCTCGACAGTGTTTTCGACATTGGACAGGTACACGGCTTCCAGCGCCAGATTCTCGTTGAACTGGTAACCACCACCAATAACGACACGCTGCACTTCATCGTCAGTCACAGAGCCGGGATTTTCCAGATCAGAAAGATCCGTATTGCCCACGGCTGCGCCTACGCTGAAATAAGGACCCTGCTGCGCCAGCGCCAGTGTCGGCATTGCCAGCACCATCGCCACTACCATTTTCTTCAACATGATCATCCATCTCCAGATCAGAAAATAACTGCCACCGGCATTTTTTGCCTGCCGCTCGCCAACACAGCCAGCATAGCAAGACGATCAAGGAAGCGACGTTGCTTTTTGTGTACCGCCATCCGGGCCCGGTTTACGCCAGCCGCTCCGCATACAGGTCGTACTCGTCGGCATCGGTAATGCGCACTTTCACGAATTCGCCGGCCTTGAGCAACGTAGCGCCTTCACCCTCGATAAACACATTGCCGTCGATTTCCGGCGCATCCGCCATCGAACGTGCCACTGCCACGCCGTTTTCTTCATCAATCTCGTCAACCAGCACCGTCATTTCTCGGCCGATCTTTTTCTGCAGACGTGCAGCAGAAATTTCTGCCGCCAGTTTCATGAAGCGTTCATAGCGTTCCTGCTGAATGTCTTCTGGCACCGGATCGGCAATCTCGTTGGCTTTTGCACCTTCCACGGGCGAATACGGGAAGCAGCCGACGCGATCAAGATCAGCCTCTTTCAGCCAGTCGAGCAGTTCCTGGAATTCTGCCTCTGTTTCACCGGGAAAGCCGACAATGAAGGTGGACCGAATGGTGAGTTCCGGACATATCTCGCGCCATTTTTTGATGCGGGCCAGCGTGTTCTCGGCATGGGCCGGACGCTTCATGCGCGCCAACACCGAGGGGCTGCCATGCTGGAAAGGAATATCGAGATACGGCAGGATCTTGCCCTGCGCCATCAGCGGAATGATGTCGTCGACATGCGGGTACGGGTACACATAATGCAGACGCACCCACACGCCAAGCTCACCCAGCGCCTCGCACATTTCCATCATGCGCGTCTTCAGCGGGCGCCCGCCCCAGAAATCCAGCTTGTATTTCAGGTCGACACCATACGCACTGGTGTCCTGCGAAATCACCAGCAGTTCCTTCACGCCGGCCTTCGCCAGGTTTTCGGCTTCGGTCATCACCGAGCCAATCGGGCGTGACACCAGATCACCACGCATGGACGGAATGATGCAGAAGGTGCAGCGGTGGTTGCAGCCTTCGGAAATCTTCAGGTAAGCATAATGTTTCGGCGTGAGACGAATGCCCTGTGGCGGCACCAGATCCATGAACGGATCATGTTTGGGCGGCACAAATTCGTGCACCGCCGTCATCACTTCTTCATAGGCGTGCGGGCCGGTGACCTTGAGCACCGACGGGTGCGCCTCGCGAATGGTGTCTTCTCGTTTGCCCAGACAACCGGTGACAATGACCTTGCCGTTTTCGGCCAGCGCCTCGCCAATCGCATCCAGCGATTCCTGTACGGCAGAGTCGATAAAGCCGCAGGTGTTCACCACCACGACATCGGCATCCTCGTACGAGGCCGATACCTCGTAGCCCTCGGTGCGAAGCTGGGTGAGGATGCGCTCGGAATCGACCAGTGCCTTGGGGCAACCGAGACTGACGAAACCGACCTTGGGGGCAGAACGGGACATGTACGGAAACTCCGGGGGCTGGGGCGGGAAAGCCGCCTGTGCAAAAAGCGCGCAATTGTACTGCCGACCGGCCGGGGCAGCCACCGGAACCGGTGCACCAGCACGAATCCATCATTTGCACCAAAATGGGTCTACAATCAATTAATGCACCATAAATGAACGTGCAGCACAGGGAAAGGCTCGGCGCGGACAGTGCCGCCGCACGAAAAGGCGGGAGACAGCGCCATTCCTGTCAGCTGGTGCGGTTCTTGCTTAAGCCCTTGCATAGTACGCCAACCGGCCATGACCGGAGCGGCCCACTCCATAATGACGGCAGATCTACATGTCCGATGCCAGCTTTGCCAAACGCCTCCTCGACAACCTGAGCACAGCGGTGCTCCATGTCGACGACCACCTGATTGTCCGCTACCTGAATCCGGCGGCCGAGGCACTGCTGGCCGCCAGTCGCACCCGCGCCATCAGCAACCCGGTCAGCGAATATCTGGTCGAGGTGGGCGACACCCCCATCAGCCTTACGCTGCGCCTTGCCCTGGCCAGCCTGCACCCGCTCACCAAGCGCGAAGCGCATCTTCGTGTCGGCCTGCAGGACATCGTCGTCGACTACACGGTTGCCCCGCTCATGACACCGGGGGAGCCCGTCACCCTGCTGATCGAACTGCAGCCCATGGACCGCATGCTGCGCATTGCGCGGGAAGAGTCCCAGATAGCCAATCGTCAGGCCACGCGTGCCCTGATCCGTGGCATGGCCCACGAAATCAAGAACCCGCTGGGCGGCATTCGTGGCGCGGCACAGCTGCTGGCCAAGGCACCGGCAGGCAGCGACCCTGGCGAGTACACCAGCATCATCATCGAGGAAGCCGATCGCCTGCGTAACCTGGCGGACCGCCTGCTTGGCCCGCGTGCGCTGCCACGCATGCGTCTCGTCAACATCCACGAGTGCCTGGAGCGTGTACGCACCCTCATTCTGGCGGAGGCCGACGGGCAGGTGCAGATCAAGCTTGATTACGATCCGTCACTGCCTGAACTGAAGGCCGACCCGGACCAGCTGATCCAGGCCCTGCTCAACATTACCGGCAACGCACTGCAGGCACTGATGGAGAACACCTGCGAGCAGGACACGCCCACCATCACGCTGCGCACTCGCCCACTGCGCCAGTTCACAATTGGCTCGGTGCGACACCGCCTTGTGCTGCGCGTGGACATCATCGACAACGGCCCAGGCATTCCCGAGGCGCTGCTCGAAACCATTTTCTATCCCATGATCAGCGGCCGCGCGAACGGCACCGGACTGGGCCTGTCGATTGCACAGGACATCGTGCATCAGTACCACGGCCTGATCGAGTGCGAGTCGCGCCCCGGCCACACACAATTCAGCATTTTGCTGCCGATGAACCTTGACCGCGACATGCCCACAACGCCATGACCGCCACACGCATCTGCTTTACGGAGAGCACCAAATGAAAGCCGACAAGGTATGGATCATTGATGATGACCGCTCCATTCGCTGGGTACTGGAAAGGGCGCTGGCACAGGAAGGCATGACCTCGACGGTATTCGACAACGGCAATGCCGTGCTGACGCGTCTTGCGCGCGAACAGCCCGATGCCATCATCAGCGACATCCGCATGCCCGGCATCGACGGCATTGCCCTGCTGAGCAAGATTCGCGAATCACACCCCGATCTGCCAGTCATCATCATGACGGCGCATTCGGATCTTGATTCCGCCGTGTCGTCCTACCAGAGCGGTGCGTTTGAATACCTGCCCAAGCCGTTTGATGTCGACGATGCCATTGCACTGGTCAAGCGCGCCGTTGCCCATCATCACGAGCAGCGCCAGGATGCCGCACCCGCGATTGCCGTCCCCAGCACCGACATCATCGGCGAATCGCCGGCGATGCAGGAAGTCTTCCGCGCCATCGGCCGTCTCTCGCACTCCAACATCACCGTGCTCATCAACGGCGAAAGCGGCACCGGCAAGGAACTGGTGGCACATGCACTGCACCGTCACTCGCCGCGCAGCAGCGAACCGTTCATTGCACTGAACATGGCGGCCATTCCGAAAGACCTGATGGAGTCCGAGCTGTTCGGTCATGAAAAAGGCGCCTTTACCGGTGCCGGCTCCCTGCGGCAGGGTCGCTTCGAGCAAGCCAACGACGGCACACTGTTCCTGGATGAAATCGGTGACATGCCGCTCGACACCCAGACTCGCCTGCTGCGCGTGCTGGCCGACGGGGAATTCTACCGGGTCGGCGGACACACGCCAGTCAAGGTTGATGTGCGCATCATCGCCGCCACGCACCAGAATCTGGAAAAGCTGGTCGCCGACGGCAAGTTCCGTGAAGATCTTTTTCACCGCCTGAACGTGATTCGCGTACACATTCCGCGCCTGCGCGACCGGCGCGAAGACATCCCGATGCTGGCCGCCTATTTCCTTGCACGTGCCGCCAAGGAAATGAGTGTCGAACCCAAAACCTTGCGCCCGGAAACAGCCGAGCTGCTGCAGCAGTTACCCTGGCCCGGCAACGTGCGTCAGCTGGAAAACACCTGTCGCTGGCTGACCGTCATGGCATCGGGTCGTGAAATCCTGATTGGTGATCTGCCGCCCGAACTGATGCAGCGCAATGACAATGACCAGTTCTCGCATGCCCAGGACTGGGAGCAGGGACTGGCCAACTGGGCACGCAAGGCCCTCACTGCCGGCGAAACCCCGTTGCTGGACACCGCACTGCCGGCATTTGAAAAAGTGATGATTACGGTCGCGCTCAATTTCACCGGTGGCCGCCGCCGTGATGCCTCAAAACTGCTGGGCTGGGGACGCAACACCCTGACGCGCAAAATACAGGAACTCAAACTGACGTTTGCCGATGACGATGAGGGTGATGAAGGAGAATGAAACGGTACTGGCCAGCGGCGGCAGCTGGCCAATCAGTAAAAAGCGTCAGTCACCCTGACGCTTTTTACCATTCTGGTCACCTCGTTCATCGCCGTTGCGCGATTCTTTCTTTTCTTTCTTGTCACGCTTCTCGCCACGCGACGGTGGCCCGCCACCATCGGCCCGCTCTTCATGCTGGCGACGGCGCAATGCCTGCCGCTCTTCCGGACTCATCTGCTGCCATTTGTCGCGCATGGCACGCCGCTCTTCTTCCGGCATTTCACGCCACTTGTTGTAGCGCTTCTTCACTTCAGCCTGTTCTTCCGGAGACAGTTTCTGAAAGCGCTCATAGCGCTCCATGAGCTCTTCCCGTTTTTCGGGGGGCAACGACTGCCAGCGCTGGATACGCTCGCGCTCCTGTGCCGACATGTCCTGTGCATCCCGACCGCCGGGTGGCCCCTTGTCGGCCAGCACCAGCGGACTGCCCAGCACCAGCACACCCAAAGCACAGCCGCGGATGACGGCGGCCCACTTGCGCTTGTCGCGACGCTGCACTGCATTCATTTCAACCACCATTCGTCTCCTCCCCCAGCGCCAGCAACAAATCCATGTCTTCCAGCAACTGCGGGTCCACAGACGGCATTGCCGCCAGATTCACTACCGACACCGACGATGACGCCGGTGTACGCATATTGGGCAGGACAACCACCACCGCCACGCTGGCCGCCAGGGCAAAGCCTCCGGCCAGCAACCAGGCCTGCGTCCAGCGCTTCTGGCCAGTGCCCGACAGGGCCTGGGCTCGCGTGGCCGCCAGGGCTGCGTCCAGCATGGGATCATGCCGTTCGGCGGCACGATTGAGCGTCTCGCGCAAGGTACTGGCGAGCACCTGGTCTTCTGCCGTCATCGGCTGCGATTCGCGTTTCATTCCGTTTCCTCCAGTCGCGCCCGCAATGCATGCATGGCTCGCGACAGATGTGTCTTCACGCTGCCCTCGGAGCAGTCCATGGCCTCTGCGGTGGATGCCGTATCCAGACCTTCCCAGATACGCAGCATGAAAGCCTGCTGCTGGCGCAGCGGCAGGTCGCCCAGCACCGCAAGCACGGTATCCATGTCGCGCGCCCGTTCCAGCAACAGGGCCGGGTCGGAGCTTTTAAGCTCGGGCACATCGGCCCAGGGATCGGCGGCGTCGTCATCTGATGGCGATGTCAGCCAGCCAAACCAGCGTCCTCGCCGCGTCCGCGTCCGGTGCCAGTCCATGATGCGGCTTTGCAGGATGGTCTGGAACAACGGGCCCCATTCGGCAGCCGGCCGGTCGCGGTACCGAGCCGTCAGCGCCAGCATGCTGTCCTGCACGATATCCAGCGCCGCCTCGCGGTCACGCGTGGATATCTCGGCCATGATCTGCGCACGTCGGCCGACACTGCGCAAAAAGGCATCCAGACTCATGGGAACGACAGACATGGCTTCGGGTTCGCGACCGGGCAAAGGCTTACCATACGCAAGCGCAACGGCTGGAACAACCTGCTCCACCCTTTCTGTCCCTGCCCGCATGAACACATCCTTCTGTTTGGTCATGCACGGGTTAACGCGCCAGCCCTGCATCCGTTGACAGTGAATGCAGTACAATTCACGCATGATCCATATCGTCCTGTTCCAGCCGGAAATTCCCGGCAATACCGGCAACATCATCAGGCTGTGCGCCAACACCGGTGCGCGCCTGCACCTTGTCCGTCCGCTGGGGTTCGAACTGGAGGACAGCAAGCTGAAACGGGCCGGACTCGACTATCACGAATGGGCCGAGCTTCAGGTGCATGACTCACTGGCGGCGGCACTCGCCACCCTGCCAGGTTGCCGCGTCTTTGCCATGACAACGAAGGGCAGCCAACCCTTTCACACGCTACATGTGCAACACAACGATGTGTTTGTGTTCGGACCGGAAACGCGCGGCCTGCCGGCTGATGTGCTGGAGGGCTTCACGCCGGAGCGCCGCCTGCGCCTGCCCATGCGACCGGACAGCCGCAGCCTCAACCTCTCCAACAGTGCTGCCGTGGTGGTGTACGAAGCCTGGCGCCAACTGGGTTTTGATGGCGGCAGTTAAGCTGTCCTGAAACCTTGCACCATCATCGTTCCGCCAACAAAAAGGCCGGACAGCATGCCGTCCGGCCTGAGTAACAAACCCGGCCGCCCCCAGCCCGTGGTGGCGCCCGGGATACTCCTGCTTACGCCAGATCGAAGCGATCGGCGTTCATGACCTTCGTCCACGCCGCCACGAAGTCACGCACGAACTTCTCGCGGTTGTCGTCCTGTGCGTAGACCTCGGCATACGCGCGCAGCACCGAGTTGGAACCAAACACCAGATCCACACGGGTAGCGGTCCATTTCACGGCACCACTCTTGCGGTCACGCATCTCGTAACGATTGCGTCCGGCCGGTGTCCAGGTGTACGCCATGTTGGTCAGGTTGACGAAAAAGTCGTTGGTCAGCGCTCCCACGCGATCCGTGAGCACGCCACATCCACTGCCTCCGTGATTGGTTCCCAGCACACGCATACCGCCCACGAGCGCCGTCATCTCGCATGCAGTCAGGCGCATCAGCTGGGCGCGATCCAGCAGCAACTCCTCCGGCGACACCACATAGTCCTGCTTGAGCCAGTTGCGGAAGCCGTCTGCCAGTGGCTCCAGCACCTCGAACGATTCAACATCCGTCATTGCCTGTGTGGCATCGCCACGGCCCGGGGCAAACGGCACCGCCACTTCGATGCCCGCCGCCCTGGCCGCCTGCTCGACCCCGAGATTACCGGCCAACACGATGATGTCGGCCACACTGGCACCGGTCTCGGTGGCGAGCTTCCCGTACACCGCCAGCACTCTGGCCAGTCGCGACGGCTCGTTGCCTTCCCAGTCCTTCTGCGGGGCCAGACGAATGCGGGCTCCGTTGGCCCCGCCCCGTTTGTCCGAGCCACGGAAAGTACGGGCGCTGTCCCATGCGGTACTCACCATGTCGCTGATTGAAAGACCTGCCGCCGCAATTCCTGCCTTCACCAGAGATACGTCGTAGTCTTTCTTGCCGGCTGGCACCGGGTCCTGCCAGATCAGATCCTCCCGGGGCACATCCGGGCCGAGGTAGCGCGACTTCGGCCCCATGTCGCGGTGAGTCAGCTTGAACCAGGCACGAGAAAAGACCTCCGAGAAATAAGCCGGATCCTTGTAGAAGTGTTCCGAGATCTTGCGATATTCCGGATCCATCTTCATGGCCATGTCGGCGTCGGTCATCACCGGGTTGTGGCGAATGGAAGGATCTTCGACATCCACCGGCTTGTCTTCTTCCCTGATGCTGATGGGCGCCCACTGCCATGCACCGGCCGGGCTCTTTATCAATTCCCAGTCGTAATTGAGCAACAGGTGGAAGTAGCCGTTGTCCCACTTCGTGGGATGGGTGGTCCAGGCCCCTTCGATGCCACTGGTCACGGTGTCGCGGCCAATCCCCCGGGTCTTGTGGTTGTTCCAGCCCAGTCCCTGCTCTTCCGGCTCGGCCGCCTCAGGCGAAGGCCCCAGGTTGGCGGCATTGCCGTTGCCATGACACTTGCCGACGGTGTGGCCGCCGGCGGTCAGGGCCACGGTTTCCTCGTCGTTCATGGCCATGCGGAAAAAAGTCACGCGCACGTCTTTTGCCGTCCTGAGAGGGTCGGGCTTACCGTCAACACCTTCGGGGTTTACATAGATCAGCCCCATCATCACTGCAGCCAGCGGGTTCTCGAGATCGCGCTCGCCGGAGTAACGGCTACCCTCGCTGCCGCTGGGGGCCAGCCATTCCTTCTCTGACCCCCAGTAGGTGTCTTTTTCCGGATGCCAGATATCTTCACGGCCAAAGGCAAAACCGAAGGTCTTGAGCCCCATCGACTCATAGGCCATGTTGCCGGCCAGAATCATCAGGTCGGCCCAGCTGAGTTTGTTGCCATACTTCTTCTTGATCGGCCACAACAGACGGCGTGCCTTGTCGAGGTTGGTGTTGTCGGGCCACGAATTGAGCGGGGCGAAACGCTGGTTGCCCGTGCCGGCACCGCCACGACCGTCGGCGATACGATAGGTGCCGGCCGAATGCCAGGCCATGCGAATCATCAGGCCGCCATAGTGCCCCCAGTCCGCCGGCCACCAGTCCTGACTGTCCGTCATCAGGGCCTTGAGATCTTTCTTCAGAGCCTCGACATCCAGCGTTTTGACTTCCTCGCGATAGTTGAACTCCGGCCCCATCGGATTGGTCTTGTTGTCATGCTGATGCAGGATGTCCAGGTTGAGCGCTCTGGGCCACCAGTCCATGTTCGACCTGCCGGCCGAGGTGACCGCCCCGTGCATGACAGGGCATTGCCCGGATGTGCTTGCGTCCTTCTTGTCCATCTTGCATTCCTTCTGTTGGATTGGTGACAAAAGCCGGCTGTGTGAATCGGCCGCGCACTGCAGCAGCCGCAACGCCAGCCACGCGTCAGCTGCCTCTCACTATAGCCCGCAATTTCAGTCCGCACTGTTCTATAGCAGACAGCAGACCACATGGCCTGGTAGCCAACAGAAGAACATCATCATGAAAACGGCGTGAATGCTGCGCAATCAGCCCGAAGAGCAAATAACGGCGACGGCTTTCTGCATCAGCACTGTCTGCCGCAAAAGCAAAAGGGGCGGACTGCGTTGCCGCAATCCGCCCCCGTCAATCCGGCGCTCTGGCCCGGGATCACACCACGCCGACGCCACCCAGCTTCTTGCTGCGACGCTTGGCACCCATTTCCAGCAGGCGCTGGTAAGAGGTTGGCAGGATGCGCTGCATCATGTCGATGGCAATGGCATCGGGGCCGATCAGCAAACGGCGGCTGTTTTTCATGATGGCACCGACCACGGCTTCTGCGGCCTTTTCCGGCGTGGTGATGAACGCCTTTTCGAAATCGCGCGTGGACTTTGCATCGACCATGCCTTTGGTTTCGGTGACACGGGCGTTACGGGCGATGTTGGTCTTGATGCCACCCGGGTGCACACAGGTCACACCGATGTTGAGGCCAGCAATTTCCATTTCTTCGCGCAGGGCTTCGGTGAACCCCTTCACGGCAAACTTGGCGGCGTTGTAGGCGGACTGAGTCGGCACGGCGATCAGGCCGAACACGCTGGACACGTTGACGATGGCGCCTTCGCCGGCGGTCTTGATGTGCGGCAGGAAGGCCTTGGTGCCATACACCACACCCCAGAAATTGATGCCCATCAGCCATTCGAAATCGTCGTACTGCATGTCTTCAACGGTTGCACCCAGCGCTACGCCGGCATTGTTGAAGATGATGTTGACGAGGCCGTGCTCGCGCACGACATCATCCGCCCAGGCGTACATCTGCTCACGGCTGGCCACGTCGACACGCTTGGAGGTGACCTTNNTGGCAGCCCTTGCTGGCCATGAGGATGGCGGTGGCACGACCGATACCGGAACCTGCACCCGTGATGGCGGCAACCTTGTCTTTCAGCGTCTTCATGATTCGTTTCCTGAGGCGTTGGAGAGGAACAGGGCCGGAGGGGCCGGTCTTGTGACCGGGCATCCCATCTGGCAACATGGGTTGTCACATTACGAGCCGCCCTCTAACCTGTCAACCACCGCCGGGGCCACTTTCCGTCATTTCAGGCCAAGAAACAGGGACACGACCCGACATGAGGAGCCGCACATGAACCAGCCGATGGAAGCCACGCGATGAGCGAACCAGCCACCCGCCGCTACCGGGGCGCCAGTGCCGAACAGCGCCAGCTTGAGCGTCGCGCCAAGCTGCTGGATGCCGGACTGAAGGTCTACGGCGACATCGGTTACCACGCGGCGACAGTGCGCGGCATCTGTCACGAGGCAGGCCTCACCGAGCGGTATTTCTACGAGTCATTTGCCAACAGCGAGGACCTGCTCTGCGCGGTCTACGAACAGGTGATTGCCACCCAGCGCGAGCGCATGGTGGCCGCCATTGCGACGGTGGCGCCGGATCATGCCGCCATGATCCGTGCGGGGCTGACAGCCTTCCTGGCATTCGTGCAGGAAAGTCCTGCCAGTGCGCGGGTGCAGTTTCTGGAAGTACTGGGCGTAAGTCCGCGTGTCGACCAGCTTTATCGCCGCGCCATAGAAACATTTGCGCAACTGTTACGCGGACTGAGCGAAGGCAACAGCACGCTGGCGCGCAACGTTGACATGGATACGCTATCGGTGGGCCTTGTTGGTGCCATGGTCGGCATCGGTTCGCGCTGGATGCTGTCAGGTTTTGCGCAACCGCTGGACGATGTTGTCACCACCTCGCACATCATTTTTTCCGGCGTGATGGAGCAGTTGCAGCGCACCTGAAAGCAGCCGGCGTTACCTGGCGGGCTTCACATGACTGTCAGCGGGGAATGCTCACATAGTTCATGCGCCGCTGGATGATACGCGTCTTGCGCAGCAAGCGGCGATCACTGCGGTTCTTGTCGTAATAGCGCGGATTCGGCACCATCGCGGCGAGCTTGGCCGCCTCTCCCGCCGACAGGTTCTTTGCTGACTTCTTGTAATAATGGCGGGCCGCTGCTTCCGCCCCGAATACGCCATCACCCCACTCGATCACATTCAGGTAAATCTCGAAAATGCGGCGCTTGCTCATGATGTTCTCCATCATGAGCGTGATCATGGCCTCTTCCGCCTTGCGCCATGGCGTGCGCTTGCCGGAGAGAAAAAGATTCTTGGCCAGCTGCTGGGAAATGGTGGAGCCGCCCGCCACTATCTTTCCCTTCTTCAGGTTTTTTTCCCACGCATCCTGCATGCCTTCCCAGTCAAAGCCTTCGTGCTGCAGGAACTTGGCATCCTCTGAGGCAATGACGGCCCGCTTGAGGTTTTTTGATATTTTTTCATACGGCACCCATTTGTGATGCAACTCGGCATCAGGGTCCTTGTCCTGCATGACATCCAGACGCGCCTCCATGAAGGCCGACGTGGAGGGGTTGTGTTGCACCCACCAGAGGACATGCCCCACCAGCCAGAGCTGATAGCACAGCACCAGCCCGACAACGACAAGCACAAGACGCCAGAAAAAATGACGGGTAAGGACCATGACAGGGAACACGCAGGAGGAAAGGCGCGTATTGAAACGGTTTTCCGGCAGGGAAGAAACACTTCGGCGCTGAATGCGTACCGAAAGGCTAGCGTGCCGGCAGGGGAATGCGGTCGGTCTCGCCAGGCACGTCCGGGAAGCGACCCTCGGCCCAGTCGCGCCGGGCCTGCTCGATCAGGGCCGGATCACTGGATACCAGGTTCCACCACATGTGCCGTGGCGCATCGAGCGGCGCGCCACCCAGCAGCATCAGGCGGGCATCGGCATCGGCCTCGATGCACACCGGCAACCCCGGCTGCAGCACCGCAAGCCGGTCCGGAGGCAACACTTCCCCGCCTATGCGGACAACGCCCGCGACCGGGTATATCGCACGCTCTTCATGCTCGACCGGCAGCATGAAACTGGCACCGGCCTGCACCTGCAGGTCGGCGTAAAACAGGGGCGACAGTGCCTGCACGGGACTGCGCAAGCCAAACGCCTCGCCCGCAATCAGCAACAGTGTATTGCCACGTCCGTCGAGCCGGGGCAGGCTGTCCGCCGGGCAATGCTGAAAGGCCGGATCACACTGCTCATGTTCACGCGGCAAGGCCACCCAGAACTGCAGGCCGTTCGCCTGCGAACCACTCTCGCGATGCGCCGCGGGGGTGCGCTCGGAATGTACGATACCGCGTCCGGCCGTCATCCAGTTCACATCACCCGGCAGGATTTCCTGCACCGTGCCCAGTGAATCGCGGTGCATGAGTGCCCCTTCGAACAGGTAGGTCACCGTGGCCAGACCGATATGCGGATGCGGCCGCACATCCACCCCTTCACCCGGCGCAAAGACAGCCGGCCCCATGTGATCAAAGAAAATGAACGGTCCGACAGCACGGCAACTGGCGGCGGGCAACAGGCGCCGCACCGTGAACCCGCCCAGATCCCGCGTGTGCGGAGACAGCAAATGTCGGACAACAGAGCCCATGGCAAAGTCTCCCGGTAATGCATCCAGTCTGGATCACCTGTGCACCTTGCGCCAGCCAGAGCAGGTGCGTTGCACGACACGCGGAGCATCAGTGCGAGGCATCGTCCGGCGACGACTCCAGGGTTTCCTTCAGTGCAATCTGCAGGCGTGAATGCCAGCGCACGAAATAGCCCCACAGGGCAATGGCCAGCGCAATCACCAGCGTCAGCACCAGCGTCAGTTGGTGCCATGGCGGCAGGATACTGGAACTCAACGCCGCCACCAGCAACAGCATGATGATCAGCGAGCCTACCGGCAGCAGCGTGGCAAACAGCTTGCGCACCGGCGCGGTGTATTTTCCGGCCACCTCGGGACTCACACTCATTTCGGCCAGCAGCATGCCCAGCGCCTCCAGCTTGCGGTACGCCGCCACCAGAAAAGGCAGGGCCGCCAGCAGGGTAACTGCCCAGAATGCCGTGATTTGCCAGGTTGGCTGCAATGCATCAAACCAGCCGCGCAATGTCGTGTTTTCCCATGCCCAGGCCGACACCAGGAAGATCGCCGCCACCGCACAAAAATTGAGAAACACATGAATCAGGATGCGCCGGATGATCGCCCTGAGTACCGCCTTGCCCTCATCATCCGGACGAATGCTCTGCATCCATTCGGTATAGGCATTCATGTCATCTTTCAGACGCTGTGGCAGCACGCGTCCCAGTCCCGTTACCACCCCATCTGAACTGCGGATCAGGTAAGGCGTCAGCAGTGTGGTCAGCGCAGATACCGCCACGGCAATCGGATAGAGAAAGTCACTGGTCACCTTCAGGCTGAGACCAAGGCTCGCGATGATGAAAGAAAATTCGCCGATCTGTGCCAGCCCCATGCCNNGGCAATCGGCAGGGCGTATTCCACAATCACGACCGGGTCCACCAGCATGCCGATGGCGACAAAGAAAACCGCACTGAACATGTCGCGCAGCGGCTCAATCAGACGCTCGATCAGCCTGACCTCGCGCGCCTCGGCCATGATGGCACCAATCACGAACGCTCCAAGCGCCATGCTGTAGCCGAGTTTGGTCACCAGCAGGCAGAAGCCGAAGAAAATGCCGAGCACGGCCACCAGCAAGGTTTCCCTGCTCTTGAAGCGGGCGATGTAGGAAAGCAGGCGCGGCACGATGAGCAGGCCCAGCAGCAAGGCCACCACCAGGAAAATGCCAAGCTTGCCCAGTGTTGCCGTGACATTGCCCACGGCCAGGCTGCCGGTGAGCGCAATACCGGAAAGCAGGGCCATGATGGCAATTGCCAGGATATCCTCGACGATGAGGATGCCGAACATGAGCTGTGTGAACTTCTCGCGCTTCATGCCCAGATCGCCCACCGCCTTGATGATGATGGTGGACGAAGACATGGCCAGCATGGAGCCCAGAAACAGCGAATCCATGCTGCTCCAGTCAAAGGCGCGCCCGATCTCGTAACCCACCCACAGCATGAGCAGGATTTCGGTCGTGGCCGCGACAAAGGCGGTGGAACCGACCTTCTGCAGCTTCTTGAGATTGAACTCCAGCCCCAGGGCAAACAGCAGGAAAATCATACCCAGCTCGGCCAGCACCTCGACCGTGTGCTTGTCACCAATCAGTATATTGGGCGGCGTGTGCGGCCCCAGGATGATGCCGGCCAGGATATAACCCAGCACCACCGGCTGCCTGAGGCGATGGAAGATGACGGTGATGGCCCCGGCCACCAGCATGATGATGGCCAGATCCTGCAGAAAGGTGGCGTGCTCCAATAATGTCTCCCGGTCCGGCTAGGCGTGGCGTGGATTGCCCCCGCATTAATAGCCTTTTTATATCAAAGACATTTCTACAATCAATTTAACCTATGTAAAAACCCTGGCCATACTTTCCCTACAGACAGAAAACCTGCAGGAAGTACGCCATGAACACCGCCCTTTTCACGCTGCGCAAGCATATCCACGGCCCAACCGGGATGCGTCGCCTGATCGGCCTTGGCATCACGGCATCCGGCCTCGTCATTCTCTTGATCAACGGCCTGCAGGCCATTGGCGCCAGCCCGGCCCTGAGCGCGGCACTCATGGCCACGCTCGGCACCGCCATTGCCACCGGCGCGGGGGCACTGCCGGTCATGGTGATGGGACAGGTGACGGCCCGCAGCAATGCCATGATGCTTGGTTTTGGTGCGGGCGTAATGCTTGCTGCCACGGCATTCTCCCTCATCGTCCCCGGCGTTGCCGCCGCGCGTGGCATCTGGGGCGGCAACGTCATCCCGGTCATGGCCATCGGCCTGTCGGTACTGGCGGGCGGCATCGGCCTCATGCTGATGGACCGCCTGCTGCCCCACAGCCATTTCACCAGCGGCCCCGTGGTGACGCACGCCGGGGCCGCCGCCCTTGCCCGGCGCGTACGCGGCCTCTGGATGTTCGTGATTGCCATCGCCCTGCACAACCTGCCCGAAGGTCTGGCCGTGGGCGTGAGCTATGGTTCCAGCCCCGCAACCGCCCTGCCCGTCGCGGTCGGCATCGGCATCCAGAACATTCCGGAAGGGCTGGTGGTGGCACTGGCGCTGGTCAGTCTGGGTTACCGCACCGGCCAGGCCACACTGGTGGCCTTTGCCACCGGTCTGATCGAACCGGTCGGCGGCCTGCTCGGTGCCGGCCTGGTGGTGAGCTCGCCCATGTGGCTGCCGCTCGGTCTTGGCATGGCGGCAGGTGCCATGCTCTACGCCGTCAGCCATGAAGTGATCCCGGAGTCGCACCGTGACAGCCATGAATCATCCGCCACCAGTGGTCTACTCTTTGGGTTTGTCGTCATGATGGCACTGGATATCAGCCTGGGGTAAGGCCCCGAACATATGTACAACGGATGCCGGGCTGCATCTGTGAACAACTGGCATACCGGAGCAACGTGAACGCGATTCTGGATGGCACTCCGTCAAGAGCCACACCATCAGGATCAACGCCTAATCAATCAGCACATGAAATCTGGGAGATCATCATGACCAAGAAAAAAACCGCCGCCGTTCCCGTCATGGATATCGGCATGACCGATACGCAGCGCAAGGAGATTGCCAAGGGGCTTTGTCACTTGCTCGCCGACAGCTATACGCTCTACCTGAAGACACACAACTTTCACTGGAACGTCACCGGCCCGATGTTCAATACGCTGCACCTGATGTTCGAGGCGCAGTACAACGAACTGGCGCTTGCCGTCGACCTGATTGCCGAACGCATTCGCGCCCTCGGCTTTCCAGCCCCCGGCAGCTACCGCGAATTCCTCAAGCTGTCGACCATTCCCGAAGCAATGGGCAGCCCCACGGCAGAAGAGATGATCCGTCAACTGGTGGAAGGCCAGGAATCCATTGTGCGCACCGCCCGTTCAATCTTTCCGGTTGTGGATGACGCGCATGACGAACCGACAGCCGACCTGCTCACACAGCGCATGCAGGTACACGAAAAAACGGCATGGATGCTGCGCAGCCTGCTGGGCTGAGTCGCGATACAATGACAACACTGGCCATGCGGCCGCACCATCAACCGCATGGCCAGCCAGCGTTTGTCATCCACATGACAATGGAGAGACATCATGGCACTGCCGCACGCCAGATCCGGCGAAATCATTAGCTTGTCCCCGCACACGGCGCATCGCTCGGAAACCCTTGTCCGTGACGATCACATGGAGATCGTGCAAATGGTGCTGGAGGCCGGCAAGCACCTGAAGCAGCACATGGCCTCCGGCGCCATGATCATGCAGGTCCTCAAGGGCGCCATTGATGTCGAGGCACACGGCAACAGTCAACGCATGGGGTCTGGCCACCTGATGTTCCTGCGCGACAGCGAGCCGCACAGCGTGCTTGCACACGAAGATACGGTATTGTTGCTGTCCATCTTCCTGCACCGCAAATAAACGCCAATGAAACGCACGACCCCCTGGACCGCAGAGCGCATTCATCGTGCCACCGTGTTCATTCTGGTCGGGATCATGGCCGTGGAACTGGTTTTCACGCTACGTCAGCAACAATGGCTGACCGCTTTTCTGGTCGTGATGATCATGTCGGTTGCCATCAGTCCGGTCGTTTTTCATCACCGTCTGCGCGTCACCTTTCCGCCCGAATTCCACATCCTGGCCATCATGTTCATTTTTGCCTCACTCTTCATGGGCGAGGTCTGGCAGTTTTATGCGCGGGTGTGGTGGTGGGATATTGCGTTGCACGGCACATCGGGCCTGCTTCTCGGCATCTTCGGCTTTCTGCTGGTGTATGCACTGAACGAAGACCGTCACATCAACATGCACATGCGCCCGCATTTTGTGGCTTTTTTTGCCTTTCTTTTTGCCGTTGCCGTTGGTGCCTTGTGGGAAATATTTGAATTCGGGATGGATCAGGTCTTCGGCATGAACATGCAGAAAGCGATGTGGCAGGATCCTTCCGGGCTTACCGACACCATGTGGGACCTGATTGTGGATGCGGTCGGCGCCTGCATCATAAGCCTGCTGGGCTGGCGCCACCTGAAAAGCCCGAAAGAGTCATTCCTGGAGTTATGGATACGGAAATTTGTCGAGAGCAATCCGGGGTTGTTCCGTTCGTAAGCGGCAATTCAATGGTCATGCACAACACGCCACCTGCCCATGCCAGCCACACTGGCGCCATATTCCGTCATCCGGTTACCGGTAGCCCAGCAACGGCCCGGCAAGCGCAGGCTTGTTGTGCACATCCATGTCACCCCTGCCAATCAGGTCGCCCGACTTGTCGCACCAGCTGATGCGACTTGCGGCTGGTGCCTTCACGACCGGCAACAGGCTTTTCTCATTCCGTGTTTTCACCTCTGCCTCAAGCTGCTTGCGATGGACCGGCGTAATGGCCTTTGCCAGAACCTGCTGATAGCGGGCCAGCACGGAGGCATTGCGCTGCCGCCACACCTGGGTGGCTCCGCTGTAGCGCTTCATCGACGTAGGCAGCGTCTGGGTGCAGATACGCTCCGTTTGCAGCACCAGATCCTCGAATCCCATGACCCCGAACACCGCACCAACCAGTGCAGGGTCAATGGCCATCTGTGCAGGCGCCTGTGGCTTTGGCTGCGCCACGGTGGCCTGCTTGGTCACCCGCGGCACTGGAGGCGACACCACGTCAGCCGCTGGCTCGTTGGCCGACTGCTTGCGTTCAAACCCGCCCTCAATGACGCTGACATCACCACCGACATCGGCCGGGGGCTTGTCGGAAAAAACCACCTTGCCATCCGGGCCGACAACCTTGTAGATCGCCTGCGCATACACCGTAACGGCAGGGAAAAGCAGCAGCGAAAGTAAAAGTGCACGCAGACTCATTTTTCATCCCCGGGAAACAAACGGCAAGGCCCCTGGCCACTGCCCGGGATATATCATTCCAGACCTCCCGGTGTCACATGCACGAAGTCCGATCGAAGCCGGACGTCAGACACAGCTGATGAAGGACATGGTGGCGCTGGCAGAAAAACAGCTGGAGCTTATCCGGTTTGGCCAGAAGGTAGGACGCAACACGCAGCAGGATGTCGTGATCAACCAGATCACGCTGAAGAACTACCAGAACCAGCTGATGCAGAGCGAGCAGGCGCTCAACAGCAGCCGGCGTGCCCTTGAAGTCCTGGTCGGCCGTTACCCGGCAGCCGAAGTGGCGGTCGCCAGCAGCCTGCCGAATGAACCCACCCCCCTTCCCGCCGGCCTGCCGTCCGATCTGGCTGAGCGCCGCCCCGATCTGAAGGCTGCCGAAAGCCGCTTCCGTGCAGCGTTCTACAATGAGGCGGTTGCCAGAAAAGCACGGTTGCCGTCGATTTCCCTGCAGGCCGGCATTGGCTATGTCGACGAAAGCCTTCTGGCCCTGAAGGAGAATCTGGATAATCCGGTATCCGGTGCGACCGGCAGCCTGCTGCTGCCGCTGTTTACCAATGGCGGCATTTCATCGCAGATCGAGATCCGCACCTCGCAACAGGAAGAAGCAGTGGCTTATGCCAGAACCATGTTGAATGCCCTCAACGAAATTGAAGGCAGCCTCTATGCAGACCAGATACTGGCTGAACGATACAAGTTGCTGAATGCGCAACTGGCCGACCAGCAAAAACTTGTCGAACTGCAGCAGGCACAACTGAAAACCGGCAAGGGAGATCGCTATCAGCTGCAGCAACAGCAACTGGCCCTGGGTGGCGTCTACCCGGGCACCGCGGAACCGGCACCGACAAACGAAGCGGAGCCCGAAAAAACAGCGGAAGCGCCGCCAGCCAGCTAGACCCGGACATCAACGTCACGCCACCGGACGGCGTGACGTTGATGCATGACTTTTCCCTTCAAAAAACCAGGCCGGGCCGTCACCGGGCAAGCCTGCAAACCATTACGCCCGCCCTTCCCGCAACTCGGCCCGCGCCTGCTGCACCACGCTCGCACCCGCCGTCAGCGCCAGCAACCCCATCACCAGTGCCACCACCAGATCCGGCCAGGGCGTGCCAGTAACCATCACGGCGAGGGCTGCCACAAACACGGCAATATTGCTGATGGCATCGTTGCGGCTGCACAGCCACACCGAACGCATGTTGGCATCCCCTTCACGCCAGGCGTACAGCAGCCAGGCCACCCCCACGTTCACGGCAAAGGCGAGCACGGCCGTCGCGCCCATGGTGACGGGCTCTGGCGTAGCGCCTTCCACCAGTCCCCAGCCGGCACGCGCCAGCACAAACACGCCAAAGGAAAACATGACGATGCCCTTGGCCATGGCCGCACCTGCCCGCCAGACCAAGCCCATCGAAAGAACCACCAGACTGATGCCGTAATTGACCGCATCCCCGAAGAAATCAATCGAGTCGGCCAGCAGCGAGACCGAGCCGGACCACCAGCTGGCTGCCAGCTCCACCCCGAACATCAAAGCATTCAGCACCAGCGCAATGACCAATACACGCCGGTAGCGATCCGTGGGCGGCACTCGGGGAGTACAGTGATCGGAACAGCAGTCATCTGACATGGGATTTTCCGGTATTCGTGGACAGGGCATGAAGCAGCCTCATCATGCCACTGAAGCCCGTTTTCAGGCAGGCCGTCTGGCAGAGCACGCCTGCCATCCCGGATAGGTGTCGCCTTGCTGGACAGCATTCCACCCACCACATACGATGGACGATCCCGTGTCATTCAACGCCATTCCACCAGAGCCGGAGCGAAGCATGTCGGAGCAGGCAACAGACAGCAANNGGTGAGGAAGGCTGGAAAATGCTGCTGGCCGACCACAGCATCCACGTCGTCTTTACCGATCTCATGATGCCGGTGCTTGATGGCCTCGGCCTGCTCGAACGCATACGTGCCTCGGACGACCCCGGCATTCAGAACCTGCCCGTGATCATGGTGACCGGCGCCGACAACTCTGATGAACTGCGCGAAGAAGCCCTGAAGAAAGGGGCGACCGACTTCCTGCAAAAACCGTTCAACTCTATTGATCTGCAGGCACGCGCCCGCGCGCACTGCAATTATCAGCGCGAATCACTGGCCCTGAAAAAACAGATCACGGTGGATGCGCTGACCGGCTTCAACAACCAGCAGTCGTTCATCGAGCAGCTCACCAAGGATCTGGCTTTTGCCAATCGCCATCGCCAGTCGGTGGCCATCATTATTGCCGATATCCCTGACTTCAAGTCGTTCTTCATGCAGCATGGCAAGCCGGCCGCTGACGCCGCCCTCAGCCATGCCGCCCGGCTGGTGCGCGAGTGCATCCGCACCGAAGACACAGCCAGCCGCTACAGTTTTTCCACGCTGGCCCTGAGCCTGCCATCCACGCCCACCGAAGGCGCCATGAAGCTGCTGGAAAAACTGCAGCAGGCACTGAAGAACACCCCTCTTGAAGTCAACGGCCGCACCCTGCAGGTAAAGTGGCGCTTCAGCGTGCACCTGCCGGACATCACGCCCGCCACGGATGCCCAGATCGAAGTCCAGGCAGCCATCGCCAAGCTGGGTCTGGCCGCCGTCGTAGCCGCCCATGGCACCGGCAAGCCCTCACCGGTCTCGATCGACAAGGCGCTCGCCATGATTGCCCGTGGCCAGAGTGAGCAGATTGCGGCCCACCTGCCGCGCCTGCTTCAGGAAATCATTCCGCTCCTGCAACAGGCCAGCGCGGAACAGCGCTGGAACCTGCTAAAACAGATCGACTAGTCAGCGCACGAAAAACTCGCTTTCAAACAGCACACCCGGGAAAATCACCCCTTCCCCCCTGCCGCCGGTATGCCATGTCCCCCTCTCCTGCCCGCAGCGGCTATTTTTATGCCGCTGCCTGCGTCCTCATCTGGTCCGGCTTTGTGCTGCTGAGCCGCGTCGCCGGGAAGACGGCACTGAACGGCTTTGATCTGACGGCACTGCGCTTTGGTACCGCCGCCATCCTGCTGTTTCCTGCCTGGCTGTTCTGGAAGCGGGTGCCGCTGTTCAACCGGCGCATGCTGGCTCTGGTGGCGACCGGTGGCATCGGCTATTCCGTGGTGGTGTACAGCAGCTTCCGGTTTGCCCCGGCGGCACATGGTGCCGTACTGCTGTCCGGCATACTGCCGTTCTTTGTTGCCGTGCTGGCATGGCGACTACTTGACACGCCACTGAGCCCCAATCTGCGCAAGGCATTGCTGCTGATTGCACTGGGCGTGGGTGGATTGGCCGCACACAGCCTGCATGACCTTGGTAGCAGCTGGCCGGGCGACCTGCTGATGCTGACGGCATCGTTCCTGTGGGGCCTGTATACCGTACTGGTGAAGAAGTGGGGCTATTCGCCCTGGGAGACCACGCTTGGCGTGGCATTACTGGCAGCGCTGATCTACCTGCCGGTATATGCCCTGCTGCTACCCAAGGGAATTGCCCTGGTGCCCCTGTCCGCCATTGTCACGCAGGCCTTCTACCAGGGCGTGCTGGTAGTGATTGTGGCGATGCTGCTTTACATGCAGGCGCTGGCCCGGCTGGGCCCCACGCAGCTGGGTGCAGCCATGGCCACGGTGCCGGCCGTGGCCGGGATTAGCGCCACCCTAGTACTGGGCGAACCCTTCTCTGCCTGGCTGGTTGCCGGCGTGGTACTGACCAGCCTTGGCGCCTGGATGGGCTCGAAATAAGAAAAAGCAATCAAAAGCCTTTTTACTATTGATTGGTCAATCCTCAGGGAACGGACTGCTTTTAATGGGCACCGCGAGCAATCGCCACCCTGTGAAGGAGCCCCTCCCACGAGCAAGAAGCTGACCGCCGAGCCGCCAATGGACATTCATGGCGTAGCTGACCGTTTTGAGTCGATGCCGACTACTACAGCCAGCCAGGCGCCCTGTTCCGCCTGATGAACAATGATCAGCAGCAGCAATTGTCGGCAACATTGCCCGCCACATCCACGGCGTGCCGGATGACATAATCACCGCGTAGCTTGAGCACTTCCGCAAGGCCGGCATTGATTGCCGGCCTTTTCATTGCGGCCCGGACCAGTGGTCAACTATTTTCATGTCCCGCTGCATCCAGCCCGGAGACTCCCTCGTACTAACTGATGCGCAAGGAAAATCCCTGCATCCGTCAGTATCAAGGAGAACCTCATGAACATCCCCGTTTCCGGCGTCCGCATGGCGCCACTTGCACTGGCCCTGCTGATGGCAGGCCTTGGCACGGTTGCCGAGGCCTCCAGCCATCGTGAAGCGCCCTTCATTACCCGTCATCCCAAGGTGGATGCCGCCGACTTCTACATGTTTCGCAGCTATGAAAGCAGTCGCAGCGGCTATGTCACGCTGATTGCCAATTATCTCCCGCTGCAGGATGCCTACGGTGGCCCGAACTATTTTGCCCTGGACCCGGATGCGCTTTACGAGATTCACATCGACAACAATGGTGATGCCGTCGAGGACCTCACCTATCAGTTCCGCTTCAAGCAGACTCTTGAGGACCTCAAGGTATCGGTGGGTGGCATGATGATTTCCGTGCCCCTGCTCAATATCGGCAGCATCACTGCCGGCAACAACAGTGCACTGAGTGTAAAGGAAACCTTTACCGTCACCCAGGTAAAAGGCCCACGACGTGGCAAGGGCCTGCGTCAGTCACTGACCAAAGCCGGCAGCAGCCAGCCGGTGTTTGAAAAGCCGGTCGACAACATCGGCACCAAATCGCTGCCTGACTATGCAACATATGCCAACCAGCACATCCACACCGTCAGCATTCCTGGCTGCGCCACACAGGGGCGCGTGTTTGTGGGACAGCGCAAGGACTCCTTTGCGGTGAATCTGGGTGAGACCTTCGATCTGGTGAACATCACTGCACCAGCCACCGAGTTTGATGCGGGCGCAGAAGACAAGGGACTGGATACGCTGCAGGACAAGAATGTCACCACGCTGGCACTGGAACTGCCCATCGGCTGCGTGACCAATGGCAGCGAGACAGTGATTGGTGCGTGGACCAGCGCCAGCTTGCGCCAGGGTCGCCTGCTCAATCCGGCACCNNCGTCTTGGCATGCCGCTGGTCAATGAAGTGGTGATCGGCCTCAAGGACAAGGACAAGTTCAATGCCAGCCAGCCAAAGAAGGATGGTCAGTTCCTGAGCTATGTGACCAATCCAACCCTGCCGGCCTTGCTGGAAATACTGTTCGGTGGTGCTGGCGTGCAGGCTCCCACCAATTTTCCGCGGAATGATCTGGTGACGGCGTTCCTGACCGGCGTGCCAGGCCTTAACCAGCCCACCAATGTCACTCCATCGGAAATGCTGCGCCTCAATACCACTACCACCGCCGTTGTGGCCGCCAACCAGAGTCGTCTGGGCGTGATCGGTGGTGATAGCGCCGGCTTCCCCAACGGCCGTCGCCCCGGGGATGACGTCGTCGACATCGCCTTGCGCGTGGTGATGGGCAAGCTGTGCACACTGAACCTGGGCTGCGCACCCGCAGATGCGCCTTCCGGCGGAATTCATTTCACTGATGGCGCCCTGCAAACATCCAGCCAGTTCAATGAACAGTTCCCGTATCTCAAAGCCCCGCTGCCGGGCGCCAGCCACTGAGGATGCCGTCATGAAAACAATCAAACGGCTTGTCGCCGCCATGCTGCTGACCGGGTTGTCTGCCTGCAA
Source organism: Moraxellaceae bacterium (assembly GCA_003543245.1). Classification (GTDB taxonomy): domain Bacteria; phylum Pseudomonadota; class Gammaproteobacteria; order Pseudomonadales; family Moraxellaceae; genus UBA2031. Next base: position 28,509 of record DPJB01000012.1, on the reverse strand, counting down.
TGATGATGACAGTCCTGCACCAGCACAGGACAGTTTCACTGCCACGGTATCGGCTGTTGTCGATCAGTCGCCGGCTGTGTCCGAGGCCGCCAAGCCTGTCAGCGTGACTGCTGTCATGGTCGACTCGTCTGAAACGGCCGAACCGGTTGCAGTGAGTTTCTGACAGGAGCCGTTGAAATGCGCATGCGCCTGATTTTCCTGCTCGTCGTCATGCTGCCCGGCATGGCCGCACCCTCACCTCGCATTCCCGCCAGTGCGGAGGAGGTTCTGGAAGTGCTGCCTGCAAGGCGCCTGCCACTGCCGACGGTGTCGGCAAGCGCGCCGGAAAATCAGGCACGTGCCATCACAGACATTCTTGCGTTGCTGCAACTGGCACAACGTGAAGGGGATCCACGCTATCTCGGCCATGCAGAAGCCCGCCTTGACCGACTACCACCAACCACCGAAACCCGCTTGCTGCGGGCCCGCCTGCAGCAAGCCAATCACCGTTTCACAGAGGCACTGGTCAATTTGCACCATGTGCTGCAAAACGATCCGGCCCACACCGAAGCATTGTTATTGCAAGCATCCATTTATCAGGTGCGCGGCGAATATGAACTGGCACGACAGAGCTGCCAGCGCGCGCAAGAGCTGGAGGCATTACTGCTGGCGCTTGCCTGTCGTGCACAGGTTGACGGCCTCAACGGTCACGCCGGACCGGCACTGACCCAGCTGCAAAGACTCTCCGCACTGGACAAGGGACTCAGTCCGGATCAGCGCACCTGGATTCATCTGGCACTGGGCGATCTTGCCTTGCGCATGGGCCGTCAGGAGGTGGCCGGCACTGCCTATCGCAAGGTGATGCTGAACAGCGCCGATGCACTGGCCGCGTATGCAGACTGGCTGCTGGCGAATGATCGTTCCGCTGATGTGGTTCTCCTGTTGCGCGACCACACCCGGCATGATGGTCTGCTGCTGCGCCTGACGATGGCTGAGCATCGCTTGGGCCTGCCTGGCGCCAAACAGCACATACAGGAATTGCAATCGCGCTTTGCCGCGCTGCAGTCACGTGGCGAAAACGTTCACTTGCGCGAAGAAGCGCTTTTCACGTTCCACCTGCTTGGCAACACCAGCAGGGCATTGCTGCTGGCACGCAGAAACTGGCAACAGCAGCGTGAGCCGGCCGACCTTCTTATTTACAAAATGGCGGCAACATCAAGGAAGAGCACAGACGATCTCACGCTGATCAGGAAGTGGCTGCAGTCAAGCAGGCTGCAAGATGTACGGCTCGCACTGACGGACACGTCAAGATGAAAAATATATATTTACTTTTGTTACTGCTGTTGTCGGTTACTCCAGCACTTACCCTGGCACACAAGGCCAGTGACAGTTATCTTTCAGTGGCGATTGATACCAGTGGCAACATATCAGGACGCTGGGATATTGGCCTGCGCGATCTCGATGTGATCCTGCCCATTGATGCGAACGAGGATCGGCGCATCACATGGGGAGAAATACGCCAGGCCGACTTGGCCATCAATGCGCTTCTGCAAAATTCTCTACGCCTGCGTACCGGCCCAACAGCCTGCCTGCTTGCCAGCGACAGCCCGGCAATGGCCATTGACCAGCATGTCGATGGCCGCTATGTCGTCATTACCCTGCAAGGTAATTGCCCGGGATCGGGAGAGCTTCATATTGATTACCGACTGCTGAATGGCATTGATGCTTCACATCGCGGAATTGCCAGCATCAGCATCAATGACACCGAACATGCGCTTCTGCTCACTCCCGGCCAGGAGGCCAGGATTGCCGATGACACACGACTCACCCACTGGATCGGGCATGTGAAGGAAGGTGTGCATCACATTGCCACCGGCTACGATCATCTGCTTTTTTTACTTTCGTTACTGCTTCCTGTTGCACTCGCCCGTTCCGGATCAGTAAACAACCGTAGCGCATGGCGTGACACCCTTATGCTGGTCACTGCGTTTACGATAGCGCATTCAGTCACACTCGGGCTGGCAACATTTGACCTGATCCGGTTACCCGACAGACTGGTAGAGTCGGCCATTGCAGCCTCCGTCCTGATTGCAGCACTTCACAACCTCTGCACACACCGCCCACACTCCCGCTGGATAATGGCACTGGCATTCGGGCTGGTGCACGGTCTTGGTTTTGCGGCAATGCTTGGCGAACTGCCCACAGCAACCAGCGAACGCCTGCTGGCACTGGCGGGCTTCAACCTTGGTGTCGAAGCCGGACAACTGCTGGCCGTTGTCATTTTCCTGCCATTCACAATTGCACTCGCCAGACGGCACCAGCTCGGCTATCGTCGATGGGGCGTACAAGGCGGTTCTCTGGTGATTGCTGCAATTGCCGTTCTGTGGCTGTGCCAGCGGCTGTTCGAATGGCAACTCATTCCGGGGTGAATTTATGGCCGCAGAACTGGCCACACTGATTTATCAAACGGCACTTGGCAATCAACGCGCATTTGACCAGCTTTACCGTCAAACCTCGCCGCAATTGTTTGGTGTTGCCATCGCACTTTTGCGACGCCGTGATGTTGCGGAGGACGTACTGCAGGAAGCCTACGTGAAAATATGGCACTCGGCAGGCAGCTATCAACCCGAGCGCGGCAGCGCAAACACCTGGCTGGGAACCATCGTGCGTCGTTGCGCGATTGACCGCCTGCGTCGTCGTCGCGCCGAAGGTGAATCCCTTCCCGACGAAGCATGGGATGCCATTGAAGACGACGGGCCTGGCCCGCTGCAAAACCTGATGGCGGATTCTGATGCCCGCCGGCTGGGCAACTGCCTGGACATTCTGGAAGAGCGTCAGCGCGAATCGGTGTCACTCGCGTTCTTTCACGGACTGACCCACAGCGAACTGGCCGAGCATCTGGCAACCCCACTGGGCACGGTAAAAGCCTGGATACGGCGCGGACTCGACAAGTTGCGCAGTTGTCTGGGGGAGGCATCCGCATGAATTACCATCATCCCGAACTGCAACAGAAACTGGCGGGCGAATATGTGCTGGGCACCTTGCACGGCGGTGCCCGGCGGCGCTTTGAACAATTGCTGGTATCCGATCGGGCGCTGCAACAACAGGTACTGATCTGGGAGCGCCGACTCTCGCCGTGGCTGTACGCAGTGGCGCCCGAAGTCGTGCCCGAGCGGGTATGGGGCCGCATCCAGGAACGACTGGGCCAGCGTCCAGCCCCGGTCACAACTACAGGAACGGAAGCCTCCGGGTTCTGGCGCTGGCTGGGCTTTGGCAGCACGGCAGTCGCGGCAGCCCTGGCCGCTATTCTGGTGCTGCGCCCGGCTGAAATGCCGCCGGTTCCGGTAACAAGCACGGATCTTGCCGTGCTCAGCACGGACAAGGCCGAGCCGGTCTGGATTGTGCGTCAGAAGGGTAACGACCGGCTGGAGCTCTCCGGCCTGAGCCAGATCGCGGTGCCCAGTGACCGTGACCTTGAACTGTGGTCAATTCCCGAGGGTGGCGCACCTTTGTCGCTCGGCGTCATCAAACGTACCGATGACACGCATGCCGAACTCCAACTGAGCGCGGTAGCACGGCAGCACCTCGCCTCTGGCGCCCTGCTGGCAATCAGCCTGGAGCCACTGGGCGGTTCGCCGACTGGTTCGCCGACCGGACCGGTCCTGTACACTGGCAAGCTGCATGGCTGATTAACCGTGCACATGAAAAAGGCCGGCAAATATTGCCGGCCTTTTTTTGACATCCATCCGCCAGATACGAAACGGATTCTGCAGCAGCACTCAGGCGATCTTGCGCAGCCCCATCGACAATCCCTGCTTGAGCACCTGACGCACCACCGTGCCCACGACCGGCAACGGCGACTCAAACGTGATGCTCCACTGCACGCGCGAACCACTGGCGGTTTTGGTGAACGTGAGACGGCCATGATGATTCTTGAGGGGACCACCACCACGGGTGATCTCGTAATCAATGGACTGGTTCTGCACCACGCCCACCACGGTTTCTTCCACGGCCAGCGGCGCAAAACCCATGCTGCGCACGGAGCCAACGCCATTCACATCGCCTTGGCCATCCCGCACGCGCTTGACCGGAATCCCGAACACCTTCGTCAGGTTGTTGTGGTCCGCCAGATAGGCAAACACTTCTTCCACCGGCTTGCGGAATTCCTGCACAACATCAATGCGCTGCTGGGACATGATTCTTCTCACTGCAAAATTGGACAGGCCCGGATGCTAGCGGGGCCAACCGGCAGTGACAAGGCGTCAAAAGGCCATTCATCACACCGCTCATGCAATCTCCACGACTGACTTGCAGTCACTTTTTCCTGCCGTCTTGCGACTGCCGTGACGAGCCCCCGAAATCGCCATGGCGACCACCGCCGCCGGCAAAACGGATTGCTCCGGCAACCGTTTCACCGGACCGCAAGGTCCCGAGGCCGTGCGTAAACTCATGCTGCAATGCCGCCGCCTCATCCATCCCCCACTGCTCAATGGCGCTTCGTCGATCACCCCGCATGCAGGCCTGTGGAAATGCGGCTATCTGCAAGGCAAGTTGCTCTGCCTCCACCAGCAGGTCGGACTTCCTGACCAGCCGGTTGGCCAGTCCGATCTGCATGGCCTCGGTGGCATCCACCGCGCGTCCGGTGAGAATCAGGTCCATGGCACGGCTCATGCCGATGGCGCGCGGCAATCGCACCGTGCCACCGTCAATCAGGGGCACCCCGAAACGGCGACAGAACACACCGAACACGGCGGACTCGTCTGCCACGCGCAGATCACACCAGAGCGCCAGCTCCAGTCCGCCAGCCACGCAGTAACCGGACACGGCAGCGATTACGGGCTTGGTCAGTTGCAGCCTGGTCGGCCCCATGGGGCCATCCCCCTCTGTGGAAATACGGTTGGCCCTGGCCGGCTCGGCGGCCACTGCCTTGAGATCGGCACCGGCACAGAAGTGATCGCCCGCCCCCGTCAGGATGGCCACCTGCAGCGATGCATCGGCCTCGAAGGCACGAAAGGCATCTGCCAGTGCCGCGGCCGTGGGGCCATCAACCGCATTACGGGCGTCCGGGCGGTTGATCGTGACCACCAACAGGGGCGGGCGGCGCTCAAGGAGGACAGTCATCATGAAGAAGTTACTCCATCGATCATTAATTGACAAAACAAGTAATGTTACATTAAATATCAATTATTGATCTGTACAGTATAAACGGCCGACATCATGAAACCCAATCCCCGCTCACTCATCCTTAACCTGCTGCTGGCAACCGAAGGCGAACCGTTGTCCGCCCGCGACGCCATCAGCAGTTGCGCCCTGTTCGGTATTCGCGAGAACAGTGTGCGCGTGACACTGGTGCGACTGGCCAGCGCCGGCCTGATCGAAGCCGCCGGCCGCGGCACATACCGCCTCGGGCCCAATGCCACCGGTCTGGCGGCAGAGGTGGCCACCTGGCGCACGGCCGAGCAGCAGGTGTGCACGTGGAATGGTGACTGGATTGTAGTCCCGGTCGGCGCACTCGGCCGCAGTGACCGCGTCGCCCTTCGCGCCCGCGACCGCGCGCTGGCCCTGCTCGGTCTGCGTGAACTGGAGCGCGGCCTGTTCGTGCGCCCGGACAACCTGTTTGGCGGCGTGACTGCCGTGCGTGAACGCCTGTACAAGCTGGGACTGGAACAGGATGCCGCCGTTTTTGTGGCGCGCGACCTTGATGCCATGCGCGACCAACGCGCACGCGCACTCTGGAATGGCGAACAGTTGTCGCGCAGCTACTGCGACATGCGGACCCGGCTTGAAGAGTGGCTGGCGCACGCCGGCGAACTGGAACCGGATGTGGCCGCACGCGAATCCTTTCTGCTGGGCAATGAAGCCATCCGCCAGCTGGTGTTTGATCCCCTTCTGCCTGCCCCACTGGTCGATACCGAAGCCCGCCGCACCTTTACCGAGACCGTGCACAGGTTTGATCGTGCCGGGCACGTCATCTGGCAACAGTTGCGCCTGCTGACGGCCAGCAGCAAAGCAGCCGCACACCTCACCACGCATTGATCACGTTTTTTTTGCAGGGACATGACATGAACCAGGCCATCACCCTCCCGGACTCGGCAACTCCCGTCGAGCTACCTGCCGAAACCCGCCGCAAGATCACCGACATTTTCACGCGGGAAGAAATACGAATGCTCACCGAGCGATCCGACCTCGCAGGCTTTGTCAGCATCGGCTTTACCTGGGGCGTCATTCTTCTGACGCTGGCCATGCTGGCGTGGGCGACACAACAAACATTGCCGGTAGCCGTCATGCTGTTCGTGCCTGGCGTCATCATTCTTGGCGGACGTCATCTCGCCCTCGCCATCCTCATGCACGAGGCCTCGCACGGCACCCTGTTCAAAACAAAATGGCTGAACGACACATTTGCCGACTGGGTCTGTGCAAAACCCATCTGGAATGATGTACAGAAATACAAGGTGCATCATTTTGCCCACCACAGCAAAACCGGACAGCAAGGTGACACGGATCTTTCACTGGTGGCTGGCCTGCCCTGCACCCGCGCCTCGCTATGGCGCAAGTTTGCCCGTGACCTGTCCGGTTACACGGGACTGAAATTTCTTCTCGGTCGCACCCTCATGGATGCCGGCGTCATCCAGTGGACGGTGTCCAACGACATCCGGAAACTGCCACAGGCAGGACGGTGCTGGCACGACTACCTGCGCGACCTGATCAGCAACGGCTGGCGTACCGCGCTTGTACACGCCGTGCTATTCGGCATGGCATGGGCCAGTGGCCATGCATGGCTCTATGGCGTCTTCGTACTCACTTACATCACGCCATTTCCGCTGATCCTGCGTATTCGCTCCATGGCCGAACATGCCTGCACCGAGCAGAGTACCGACATGTTCCGCAACACCCGTTCCACCCGCGCCGGCCTGCTGGCACGCATGACGGTGGCACCGCACCGCGTGAACTACCATATAGAGCACCACGTCATGGCCTCCGTACCCTTCCGGAAACTGCCACTCATGCACAGGATGCTGCGTGAACGCGGCGCCGTACCACCGGCACCCGGCTATCTGGATGTACTGCGCATCGTTTCCACACCGTCGACCGCCACCACGACACGCTGAACAGGACACCGTCATGAATGCATCACCGCAGGATTCACCAGACAGTCGCTACATGGCCGACACCCATGAGGTCATCAACGTGTCGAGCGAGCTGCAGGACTTCAACCTGTACCAGCAGGATCACGCATTGCGCGACGCCGTGCAGCGCGAAGGCGCCGGCTGGGCCGATGAACAGCTCAGCACGTTTGGTGAACATGCAGGCACGGCGGGCTATCTGGAACTGGGGCATCTCGCCAACAAGTTCACGCCGGAGTTCGACACGCACGACCGCTTCGGCAACCGCATTGATCTGGTGAAATACCATCCCGCCTATCACCACCTCATGCAGACCGCGATCGAGAACGGCATTCACTCGTCACCCTGGGTAGACCCGAAAGCAGGTGCGCATGTGGCGCGTGCCGCGATGTTCTACATGCAGTCACAGGTGGAAGCCGGTCATGGCTGTCCCGTCACCATGACCTTTGCCGCGGTCCCCTCGCTTCGCACAACGCCAGAGCTAACCAGGATATGGGAACCGAAAATCACCGCGCGCGTTTACGATCCGCGCAATGTACCGATGGAGCAGAAGGCCGGCATCACCATCGGCATGGGCATGACCGAAAAGCAGGGCGGTTCGGATGTTCGCGCCAACACCACCAGGGCATTTCCGCTGGGCAGTGGAGGTCCGGCGCACCCCTATGAACTGGTGGGCCACAAGTTTTTCCTCTCGGCCCCCATGTGTGATGCTTTTCTGGTACTGGCACAGGCACCGGGCGGGCTCTCCTGCTTTCTCGTGCCGCGCTGGCGCCCGGATGGCACAAAAAATCCCCTGCAGGTCATCCGCCTCAAGAAAAAAATGGGCAACCAGTCCAATGCATCCAGTGAAATCGAACTGCGCGGTGCACTGGGCTGGCTGGTCGGCGAAGAAGGCCGAGGTGTGCGTACGATCATTGAAATGGTCAGCATGACACGCTTCGACTGCATGATCGGTTCCAGCGGCGGCCTGCGCATGGCTGCCGCGCAAGCACTGCATCACTGCTCGGTGCGCTCGGCTTTCGGCAATGTCCTCAACCGGCAACCGCTGATGCAGAACGTGCTGGCGGATCTTGCGCTGGAAAGCGAAGCCGCCACCACCCTGACCATGCGTATCGGACGTGCGCTCGACAACCGGCATGACGAACATGAAGACCTGCTGGTGCGTCTTGGCACGGCCGTAGGCAAGTACTGGATCTGCAAACGCGTCCCGCATCATGCCTATGAGGCAATGGAGTGCATCGGTGGCAGCGGCGTGATGGAAGACAGCATTTTTCCGCGCCTGTACCGCGAGGCCCCGATCAATGCGATCTGGGAAGGCAGTGGCAATGTGCAATGCCTGGATGTGCTGCGCGCCATGCAGAAAACACCGGCGGTGATGGATGCGTTTTTTGCCGAAGTCGGCAAGGCCCGGGGTGGCAATGCTGCACTTGACCAGCATGTGGCAGCACTGAAAAACGAGTTCCGCGATTTCACCGACATGGAGTTCCGTGCCCGCGACATTGTTGACCGCATGGCACTGGCGCTGCAGGCAGCCCTGCTGGTACAGCACGCACCGGCCTATGTCGCCGACCCGTTCTGCACCTCGCGCCTTACCCTGATCGGGCACCACAACTATGGCACGCTGGCCCGTGGCAGCAATTGCGAGGCAATCATTGCCCGCGCCACGCCACAGATGAAAAACTGATCCGGCATCACTCCAGCGGAGGGACGTCACCGGCACGTGCATGCACTATACTGTAAGAATACAAACCTGAAGCAGGTACCCTGCCATGACGACAGCCAACAAACCACCGATTGCTGAAAACAGTCTGGCCATGGTGGGCCATTGCTGTGGCGCACGCTTTCCCATACTGGAGACGCTGGAGGAAGGCATTGATTTCACGCCCAGCAGCGCTGCAAGGGCGGACATGGAAAAACTGAAAGCGGCGGCCGTGCCGACAGCATCAGCCGGCCCGAAACCCGACTGACCAATCCTGCGTCTCACCACCTGAGTACCGGTAAACTTCGCCAATAAAAAAGCCGCCATCAAAGGCGGCTTTTTCATGAAACATGACTGGCCGTTATGCCCAGGACAGCTTCAGCACGCCCAGCAACTCGGCACGATCGGCTTCTTTCGGATTGAAAATGATCGATCCGTCATTGATGGCCAGATCGGCAATCTGTTCCAGCTGGTCTTCACGCACCTTGCCGGTTTCCAGCAGCGTGCGTGGCAACTTGCAGCGCTCATACAGCGCATCACGCATCTGCCTGATGACTTCAATAGCCTTGTCTGCACGCTGGGCCTTTGGTGTTGCCGCGTATACGTCAGCGCCAGCGAGCGGCAGCAGCAGCTCGCCGATGCGGTCACCGTTCACTTCCTTGTTGTATTCCAGCACGTAGGGCAGGAACAGGTTCATGCACAGGCCATGCGGCAGGTGACACACGGCACCCACGGAATGTCCCAGCGAATGCACCATGCCGACCATCGCGTTAGAGAATGCAATGCCTGCCATGGTAGAGGCCTGAGCCAGCTCCAGACGGCCATCGGCATCAGCAGGATTGTCCATCACCTTGAGCAGATTCTCGCTGATCTTGCGTACCGCACCAGTGGCGTAGGCATCGCTGATCGGGTTGGCGCCCAGACAGGTGAATGACTCCACTGCATGTGTCATTGCATCCATGGCGGTCATGGCCGTGATGTGTGGCGGCAGCGTGAGTGTCATGCGCGGATCAAGCACCGCTGCTGTCGGCATGAGGAAGTAGGAGGTGAAAGGAACCTTCACGCCCTTGTCCTTGTCGGAGATCACCGCCACCATGGTGGTTTCCGAACCGGTACCGGCGGTGGTTGGCACCACAAACAGCGGCTTCAGCGGACGCTTGAGGTTGTGTGCGCCGGAAAAACGCAGCAGGTCGTCGCCGCCTTCGGACACCAGAATGTTCACGGCCTTGCTGGTGTCGATAACCGAACCACCACCCACAGCAATAATGGCATCGCAATTGTGATGGCGGTACACGGCTGCCGCCTCACGCACGGTCTGCAGGCTGCTGTCTGGCGGTACATCGTCAAACACGGCCTGGATTTCAGATTCGGCGCCATCAAATGCGGCATGAATATGGTTGAGCAAGCCAACAGCCACCACACCCTTGTCCGTAATCACCAGCGGGCGCTTTGCCTGCAGGGTGTGAAGCTCGAACGGCATGTGCTCCAGCGCCTTGTGACCGGCAATCACTTTTACCGGGCAGAAAAACTCGTAATAGGAATTTGCCATTTCTTCACTCTCCCTTCAGGAAATTGGTAGCAACACGGCTGTAAATGCGTGCGGCCAGATTCATTTTTTCGCCCATGCCGATGGCCGGATAGCGCTTGACGGCACGCTGTGCCACCAGCTTTGGCAGGATCAGCACTTCCATACGGGAAAGGCAGCGCACCATGCGGATGGCATGCGACACTTCACCATCCACATAGATGCGGTCATTGGCAAACGCACGGGCAGTGCCTTCCTGGAAAGACAGCACCAGAAACGCATGGGACATGTGCTTGAAACGCACGCACAGATCCGGCTTGCCGGTAAAATCCCTGAGCAGTCGCAACGTACCGTCAGCCTGCACTTCGGTCGTGAAGGCCGGCCCACTCGGAATCACCATCATCTGGAAGGTATACCCGGCCGGAAACGTGGCAATTTCCCTGCGCACTTCTTCATCGGCATGACTGGTGGACACAAGACCGCGCCCCACCACCCCCATCATCAGCCCGACATAAAACTTCTCTGCACCGGGCAACACCTTGTCGACTTTCATCATCGGTTTTCTTCTGTGTCTGCTTTTATATTTAAATTCCGGAGCACGCCTCACTCATTGTGATAACGGGTGACACGCTCCACTTCATTTTTGGAACCGAGCACCACGGGCACACGCTGATGCAGCTTCTGCGGCTCCAGTGCCATGATGCGCTCACGCCCCGTTGTCGAAGCGCCACCGGCCTGCTCGATCAGCATGGACATGGGATTGGCTTCATACAGCAGGCGCAGCTTGCCGCCCTGCTCGCGGGTCTTGCTGTCCAGCGGGTACATGAACACACCACCACGCGTGAGGATGCGGTGCACATCGGCCACCATGGAGGCCACCCAGCGCATGTTGAAGTCCTTTTCGCGAGGGCCGGTAGTACCCATCAGCAACTCTTCGATATAGCGCTGTACCGGCGACTCCCAGAAGCGCTGGTTGGACATGTTGATGGCAAACTCCCTGGTGTCTTCCGGGATGCGCATCTGGCGTTGCGTAAGAATGAACTCGCCGAGTTCACGATCCAGTGTAAAGCAGTCAACGCCCTGACCAAACGTCAGCACCAGCTGTGTGGACGGACCGTACACGGCATACCCGGCACACACCTGCGCCGTGCCTGGCTGCAGGAAGTCCGTCACCGTCACTTCATTGTCATCGGCTTTTTTCAGCACCGAAAAAATCGTGCCGACAGAAATGTTCACATCAATGTTGCTGGAGCCATCGAGCGGATCAAACAGTAGCAGATAATCGCCCTGCGGGTATTCGGTCGGAATGAGATAGATCTCGTCCATTTCCTCCGACGCCATGGCCGCCAGCGTGCCGTTGGCCTGCTTGGTGCGGATCAGGATGTCATTGGAAATCACATCCAGCTTTTTCTGCGCCTCGCCCTGAATGTTTTCACTGCCGGCGCCACCCAGCACGCCAGCCAGCTCGCCCTTGCCGATGGCCACACCGATAGCCTTGCAGGCACTGGCCACGCTTTCCACGATAAGACGCAAATCCGGCGTGATGGCGGGGCTGTTGCGCTGCTGTTCGACCAGATAGCGACTGAGGGTAATACCGGACATGCAGAACTCCGACAGGATTCAGGAGATATAAAGGAGGCGGATTATGCCGTGTAAGCGGTCCGGGACCAAACCCGACCGGTCAGGCACGGCGCTGGCCGGACCTGACGGTCTCCCGGTACTGGCGCGGCGTCTCCCGGGTCCAGCTCTTGAAGGCGCGGGTAAAGTTGGCCGGATCACGGTAGCCAAGACGGCCGGCAATCTGTTCGACACTCAGCCGGCCTTCGGCCAGCAGCAGACAGGCCTCGTCCCGGCGGATCGTCGCCACCATCTCCGAGTAGGTAACACCGTGCTCGGCCAGCTTGCGCTTGAGGGTACGCGACGACATGCAGCAACGCCCGGCCACGACATCCAGATCGGGCATGTTGGCCAGGTCCTCGCCCAACAGCGCACGCACGCGCGTCACCAGTGGCTGACTGGAGAGTGCCGCCAGTTCGCGCTCGCACTGCTCACGCGCCTGTTCCGACGCAGTGGCATCGGCCATCAGCAAGGGACGGTCCAGCAGGGCCGCCGGAAACCGCAACTGGTGCAGGGGCATATTGTAGCGGATACGGCACGGCAGCAGGCTGGCACAGCGGGCGTAATAACCCGGCTCGGGATAGTTGATGCATACCTCGGCATCCATGCTGCTCTCGCCGGTGATGTAGGCCCCCGCATGACACAGGCCCACCAGAAGGCTTTCGAACGGAAAGGCAAAGGGCGCTACCACATCCACCGTGCTGTCCACCTGGACGACCGCCGTGTCGCCATCAATGAAGGAACTGAAACGAAGGGCACCACTGCGGGTGGTGAAATACTTTTCGACCAGCTGGATGGCCTCGCCCAGCGTGGCGCTGGTCATCACGGCATACCCGAGGAACCCGTGGGCCGACAGCTTGAGGTGCAGACCGAAGTGGTAACCGAGGGCCGGCTCGCCCGTCAGGCGCAGGGCACGATCAACAATCTGGTTGAACTCCAGCGGCGACAGGCGCACGTCACTGCCCGGCAGCGGGTGCCGGTCCAGCGCGGTGCCGGCCATCAGCTCTTCCGGCGCAACATGCCAGCGCGTACACAACTCCACCAGCAGGCGTGCATAGCTGATGGGAATGGCGGGCTGATGAAGCTCAAGTGTGGACATTATTATGGCCTTTAAAGACGAATATTGGCCTGATCTGACCTAGCAGAGGTCCGGCAAGGCTGGCAATACTTACATCACTCAATGACACATTCAGCAAGGTGACAGAATGTGTTGTTTTCCCGCTGACCGGTCAATCCTAGCCGCAAGTGGCCTCCGGGTCACGATGCCAGAAAAAAGACCGACAGCCACAACCGGAGAGATGAGATGACAGCCCAAGCCAGGATCAAGGCCAGCTTCCCCGTCCGCCGCATGGATTTCGGCTTTACTGACGTGCCCAGGTACTGGTTTGCCAATGACCCGTTCCTGACCCACTTCCTGAGCAGCCTGTCCTCCCTCTTCCCGGAAGGCGAGTTTTTCTTCGTGACCAGCATGCGCAATGTGCGTGACCTGATCGAAGACCCGGTCATGCAGAAGGAAATCAGTGCCTTCATCGGCCAGGAAGCCATGCNNTTGATGTGGACTTCTTCCATCGCCGCGTCGGCAAGCTGCTCAAGTTTGGCCACAAGATCCTCAGCCACAAGCAGCAACTGGCCGTGACCTGCGCCCTCGAGCACTTCACCGCAACCGTCGCCGCCCAGTTGATGCGCCGCGAAGACTGGAACGCGCAGATGAATGACCCGGTCATGCGCAAGATGTGGTTGTGGCATGCCATCGAGGAGTCCGAGCACAAGTCCGTGTGCTACGACACCTACCAGAAGCTGTACAAGGATTACCCGACCCGCGCCTCTGCCATGGTGATCGCCTGGTCCATCCTGGCCGTGGTACTGGCTGACCAGCAGGTGCGCCTGATGGCAAAAGACGGCCAGCTGTTCAACGGCAAGTCGTGGCTGAAGGGCATGTGGAGCCTGTTCGGTTACAAGGGATTCATCAGTCAGCAGGCGCTGCCGCTGCTCGACTACTTCCGCCCTGGCTTCCACCCGGAAGACCACTACAGCGACGACCTTGAGCAGAAGTACAAGGAACTGCTGAAGTTCGAGGGCTGATCCCTCCCGCCACTTGTCATGGGCCAGCAACCGCAAGACGGTCTGGCCCATGATGACAGTAAATTGGCACCGTACGGCCTAACCTCTCGCCCTACTCAGCAGGAATACTCTGGTCATAACGTGACCAGGAGTCCCTTCGCCATGAATGCCAAGACCAATGTGAAGCGCATCAACAACAGCGAGATCCAGCCACGACGCATGGATTTCAGGTTTGATGACAGCATTCCTACATACTGGTTTGCGGGCGACCAGTTCAAGTCGATCCTGCTGACCTCGCTCTCCTGCACCTTCCCGGAAGGCGAGCGCTTCTTTGTGCGCTCGGTGCGCCACTACCAGCCCGGCATCACCAACCCTGTGTTGCGCGAGGAAGTGAAAGGCTTCATCGGTCAGGAAGCGCATCACGGCAACGAGCATGAGCACTTCAATGCGCTCATGCAGAAAAAGGGACTGCCCACGCGGAAAGTGGAAGAGTTTGTACTGAACGGCCTCAAGTGGCAGGGCAAGAAACTGTCACCGGCACGCCAGCTCGCCAAGACCTGCGCGCTGGAACATTTCACCGCCATGCTCGCCGAAACCATTCTGGAAAACCCGGAATACTTTGAAGGCATGGATGAACGCCTGTTGCCGCTGTGGTTGTGGCATGCCGTGGAAGAAAGCGAACACAAGGCCGTCGCCTTTGACGTGTACCAGGACCAGGTCAACAACTACTGGGTGCGCACCAGCGAAATGGCCGCCACGACCGTCGAGTTTGTCGGCTTCCAGATTTTCCATTACTTCCAGCTGCGCGCCGCCATGAACGACAAGACCGACTGGAAGTCGATTGCCGGCGGCATGAAATGGCTGATGGGCAAGAACGGCTTCCTGCGCAAACTGGGCCCGGCCTATCTTTCGTACTACAAGCGCGACTTCCATCCCAACCAGCGCGACAGCCGCGCATTGCGTGATGCAGGGCTGCGGAAACTGGCCACCATGCTGAATCGTCCAGAACTGCTGGAGGCAATCGTATGAACGCACACCAGTCCTACCCGGATGCCGGCATCACCGTACGCCGCATGGATTTTGAATTCAGCAACGTGCCACGCTACTGGGCCGACAAAGACCCGCACTTCACACATTTGCTCAATGCACTGTCGGCGACGTTTCCCGAGGGTGAGCGTTTCTTCGTGCACAGCGTGCGCCACTTCCAGAACCGCATTACCGATCCGGTCCTCCGGCAGCAGGTGAGTGCATTCATCGGCCAGGAAGCCATGCATGCCAAGGAGCACAGTCACTACAACGAATATGCCCGCCAGCACGGCATTGACCTTGGTTTCATCGAAAACTTTGCGCGCCAGCGCATGGCCTTCATCAAGGACAAGATGTCACCTGAACGCCAGCTGGCCATCACCTGCGCGCTGGAGCATTTCACCGCCATTCTCGCCGAGCAGATGCTCACCGAACCGGACATCTTCGAAAAGTTTGATCCATCGATGATGAATCTGTGGCTGTGGCATGCCGTGGAAGAAAGCGAACACAAGGGTGTCGCCTTTGATGTCTATCAGGACCTTGTTGGTGACTACCGCCTGCGCATCCGTGCGATGGCCATCACCACCTTTTTCTTCATCATGCACACCACCTGGTTCCAGGCCCGCCTGCTCAAAGCCGACGGCAAACTGTTTGATGTGCGCATATGGCTGAAGGGGCTGGACCGGATGTGGGGACGCAAGGGCCACTTCCGCAAGTTGATTCCATCCTACCTGCAGTATTACCGCCCAGACTTTCATCCCTGGCAGCACGACAACCGTGCCGTGCTGGAAAAGTGGAAGCGGGCCCTGAACCTGGACGACGCGGCGGTCGGCAAGAAGACCGTGGCCGCTGCTGCCGTCGTGGAGCCGGTACCTGCTCCCGCGCCGGCAGCACCCGCCAGGACAGCCCGCCCGCGTCAGCCAGTCGCCGCCAAGTCGTCGGCCAAGGCCAGGACCGTTACCAAGGCCTCTCCGGCACCCAAGGCCGTAAAACTGAAATCTCTGGACAAGCCGACCGCCAAAGCCACAACCGGCAGCAAGGCCGGCGCCAGGCCCCGCAAGACCAATGGAGGTGCGGAGCCCGTGCCAACCTGATTCAAGCGCCGGACACATGGCGACATGCTTCACCCTCTTGGCCCCGGCAGGTTCCGTTCCCTCCGGGGTCATTTTTTTGGGCAATCCGTCCATCCGTGCTGCCGTTCGGGTCCGAAGTCGCTAGAATCGCTCCCCCGAAAAGCAAACGCCCCCGTCGTTGCGGTCGGACGACGAGGGCGCTGGCAGAACCGTGCGAATGGCCAGAAGCCACGGGGGCGTGCACGGCGAATACAAGTGTAGAACGCTTATCTGCTTTTTGCGCTGCGACCGATTGTCGCGGCCTCCGTTACCCCGTGCCCTGCCGTCATCCTGGAAACCCCGAGCCGTGAACGATCTCAATCCCCGCCAGCGCGAAGCCGTCCGCCACATCAGTGGCCCCCTGCTCGTGCTCGCCGGCGCCGGCTCCGGCAAGACCTCGGTGATCACGAAGAAGATTGCCTACCTGATCCAGGAATGCGGCATCTCCGCATCAAAGATTGTCGCCGTGACCTTTACCAACAAGGCCGCCCGCGAAATGAAGGAGCGTGCCGGCAAGCTGGTGCAGGGCGCCGAAGCCCGTGGACTCACCGTGTCCACGTTCCACAATCTCGGCCTCAACATCCTGCGCCGCGAGATGGAACACTTCGGCCTCAAGAAAGGCTTTTCCATTTTTGATGCCGACGACTCCAAGGCGCTCATTGGCGAACTGCTCCACCGCGAAAATGCCAGTGACAAGATTGACCTCATCCGCAACCTGATCTCCCAATTCAAGAACCAGCTGACCAGTCCGGAAGAAGCCGTCAACACCGCCGAGAACGATGGCGAGCTGCTCGCGGCAAAAATCTACGAGGTCTACAACCGTCACCTGCGCGCCTACAATGCCGTGGACTTTGATGATCTCATCCTGCTGCCCACCATCGGTTTTCGCGACAACCAGGAATTGCGCGAACGGTGGCAGAACCGTGTGCACTATCTGCTGGTGGATGAATACCAGGACACCAACTCGGCACAGTACCTACTGGTGAAACTGCTGGTCGGTTCACGCGGTGCACTCACCGCCGTGGGCGACGATGACCAGTCCATTTATGCCTGGCGCGGTGCCCGCCCGGAAAACCTGGTCGAGCTGACCAAGGACTTCCCCAGCATTACCGTGGTGAAACTCGAGCAGAACTACCGCTCCACCGGCCGAATCCTGAAAGCCGCCAACGCTGTCATCGCCAACAATCCGCATGCGTTTGAAAAGAAGCTGTGGAGCCAGCTCGGCATGGGTGATCCCATCCGCATTCTGACCTGTGCCAACGAAGATGCCGAGGCCGAGCGTGTCGCCACCGACATCCTCAACCACAAGATGATGCACCGCACCGAGTTCCGTGATTTTGCCGTGCTCTATCGCGGCAACTTCCAGTCACGCATTCTGGAAACCAAGCTTCGTGAGTTCCAGATTCCCTACAAGGTATCCGGCGGCCAGTCGTTTTTCTCGCGCGCCGAGATCAAGGACGTAATGGGATACCTGCGCCTCATCATCAATCCCGATGACGACAATGCCTTCCTGCGCGTGGTGAATACCCCCAAGCGCGAGATTGGCCCATCCACACTGGAAAAACTCGGCAGCTACTCGCAACAGCGCGGCAGCTCGATGTTTGCAGCCTGTGATGAAATGGGTCTGGGCCTGCACCTGAATGACCGGCAGCTGGGCCATCTGCAGGACTTTCATCACTGGATGATGGAAACCGCCGAGAAAGTGGTCGAGGGCGACAGCCTCAACGCCATTCGCCAGATGCTGATCGACATCGGTTACGACGATCACCTGCGCGACACCTCCGGCACCCCGGCGGCCGCCGAGAAACGCATCGAGAACGTGCAGACATTTCTCGCCAGCATCCAGCGCATGGCTGACAAGCAGGATGACGAAGACGACAAGAACATCGAGACCGTCATTCGCAAGCTGGTGTTGATGGACCTGCTCGAACAGCAGGCCGAGGAAGACGACTCCGACCGCGTGCAACTGATGACCCTGCATGCTGCCAAGGGACTGGAGTTTCCACACACCTACATCATGGGACTGGAAGAAGAACTGCTGCCGCACCGCAACAGCATCCAGGCCGAAACCATCGAGGAAGAACGTCGCCTGATGTATGTGGGCATCACGCGTGCACGCAAGACACTGACGCTCACGCTGGCACAGAAACGCAAATCCGGTGGCGAAAACCTGCCGACCACACCCAGCCGTTTTCTGGATGAACTGCCCAGCGATGACATTGAATGGGAAGGCAAAACCAGCAACCGCACGCCGGAAGAAAAAAAGGCGCTGGGGCACGCCCACCTCGCCGGCCTGAAGGACCTGTTCAAATGAGCCACGACAGTCCCTGCCTCACGTGCGGGGCCTGCTGTTCGTCTTTCCGTGTGAGCTTTTACTGGGCCGAGGCCGATGACAGTCCCGGTGGCACCATCCCTGCCGGGCTGACCAACTCCCTGCCCCCCAGCCGCCGCTGCATGAAAGGCACCGACACCTATGCACCACGCTGCATTGCCCTGCAGGGCACCATAGGCGAAGGCGTGAGTTGCAGCATCTATGCGCACCGGCCCAGCCCCTGTCACGAGGTGCAGGAGGGTGATGACCAGTGCCAGCGGGCACGGGCAAAGCATGGCCTGCCGCCCCTGCCGTCATGATCGCAAGAAAACTCCAGCAACACGACACCGCAAATCGCAGACAATAAAAAAGGGAGCCGAGGCTCCCTTTTTTGACTCCGTGAGAATTACTTGGCCTTGCCGACCATGTAATCCACAGCAGCCTTGATCTCGTCATCCGAGCAGGTCATGCACATGCCCTTGGGCGGCATGGCACGGATGCCGCCCAGCGCATGGGTATACAGCGTGGGCTTGCCTTGGGAAATGCGGGGGCCCCAGGCACTCTTGTCGCCCAGCTTGGGCGCACCGGCAGCGCCTGATCCGTGGCAGGCGGAGCAGCTGGCGTTGTACACGGCATCGCCGGAACGGGCAGCGCCACCGGCCACTGGCGCTGCAGCCACCGCCGCAACCGGTGCACCTTCACACTCCTTGCCTTCCACACATACGCGGCCTACCGCCTTGATACGCTCAATGGTGGCGCGCTCGGAGTAAACAGAGCGGTCACCCAGAGCATGGGGAGAGACATCCTTGGTGGTCTTGGCCGCCAGGGCAGAACCAGCGACAGAAAGCCCGAGCACAGCAAGCAGCAGGGAGATCTTCTTCACGATAACCTCATCAGAATTCGGCAGGCGGGAGATACACCCGCCCAAAGACGGGCGCAGTATAACCTTAAACGTGGTGTGCCAAAAGCAGGGACTCACCTGATAGTGCCATCGACTGCATCATGACCGGTATCTGGTAGTTGCGGTGTGTCCGGCAAGGCTAGCCGTCATGGCGCACGCCGTGGAACAGCCCGGCAATCAGGTCGGACTGCGTCACCATGCCACAGAGCTTCTTGTCGGCATTGATGATGGGAATATGGTGCATGCCCTGGTCCGACAGCATCTCGATCAGCGCCACGATATGCATGTCCTCACGCGCCAGCAGCACCCCTTTCGTCATGATCTGGCCCACCACCTCGGCCTTGTCGGCGTGTATCTTGCCGCTGGGCCGCAGGAATTCACGCAGGCGCGAACGCAGGTTGGCCCGGCTGTTGAGCTGGGCCGCCTTCAGGAAGTCGATCAGGGTGATAATACCGATCACGCGCCGGAAGCGGTCCAGCACCGGGAGGGCGTTAACCTTGTGGGTGTAGAGCAGGCGCCAGGCCTCATCAAGCGGGGTCCCGTACTCCACGCTGACAATGTCGGTGGACATGATGTCGCGACAGCAGACTTCGCCCAGACGGCGCTCGGCCGCGCTCATCTGCGCGCCACGCAGGATGGCCTCCAGCTCGCCGGACGAGACATCCACCATCACCCCCATGTTGCGCATGCCGGACTGGATGTCGTCCTGGGTCAGCCCCATACGCTCGAGCGGACTGGCATCGGCACTCTTGTGTACGTTCCCTGTCTGGCGTGGCATGGGGTAGCGATGACCGGGCAGCACATTATTGATGAGCAGGGCCAGCAGCAGCATGACGGCCAGATTGATACCCAGCGGCTCCAGCAGGAACAGGAAGCCAAGCTCATGCACCTGTGAGCCCCCCAGCACCACAAACAGGGTGATGGCACCGCCTGGCGGGTGCAGGCAGCGCAGACTGAGCATGGCCCCCATGGACAATCCCACTGCAAGGCCGGCAGCCAGCCAGGGGTCCGCTACCCAGCGGGCACAGAGAATGCCGACTGCCGCCGACAGCAGATGCCCGCCCACAAAAGGCCAGGGTTGCGCCAGCAGGCTACCGGGCACCCCAAACAGCAGAACGGCCGAGGCACCCATGGATATTGCCATCAACGGCACGCCCATCCCGTCCAGAAACACACTGGTGATTGCGCCCGTGACAAGAATGCTCAGGCCGGTGGCAATCGAGATGCGGGTTTTTTCACGCCAGGCGATAGTCTGGCGTTCGGGAATGAACGNNCCTGTTGATTTTGCCTTGGGAAACAAACACGTGAAGCGACTTTCTTATGCTCTCCTTTTCCTGATGCTGGCACCGGTGTGTCAGGCCACCATGGTGCTGGATCGCTCCATCCTCACGTTCGCCGCCGACAAGGCGCCACGTGAAGACGTCACCGTGCACAACCCCGACGCCGAACCGATGTTTGTCGAGGTGGAGGTGCTGGAGGTGCGTGCGCCAGGCACCGACAAGGAAGAGCGCATTGTGGTGCGCAACCCCGAAGAGATCGGCCTGATCGCCACCCCGCGGCGCCTTGTGGTTCCCGCCGGCGGCAGTCGCGTGGTGCGCCTGGTCAATCTGGCCGGCCATGGCGCCACCGAACGGGTCTACCGCGTGAACGTGAAGCCGGTGGCCGCTCCCGAGGATGGTAGCGCGGACGGCGAAACCAAGAAAAAAATGTCGATCAAGATACTGATTGCCTATCAACTACTGATTTTTGTTGCCCCCGAGAAGACCACCGCCCTGGTTGAGGGACAACGCAACGGCACCACCCTGCACGTGCAGAACAAGGGCAATGTGAATGCCTACCTCTATGACGGCCGCCAGTGCAAGGAAGGCGAAACCAAAGAGCAATGCGCCACCCTGCAGGGCTTGCGCTTGTACCCGGGCAATGAGCGCCGCCTGACCCTGCCGAGAGACCAGGCAGTAGATTTCATGGTAGAGGCAGACGGACGCCACACCAGCACTCACTTCGACTGAGCCTGCACCTGACAAGCCTGATGGTTCACAAGAAAAAGCGGATAGTGATGGTGGGAATTATTGTAGTCGTGGCCAGTGCCACCGCTGCAATAGCCACTCATTCGCCTTTTTTTGGCTGGCGCGGCCCATCGGTGGCCGTGTCGGAAAAAGACCGCCTGACCAATGCCATGCTTCGCGCACGAGCCAAGTCCGACGCCGAACGGGCAAAAGCCAGAGCCCGGGCCAGGGCCGCCGTGCGTGAGGCCGCCCGTAAAAGAAAGGCCGCCGCCGCGCAAGCCGTCATACCTGCCGAAGCCACTACTCCTGAACTCGTCGCACCTGCTACAGACATCATTGCCAGCCCCCAGAAACAGGCCACGGTAGTTACTTCGCGGAATCCCCGCCCCACGCCAAACAAAACAATTGCCACCGGGCCCCTCCCTGCCGCAGCAACTCTGTCAACTGTTGTCGTCAGCGCCACCCCGGTCGCCCCGACCGTCACAGAGCGCGTAACGGAGGCATCCGGCTTTGCTTCAGATCGCATTCCCGCACCAACTGCGCCACGGGCAGCAGCATCCGCTCGCAAAGGTATCCCTCCGGGCTTTGAGGAATGGTTTGCCCCGCAGAAAACTGCGGTAGACCTTTACTACGGCGGCCGCTTCCTGACGACAACGCTGGTCGAGTACACCCTCGACGCGATCACCTTCCTGAACCCGCCTGAAGTCGCCGCCAAAATCCCCGGTCTGCGTGCAAGCTCAGACTTTGGTGTACTTCTGGCAGATGCCCTGCCCACCCATGCCGACCAGGTGTGTGTGCGTCCCAACCAGCCCCTGTGCGGCCGGCTGGAGCCGGCCACAGTCGGCGTGATTTTTGATGAAAGCCGCTTTCGGGTTGACCTGTTCGTGCATCCCTCACTGCTGCTGGAAGCACAACAGCTAAGTAACCAGTACTTGCCCGACCCCGTACATGACCGGGCAACCCTGGTGCAAAATCTCGGCGCACTCTATTCCGGCAGCAGCGAAGGCGGGGACCGTTTCAGCCTGTTTGGTCGTACCCGCCTTGGCCATGGCCGCGGCCATGGCTTTGCCAACTGGGTCAGCACTGACGAGAATGCCCTCAGCGTGGACGAGCTGGGCTATACGCACGACCTGAAAGATATCCAGATCAGTGCCGGCCTGTTTGAGCCCACCATCGACGCCCTGCGTGCCGTGCCCCGCCAGCCCATCATGGGCGTGAGCGTGGCACGCTCCCTGCTTACCCGTACCGATCTGGACAGCATGATTGCCAGCCCGATCGAGCTGTTTATCCCTGTACGCGGGCGCGTGGATATTTTCCGTGATGACCGCCTGATCAGCACCGGCTTTTACGAGGCAGGCAATCAGCGCATTGATACCAGCCGCCTGCCAGGGGGCGCCTACACCATCGATATCGTCATTACCGATGTCACCGGCACCACCCGCACCGTGCAGCAACTCTTCATCAAATCCTCATTGATGGCTCCGCCAGGGGAGCCGCTATGGTTTGTTGATGCCGGTCAGGTAATGCAGCGCGCCCCGCAGGAAAGTTTTCCGAATGACTTTGGTACCACACAGCTTCGTGCCGGTTATCGCTGGCGCCAGAAACCATGGATGGGCTTTGGTACCGCGGCCGCACTTACCGAGAATGAAAGCCTGATCGAGCTTTCTACCGGCATGCTGTTTGACTGGCTGGAAGGTGGTGCCGAGCTGTATGGCAGCAGTGCAGGCGGAAGCGGCTTCGGTCTTCGCGGACTGACGCACTGGAAAGCACTGGTGGCCAGCGCCAATTTCCAGAAAACCACTGCGAATAACCCTGCCGGAGCCAGCGGGCAATACCAGTTGCTGCCCAATGCGCAGTCTCTGGGCTCGCTGTATCTTTCACATCCCCTCTGGCAGGGCTTGTTAAGCGCCAGCATTATTCAGCGCGATGACGTGGCCGGCAGCACATCACAACGAACAACGCTGGGCTATTCACGCACCTTCCCGCTGGGAGGCCATCACTCCCTGCAGGTACAGACCGAAGTCGGTGACGAGGACGGCAATGCACTCGCCATGCTGTCCCTGCAGTGGCGCAACATTCGTGGCAAATGGTCCGACTCGGCGCAGGTGCGGATCAGCCAGAGCGATCTCGCCACCAATGCGGATGACCTCTCCGTGGGAGCCGCCACCACCTGGCGTGATGGCGACCGTTTTATCAACGACGTGGAATTCAGCCTGCGTGCCGAAGCTGGCAATCAGATCCAGAGCGTGACCATGGAAGGCCAGCATCACTCCCAGTACGGGCGAGGCAATGCTTCGCTGACCACATCAGACAGCAACGGCATTGGCCATAGCCTCGCCTCGCTGGGCTATGACACCAGCATCGTGGTGGGTGAAGGCGGCAAAACGGCCTTTGGTGGCGGCCCCAACCTTAACGAAGCCGGCATACTGATGGACTTGCGTAGCGCCCCAGATGCCCGCCTGGAAGTAAGTGCGGATGGACAGCCGCAGTTTATCGCCATTGGTGGCAGCAACTCTGCACTGACGCTGGCACCCTATAACCAGTACCGCATCCGCCTGAGGGACAGAGGCCTGGCCCTGACCCAGATTGACGAGCAGCCACGCGATGTCACCCTGTACCCGGGGCACGTCGTCAGCCTGGACTGGAAAATACAATCGGTACAAGTACTGCTCGGGAGAGTCATCACCGTTGATGGCCAGCCACTGGCCAAGGCACGAATTGAAGGCGCGGAAGGTACGGCATTCACTGATGAGGAGGGCTTTATCCAGACCGAGGTACGCAGCGATGTACGTGAACTGGTGGCAACACTGAATGGCCATACATGCCGTATCATCCTGCCAGCACCGGCAGCGAAAAGCAGCATCCTGCGAGCACCCAGCCTGCGCTGCATTACTGCTACCGATCCGTCACCGGCCCGCAGCAATTAAGCCTTACTGGATTTCCAGCGTAAGGGTGAGAACCCCGGAATGCAGGCCTGCACTTGACGCAGCCCCTATGTCCGCCGCCGAGACCGTTATACCTAGCGTCGCATTGTTGGCAGCACCCGCATTACAGTCCAGGCTTGTGTTGTTCACGTTGCCACGACCGGACAGCAAGACTCCGGGCAACAAGGCAGCCGCTCCGCTACCATCATTCCAGGTCACGCTGAAGGGCACCTGGCTGGCACCATTGACCAGCACGAATGCCCCAGCCGTCCCCTGACCACTGGCACGCACCCCATAACCACCACTGACATTGCGATAGACGCACACGACATCACTGCCTGTCAGCGGATTGATGCCATCAAACGTACCAAGATTAATGTCGGTCAATTGACTGAGGCTGATGTAGGAACCAATCGATATCGACAAGGTGACAGGCACTACGACCGGGATTGCCTGCGCATTATCAAGTGTCAGCTGCAATATCTGCGTATAAAGCCCGGCGGGAGCCGCGGCCAGGCTAGCCGCTGTCACTGTCGCCGTAAGACGCACGTTGTTGGCGCCGGGACAGTTAACCCCCGAACCCGGCAGATTGACCAAGCCAACACCTGCACTCAGCGTGCTGGTAACACCCGTGGTGCCCCGCCATGTGGCCGTGAAAGGAATTGTGTTGCTGCCATTGCTCAGCGTGAATGGTGCGCCTGGTGTCAAGCCGTAAGCACGACCATTGCTGCTGTTGCCATTGGTCGAACGCAGACAGAAGTCCTGTATGAAAACAATATTGCCCGAGCCAGGCCACGTCTGGGAAAGCGTGGGAGCTGCCGGCGTTATATTCAAGTCGGCAGATGCTTCGCCCCCCCACAAGAGCAGGAGGAAAAGCAATCGCACACACCACTGCATCCGCTCAGGTATCATGATTTCATGTACTTCAGAATAAAAAAGGGCGGCCGGACATCACGCCCGCCGCCCTTTTTATCACACAAGGCGATTACTCAGGAGTAACGACCAGCGTCACCGTGTCAGTGTAGTCGACTGCACTACCTTCAGCATCATTCAGATCAGCAGCAGCAATGGAGACCTCAAGCTTGCCAGCCACGTCAGCACAGGAACCCAAAGTGGTGCTGTCTGGTGTCTGGGCGGTCAGAGCCGCATTGTAGGCCAGTGCCGTACCACCCCATGTCAGCGAATAGGGAACGGGCGCGAGAGTACCGTTTGTCAGCTCAAAGGCCGTGTTGGCACTGGTGGCCACAATACCATACGTTGCAGTGCCACCATTCTGGCGAACACAGGCTGGTGAGCTGCCGGTCGCTGCGGCGGTATAGCCGAGATCATCATCTACAGGCGCAGGGAGCACCATGGTGATATCAGCCAGACCGGTAATACGGATCAGCTTGGGAATCGTTGCATTGATCACTACAGTGCCCGTTGAGGTTGCGCCAACCGTGCCATTTGTTGCAGCCATCGACACACCCGACACAGCCAGGCCGACAGCGGCCATTGCTACAGCAAGAAATTTGTTACGCATACTTACACCTGTCTGGCCTCTGTGGGCCTTTGATTAATTTGGAGTCCGTGAGCGTCATCAGGCTCGGTGCCACCATCTCGTCCATGCTCGCACCATATCGACATTCAGACTGAGAGCAAGTCTGCATGCGCCGAAAGCAGCTGAACGGGATCGTATGGGGGATGAAAGGCAAGCTAACAGACTGACCGGTAATTCACGCCTGCTTGCGGACGCAAGCAAAGCCCTGAAAGGACGATTCCTCTCAAGTCCAGCACTTGTAATCGCGGGAACTCTTCTTGAGTCGCCCGTCAGCAGGGTTCAGCCTCGCCGCAAACGATCTGCGCGCGCGAGGCCACCAACTGAAAAAATTCATACAAAACAAAAGGTTAAATAACCACTCCAAGTCAGTCTGGCTGTACCATCAGAGTTAGCACATCCGTGTACATACCTGGAGGAGCAACCTGCAAATCCACTGCCCGCACACTGACGCCAATCTTGTTCATGGCCGTTGCGCCACAGGCCTCTTTGAAAGCAACCGCCTCAGGAATCTGGCCTGCCAGCACTACACCCTGGCCAAGCGGCTGACCACCCCAGGTCACACCATACGGCACACTGGCAGAGCCAGTGAGTGCGAACGCATTGATGGAGGTAGCGGTCACACTGTAAGAACCCGCACCATTCCTTTTCACACATGCATTGGAGGCACCCTGGAGATCACCGGTTCCCGTGTAGGTGCCCAGATCAATGTCCTGCAGCCCCTGAATCTTGATCAGCAGAGGGATACTCAGCTGGATAGACAGCCTTCCTTCAGAACTCGTTCCTGTTGTGCCTTGCGTCAATGCAGTCACGTAGCCCGATATCACCCCGACCACCACCATTCCTGACAAAACCAGAGCCCTGTACTTCATAGCCCATCTCCACCACTTGGCCATGATCGGCCTGTCCCTGTTTAGAACTTCCCTTGCTTCCATAATTCAACATTGGCTTAAATTGATGAATGTGCAATTGCAGATGTACCAAAAGTGATGTAAGGGGTCCCACAGGGATAAACGGCAGACTGTTAGATCAAGTGACATTTAACACTGCCTTGCTTAGTCTGAATGTATGAAATTGATGCCGGAGACCTGCCTGGCGTCGAGCTTAATCGTGGACTGCCTAAGGGACACTGGGTATCATGCGGCCTCCCTGAAAGCCGTCGTTTTCAGGCTCTGCACTGCGCCAGTAGCTCAGCTGGATAGAGTACTGCCCTCCGAAGGCAGGGGTCGTGGGTTCGAATCCCGCCTGGCGCACCATTTCCTTACCCGTCTGTACCTCGTAAGCCCCTGAATTATAAGGGTGGCTAGAGCCTGTTATCAGGCTAGCCCTGCCCAGTTCATGTATCTACGGGTATCAAGCAGGTACCGAAAGGTATTTCGCTTGGACTTACCGTGGACTTACGGGCTGGCCACATTGCCCCTACCACAGTCCTAGAGGTTTCTCATGGAAAGAATCGACCAAGTATGGTCGCTTCCTTCCATGAGACGCATGTGTGACGCCGAGTAGCTTTCACCTGCCGTTGTAGACCCAGCGGCAGTGCTATCGGAACCACCACATGAAAACCAAACTCACTGAAAAACTGCTGAAGTCGATTAGTCCAGCTGACAAACCGTTCGAGCTGATTGATGACACCTTGCCGGGCTTCTTGGTCCGGCGACGCCCCCCCCAATTTGAGTAGCGACTGACTTTAGAGTCCAATTTACCCCTGAGGAGATTGGACATGAAGAAGCGATTCACCGAAGAACAGATCATTGGCTTCCTGCGAGAGGCCGAGGCGGGGCTGCCGATCAAGGAGCTTTGCCGGAAACACGGGTTCTCGGAAGCGAGCTATTACCTGTGGAAAGCCAAGTTCGGCGGCATGAGTGTCCCTGAGGCCAAGCGCCTGAAAGAGCTGGATACCGAGAATGCGCGCCTGAAGAAGTTGTTGGCCGAATCCCTCCTTGAGAACGAGATCATCAAGGAGGCTCTCCGAAAAAAATGGTAAGCGCACCGGCCCGGCGCCAGCTGGTGTGCTACCTGACCGAGCGCGGATTGTCGGAGCGGCGAGCCCTTCGGATAGCCAGGATAAGCGCCAGTGCCTACCGCTACCGGCCGGCGGCTGACCGCAACGTGGCATTACGGGAGCAGATCCTTGCCTTGGCCCATCGGCACCGTCGCTATGGCGCGGGCATGATCTACCTGAAATTGCGTCAGGCAGGCCTGATCGTTAACCACAAGCGCGTAGAGCGCCTGTATGCAGAGGCTGAATTGCAGGTGCGTCGGCGCAAGCGCAAGAAAATACCCGTGTCGGATCGTTGTCCACTGAATCGTCCGGTGGCGGCCAATCAGGTGTGGTCGATGGACTTTGTGTTCGACCGCACGGCGGAGGGTCGTGTGATCAAGAACCTGACTGTCGTGGATGATGCGACCCATGAGGCGGTGGCCATCGTGCCTGAGCGTGCCATTAGCGGGATGGTGTTAACGCGAATCCTGGATCGTCTGGCCGTGACCCGTGGTCTGCCGCAGGCCATCCGCACGGATAACGGCAAGGAGTTCTGTGGCCGTGCCATGCTGAGCTGGGCGCATCAGCGAGGCGTCAGGCTGTATCTGATTCAGCCGGGAAAACCCAACCAGAACGCCTACATCGAGTCGTTCAACGGACGGTTCCGGGACGAGTGTCTGAACGAGCACTGGTTCACCAGCCTGCC
>DPJB01000031.1 GCA_003543245.1 Moraxellaceae bacterium | reverse complement strand
ACGAGCACTGGTTCACCAGCCTGCCGCACGCGAAGGTGGTGATTGAGCAATGGCGGCGGGAGTACAACGAGGAGCGACCCAAGCGATCATTGAGCGGGCTAACGCCAACTGCCTATGCCAGGAAACTGGCTGGAAAAACGGATACAGTAACCCCGGACTCTAAAGCCGCGTGATACTCAAAAGCGGGAGGACGTCGAGATCATGCGGGTAGCAACCAAAGAGATGACTCTAAATGAAGTCGAGAAAAGCCATAGATTAGAGAACATCAAGGCCAAACTAGAGGTAGATGATGTTTCTAATATAAGCGCTGCTCTCAAGGCCCTTCCGCTGAAGGATGTTGTATTAATAATTGATGATGTAATGGTGCTAGCGGATATGTTTGTGCCCGCCTTGATTCACTCCTTTGGCCAGATTGCGGCCGTTAACGTGGATTGGGATAACCTCAAGAATGGTATCGATTCCATGTATTCACGAGGAGTTAAATATCCTGTTGTTTTTCTATCAGCAAATGGAGAAATCGGAACGGCCTCACTTGATAACTCTCGTCATATGTCCTGGCTTCGGCCTATTGCAGATAGGGATGCTGAAGTTTACGTATCCGACTCATCAAGTGGACTTGAAACTGTATACATAACCACGTGGGAGTTATTGCGGGGCGGAGAATTGGTTCAGGCTCTAGACTGAGCCCCCTGAGAGCTCTATACGAGCATACTAACGAAACCGTATGGCAGAGGCACCCACGACCAGCCAAGTTCTTTGCGAACGAGACAAACTTTGCTTCCGAATGGCCTGCGGGGTAAGCCATGGATTAATCACAAGAACCATGAACGATGACTCATGATTGACTTATAATGCCTATAGGCCCTCGGACTATAGGCATCATTTGGTACGGTAGAGTTCTTGCGTTTAGGTTACAAAATATCCCCTAATCGTTTTGAAATCCTCAAAATCGCTCCGCAATTCAATTACGGTTGGGGTATTGGCAACCTCGACTGGATGACTATGAGCACTTATAAATCCGCAACACCTTTCAAAGATCTCATTTAACCTACCCTTGATGTCATTGATCTTTTCGCCATCAATCTTAACGAACTCAGATAGAGCAATATTTTTCTGATATCGCTTCACCGATCCCTGAAGAATTTCATGCTCAACACAAAGCTCAATGGCTGATCTCAGAAGAGCATATCCTTCCTTTGCTATCTTCTCTTCCGATTGATCTTTCGGAGAATTATTAAGCAGGGCATTTATCTTAGAAATGCATGCCTTCGGCTTATTAATTTCCTCTTCAGCCAGAGCAATAACCCCAGTGCTTTCAAATTCGTTTCTTGTATTGTAGAAAGTTGAACCGACATCCTTCCATGAAGGCGTCTTCGAGAAGTAAAGCAAACTATTAAACAGCAAGACGCTATGAGTGAATATTACCACCTGCCTTTCTCGTGAGAGACCAAGAAGGCGCCTGGCAACATCATCAATAATATGATGATCTAAACTGTTTACCGGATCATCAAATATCACTGGAGCCCTGATATTGTCCAGTTGAAGCTCGGTTAGAAACTCCGCCAATGCAATAGCCTTCTGCTCCCCTTCACTAAGAATCTCGGTTAAAGCGTGTGAGTTTATGCTCTGAATAACCTGAGAATTCCCCTTTGATGTTCCAAAATTCAAATCAATGGGAATATGACTTTTCCTGAGATGCTTAAGCTCCTCTTGGAACCTTTCATTGAAATTTTGCCTAACAAGCTCTTCACGAGCTTGCGTTGTTTTTGTACTAATTGCCTTCGAGTTAAATTTCCCACGATTCTTGCTAAGCGTTGAATGACTCTTTAATTCCTTTATGCATTCCGTAACTTCGGAGATTTTTGTGGATAGCAACTTCCTATCCTTCAGCTCATTAATTTCTGAGGTAAGCGCACTGAATGCCTTATCAATATCAGCCAGCTTAGTCTGGTTCTTGCCAATAGAAGAATTTAACTCCTCTACCTTTTCGTTGATCAATTTAATTACGGATTCGTGATCAACAACGAAAGCATCCCCTTCAACCTCACCAACAAGAATCGACTTTAGCTTATTGATATCCTGGTGATACTGCGCAAGCCATTTAGGCTGCATAGGCTTCTTTGCCTCATCTAGCCCAAAGCACGGCTGATGCAGTTGAAGGCTAACATCCAGCTGCCTGACCTTCTTAATGAAGTTGTCTTTAAGATTCCTAAGGCCGCTAATATTTTCCTGTGTCTTATCATTTAGAACGACACGGTAGCTCGACAGCAACGCGCCAGATGCCTCATCAATCGGCTGCCTACAGTACACACAAACATCATCAACTTCAGGATAACCAGGCTTATCTAGCAAGCGAACATAGTTCTCAGCCGCCAGAATGAAATCCTGAAACTCTTTTGTTTCGTAAAACTTAATTCCATTGCCTTCGGCGACTTCCTTAAGCCCCTTTCTGGAGATGCTTTCCAGATCTGCTATTTCTTTCAGATATCCGGAAAACGCACCAATATTCTCATCGGAAAAAAGAGCCGATATTGAATCAATCTTCTTTTTTATTCCATTTATCTCATTAATCTGAAGATCAAGCGAGGACTTCTCCGCCTGAAGAGTTGCCTTATTTAAGGACGCAAGTTCAGCCTCCTTATCAAAAAGGGCTATCTCTTGCTCAAGAGTGAAGGTAGATATCGAATTTAGAGTCGCGATTAGCGAGCTCCCCGACAGAGAGGAAATAAATTTCTCCTGGGGAGTTTCAGCATGCAGACTTGTCCTCCAGTCGAGGCTTATCTTGTATGCCCCAAGCTTTGCATCCAGCATTTTTTCAAGAGCAGATAGCTCTGAGATAATCAAACCAAAAAGATGAAACCCCATGGGGGAAACTATTAGGTGTCTATCGTTTAGTGATATCTGAACGCAGTTATTATTAAATACTGATATTGACTCAAGATCTGGATTCTTATTGTTTCCGTTCCATTGGAATTCATCAGGATCAGAGTTTGCCTTGAACTTAATCATGGCGCTCTTTGCTGATGGCGCAGAATAGATATTCGGGTGAACCACATTCTTTACGTCATAGCTGAATCCTAACGACTTTAAGATTCGCCCATATCCAGTCTTCCCTGTCCCATTCTCGCCATAAATGATGGTGAGATTTTCACCGAACTTTATCGTTTGCCCATCGGCCAGCCTATTTACACCAGAGACATCTGAAAGTGAGACCAGCTCAACTCTCTTTTGAGCAGGGGAAAATGCCGGCTTCTGAATATTTATGCTTGGCAATCCCGAATGAAGACTCAACGCCTGTAGGAAATAGTTGAATACCAGCTCCCGATCCTCATGAGGTAGCGGGCTTTCTGAGAAAACCACTTTCTCCACCAGGAGCTTGCTCCAATCTCCATGTGAATCTGCCCAATCCCAAAGAAAATCGATTAGCTCTTTTTTTGTGCTTGTTGTGCCAACCATTTCAGCTCCTTCACTTACTTTCCCTAAATTCACCGACCCTGCTCCAGGAGGCGCATGGAGTGAAACTGATTAATAGGGGGGCAGGTTTGAATCTGCCCCCACCCCCTTTGCTCTTGCGCCTCTCGTCTATACAACGAAATGGAGCAAGCCCATCATGAAATACCAGACTTCCACTCATTCTTCTACTGGCCTGGGTCTTCTGGAAACATCCAATGGGATGTATCAGATAACAGCACCAGTGACATTGGACGAACTTCTATCAATTGCTTCAGGCCTGCTAGAAGAACAGTTCAAAAGATCCAGCTATCTGAATAGCCCAACGACCACTAGAAGCTTCCTACAAACCAGGCTGTGTACCCGAGATAGAGAGGTTTTCTCATGCGTATTCCTGGACAGCCAACATGGCGTCCTGGCCTATGAGGAGCTTTTCGTCGGAACCATAGACTCAGCGAGTGTTTATCCTCGCGAGGTTATTAAACGGGCGCTGGCACTCAATGCCGCAGCCCTCATCTGTAGCCACAACCATCCATCCGGTGTGCCCGAACCTAGCTCGGCTGATAGACAGATAACCGATCAACTATCCAAGGCCCTCGATCTCGTCGGGGTTCGACTCTTGGACCATATTGTTATCGGTGGAACTAAATCCGTTTCCTTCGCTGAGCGTGGGTGGCTCTAAGCCAGCCGCTCCGAAGCGCACTTATCTTATCTCTAGAAGCGGGGTTAACAGGTCCGGGGGTCACGCCCGCCCTGCATCACCTCACTTCATCTAAGACATAAGCCAATAGGAGACTCATCATGTAAAATTGAATTGCTGTGCCTAACCGTTTCTATTGGTCTCGGCATCTGCATGCATCTTCTTGGACTTACCGTGGACTTACCGAGTACAGCCCAGGATGATAGGTGGGATAGTAAATCCCAACCTATTGTTCTGTAAGGATTTAATAGCAGCGCCTGTTGTTTCGAGATGAACCATGATTACCCTCCGAAGGCAGGGGTCGTGGGTTCGAATCCCGCCTGGCGCACCAGTTTTCCTTTCTGGTTTCCTTTCCCCTCCGGGCCGAGCCAGCCCTACCGCCCCATCCCGTAGTCGTGGCTGTGCTCCGGATCAAGTCCCCGGAACGCTTGCGTTAAGATCTGCCTGAGCTGCTCGTCATCCCAGGGCTTGGTCAGGAACTTGTAGATTGCCCCCTGGTTGATCGCGTCCGTCACTGACTTGAGGTCCGTGTACCCCGACAGCACGATACGGATCGTCTCGGGGTACAGATCCTTTACCCGACTCAGAAATTCCGTGCCACTCATCCCGGGCATGCGCTGATCCGAAATAATGACCTGCACATGATGCTTGGCAAGCAACTCAAAAGCGTCCTGCGCTCGCGTAGCCATCAATATCCTGTATCCGTCGCGACGCAACACCCGGTTCAGCGCCCGAAGAATATTTTCTTCATCGTCCAGCAGCAGAATGGTCGGCCCCCGCCCCTCTGTGGCCGACTGCTCGAGCGCTGGCTCATGAACCAGCATGCGTTTACCAAACAAGTTTTCAACTTCTGAAAATGGCATTGGCTTTGCAAAGTAGTAACCCTGGAACGCATCACAGTGGCTCTTCATCAGAAAGGCAACCTGCGACTCTGTCTCCACGCCTTCGGCAATCACTGCAAGCTGCAAGTGATGCGCCATGGAGATAATGCCCTGAGTGATCGCTGCATCATGCCGGTCGCTGATGACGTCCTTCACAATGGCATGATCAATTTTGACTTTATCAATCGGCAGGCGCTTGAGATAATTAAGGCTTGAAAAACCCGCACCAAAGTCCTCAATGACAATACGCACTCCGAGTGCCTTGATGCGCTGAAGCGTTTCGATGGACCGATCGGCATTATTCAACAAAACCGTCTCCGTGATCTCCAGCTCCAGCTGCTCGGCATTCAGATCATGCTTCTGCAGCACCGCCTGTATGGATTCAACAAAGTTACTCCGCTGAAACTGCACGAAAGAGACATTCACCGCCACCGACGGGACGACCACACCACGCTCACCGAGTTGCTTTACCTGCCGGCAGGCCGTATCCAGCACCCACAAGTTCAGCGGAATTATCTGCCCCGTATTCTCGGCAACCGGAATGAATTCTTCGGGAGGAATAAAACCTCTCTGCGGGTGATGCCAACGCAGCAGAGCTTCCATGCCGACGATGCGACCAGTGCGCCCGTCAAACTGAGGCTGGTAATAAAGCTCAAAATCTTCTGCCTCAATCGCCCTCTGCAACTCATTGCGCAAATTGACGCGCTCACTGACAAGAAGATTGAGATCCCTGGTGTACCATTGAAAATGGTTGCGCCCTTCCTGCTTGGCCTTGTACATGGCCAGATCAGCCTGCCGGATAAGCTGCTCTGGCTCCTTGATATTACCGTCGCTAAGTGAAATACCAATGCTTGCCGTCACATGCAGATCAACACCCCTAACCCGGTAAGGTCGCGAGATGTTTCTGAGTAGGCGCTCGGCAAATGGCAACACGTCGTCCTCACACGCCAGATCCGGCAACAATACAATGAACTCGTCACCACCCATGCGCGCAACCGTATCCCCAGGACGAACCTGATCGCTCATGCGCCTTGCCACCTCAACCAGAATCAGGTCGCCAAAGTCATGGCCCATTGAGTCATTTATTGGCTTGAATCCGTCAAGATCAATAAACATCACAGCCAGGCGACGCTGGTAACGCTGGGCGATCTTGCAACCCTGACGCAGTCGATCCTCCAGCAAGGCACGATTTGGCAGCCCCGTCAGTACATCGTGGCTGACATTGAAACTTAACTCATTTTCGTAGCGTTTTTTTTCAGTAATATCATTTATAACCCCAACGAAATTGGTAATTACGCCCTGCTCACTGAAGATTGGGGAGATATAAAGATCATTCCAGAACAGCACGCCATCCTTGCGATAATTGCGCAATACTACGTGCACATCACGTGCCTGCACCAAGCCGCAACGAATCTCCTCCACCAGCATTGGATCCCGCTCATTTCCTTGCAGAAAACGGCAATTCTTGCCTATCACTTCTGACTGAAAATACCCGGTAATGCGTTCAAAAGCAGGATTCACATAAATTATTGGCAGGTCGTGAGACAATGCATCGACAATGACCACACCATTATAACTGGCCTCCAGACTGCGCTTGAATAAGTGCAACTGCGTCTCTGACTCCTTGCGCTCACCAGTTTCCCGCAATGAAAGCACACGCACATGATCGCCCTCCCAGGCCCCTGTTCTTTCCATATCCCTCTCGACGATTTCAACCGCCAGAAATAGGCAACATCATGCCCACGAAGCCCCCACTCAGCCGGCCGATGCCGGTTGTGTAAGCAGCCCAGAGCCTCATTACACAAGCCACAGCGCACTCAGGAGGAGAAAATATTACCATCCCCTGCTTCACCCACATCGAGCAGCACCATTCCCCGTTCATCACGCATGACCTTGGTAATCCCCGGGGATTCGGCCTCCAGGCGCCGCAACGCCTGCTCCTGGCGATCCAGGGCTGTCTGCTGGTTTTGCATGCACACCAGCAGTTGCTGGTTTTCAACGCGCAGGAGATACAGATCTACAGCCCCCTTGACGGCACTCTCGATTTCGTAATCCTCCCAGGGCTTGGATAGAAAGCGGTAAATCTCTGCCTGATTGATTGCCTGCAGCATCGACTCCCGATCTCCGAATGCACTGAGCACCATGCGCATGGCACACGGCTGCCGCTGCTTGGCAAACTGCAGATAGGTGATGCCATTAAGGGAAGGCATTTTATAATCGGAGATGATGACCGCGTACTCGTTCTCGGTGAGCGCCAGTAGCGCCTCCTGAGGATCCGTGAAGGCGTGAATCTCCAGATGGAGCGGACGTAAAACCCTCTGGAGGGACCTCAGGATATTGGGCTCATCGTCCACAAGCTGTATCTTGATCATTTAAAACCTCCTGTCAGGGGCCTCCCTCTGGCTTGCGCCCGGCCAGTTGTCATGGTGGTTTGTACCATGACAACACTGCCACTCGAGACCAGAACACAATCCTGGCACCGACTGCCCCACTCGTTTTACTTTTGTTTTCCCGCAAGCTGCAGAATAGGCAAATAAACGCGAAAACGCGAACCCACGCCAACCTCGCTGAAAACCTCAATCCGGCCATTGTGCTTCTGGACGATATTGTAGGACAACGCCAATCCCAGCCCGGTCCCTTTCCCTACCGGCTTGGTGGTGAAAAACGGTTCGAATATGCGATTGAGCAATCCGGCCTCAATACCCGTGCCAGTATCCTCGACTTCTACCCACACCTGATCCTGCTCTGTCCCCGTACGCAGGGTGATGCGCCCGAACTTCTCGATGGAGTGCGCCGCATTGACCAAGAGGTTCATCACTACCTGATTGATCTGGGAAAGAATGCACTCGACCTCAGGCAACTCACCACACTCCTTGATCACCTCGGCCTTGTACTTGAGTTCGTTGTTGACGACATTAAGCGTGGCGTCGAGACCCCGGTGCAGATCGGCTGGGCGAAACTCTTCTTCATCAATATGGGAGAAATCCTTGAGTGCACTGATGATGCGCTTGACCCTGTCAATGCCATCCTCCGACTCATTGATCAGCGCCTCAACATCACTGCGAATATAGTCATACTCTAGCTGGTGTTTAAGCTGGCGCAACTCATCAAGGCTTTCCATGCCCTCGACAGCATCAATAATTTTAAGCAAATCATGCACATAGCCGCTCAGCGTTTTGAGATTGGAAAATACAAACCCGATAGGATTATTGATTTCATGTGCCACTCCTGCCGCCAACTGGCCAATCGCTGCCAGACCTTCTGAGCGCAGCAGCCGACTGTTGGCGACCTCGAGTTTCCGCAGCAGCTGTTCCTGCTCCTCCTGCTGGCTGCACAGCGCAGCCAAGACAGCATCAAGCCTGGCATGGGAACCGATAGTGGCACTTGTGTCATACACCACCAGACCATAGCAGCGCACCCCGGCAGACGTCTCGAAGGGGAAAAACAATGAGCCTTGCCGTTGTTTTTCCTTGCCGTCAGGGGTTCTTCCGAAAAGCCCGGGCAGTAATGGCGGCTCCAGCCACTGACAATAAACCTGATCAGGGCAATTCCGCGCCAACTCGACCATAGTGCTTATCCAACCCATGCTGGCATTCGGAAAAGCCTCAGAAAACGACTTGCCGATGGATTGCTCCAGACTCTTCCCGCTATGCTGGGCAATGAACCCATTCCAGTGCCGGATGCACAAATTGTCATCCAGCACCATGACGCCAAGATCAATCTGTTCGACCAGTGCATTGAGCCGACTTGCCGGGTAGTTATCCATTTCATACTCCAACCCCCCGGAATGGCGCAAAATCATCACCCCCCGGGGCGCCGCACGTCGTCATTCCAAAATAGCGCCACAAATACAACTATAGTTGCAAATGATCATTAGTGAAGATATTCCCAGTGCAGGAGTCAGCCCAGGCCATGACACCGGATGCGAACGAAAACACCATCTTTTATCGATTCTCCTTCGATGATGGCTCAGTGGCAGAGCATGCCATCCCGTTAACCCCCGGCACACCCGCGCACACCTCCGCAGACTGGTTGCGGATTGGCTTTCAACAATGCCCGCACTGTCCCCTGCAGCCAGACGAAGCGCCTGATTGCCCGTTTGCTGTCGCCCTGGAAAAACCGGTTCGCTTCCTGAGCAACCTCACCTCGTATTCCGAATTGGATGTCGAGGTCAATTTCCGCGGCAGAAAGATCCAGCAACACACAACCCTGCAACGCGCTGCAGGGTCTCTGCTGGGCGCGATCGGTGCAACCTGTGGCTGCCCGCACACACGCTTCCTCAAGGCCATGGCATGGTTCCATCTGCCCTTCAGCAGCAGCGATGAAACGCTCTACCGGGTGTTGGGTACCTATCTTCTTGGCCAGCATCTCCGTGTGAAGCATGGCCTGGATGCCGACTGGACTCTTGATGGCTTGCGGGATGCCTATCACAACCTCCGCAAGGTCAATCTGGGGATGGCAAAGCGGCTTCGAACAGCCGCCGA
The DNA here is from genome assembly GCA_003543245.1 of Moraxellaceae bacterium. GTDB lineage: Bacteria > Pseudomonadota > Gammaproteobacteria > Pseudomonadales > Moraxellaceae > UBA2031. The sequence continues at coordinate 88,909 of DPJB01000031.1, read as the reverse complement.
AGAAGACTCCAGCCTGAACGGTCTTGTTCTTCTCGATCTGCTTGCTGCCGACACACTGAACTGCCTAGAGCAATACGATGGAGAACTGGATCGTTATTTTGACAGCTTTCTGAAGTGACCGGTGCACCATCAGTGCTGGCTTTCCCGTCGCAATCCTCGTTCAATGCCTTCGAACGTTACCCGCTAATAAAATGGCACAACACCACCTCGGGAGGCTGCGTGAGCGCCCCCCTTACATCCGGATTTTCTGCCGGACGTCGTCGCTTTCTGTTAGGGCTGGGCAGCCTTGGCATTACCAGCGCCTTGCCGCTGACAACCTTTACTCCGGCGGAGGCGCATGCCGAGAACTGGTCCGGTGGCCAGAAGGCCACGCCGCCCGGACTCTCTACCCTGCCTCAGAAGGTTCCCTGGCTGCTGCCATCCGCGAAACCAGGGATACCATCCGCGCCTTCGGGGGCGGACACGCCTACACCCCCGTGGCCCCTCCCTGATTTCGCTCGAGGCCATGGCACTGATGCTCAAGGAGCGTGACCACAATCGTCATATCGAGTTCTTTGCTTTTCCTCATGGCGACCGGGCACTCGTGAAACGGCTCAACATCACCATCGCTGCACCCACCGTCCCCGTGGAACCGGGTATCGACGAGAACGAGCTGGTGGAATTCGCGGCAAACACGGCACGCCAATGGCCGTGGATCAATTCATGTCTGCAATGTCTTGTCAGCATGTTTATTGAAGACACCACGTGCGTTGCCGACTCCTTTGCCATCTTTCCATCGGAGCGTTCCGTTCCCGTCAACGAAATGGAGCCCTCGGTGCCGGCCGCACGGGGGAAAGCTGCACGGCCTGCGCGCAAAATAACTGCGCGAGCAGATTCACATTGGCGAATGCCCGGAGCCGGCAGAGATAATTGTTCCGGTCAGCAGCGCCTCGACGCTGGAAGGGCTGACACTGGGCGTCGCGCGCGCGGGATTAAATACGCGCGTTACCGGCATTCATGTCGCCGCTGAGAAGCTCGGGCCGTTTGCCTCCTGTACGTCGGGCGTGGTGAAAACCTGGAGCAGGCAAGTCCCGCCTCATGCAAGCCTAGACGTACTGCCCGGCTGCATTCCCGGATGACCACGCCCACTGGAAATTAAAACCGCCCAGATGGCCGGTGACATCCACTACCTCGCCAATGAAATACAGCCCCGGCTGCATCTTGCACTCCATGGTCTTGGAGGACAGCTGCTGCGTGTCGACGCCTCCCAGCGTGACCTCGGCGGTGCGATAGCCTTCGGTGCCCGAGGGCTTGAACGACCAGTGGCCAAGGCCTTCAGCAATCGCCAGCAGCGCCGCATCCGGAATTTCTGCCATGGCGGTTTCAGCCCAGGGCAACCAGAACAGCGTCTGCAGCTCCTGCACCAGACTTTTGGCCAGAAACGGCGTCAGCAGAGTGCGCAACAGGGACTTCGGGTGATCCTTCTTCTGCTGCCGGAGCCATTGGGGCAAATCCGTCCCGGGCAGCAGATCCATGGCGATGGCCTCACCGACCTGCCAGTAATTGGATAATTGCAGTGCGGCCGGGCCGCTGAGGCCGCGGTGCGTGAACAGCACGTTTTCGCTGAAAGCCTGCTGCTCTGTACTCAGCACCACATCCACCGCCAGACCGGACAAGCGCTCGGAAACCGACTTGAAGCTGTCGCTGAACATGAAAGGCACCAACCCGGCACGCGTGGGCATTACCCGCAGGCCGAATTGTCGGGCAATATCGTAACCAATGCCACTGGCGCCCATGGTGGGAATGGACAGGCCACCAGTGGCCACTACCAGCGAATGCGCGGAAAATTCGCCCTTGCTGGTATGCAGGCTGAAGCGTGAATCCGAACCGCTGGCAACCGCGCCCTTTTTCGCGAGTGGCGTGACGGTATTTATTTCGCAATGGGTCTGTATCCTGACCTGCGCCTTGTCACACTCCGCCACCAGCATGTCGAGAATATCTTTGGCAGAATCATCACAGAACAACTGCCCGTGTTTGCGTTCGTGGTAGGGAATGCGGTGCCTCTCCACCAGTGCGATGAAATCCCACTGCGTATAGCGATCCAGCGCTGAAATACAGAAATGCGGATTGGCGGAAAGAAAGTTCCCGGGTTCGACAAAGAGATTGGTGAAGTTGCAACGGCCACCCCCGGACATGAGGATTTTCTTGCCGATCTTGTTGCTGGCATCCAGCACCAGCACACTGCGTCCGCGTTGGCCGGCCGTGAGTGCGCACATCAGTCCTGAGGCGCCACCGCCGATAATGATGACGTCGTAATGGGTCAAGAAGGCTTGCTCGGACATTGGAAGAGGGATTGCCAGGAGAGGGGCGGTCCTGACCGGCACTGACCCACCAGCCGTTAATTATAAAGGGGCCGCTGGTGCGATTGCCATGCAAGCGACCTGCATCAAGGCAGACCCCCCGACAAAGTGCTAGCTTAACAGCTGGAAACTGCCCCATGGAGACAGTCATGCCCGCCTCTGCGCCCTTGTTGCACTCGCTGCAGCCACAAATACGACCACGAATCATTCAGGCCGGGCTGCTGGCCCTGGCCATGGCCAGCAGCTCCGCCACTGCAATTGCGGGCTCGCCGGTATCCGGGCATGAAGGTCACCACCTCCCCCCGTCAGGCCTGATGCTTAACGGCGAGGCGCGCTGGAGCACTGACACCGCCCTGCGCAGTGGCATGAACGGCATCCGCGAGGCTGTGGTGAACACCCTGCATGGCGCTGGTGAGCGGCCAATGACTGCCCAGGAAACCACCGCCCTGGCCGATACCATCCAGAACCAGATCAGCCACATGATCGCCAGCTGCAAGCTGACGCCACAGGCTGATGCCGTGCTGCATGTCCTGCTGGGGCAGTTACTGGGGGGTGCGGCGGCACTCAAGCAGAATCCTGCCGATGCAGCCGCACTGCATACCATCATCGAGGCACTGAAAAACTATCCGGTCTATTTTGATCACCCGGACTGGAAGCCCGTGACGGCACCCGGGCTGCCATCCTGATCTGAACAAGGAGCCGCGTGTGACCGCTATTTTCTCCTGGCTGAATGACCAGCTGCTGCGCATGCAGTGGCTGCATGACCTTGTGCGCCTGCTGGTGGAGCAGGTGTTCGGGCTGGACATGGCCAGTCGCGTGGGCAGCAGCATTCATTTCTTCATTTACGACGTCATCAAGATCTTCATCCTGCTCGGCGTACTGATCTTCTCGATCTCGTGGGTGCAAAGCCATTTCCCACCGGAACGCACCCGCGTCATTCTTGGCCGCTTCAGCGGCATGAAGGCGAATATCCTGGGCGCGCTGCTTGGTACCCTGACGCCCTTCTGTTCGTGCTCGTCCATTCCCCTGTTCATCGGCTTCACCGGGGCCGGCCTTCCGATTGGCGTGACATTCTCTTTCCTGATTTCGTCACCGCTGGTGGATCTGGCATCTGTCATCCTGCTGGCCAGCATCTTCAGCTGGCCGATTGCCCTGGTCTATGTGACCGTTGGGGTTGTGCTGGCGGTACTGGGGGGCGCGCTTATTTCGCGGCTGCACATGGAGCAGCATGTCGAACCCATTGCGTTCAATGCGCACATGGGGACCATCGCCGCACAGGAAATGAGGTGGCAGGATCGCGCCGCCTTTTCAAAAGACCAGGTCATCGACATCACCCGCCGCGTCTGGCTTTATATCCTGATTGGTGTCGCCATTGGCGCAGCCATTCACAACTGGATTCCCGAGAACCTGATCGCCAGCCTGCTGGGCCAGGACAAATGGTATTCGGTACTGGTGGCGACCCTGATCGGCCTTCCCATTTATGCCGACATCTTCGGTACGCTGCCGATTGCCGAGGCGCTAGTGGCCAAGGGCGTGGGTCTGGGCACGGCACTTGCCTTCATGATGTCGGTGACAGCGCTGTCGCCACCATCACTCATCATGCTGCGCAAGGTGGTACGGCCCCGGCTGCTGGCCACGTTTTTCGCTATTGTCACGGCTGGCATTGTGATCATCGGCTATGTGTTCAATGCCATCAGCCACTGGTTTGTGTAACACCTCCATTAACCGCAAGGGGATGACGACATGATCATCAAGATACTGGGATCGGGCTGCAGCAAGTGCGTAACGCTGACCGAAAACACCCGGCAGGCGCTGGCAAAAACCGGCAAGCAGGCCGAGATCATCAAGGTAACGGATTTCGCCGATATTGCCGCCTATGGCGTGATGTCGACACCTGCACTGGTCATTGACGAAAAGCTGGTGTCGTATGGCAAGGTATTGAAGCCCGATGAAATCACTGCACTGCTACCCTGAGTGCCTGCACGAGTCCGCCTGATGAATCCTCTGGAACTTTCGCGACGGTCCAGCGCAAGCTTTTATCACCTGACGGATGTCTCGCTGGAAGGCTGCGTCTGTCAGGGACTGGCATGTTTTGCAGCACGCGCCGACAACCCGCAACGCTGGCAACAGGCACGCGCAAACGCTCCTGCCGTTTATTGCCTTGGCCAATGCCACCATGCTCCGGCTGCATTTGCAGACGATGCTGACGTTGCCATCGGCGTGCATTCAAGCGCGGCGGTACTGCTGGGCAATCTGGTACAGGGCGGCGCCCGCGACATTGCCATTTACCGTGAACGTGGTGGCGGCAAGGCCATGCGACTGGCGCTTGCCACGTATCCGGGCAAGGTGATTGCAGAGCTTGAAGCCTCCGGCCTGCGTGGCCGTGGTGGGGCGGGGTTTCCGGCCAGCACGAAATGGCGGGCCGTGGCCAGCGCAACCGCCCCGCAAAAATATCTGGTGGTCAATGCCGACGAAGGCGACCCCGGCAGTTTCAGTGATCGCCTGCTGCTGGAAAACGACCCCTTCCGTTTGATCGAAGCCTGCGTGATTGCCGCGCATGCAACCGGCGCATCACACGGCATCATCTATTTGCGCAAGGAATACCCTGCCGCCCGTTCCGTGCTGGAAAATGCGATGGCACAGGCGCGCGAGGCTGGCTGGCTGGGTCAGGGCGTTCTTGGCAGCACGCTGGATTTTGACCTGGGCATCCACATTGGTCAGGGCAGCTATGTCTGTGGCGAGGAAACGTCGCTGCTGAATTCACTGGAGGGCCGCCGCCCCGAGGTGCGCCTGCGGCCACCACAGATCACGGAGCACGGGCTGCATGGCCAGCCAACACTGGTCAACAATGTCGAAACCCTGTGCAGTGTGCCGTGGATCATCGAGAACGGTGGTGAACGCTATGCCGCCATCGGCATTGGGAAAAGCCGTGGCACAAAATTATTGTCCCTTAACTCACTGTTCAATCGCCCCGGGCTGTACGAGGTCGACTTTGGTATTTCGCTGCGCGACATCATTGAGGAAATCGGTGGCGGTTTGCGCTGGGGCCAGCTGAAGGGCGTGATGATTGGCGGGCCACTGGCAGGACTTGTCCCGCCTGCACTGCTGGATACCGCACTGGGTTACGAGGAGTTGCAGACCATTGGTGCTGCTGTTGGTCATGGCGGTGTGATTGCCTTTGCCGATGACACCGCCATTGCAGAAATTGTGGCGGAGGTTTTCCGTTTTGGCGCTCAGGAAAGCTGCGGCAAATGTACGCCCTGCCATCTTGGCAGCCCCGAGCTGGCAACAAGCTTTAATGCCTTGCTGGCCGGCGAAAAAATGCCTGCATCGCGCTGGCATGACCTGATTGATGCACTGGAGGCCACCAGCCTCTGTGGGCACGGGCGCGGGCTGGCGGAATTTGCGCGCGCCATTGAACGGCATTATCCGGAGGAGCTGGCGCAATGCTTCGCATAACGATTGACGGCAATGTGCACGAGTTCTCGGAAGACACCTTGCTGCTGCGTGCCCTGCACGACACCGGCCACGACGTTCCGCACCTGTGCAACGATGATCGCCTGCAACCTCATGGTGCCTGCCGCCTTTGCATGGTGGAAGTCGACGGCTGTTCTCGCCCGGTGGCCAGTTGCTCAGCGCATGTCACCGACGGCATGGTGATTCATACTGACACAGCCGCACTCCGCAACCTGCGCAAGACCAACCTGTCACTGCTGGCGGCACACTACCCTGCGAGCGCCGCTGCGAATGAACCTGACCATGCCTTTCATCGCCTGCTTGATGAAAACGACATATGTGCCGGCGACCTTGAACGTCCTGTCGCATTTTCTGACGACAGCCATCCCTATATCGGCATCGACATGGACCGGTGCATTCACTGTGACCGCTGCGTGCGCATCTGCGATGAAGTGCAGGGGCAGTTTGTCTGGCAAACCTGGGGACGTGGCGAACAAACGCACATCGCTCCCAATGACGGAAAATCGCTGCTGGACAGCGGATGCGTCGCGTGTGGCGCCTGTGTCGACACCTGTCCGAGCGGCGCACTGTTCGACAAGCGCGCCCGTCCGGCAGAAAAATGGACACGCTCAACCTGCGTGTATTGCGGCGTTGGTTGCCAGCTTGAGGTTGGCAGCACTGATGATCGCGTTGTCGCCATCCGTCCCGTGCAGGATAGCCCGGTCAATCGCGGCCACCTGTGCGTCAAAGGCCGCTACGCCTTCGAGTTCAATCATGCACCTGACCGCATGACCTCGCCAATGCTGCGTGAGGGCGATGCATGGCGTACAGCAAGCTGGGACGAGGCGCTGGATCACATTGCCGCACGGCTGAAAAAAATTATTACCCATGACGGCCCCGATGCCATTGGCGTACTGGGCTCTGCGCGCGCCACCAACGAAGACAATTATCTGGCACAGAAATTCGCACGCGTGGTGATCGGCAGCAACAATGTCGACTGCTGTGCCCGCGTGTGCCACACGCCAAGCGCAAAAGCACTCAAGACGATGCTGGGCACCGGTGCCGCCACCAATTCGTTTGACGATATCGAACGTGCCAGTGCCTTCCTGATCTGTGGTGCCAACCCGACCGAAAATCACCCCATCGTCGGGGCACGCATCAAGCAGGCCGTGCGCAAGGGCGCAAAACTGATCGTGGTGGACCCGCGCCGTATCGAGCTGAGTGACTATGCCGATCTGCACCTTGCCGTGCGCCCCGGCCACAACGTCGAACTGTTCAATGCCATGGCCGCCACCATTATCGAAGAGCGGCTGGTCGATACGGCATTTCTCGACAGGCGCGTGGACGGCTTTGATGACTACCGCGCACTGGTCGCCGGTTACACGCCCGAAAAAGTGGCCGCGTCGTGCGGTGTTTCTGCCGGCGACATTCGTGCCGCAGCACGCCTCTACGCCGGCAGCAAGCCGGCCATGTGCTTTCACGGTCTTGGCATGACCGAACATGTGCAGGGCACCGAAGGCGTGATGACGCTGATCAACCTTGCACTGCTCACCGGCAACCTCGGCAAGCCCGGCAGCGGCGTCAATCCATTGCGCGGCCAGAACAATGTGCAGGGGTCGGCACAAATGGGTTGTGATCCCGGCTCGCTGACCGGCTCGCAGGACATCAACAACGCCAGCGTGCGGCAGCGCTTTGAAACACAGTGGGGCGCGCCCCTGCCGGAAAACCCCGGGCTTGACCTGCTGGCGATGATGGACGCTGCGGCCGAGGGAAAACTCAAGGCCTTGTGGGCCTTTGGTTATGACATCTCCCTCACGCTGGCAAACAAGAGCGCGACCGATGCGGCGCTGCAAAAAATCGACATGGTCATTGTGCAGGATCTTTTTCTTAACGAAACGGCGCGTCTGCACGGCACGGTTTTCCTGCCTGCCGCCAGCGTGTTCGAGCGTGATGGCACCTTCATGAACTCCGACCGGCGCGTACAGCGTGTGCGTGCCGCCGTGCCGCCACCAGGCGATGCCAGACCGGACGCGTGGATCATCCAGGAACTGGCAGCGCGCATGGGGCATCCGCAGGGATTTTCATTTAACGATGCCGAAGGCATCTGGAACGAGATTCGTGCCGTCTGGCCCGCCGGGGGCGGCCTCAGTTATGCACGACTGGAACACGAAAGCATCAACTGGCCCTGCCCGGATGAAAACCATCCCGGCACGCCAATCCTGCACCGTGAAAAATTTGCACAAGGCGAGCGCGCTGCGCTGGTCTGCATTCCGTTTGTGGCGACACACGAGCAATGTGATGCCGACCATCCCTTGCTGCTGACCACCGGCCGCACGCTGTATCACTTCAACGCCGGCACCATGACGTACCGCACGCCCAACCGCGAACTGCGCCCGGGCGACACGCTGGATATGTCACCGGTTGATGCGCACAAGCACGGGATAAGCAATGGCGAGCAGGCAAGGATTTCCAGCCGTTATGGTGAGGCCGTGCTACCGGTACGGATCAGTGACCGCATCAAGCCGGGCGAACTGTTCTGCACGTTCCACCTGCCGGAGCTGCTGGCCAACCGGCTGACCTCGAACGAGCGCGACCGGCTGGTGCATGCCCCCGAATACAAGGTGACAGCGGTGCGGGTGGAACGTTTGGGCTGACTCAGACCGGGCTGATTCAGGCAGGACGCGTGATGGTCCTGACGCCGTCCGCCGTGGCCACCAGCAGCATATCGGCCGGCCGCAGGGCGAACAGTCCGTTGGTGACGACACCGGTGATGTTGTTGATGCGCTCTTCCATCTGGCGCGGCACCGGCATAGGCAGGTTCCAGACATCGAGGATGACGTTACCGTTATCCGTCACAATGCCTTCGCGATAGACCGGATTACCGCCGAGCTTCACCATCTCACGCGCCACGTAGGAGCGCGCCATCGGGATGACCTCGATGGGCAGGGGAAAGCGGCCCAGCTGCTCAACCTGCTTGCTGGCATCGCAGATGCAGACAAACTTCCTGGCCACCGCCGCCACGATCTTTTCGCGCGTGAGCGCGGCACCACCGCCCTTGATCATCTCCAGCGCCGCATTCACCTCGTCGGCACCATCGACATAAACGCTGATGCTGCCGACGCTGTTGAGCTCCAGCACTTCGATGCCGATCTTGCGCAGGCGTGCAGCCGTGGCTTCGGAGCTGGCCACGGCGCCAGGAATGTCATCCTTGATGCGGGCAAGGCCATCGATGAAGAAATTGGCAGTGGAGCCGGTGCCAACGCCCAGAATCTCGCCCGGCTCAACATAGGCCAGTGCGGCTTCGGCAACGGCTTTCTTGAGGGCATCCTGGTTCATGGGGCGGGCTCCGGCGGGGAATGAGTGAAGGCAGCCATTATACGCCTTGTTTGCCAGCGCGGCCTCATCCGGCCCACCCGACAGCGCTTCTACAGTTTGGGGGCCGGTTGCTGGTAACATGGCCGCTTGTCCTGAAGGTCCGCCGCCATGCCCGAAAGCACTTTGCTGCAAACCTACGTCAAGAAAATCCTGCGTGCCCGCGTCTACGATGTAGCCATCGAATCGCCGCTGGATGATGCCCGCGCGCTGTCGCGTCGCCTGAAGAACCGCGTGCTGCTCAAGCGCGAGGACCTGCAGCCGGTGTTCTCGTTCAAGCTGCGCGGCGCTTACAACAAGATGGCACAACTGACGAAGGAAGAGCAGCAGCGTGGCGTGATCTGTGCCTCCGCCGGCAACCATGCCCAGGGTGTGGCACTGGCCGCGCGCGAACTGGGCATTCGCGGCACCATCGTGATGCCGCAGACCACCCCCGACATCAAGGTGAATGCCGTCAGGAATCTGGGCGGNNATTGCCGGCCAGGGCACCATCGCCATGGAAATCCTGCGCCAGCACACTGGCCACATTGATGCGATTTTTGTCCCTGTCGGTGGCGGAGGCATTGCCGCCGGCGTTGCCGCCTACGTGAAGTATGTACGACCGGAAACAAAGGTCATTGCCGTCGAACCGGAAGATGCCGCCTGCCTGGCCGCCGCCATGAAAGCCGGCAAGCGCGTGAAGCTGGATCATGTCGGGCTGTTTGCCGATGGCGTGGCGGTGTCGCAGATTGGTGTCGAGACCTTCAAGGTGCTCAAGCACCACATCGACGAAGTGATCACCGCCAGCACCGATGAAATGTGCGCGGCCATCAAGGATATTTTTGACGACACCCGCTCGATTGCCGAACCGGCAGGCGCACTGGCCCTGGCCGGACTGAAGAAGTATGTCGCGCGCGAGAAATGCGAAGGCCTCACGCTGGTCGCCATTGATTCCGGCGCCAACATGAACTTTGACCGCCTGCGTCATATTTCCGAGCGCACCGAACTTGGCGAAAAGCGCGAAGGCATTCTGGCCGTGACACTGCCGGAGAAACCCGGTGCGTTCAAGGCGTTCTGCCAGACGCTGGGTAAGCGCAACATCACCGAGTTCAACTATCGCTACGCCGATGCACGCGATGCACACGTCTTTGTTGGCGTGCAGCTGCGCAACGGCGACACCGAACGCGCCGAACTCACCGGCCTGCTGGAAAAGAAAGGCTACCCGGTACTGGACCTGTCCGATAACGAAATGGCCAAGCTGCATATTCGTCACCTCGTTGGCGGTCACGCCGGCGTGGAAGACGAACGCCTGTTCCGTTTCGAGTTTCCGGAGCGTCCCGGTGCGCTGATGAATTTCCTCACCCGCATCGAGGCCAAGTGGAACATCTCGCTGTTCCACTACCGCAACCACGGCGATGCCTACGGGCGCGTACTGGTTGGCCTGCAACTTGGCGGCCGCCCGGCGAAGGAACTGATGGAGTCACTGAAGTCCGTCGGCTATCCCTTCCAGGAAGAAAGCGATAACCCGGCCTACCAACTGTTCCTGCGCTGAAAAGAACACAGCCCTTAACGACCCCGCTCTTTGTGGGAGCGGCTTTAGCAGCAAATATTGCTACTTGCCCGCAGCCTGTTCGCGGCTAAAGCCGCTCCCACACAAAAAAGGCACCGTCATGCGCCCATAAAAAAGCCCGCATCAGCGGGCTTTTTTATGGACTGAAAACACTCATGCCGGCAGGATGCGGGCAAAAATGGATTTCAGGTATTCCGTTTCCGGGATGGCCGGATGAATCGGGTGATCGCCACCCTGATGACCGTGATGCACGATCTGTGCAGAGCGGTCAATGTGACGTGAAGCGCCACGCACCACATCCACCAGTTCTTCACGGGCCAGATGCATGGAGCAGGAACCAGAGATGAGCAGGCCTTCGCGATTGAGCAGGCGCATGGCNNACCTTGTCGCCAACATCATTGAGCGCGGCATTGCGCTGCACCAGCTCCAGTGCAAACGCGGATGAATCCACGCACACCACTTCACTGGCGCCAAACACCGCCGCCTGCACACCCCAGCCACCGATATAGGAGAACACGTCCAGCACGCGCTTGCCCTTTACCCAGTGGGCAAGTTCAGCCCGCGCATCACGGTGATCGTAGAACCAGCCCGTCTTCTGGCCTTCCCGAATCGGCGCAATGAACTTTACGCCGTTCTCGACCAGCTCGACTTCATTCGGCACTTCGCCGGCGCCCACTTCAACATAACCGGGCATGCCTTCCACTTCACGCATCTTGCCGTTGTTCTTGAACAGGATGCCGCGCGGTGACAATACTTTTTCCAGTGCCTCGACAATCTCGGCCTTGAGCAGTTCCATGCCGACCGTGGAAATCTGCACCACGCAAACATCGCCAAAACGGTCAATCACCAAACCCGGCAGGAAATCGCTGTCGCCATAGACCAGACGGTAGAACGGCTGCGGGTACAACGCCTCACGCAAGCCAAGCGCCACCTGCAGGCGATGCACCAGCAGCGACTTGTTGAGCGGGTACTTCTCGTCACGACTGACCAGACGACCGCAGATGAGTGTATTGGGATTTACCGTGGCAATGCCCAGGCACTTGCCCTTGCTGTCTTCCACGCGCACCTGTTCGCCGGCGGTGAAGTTCTTCAATGGCGTGGCCGCCACATCCACCTCATTGGAATAGATCCAGAGATGGCCTTCGCGCAGACGACGGTCTTCGTGAACCTTGAGCTTGAGTATGGCAAGTGCGGACATGACGATTTCCCCTGAAAAAACAGACGCCCCCAAGCCTTGCGGCCGGGGGCGTTGCGAACACTATGATAGCACTGCTTACCGCGTGGCGGCGGCCGGCACCCACTTCAGGTCCAGCTCACGCGCGGCACGCACGTCATCCAGACGACGCACCGGCAAGGTGTGCGGCGCACCCTTTACCAGATCCGGCGTGGTACGGGCCTCTTCGCGAATCTTCACCAGCGCGTCGATAAAGGCATCAAGCTCGTCGATGGTCTCGGTCTCGGTTGGCTCGATCAGCCAGCACTCCGGCACCAGCAGCGGGAAGTAGGTGGTGGGCGAGTGAAAGCCGTAGTCGAGCAGACGCTTGGCAAAATCCATCGCGTTCACGCCCAGCTCTTTTGCTTCCTTCGCAAACGTAATGATGAATTCGTGCGAGGCGCGGCGTTCAGGATAGGCAAGCTGGAAGCCCTCGGCTTGCAGACGGGCCATCATGTAGTTGGCGTTGAGCGTGGAGTATTCGCCCACGCGCAGCAGGCCTTCACGACCCAGCGCACGACCGTAGTAGAACGCACGCAGCAGTACACCGGCGTTGCCCATGAAGGCGGAGAGACGGCCAATGCTGGTGGGCAGTTCTTCTTCGCCGATCCAGTAATAGGAGCCATCGTCCTTCTTGCCGGCCAGCGGAGTTGGCAGGTAGGGCAGCAAACGTTCGCCCACACCGACAGGACCAGCACCCGGACCACCACCGCCATGCGGCGTGGCGAAGGTCTTGTGCAGGTTCATGTGCAGCACATCAAAGCCCATGTCGCCCGGGCGCACCTTGCCGAGAATGGCATTGAGGTTGGCACCGTCGTAATACAGCAGGCCACCGGCTTCGTGCACGGTCTTCGCAATCGCCTCGATCTGCTGCTCGAACACGCCGCAGGTGGAAGGATTGGTCATCATCAGGCCGGCCGTCTGCGGGCCGACGGCCGCCTTCAGTGCGGCCAGATCGACGTCGCCATTGGCGAGCACGGGAATTTCGCGCACCTTGTAGCCGCACATCACGGCCGTGGCCGGATTGGTGCCGTGCGCGGCCGACGGAATCAGCATTTCGGTACGTTCGTGATCCTGCCGCGCTTCGTGATAGGCACGGATCATGGCGACGCCGGCAAATTCACCCTGCGCACCGGCCATGGGCGTGAGCGACACACCCTTCATGCCGGTCACTTCCTTCAGCACTTCCTGCAGGTCATGCAGGCAGGCGATGTAACCCTGCGAGTGCGACACGGGAGCCAGCGGATGACGGGCAAGGAAACCCGGCAGCATGGCGGCCTTGTGCGCACCTCGCGGGTTGTACTTCATGGTGCAGGAGCCGAGCGGATAAAACTGCGTGTCGATGGAGAAGTTCTTGCGCGACAAATTGGTGTAGTGACGCACCACCTGCATCTCGCCCACTTCCGCCAGCGCCGGACGCGTCTTGCGACGCAGGCCTTCGGGAATATCCGTGAGATCAAAACGCTGACGCGGTGCCTGTGACTGGGCAAAGCGGCCGGAACCGGAACGTTCAAAAATCAGTTTCATTGTCTCAGGCCTCCATCAGCGCTTGGTCGAGCGCAGCCACATAGCGGGCAATGTCTGCCGGCGTCTTGGTTTCGGTACAGCACACCAGCAGGGCGTTGCCGAGTTCCGGATAATCCGCGCTCAGGTCAAAACCACCGAGCACACCATTCTTTGCCATGTGCTCGAGCACGGCAGCAACCGGCTTGGCGAGGCGCAACACTTTTTCGTGGAACACCGGACGATTGAACACGCGCTCGATATTGCCCAGCTTGCTCGTGGCCTGCGCCAGCTCACGAATGTTGTGATGCGAGGCCAGTGCCACACGTTCGATACCTTCGGCACCGAGCAGCGCGAGGTAAATCGTCGCGGCCGTCATGGCCAGACCCTGGTTGGTGCAGATGTTGGAGGTCGCCTTGGCGCGACGGATGTGCTGCTCACGTGCCTGCAGGGTGAGCGTGAAACCGGGCTTGCCTTCCAGATCTACCGTGCGGCCGATGATGCGGCCCGGCATCTGGCGCACGAACTCCATCTTGGTGCAGAGGAAGCCGACATAAGGACCGCCACTGGACAACGGAATACCGAACGGCTGGCCTTCGCCGACCACGATGTCGGCACCGGTGTCGCCCCATTCGCCGGGCGGTGCAATGATGGCCAGCGCCATCGGATTGACGCAGGCAATCACCAGAATGTTGTGCGCATGCGCCCAGTTGGTGAGTGTGTCTGCTTCTTCCAGCACACCGAAGAAGTTCGGCTGCGGCACCACGATCGCGGTGTAGTCATCGCCCTCGAACTGCTTGAGCACGGACAGCTCAACGTGACCACCATGCTTGCTGAACTCAACTTCCACCACTTCGATGCCCTGCATGGTGACAATCGCTTTCAGCGCTGCGCGGTAATGCGGGTGCACGGCCTTGGGCACCAGCACACGACGGGACTTTGAATGCTTGTTGGCACGCACCGCCATCAGCACGGCCTCGGCCAGGCCGGAGGCACCGTCATACACGGACGCGTTGCACACATCCATGGCGGTGAGGTTGGCAATCGAGGTCTGGAATTCGTAAATCACCTGCAGCGTGCCCTGCGAGGCTTCTGCCTGGTACGGCGTGTAGGCGGTGAGGAATTCACCGCGCGAAGCCAGCTCCCATACCGCTGCCGGAATGTGGTGCTCATATGCACCCGCACCGATAAAGCACAGATCCGCCTCGTCGGCACCCGCGCGTTCGCGCATCAGGCGGCTGACGACCATTTCGGACTCACCATCCGGAATACCGGACAGGGTGTTGCCGCGCAGATGGGCCGGAATTTCGTCAAACAGCGTTTCAATGGAGGAGGCCTTGATGGTCTCCAGCATCTTGCGCACATCGTCATCGGTATGGGGAATAAAGGGCATGGCGGGGTCCACAAAAATAGAAGGGACAAACTGGCAAAACACTGTATGTGGGAGCGGCTTCAGCCGCGAACAGAGTCCCGGAACAGGCCCTCAACATTCGCGGCTGAAGCCGCTCCCACCAAAACGGTACGCTGCAACAGATCAGTGCGCTTCGGCTTCCACTGCAGCGTCGTAAGCTTCTGCCGACAGCAGGTCATCAATTTCTGCAGCATCGACAAAGCGGATCTTGTACATCCAGCCATCGTGATAGGCATCGCTGTTCACGATTTCAGGGCTGTCAGCCAGCGCACTGTTCACTTCAATCACTTCACCAGTCAGCGGGGCGTAAATATCGGACGCCGCCTTCACGGACTCCACCACACCGGCTTCGTCACCGGCCTTGAGCTGGTCACCCACTTCCGGCAGTTCGATGTAGACCAGGTCACCCAGTGCTTCCTGGGCGTGGTCGGTGATGCCGACAACGGCGATATCACCTTCGATGCGTGCCCACTCGTGGCTGGCGAGGTATTTCAGTTCGGACGGCGTGTTGCTCATGGTGCGTGGCCTCTGGCGTGATCGCCATTGTCGTTAATCAGGAAAACAGTAGCTGCCCGCTAGGAAATGACAGCAGGCAGTGCAAAAATCAGTACAGGGCCTTGCCGTTGCGTACAAACGGCGGGCGCACGATGCGCACCGGCAGGCGCTTGCCGCGAATCTCGACCTCGGCACGATCGGCACTGCCGACAGGAATGCGGGCCAGGGCAATGGCGGTTTCCATGGTCGGGGAGAAGGTTCCCGATGTGGTCTCACCTTCACCGTCGGCCGTGATGACCTTCATGTGAGAGCGCAGCACGCCGCGTTCTTCCAGGATCAGGCCGACCAGGCGTGATTTTACGCCAGCTGCCTTCTCCGCCTCCAGCGCCGCCTTGCCGATAAAGTCATGCGGCGCTTCATCAGAGCCCCAGGCAATGGTCCAGGCCATGTTGGCGACCAGCGGGGACACGTCTTCGGTCATGTCGTTGCCGTAAAGGTTCATGCCGGCCTCCAGACGCAGGGTGTCACGCGCCCCCAGACCGCAGGGCAGCACGCCGGCGGCCAGCAGCTCGCGCCAGAAGGCAGGTGCCTCGGCGTTGGGCAGCAGGATTTCCAGGCCGTCTTCACCGGTATAACCGGTACGGCTGATGAACCAGTCGCCAGCAACGGCACCGACAAACACGTCGAGGCCGTTGATCAGGCCGGCCAGCGCCGGCCTGAGGGCCGCCACTTTCGCCCGCGCCTCGGGACCCTGCACCGCAATCATGGC
The DNA here is from genome assembly GCA_003543245.1 of Moraxellaceae bacterium. Lineage (GTDB taxonomy): Bacteria > Pseudomonadota > Gammaproteobacteria > Pseudomonadales > Moraxellaceae > UBA2031. The sequence continues at coordinate 72,802 of DPJB01000031.1, read as the reverse complement.
CAGATCGGTACGTTCCTTGAGGGTGATGGCAAAACCGGCGGCCTGCGCCTGCATCCAGGCTATGTCCTTGTCGTGGGTACCGCAGTTCACCACCACACGCCACAGCGAGGGCGCATCCGGCGTGGGGGCATAGACGATAAGATCGTCGATTACACCGCCATCTTCGCGCAACATGCCTGAATAAAGCGCCTTGCCGGGCACCTTGAGGCGCGCCACGTCATTGGCCAGCAGCTTTCGCAGGTACGGCACTGCGTCGGCACCATCCAGCTCGAGAAAGGTCATGTGGGAGACGTCAAACATGCCGGCGGCACGGCGCACGGCATGATGCTCTTCCAGCACCGAACTGTACTGCACCGGCATGTCCCAGCCACCAAAGTCGACAACACGCGCCTTCAGGGCCAGATGTTCATCATAAAGCGCGGTTTTGTGGCCCATGGTGACAGCATCCCGAGTAATGAGGCGCGCATTTTACACACTGGAGGGGGCCAGCTCCACGACTACAGGGACTGAACGATTGACGGCAGGGCTCAGGCGGCAGCAGAACCAGCACGCCTGACACGCAAATCCCTATGCAAAAAGGCACACCTCTCGCACATTTAACAAATATTGCGCTATAAAGAATGGCGCCTTCGCCAAACCCCGTCCGTCAAGGGTGGCCCGGTGAAGATGCCATCTCTCGGGAAATTTCCAGAAAATCACGCAAGGATCAGCATGATGAAACCAAACAAGCGCCACCTGCGGTATCTCGCCCTCCCGATCGTGGGCGCCGGCCTCATGGCCGCCATGATGGGCATGTCCAGCGAAACAAACAAAGCAAAGCCCGCCCCTGTTGCCGTCACCGCCAAACAAGGCGCCGCCAGCTGCCCGAACCGCATGGGCTGGGAAGAGGGACTGGTCACCTACCTGCCAGCCAATGCTGCCTTTCCGGTTGAAAAGCCCGCCGTTGACTGCGACTTCCACGAGTGGTCCTGGGAAGCCTTTGTCTGGGCCACCAGCATGATCAATGGCCAGCCCCGCTTCATGTCACTGTCCACGATGGATGACCTGATGCCCGGCAGCACCAAGGCTTCTGCCGGCAAGAGCAACAAGGGTGGCAAGCCCATGCTCAGGCTCGGCGCCCGCAGTACACATGGCAGCAGCGGCAAGACCGAGGTCGCCGGTGCGATCGTGGAAGCTGACGGCAACATGCTGGTGGCGCCAAACGGTTACCCCGTACTGGCCTCCGTGCACATGAATGACTCTTACCTGGCCACCGCCAAGGCCAACATGATGTACAACGGCGGCTATGCCAGCAACACGGATGCCACCAGCTACTTCAATGTCGGCGCCGCCATCTTCAAGGCCACCTGGCTGCGCTACGACAACGACAGCGACATCCCGAAGGGCGCATACACCACTGTCGCCGAAGTCCCGATGCTGAAAATCGATCCCGTCACCAACAATGTCGTGACCACCGGCGCCTTCGTGCAGGCCAAGGTCGCCTTGCTGGGGCTGCATGTGGTCGGCCAGACGCACGGCCATCCCGAGTTCCTCTGGGCCACCTTCGAGCACAACGACAATTCGCCGCGCGTGACCGACGGCCAGTTCCAGCCGGACGCATCGACGTTCTACGCCGGCAATTTCACGCTCTACCAGGCGGGCACCACCTACGACAAGGTCAACATCCAGAACCAGGCCGGCTCGCCCCAGCTCCTCAACTTTGACGTGGCGACGCAGAAGTTCTCGCCCTCCACCAACGTGGTGCTGCAGAACCAGACCGGCGGCGAAACGTTCTCCAAGGAAGGTCCGCTGAATATTGCCGCAGTCAATCTGGCCGGCCAGAACTTCCTGGGCTCGCTGACCAGCGATCCGACCAGCACCTTCTCCAACTATGGCCTGATCGGCACGGTCTGGATGAACGAAGGGGTGTACTCGCTGTCCAACCCGAACTGGCAGGGCATCAACCAGTCGAATGCCGTCGGCTCGGTCAGTCTGGCCAACAGCACGGCAGAAACCTTCCAGCAGGTGGCAGGCGCAACGCCCACCAATCCACAGAACTTCAACAACTGCTTCAGCTGCCATAACCCGACACCGTTCAGCAGCACGCAACCACCAGTGCCTTCCGCCATGAAGGACCGCCTGATTGCCATCAGCCACGTGATCACGGCCAAAACCAGCTACGCCGTTCCCAACCAGATCAAGGTTGCCAACTCCGCCATGTGCAAGGACATCAAGGCAGGCCCTCTGTGGGGGCAATCAAATGCCAACACAGCCTGCCCCACGGTCTGCTCCAGCCAGTCCCTGACCTGGAACGGTCAGTGGACCACCACCAAGCCAAACGTCGAATCCGTGTGCGGCTGCTGTAACTGAGTCGTCAGCGTGCCATGCACCGAATCTGGTGCATGGCACAAAATGAAAAGGGCGGCCCGATGGCCGCCCTTTTTGTCTTGAAACAGGAGCCTCAGCGCACTGCCGCCGTCACGACCACCTCGATCTTCCACTTCGGATTGGCCAGCTGCGCCTGCACAGTGGCACGGGGTGGCGCATGACCCGCCACCACCCAGCTGTCCCACACGGCATTCATGGCGGCGTAGTCAGCCAGATCCGACAGGAAGACCTGCGCCATCAGGATGCGCGACCTGTCACTGCCCACCTCGTGCAGCAAGCGATCAATCGTCTCCAGCACCTCGCGGGTCTGGCCGGTGATGTCCTGCGAATCATCCGTGGCCACCTGCCCTGCCAGATAGACCGTACCGTTGTGTACGGCGGTATCGCTGTAGCGCGCCGTCACATGCATCCGTTTAATATCCGTCATTACTTGCCTCCTGACGCGGCCAGCCGCTCGAGCTGCCCGTCATGCACTTTTGAAAACACCGCCAGCGCCGCCATGGCACCGCACAGGCACATGAACATGTCCCACTGCGTGTCCCAGACGTCGCCCTGCGTACCGAGAAATGACTCGGCCGCCTCGGCCGATACCGTGGCGACAAACCATTCAATGAGTTCGTAGAACGCACTGAAGGCCAGGCAGATGGAAATCACGAACAGCACCAGCCAACCGCCACGCTTCACCACATTCTTGCGCAGCAGGATTTCGCGCGCGAGGATGGCTGGCTCCAGCCCCTGCACAAAATGCCCGAGGCGGTCATAGTGATTGCGCTCGAATCCGAACAGGTCCTGCACCTGAAAACCGGCAGGCACAAGCGCATAGGTGTAATGCCCGCCCACAATCAGGATGACGGCGTGCAGGAAAATGAGGCGATACAACAGGTCGGTCAGGGGAAATGATATGCGTGTCCACAACAGGAGTGGCAACGCAATAAAAACTGGCAGCACTTCCAGCCACCAGGTGGGATAGTCATGCGGACTAATCGCCGACCAGCCCAGCACCAGCAGGGTGAGCACAAGAAGAATGACGGGTTCCTTGCGGAGAGACGCGGACATGGTCATCGGACAACTGCCTTTTTGCTGGTGTGAATATTCGCGACTGACGCCGCGACGCTAACAACCCTGCGCTAGAGCCTCTGCCCCCCGGTACGCGCACTGCCAGGCAAATCACCCGACAACCCCATGGCCACACGCGCCAGCTCCTGCTTGACGGGCAACAGGCGATTGGTGGCGCGCATGCCGATATTGCGCGCAACAACAAGCAGCGGATTCTGGCTGCCAAACAGTTTCTGGAAGCCGGTCATGCTGTTAAGGATGAGCGTGTTGTGGGCGCGACGGCGGCGTGCGTAACGCGACAATGTCACTTCGTCACTCCAGGCAATCTTCCTGTCGAGTGCCCGGCATATTTCTTCCGCCAGCACACCGGCATCAAGCAGACCGATATTGACGCCCTGCCCCGCCAGCGGATGGATCGCATGGGCAGCATCACCGATCAGCGCAATGCCGTCACGGACATAATCGGTGGCATGTGCCGCCCGCAGCGGAAAGCTGTAGCGCGGATCAACCGACTCGATGTTGCCCAGCGTGTTCTCCAGCGCAAAACCGATTTCCCGCATGAAGGCCTGGTCGTCCAGTGCCATCAGGCGCTGTGCCTCCGGCTCGTCCTGCGACCAGACGATGGAGCAGTAATGGTCGTCACCGCTTGCCGTGAGCAGCGGCAGGAAGGCCAGCGGCCCGGTCGGACTGAAGCGCTGCCAGGCCGTGAACTGGTGCGGCTTTTGTGTACGCACCGTGGTGACAATGGCGCGCTGGTGATAATCCGTGGTGCGCACATCCAGACCCACCATGCCGCGCACAGCCGACTGCGCACCATCGGCGCCCACCACCAGTGTGGCCTGCAGTGTTTCGCCGTCATCCAGCGTGAGCTGCCAGCCCTGTGGCAACCTCTCCAGATGGGTAAGCCGGGCCGGGCAGCGCAAGGTGACGTTATCCGCTTTTACGGCAACATCGGTGAGCGCCGCCTGCAACAGCCGGTTTTCCACCAGTACGCCCAGATGGCTTTCGCCGATTTCACGCGACGAAAACTCGACACGGCCACTGCCATCGGCATCCCACACCGTCATGCCGGTATAGGCACAGCAACGACAGGCTTCGACTGCCGCCCAGGCGCCCACATGACGCAACAGGTTTTCTGACGCGCGCGTGAGCGCAGAGACACGCGGCTCGAAAGGCGCATCGGGCAATGGCGCCTCCACGGCGGCACGCTCAAGCATGAGGATGGACAGCCCGCTTTTCTGCAACAGGGCGGCCAGCAACGAGCCAACCATGCCGGCACCAACGATGACAATGTCGTACTTACTTGAAGGCATGACTGCACTCATTCGCGACGAAAGCCGCTCCCACGAAAAAAATACGCATCAGTGACTGAGGCCCATGGCATAACGGGCCAGTGCCTGCTTGGCGGCAGGCAGCAAATCAAACGTCACCATGCCGACATTGCGCAGCAAGGTCAGGCCAGGGGTGTTATTGGAAAAGCCGCGCACCAGCCGGTCGGAAAAGCTGGTGACATTATGCTGGTCATCGATACGGGCGTTTTCGTAATCACGCAGCAGGGAAAATTCGCCGATGTCGCCACCTTCACGATGCCGTTTCACAAGGCGCTCCGTCAGTGCCAGGCAATCGCGCAGACAAAGATTGAAGCCCTGCCCCGCCACCGGATGCAGCGTGTGGGCGGCATTACCCAGAATGACGGCGCGCGGCTGGGTCTGGGTTTGTGCAACAGTGAGGGCCAGCGGATACGCAAATCGTTTTGCCGTTTTCACAAAACGGCCGGCGCGTTTGCCAAAGGCGGCCTGCAACTGCGCCAGGAATTCGTCATCGCTGCAATCAATCAGCGGCTGCTCGGTGCCGGCCGGCAAGGTCCACACCACGGCACGACGGTTTCCCGGCAGCGGCAGGACCGCCATGGGGCCGCTTTCGGTAAAGCGCTCATAGGCAATGTGGTCATGCGGCAGGTGCGTTGCCACTGTTGTCACCAGCGCGACCTGGTCATAGGGCGTCGTCGTGGCGTTCACACCCAGCAGTTCGCGGCAGGGGGAATTGGCGCCATCCGCTGCCACCAGCAATGGTGCGCCCAGCGTGAATGACTCATCGCCCTTTTTCAGTTCGGCCGTGACGTGCGACTCCTGCACGCGAATGCCGGTGAGCGTCACACCATCACGCACGGTGACATTGCTGCACTGCCGGAGCGCGCGCAGCAGCACCAGCCCCATCCACGCGTTTTCAATCACCTGACCGAAGCTCTCGACATTTTCTTCATCAGCCACCAGACGTGACATGCCGAAGTGGCCGCGCTCGGATACATGGATCTCGTGAATGGGCGTGGCATGCAGCTGCATGTCGTCCCACAACCCAAGCTCGCGATAGGTGGACACGGTGCGGCGCGACAATGCCGTGTTGCGCGCATCGAAACTGGGGCGGTACGGCAACGGCGCATCCGGCTCCAGCGGCGGGAAGGAAATGCTTTCCACCAGCGTAATGGCAAGACCCGGCTCACGGGCCAGCAGCAGCGCAAGCGTCACGCCCACCATGCCACCGCCGATAATCAGAACATCTGTGTCTTTCATGTCATCGCGCCATCAAGGCTTCAATATCATCAATCGTTTTTGGTGCGGCGTGCGTCAGCACTTCGTGGCCGGTCTTGGTCACCAGCACATCATCCTCGATGCGCACACCGATGCCGCGCCACTTGGGGTCGACGGTTTCGCAGTCCGGGGCGATATAAAGGCCGGGCTCGACCGTCATGACCATGCCGGGCTCAAGCTCGCGCCAGTTGTTGTCGATCTTGTAGTCGCCAACATCGTGCACATCCATGCCCAGCCAGTGCCCGGTGCGGTGCATGAAAAACTGGCGGTAGCTGGCCTGCTCGATGCATTCCTCTTTGGTCCCGGTCAGCAACCCGAGCCGGAGCAAGCCCTCGACCAGCACATCAATCACGGCCTCGTGCGGTGCATTCCAGTGCGCACCCGGCTTTACCGTGGCGATGGCAGCATGCTGTGAATCCAGCACCAGCTGGTAAATGGCTTTTTGTTCGGGCGAGAATTTTCCGTTTACCGGAAAGGTGCGGGTGATGTCGGCAGCGTAATGATCCAGCTCGCCACCGGCATCAATCAGCACCAGATCGCCATCGCGCATGACCTTGTTGTTCTCGACGTAATGCAGGATGCAGGCATTGGCCCCGGAACCGACAATGGAGTTGTACGCTGGCGCCGGGCAGCCGTTTTTCAGGAATTCGTGCAGGATTTCGGCTTCGAGTTCGTACTCGTACAGACCGGGACGTGACAGCTGCATGGCACGCACATGGGCACGTGCCGAAATGGTGGCGGCCTTGCGCATGATCTTGAGCTCGTCTGCCGACTTGAACAGGCGCAAATCATGCAGCAGGTGGTCAAGCATCATGAATTCGCCCGGCGCATGGGCACCGGCACGCGCCTTGGCACGAATCGTATTCACCCAGCCCATCAGGCGCTGGTCAAACACCGGCTGGGCACCCATCGACACAAACACGCGCTCACGGCCTTCAATAAGACCAGGAATGATGTCGTCGATATCGGTGATGGGAAATGCATCATCCGCACCAAAATCATTGACGACACCTTCGGGCCCGGCGCGGTAGCCGTTCCAGATTTCCATTTCACGATCACGCTCACGACAGAACATCACGAACTCGCCCTGCGGGCGGCCGGGAATGAGGCAGATCACTGCCTCGGGCTCGGGAAACCCGGTGAGGTAATAAAAGTCACTGTCCTGACGGTACCGGTATTCGGTATCGCGGTTGCGCTTGTAGTGCGGTGCAGCAGGCAGGATGGCAATGGCGTCATCGCCCATCATGTTCATGAGTGCCTGACGGCGGCGTGCAAATTCTGCGGCGGAAAGCAGTGACATGAGGGCGGCGTCTCGGGATTACGTTATCTGGAGGATGCAGTGACTCAATGCAGCGTGGGATGGTCGGGCACGTCTTCGTTGTGCGGATGCTGCTCTTCCGGCGGCGCCATTTCCTCGAACAGGTGAATGGCGGCCATGCGGACAAACTCGTAAAGCTCGGCGTAGGCAAACTCGTCGCCTTCATCGTCGTCCTGCGCTGACGGGTCGACGTTGGCGACGTGCACGATATCCTGCAGGGTGTCGCGCACGGACTCTTCATGCACGCGGGTGTCGTTGGGGCGTACCGCCGTACCAAAACCGACCAGAAAACCCTGACACCAGTCCGCCAGCGCGGTCACCCGGTGGCCAAGGTCATCATCGTCCTCGGGGATCATGGGACTGAACACCAGCTCGCTCTCGCCCAGGTCTTCCAGCGTCTTGAGGTGGAGCTGCCACAACTGGGCCACCACCTCGTCACTGAACGCCGAGTCTGCTTCTGCATGTGCTTCCAGCACTTTCTGCAACATGCTGCGGTTAAGCCGTGCGCCGCCGGCCAGCAGCCCGGTCAGCACGCCGTGCAGTTCGGAGGCCGTGCAGGCGGTATTCAGCCGTAACAGGACAGCGGCAAGTTCTTCGAGGGTGGGCGCGGTGGCGGCTGGGTGCATGACAGACCTTATTCGATTGACCCTGATTCAGGGTAAAAACTATAGTACCCTCCATAGTAACTCCCGACGCCTTCAGACGCACCCGCCATGTCATCGCCCGATATCAAGACCCTGAGTGCCCGCATTGACAGCCTGGTCGAACTGGCTGACCGACTCATGGCGGACAACCGCAAGCTGCGCGAGCGTGAACAGGCGCTGCTGGGCGAACGTGACGACCTGCAAAAGAAGAACGAGCTGGCCAAGGCCCGTGTCGAAGCCATCATCCTGCGTCTGAAAGCCCTTGAGGCCCAGGAACAGGATCAGGACTAACCCCCCACTCACCGGGACCATATCCGCATGAGCACCGAAACCAGCACGCTCGAAGTCTTCATCCTGGACAAGTCCTACCGCATCAACTGTCCGGAAAGCGAGCAGGAAAGCCTGCGCGCCTCGGCCCAGTACCTGGACCGCAAGATGCGCGAGATCCGTTCTTCCGGCAAAGTGCTGGGGCTGGAGCGCATTGCGGTGATCGCTGCCCTGAACATTTCCCATGAGCTGCTGGATGCGTCACGCAAGGCCAGCAACGATGCGGTTGATGCCGCCGATCTGGCGCGACTGATCAGCAGGATTGATCTCACGCTGGACAAGGGCCAGTCCCTGTTTGCCTGATCGCGCATCCCTTTCGCCGGACAGCCCCTCTACAAACCGTTGGTCCCGGGGCTGTCGGCAATGAAGTTGTCTTTGGTATACTGACGCTGTTCCCTGGGGTGTTCGCCAACTGGTCCAGTCCCCTGAGCCGATATCATTACGCTGGGAAGTTCGCGCGATGATTGTGTGCATGTCCGCCCGTCGGAAAGCCTGATATCGTTGCCGTGCTTCCCCCTTGAACCATTGGGTTCAAGGGTTACGACTGGTAGCGGCATCCCGGAGAACATTCTTTCTTCATGTCTTCCCTCCCCGCATCCCGTTCAGACATTCGCCGCGAATTGCGCGGGCGCCGTCGTGCGCTTTCCGTGCAGCAGCAACGCGTGGCGGCACGCAAGCTGGCACAACGTCTGCATCAGTTGCCGGCGCTGGCGACAGCGCGTCATGTCGCACTTTACTGGCCGAATGACGGCGAGATTGATCCGCGACTCCTGGCACGCATCACGCCTGCGCGTCAGCAACTTTACCTTCCCGTTCTGCAGGCATTTCCCGCACACACCCTGCGTTTTGTGCGCTGGTCCCCACGCATGCGCCTGCACAGGAACCGCTTCGGAATTCCGGAACCGCGTGGTGGCGCCCTGCGCCTGGCGCAGTCACTGGATGTCATCCTGATGCCGCTGGTGGGCTTTGATGCCACCGGCAACCGTCTGGGCATGGGCGGTGGTTTTTATGACCGCACACTGGCCCGCCTGCCATGCGCCGCGCTGCGCAAACCGCTGCTTATCGGCGTTGCCCATGCCTGTCAGCAGGTGGGGGAGCTGGGCGTGGCCGCCTGGGATATTCCCCTGCATCTGGTCGTCACTGACCAGGGCATCATTCATCCCCGCTCGCGTTACCGCCCGCCGTACTGACACACCGTCAATGCACGCCACAATCCTCGACTATGCTTGAGGCATGATACGGGACGGCACGGAGAGGCCGACCGCCAGTCGTGGAGACGACAATGAAGGCGCACGAGGCAACTGCAGAGGCTGCAGCGCAGAAACCGGCGTGGGTGCGTGCCGGGCCGGAGGCCCAGCCTGATCCCTTGCTGGACTGTCTGGTGGAGCTGACGCACCACCACGGCCATGCCTTCTCGCGCGACGCCCTGGCCGCCGGCCTCCCCCTGACCGACCATCGCCTGACCCCGGCCCTGCTGCCCCGTGCCGCCGCGCGTGCCGGACTTGCTGCACGGCTGCAACGCCAGTCACTGGACGCCATCGAAGGTGCCCTGCTCCCTGCCATCCTGCTGCTGGAAAACAACATGGCCTGCCTGCTGCTGGGCTGGGCCAGTGACGGGCGGGCGCGGGTCGTGTTTCCGCAATCGGGCGGGGTGACGCTGCTGCCACGCGAGAATCTGGCCGCCCGCCATACCGGCCTGGTCTTTTATGTGCAGCCAAAGTTCCAGTTCGAGGCGCGCGCGCCGTCGACCGGTGACCTGCATGCCCGGCACTGGTTCTGGGGCGTACTGCAGGATGCGGCCCCCCTCTACCGGGATGCGCTGGTGGCCGCACTGCTGGTCAACCTGTTCGGCCTGGTCATCCCGCTGCTGACCATGACGGTCTACGACCGCGTGGTGCCCAACCGGGCCATGGAAACCCTGTGGGTGCTGGTGCTGGGCGCCGCGCTGGTGCTGTGCTTCGACTTCACCATGCGCATGCTGCGCGGCTACATCATTGACCTGGCCAGCCGGCAGGTGGACCTGACCCTGTCGGCCCGCATCATGGAACGGGTCATGGGCATGAGCCTGCATGCCAAGCCGCGTTCGGTGGGCTCGTTTGCGGCCAATCTGCGCGCCTTCGAAACGGTACGCGACTTCATTGCCTCGACCACGGCAACCGCCCTGATCGACCTGCCCTTTGTCATCCTCTTCCTGCTGGTAACACTATGGATCCAGCCCTGGATGGTGGTGCCGCCGCTGCTGGGCTTCCTGATTGCCACCGGCTACGGCCTGCTCATGCAGCACCGCATGCATGACCTGGCCGAGCTCACCTATCGCGCCTCGGCGCAGCGCAATGCCGTGCTGGTAGAGGGGCTGATCGGACTGGAGGTGATCAAGACCCTGGGGGCTGAGGGGCAGATCCAGAGCCGCTGGGAGCAGAACACGCGCTACCAGTCGGAGATCGGCTCGCGTCTGCGTCTGGTCGCAGCCTCGGCAACCAATGTCACGCTGCTGGTGCAGCAACTGGTACTGATCAGCATTCTGGTGCTGGGGGTCTACCAGATCGGCAATGGCGGACTGAGCCAGGGCGGGCTGATTGCCTGCGTGATGCTGGCCAGCCGGGCACTGTCGCCGCTGGCGCAGGTGGCGGCGCTGCTGACGCAATACCATGCCGCCCGCACGGCGCTGGAGGGGGTGTCGCAAACCATGGCGCTGCCGCTGGAGCGGCCACCGGAGCGGCAGTTCCTGCATCGCCCCCACCTCAAGGGCGCCATCGAGTTCCGCGATGTCAGCTTCAGTTACCCGGGGGCGGCGCTGCCGGCACTGAAGCATGTGTCGCTGCGCATCAGCCCCGGTGAAAAAGTGGCCATCATCGGCAAGGTGGGCTCGGGCAAGACCACACTGGAGAAACTCATCCTGGGCCTGTATGCCCCGGCCGAGGGTTCGGTATTGCTGGACGGGGTGGATGCACGCCAGCTGGACCCTGCCGAGTTGCGCCGCAACATCGGCTATGTGCCGCAGTCCGTGGAGCTGGTGTATGGCACGCTGCGCGACAACATCCTCTTTGGCAATCCGCTGGCCGATGATGCCGCCCTGCTGGCAGCCGCAGAACTGACGGGCATCGACAAGTTTGCAAGTGCTCACCCTCAGGGCTATGACCTGCTTATCGACGAGCGCGGGGAGTCCCTCTCGGGTGGGCAGCGCCAGCAGATCGCCCTCACCCGTGCACTGCTGCGGGATGCCCCCGTCCTGCTGCTGGACGAGCCCACCAGTGCCATGGACCACAGCGCCGAGGAACAGCTCAAGCAACGCCTGCACAGCCATGCCCTGCACAAGACGCTGCTGGTGGTCACGCACCGCAACTCACTGCTGGATCTGGCTGATCGACTCATCGTGATGGATGGTGGCCGGGTGGTGGCCGACGGACCCAAGCAGAAGGTGGTGGCGGCCCTGCAGGCGGGCCAGATCGGGGGAGCAAGGCCATGAAAACGCCTGCACCGCCAAGTACCCCGGTGGGTGACTTCTGGGCCGATGCCGATCTGTTGCTGGCCAGCCCGCGCGCCCGTTATGCCCGTGCCTTTGTCTGGAGCATGCTGGGTTTGCTGGTGGTGATGCTGGTGTGGGCCGCACTGGCGACGGTTGACGAGGTGGCGCGTGGACAGGGCCGGGTCATCCCGTCCAGCCATGTCCAGGTCGTGCAGAGTCTCGATGGTGGCATTGTCTCCGGCATTCTGGTGCAGGAGGGCAATATCGTGGAGAAAGGGCAGCTGCTGCTGCGCATCGACCCGACGCGCTTTGCCTCCTCGCTGCAGGAAAACGAATCGCAGGTCGTCTCGCTGCAGGCGAAGGCGGCACGTTTGCGCGCAATTGCGGAGGATCGCCCCTTCGTCCTGCCCGATGGACTGGAGGCGGCCTTTCCGGAACTTGCCGAAGCGGAACGGTCGCTCTATCTGGCGCGGCGTCAGGAGCTGCAATCCGGCGTGGGCATCGCCCTGCAGCAACTGGAGCAACGCACCCAGGAAATGAACGAGGTCATCAGCCGGCGCAACCAGGCTGCCGAAAGCTTCACCCTGACCCAGCGGGAACTGACCATGACGCGCGAGCTGTCCGGCTCGGGGGCCGTCTCTGATGTGGAGATACTGCGCCTGCAGCGTGATGCGGCGCGTTTTCGCGGGGAGCGTGATACCGCCAATGCACAGATTTCGCGGCTGGAGTCCGCCATCAACGAGGCCAGACGCAAGCGTCAGGAAACCGAGCTGACCTTTCGCAACCAGGCGCGCATGGAACTGTCCGAGACCATGGGCAAGCTGCAGGGGCTGCAAGCCGGAACCAGCGCCCTGCAGGACAAGGTGGATCGCACCGAGGTGCGTGCGCCCATGCATGGCACCGTCAAGCGCCTGCTGGTGACAACCGTGGGAGGCGTGATACAGCCCGGCAAGGACCTGATCGAGATTGTGCCGCTCAACGACAACCTGTTGCTGGAGGCACGCATCCAACCCCGCGACATTGCCTTCCTGCGCCCGGGCCAGAAAGCCGTGGTGCGTTTTACGGCCTATGACTTTTCCATCTACGGCGGGCTGGAGGCAACGCTGGAGCACATTGCGGCCGACACGGTCACCGATGACAAGGGTAATGCGTTCTATGTCGTGCATGTGCGCACGCACCAGTCCTGGGTGGGCTCTGACCGCCAGCCCATCCTGCCCGGCATGGTGGCGGACGTGGACATCCTGACGGGCAAGCGTTCGGTGCTGTCGTACCTGCTCAAGCCCATGCTGCGCGCCCGCAATTACGCCCTGAGTGAACGCTGATGAGCGCCCTGCAACTGCCTCCGGTGCACCTGTACACCGCCAATGCCGGCCTGCTGGCGCACTGGCGGCACGGGCTGGCCGGGCACTGCCGCCTGCAGGGCCACGACCTGTGGAAACCTCCCGCCGAGGATGGCAGCGTCAGCCTGATTGACCTGCACCTGCCCGGCCTGCCCGCTGTCACCCGCCCCGAGCTCTGGCAGGAGGCCTGCCCGCCGCGGCTGGTCGCCTGCAGCGCAGTGCCGCATGACGACGAGGGCGTGGCGGCATTACGCGTGGGCTTCCGGGGTTACTGCAACAGCTGGATCAGTGTGGACCTGCTGCCGCGACTGGTGCTGGCGGTCGCCAACGGGGAACTCTGGATTGGCCGCTCGCTGCTGTCGCGACTGATGCTGAGCGTGGCCGTGCAGCCGGCCTCCGGCACCTTCAGCAGCAACTGGCGGCGGGGACTGACGGACCGGGAACAGGAAGTGGCCTGCCTGGTGGCCGATGGTGCCTCCAACAAGGAAGTCGCCCGCCAGCTGGGTGTAGCCGAGCGCACGGTAAAGGATCACCTGAGTCATATTTTCAGCAAACTGCAGGTGCATGACCGGGTGCAGCTGGCGCTGCATGTGCATGGCGTGGACGCACATCATCCGGCCCCCTGACACCCGGACACTGCATCACTCGGCAAGGACAGACACTTCCTCATCCGACGGCGCGCGGAGGAATTTGGCAAACACATCGGCAGCCAGCGGACGGCTGTAGGCATATCCCTGAATCACGTCGCACCCCAGCTTGCGCAGATGCTCGATCTGGCCTGAGGTTTCTGCACCTTCGGCCACCACTTTCATGTCCAGACTCTTGGCCATGGCAATAATGGCCTGAGTGATCCGGTCATCCGTGGTTTCAATATCACGCACAAAACTCTGGTCAATCTTGAGCACATCCACCGGCAGTGTCCGCAAATAACTGAGTGAGGAATAACCTGTACCGAAATCATCAATCGCAATGCCGATTCCCATGGCATCAAGCTCGGCCAGTTGCAGACGAATGCGTTCTGGATCATCCATGAGCAGGCTTTCCGTGATTTCAAGCTCGATCAGGTCGGCACTGACGTGATGCTGCCGCAGGGCCTCGCTGAAACGCATCGGCAAGTCGTCATTCTTGAACTGCATGGTAGACAGGTTCAATGCCACCGGCACTACCAGCAATCCCTCGTCACGCCATGCGGCCTGCTGACGCGCCACTTCATTGATGATCCAGTTACCCAATGGAATGATGAGCCGGCTTTCTTCCGCCAGCGGAATGAACTTGTCGGGAGGCAAACGCCCCAGCGTCGGATGATTCCAGCGGATAAGCGCTTCCGCACCGCACAACTTTCCCGTAACGAGATCAAGCTTTGGCTGATACTCCAGAAAGAAATCCTCGGTCGCCAGTGCCTGCCGGATCTGCGCTTCCAGCTCGCGCCGTGCCAGCCCCACCTCCTCAAGCCCGAGCGAGAAAATCTGGAAATTGTTGCGTCCCAGCGCCTTGGCCCGGTACAGCGCAATATCGGCTTTTTTCAGCAAGTCATCCGCATCACTGCCATGCTCGGGGAAAAACACCATGCCCATGCTGGCTGTCACGGAAAGCTCGCGGCCATCCAGCTGGAATGGTGCCGTCATGTGATCGATTATTTTCCTGGCCACCACTTCTGCACTGACGCGATCATGCAGGCTCGGAATAATGAGGGCAAACTCGTCACCACCCAGGCGAGCCACCACATCATGCCCCCTCAACACAGACTGCAGCCGTTTTGCCGCCGTCTGCAGGAGATGATCGCCCATGCTGTGTCCAAGCGTGTCATTGACCTCCTTGAAACGATCCAGATCAAGGTAACAGACCGCCACCATTTCACGCTTGCGGGTAGCCCTGGCCAGCAACTGGGGCAGCTGCTCGCCAAAACTGTGCCGGTTGGGCAGCATGGTCAGCGCATCATAATAGGCCAGCCGGTTGATGGTTTCTTCCGCACGCTTGTGCTCGGACACATCATCAATATTGCCAATGATGTGTGCAATACTGCCATCCTCTTTGCGAATGGAGGCCAGCGACATGATTCCCCAGTAAAGCTCACCGTTTTTGCGCCTGGCGCTGATCTCTCCCTGCCAGTTGTGCCCCTGCTGCATGGCATCCCACATTGATGCATGGAGGTCGGATGTCAGATGCTTGTTCTGCACCAGCAAGCTGGGAATGCCGATGCAGTCATCCCGATCAAGCCCGTTCATTTCCAGATAACTCGAGTTGGCATACTCGATCCATCCGTCCGGATCGGTAATGAAAATTCCGGCAGCGGAATTTTCGACAGCCAGCGACATCTTGCCCAGATGCATTTCAATCAGCCGCGAGTTTTCAAGCTCGCACTCCAGATTGAAACTGCGCCCCTGAACCTCATCGAGCAAGGCATTCAGAGAACGCGACAGCACTGCCACCTCACGGACCTCGCCATATTTCTGTTCGGGCAGGCGCAAACCTAAATTACCACTGGCAGATATGCCCGACATGGTATCCGTCAGGTCGGCGAGGCGACTGGAGAACCGGAACAGGGCGCGATACAACAACAATGCGGCGATCGCACCAACCAGAACAAGCGCAAGCAGTGACCACAACATTTCCTGCAGGAACGTGATAACAAGAAAACGGCGACTGATATTGAGACTGACATCGCCAATCACCACGCCGGCATGCATCACCGTCCGCACGATTTGTGTTTTTCCGAAAAACTGCCGGGACAGCGCCGATTCATTTACCGGATAGCCAATCGCTGCGAGCACCACACCTTCTGCGTCCCTGATGGTTGCTGCATCAATGTGGGGAGCATCCCGCACGGGCGCCAGCAGCTCTTCAACGGAGACCGCATCCCCAGGGACATGCTGTGCTGCAATATTCGCTGCCACCAGATCCGTCAGCAGCACGGCCTCCCGGTCCAGCTGCGCACGCCTTGCCGAAAAGTCATGCAGGCCACTGGCGAGCAACAGCAGCATGAGCGCCAGTGTCATTGCCGTAATTGCATGACGAATGATCTGGCGGCGGAACCCGGGAAGCGACGAGGCCCTGGTGATAGCTGCGGCCAGCCAGGGCAGGCGCGGCAGGTCGACTAGCGTGTCCGGCCGGCTCATGCGCACCAACCCTTGCCGACCACACGGTGATAATCAGAAGAAAGCATTACGGGCATTTCCATTCCCCTTGCCATCCGTACCGCTGTCACCAAGGGCTATCCCTGAACACGCCCGGCAAGGACCTGCAACCACAGACTGCATTGGGTGCTGCGACAGTTCTTTAACACTAGCGGAGCAAACCGGCCGCAGCTTGCCATCCATCCTTGTTTGCCACCGTTTATCCATGAGTTGGATGTCCCCCGGCGAGGCAGGGGCCGGTACCGTCCTTCAGTACGGTAGGCACACCACCGGCGACGCCCTAGCCTGACATAACGCTGATCAATGCCAGTCGTGCAGAGAGGCCCGTCATGGACACCGTGATTTCATTTGCTGCCCGCGTCATGAATGCCACCGGTGATGTCTGGCTGCAGGATGGCAACGGACAAATACCGGTGACCCCCGGCATGCCGCTTGCCAAGGGCACGCTCCTGCACACCGGCACCCATGGCACCGCACTGGTGCAACTGGCCTCCGGGCATGAGCTCGGGCTGGGCCCCGACCAGACCTTGCTGCTCGATACGGACGTACTGGCCGATGCCGGTGTCGACACCAGTGAGTGGACGCTGGATGCGTGGGCAAATGCCGCCATGGTGACCGAGTGGCTGGCCCCGGATGCCGGTAATGCCCTCAGCCTTGCCGGCGTACTCGACACCCCCGGTGAAAGCCTGGATCTCCTGCTGCAAACCGGCACACCGCACCCACCCTACGCTGGCGACATGCACCAGCTGATGATGGCCGGCATGGGCGACGACGGAATCGCTTGCCTGCTGCGCAGCCTGTACGGGCCGGAGCAGGGCTGAACGGCCGGCCATACCGGCCAACGGTACGGTAGGCATGCCACCCCGGCAGGCCTAGCCTGAACCTACAAGATTGACCGCACCTGCATGCGCAGGCGTCCGGCCGAAGGAACTTAAAGAAGTTAGAGGCACTGGAGGTCATCATGGATACCCGCCCCGCCACCTCAAGCAGCACGAACAGCGCCGCCACGCGTGCGGCCGCCCTGCCCCCCGAGCTCGAAGAGCTGCAGGCTGCCGAAGCACCACTGCCTGAGTTTCTGCCCGAAGAAGCCGTCTCGGCGCTGGACCCGGACAATGCCGGCAATGAGCTGCCACCCATGCTGCCCGCCATGAGTGCGGATGCCGCTGCCGAGGCAGTGCTGGAGGCCTTGCTCGCCGGACGTGACGTCAGCACCGAACTGGAAGCCACCGCCGCCGGCCTGTCCGGCACCGGAGGGGGCGATGAGGGCGGCAACGGCTTCATTCGCCTGGGCCGTGTCTCCGAAAGCACCACGCCAGTCGGCTTCGCATTCCCGACGGAAACCATGACCACCACCCTGCCCGAGGATCAGCGCCTTCTGGTGGAGGACAATGCCGCCGACATTTCCGGCCTGGCCCCCACCATCCAGAACGGTGATGCCTCTGTTGATGAAAACGACCTGTCCGGACAAACGCCCACCACCACCAGCGGCAGCTTCATCATTTCCGCTCCCGACGGGGTGGATAGCCTGGTCATCAACGGCGTCACCGTGATTTCCAATGGCGTGCTGGTCAATCCACTTGTCACCACACCGCTGGGCAACGAACTCACCATCACCGGCTACAACCCGGCCACGGGTGAAATCACCTACGAATACGAACTGCTCGACAATGAAGTGCACCCGGATGACGACGGCGTCAATCCGCTGTTCGATGAAATGGACGTCGTCCTGACCGACAATGACGGCGACACTGATACCGACGTCCTCAGCATCCAGGTGCTTGATGACCTGCCTGACGCAACAGACGATTCGGCCAGCATCGGTGAAGACACGCCCAGTGTTGTGATCAATATTCTCGCTAATGATGACGAAGGTGCTGACGGCGCCAGCGCCAGTGTTGTCAGCCTGCAGGGTACCTACGGCAGCCTGACCCAGAACGGGGATGGCACCTGGACCTATCATCTCGACACCAGCAATCCGGTCGTGCAGGGGCTGGGTGTTGCCGGAGAAACACCTGAAACCCTTACCGACACCTTTACGTATAACCTCACTGATACCGATGGCGACATCGACACCGCGAACATCGTGGTGACCATTACCGGCGTGGATGATCCGGTGACCATCACCAACCTCACCCCGAGTGGACAGGGCGGTGATGCACTGGTCGACGAAGACGATCTGCCGGACGGCTCCGGCACCACCAAGGAATCACTCACCACCAGCGGCAATTTCAGCATCAGTGCGCCCGACGGTGTGGACGACCTCACCATTGGCGGCCATGCCGTGATCACGGACGGCGTCTTTACCGCCACCAGCTTTGTCACCGCACTGGGCAACACCCTCAACATCACCGCCTACGACAGCAACACCGGCGTCATCAGCTACACCTACACACTGGCCGACAACGAAACGCACACCAATGCCAACGGCCAGAACAGCCTGTTCGAGGATTTCAGCGTCGTGCTGACGGACGAGGACGGTGACAGCACCAACAATACGCTCAGCATCAACATCGTTGACGACGTGCCTGACGCCATCAACAACACCGACCCCGACATCGTGTCGGAGAACAGCATCGTCACCACCGGCAACGTACTGGGTAATGACGTGCAGGGTGCTGACGGTGCCAGTGTCACTCCTGCCGTGATCGCCGGCACGTACGGCACGCTCACTCTCAATGCCGACGGCAGTTACAGCTACGCGCTCAACACCAGCGATGCCGATTTCATCGCGCTCAACGGTGGCGGTAGCGACACCGAGGTCTTTACCTACACACTGACCGATAGCGATGGCGACAGTGACACCGCCACGCTCACGCTCAACATCCACAATGATGATGACGGGGTTTTCATCTTCAACCTCACCCCGCAAGCCGAAGGCGGCGACAGTCTGGTCGATGAAGACGACCTGCCCGATGGGTCCGACACCACCAAGGAACCCGTCGCCGTCACCGGGGACTTTGCCATCAGCGCCGCAGACGGCATCGACACCATCAGCATCGGCGGCACACTGATCACGTACGCCGAACTGGCCAACAGCGGCACCGTGCCCATTGTCATCGCCACCGCACTGGGCAATACGCTGACCATTACCGGCTACACCGGTGATGTCTACGGCGGCACCATCTACGGCACCTACACCCTCAACGACAACGAGACCCACACCAGCGGCAATGGCGAGAACAGCCGCTTTGATGCTCTCGCCATCATCGTTACCGACACCGACGGCGACAACACCGCCGACATCCTCAGCATCCAGATCGTCGATGACGTGCCGCAGGCGTTCTCGCCACTGTCGGGCCATGTCAACAATGCCGACGGCAGTACCAGCAGTTTTGCACTGGATGTCGACGGCAACATCGACAACAACACCGGTGCCGACCAGACCGGAACCGTGCGCTTCGCCACCACACAGGAAGGGGCGAGCAGCCTGACCTCGCTGGGCGAAACCGTTTACTTCTACGTTTCTGCCGACGGCCAGACACTCACCGGCTCCACTGCACTGACCGAAGGTGCAGTGAGTGATGGCAACACGATATTTACCGTTGTACTCAACCAGGACGGTGATTCCGATCTGGCCAATGACAGCTATACCATGACCATGTCAGGCACCATCGACAATGGCTCCGGTGTCGCCTTTACGGATTTGTCCGGCACCGGCGAAGCCGGCAATCCTTCCTTCAAGATCGTGGAGTCTGGCGTTGCCGGACAGGAAATACTGTTCTCGCCGGCAGGCGGGGCCACCTCGGTCAACAGCGACAGCAATGACGTTGCCGTGGACTCACAGTTCATTGACGCACCGGAAGGCCTGCGTATCGACTTCGGTGAGTTCTCGACTGCCAATGGCGGCGACGATTATCTGGTCAATACCAACAACACCATCAACGGCTTCAGCTTCAGCATCGACCAGATTTCCGGCGGCACCACCGCGAGCATCCTGCTCAAGGCCTATGACGCCGACACTGACGAAAACTTCAACAACGATCCGCTCGACCCCATCACCAGGATCCTGGTCTACAGCGCGCTCGGCGTCCTGCTTGCCACATCGGATACGGGTAATGCTGCCGGCATCACCTTCGAGGATCACGGCGATGGCACCTGGACAGTGAGCGGCGTGCAAACCGATTACAGCGTGGTGACGCTGACCGATGACGGCTACAGTCGCATCGAAATCTATAACGACGACACCAACGCCACTGACGGCAAGTTTTCACTCAGCAACCTGGAGGTGCTCGTTACCGATACCGGCACACCGATAGAACAGGTTTTTGACCTGACCCTGACCGACACCGATGGCGACAGTGTGGACGGCAGTCTCTCGGTGACCTTTGAACCGGCAGCACTCGCCACCGGCACCACCATCACGGGTACGGCCGATGCCGACACCCTCTATGGCGGCGCCGGCAATGACACCCTCAACGGACTGGCAGGCAATGACCTGCTCGACGGCGGCAGCGGCAACGATACTCTGGATGGTGGTGCCGACAACGACACCCTGATCGGCAACAGCGGCAATGACACCATGACCGGCGGCTCCGGCGCAGATGTCTTCGTGTGGCAGCTCGGGGAAGGCGGCACCACCAGCAGCCCGGCAGAAGACACGATCACCGACTTTGCGGACGGCATTGGTGGCGACCAGCTTGACCTGCGCGACCTGCTCGTCGGCGAAGAAAGCGCACCACTCACCGACTACCTGCACTTTGATCTGGATGGCAGCGACACCGTCATCAGCGTCAGCAGCACCGGTGCCTTTGACGGCAGCAATTACGCCAGCGCCGCCGACCAGAGAATCGTGCTGAGCAATGTTGATCTTGTCACCGGCAGCAG
Organism: Moraxellaceae bacterium; assembly: GCA_003543245.1. Lineage (GTDB taxonomy): Bacteria > Pseudomonadota > Gammaproteobacteria > Pseudomonadales > Moraxellaceae > UBA2031. The sequence continues at coordinate 51,738 of DPJB01000031.1, read as the reverse complement.
CGGTGACACAGACATCATCAGCAGCCTGGTTGCCAGCAGCAACCTGCGTACGGATATCTGATGCGTGCACGCCGTTTTTCTCGTGGTCTCTCCACACTGCCCCTGCTCACGCAGGGGCTTTTTTCGTCACGCGCAGCCGTCAGCCCTGCGACAGCTTCTCCAGCAATTGCTGCTGGGCGATTTTCTCCTTGCCACTGTCCACGGCCTGCTGACGATAACTGCCATCCGGCTGCAACATCCAGCTCTGCCGGTTATCCGTCAGGTAGACCAGCAACGAGTCCTGCTTGGCACGTTTCGCCAGCACCGGGTCGGTAATAGGGAAACAGGTTTCCACGCGAAAGAACATGTTGCGGTCCATCCAGTCAGCACTGGAGCAATAAATCACTTCCTCGCCACCGTTCGCAAACCAGAACACGCGCGAATGCTCCAGAAAGCGGCCAATCACCGAACGCACCCTGATGTTTTCCGAAACCCCCGGAATGCCGGGGCGCAGGGAACAAATGCCGCGCACAATCAGGTCTACTGTCACGCCGGCACGACTGGCGCGATACAGCGCCTGGATAAGCTGCTTTTCCGTCAGTGAATTCATGCGGGCAATGATGTGTGCCGGCTTTCCTGCCTTGCTGTTGGCAATCTCGTTTTCAATATGCTCCATCAACCGCGCATGCAAGGTGAACGGCGCATGCAGCAGCTTTTTCAGCTTGGCCAGCTTGCCCATGCCTGTCAGTTGCTGGAACAGCTTGTGCACGTCTTCACACAGATCGGGCTCAGCCGTCAGCAGCGACACGTCGGTATAGATGCGCGCCGTGACGGCATGATAATTACCCGTCCCCATGTGCACATAGCGCTTGAGCCGGCGCCCCTCGCGCCGCACCACCAGCAGCATTTTTGCATGCGTCTTGTAGCCGACAATACCGTACACCACTACCGCACCGGCCTCATGCAGCTTGGCCGCCACCTCGATATTCGATTCCTCGTCAAACCGCGCACGCAGCTCAATCACGGCCGTGACTTCCTTGCCCTTGCGTGCCGCCTCAGCCAGCAGACTGACCATCTCCGAATTATTACCGGTGCGATACAGTGTCTGCTTGATGGCCAGCACATTCGGATCACGCGCCGCCTGCCGCAAAAACTCCACCACCGGCGTAAACGACTCGAAAGGATGGTTGAGCAACACATCCCCTTCTGCTAGCGCCTCGAAGTAGTTTTCAGCACGTGCCAGCCGGTCCGGAATGGACGGGATCAGCGGCTTGTAACGCAGGCGTGGACGATCAATGTCCGTGATCAACCGGGCAAGATTCACCGGCCCGTTCACGCGATAGAGAAACTCTTCCGTCAGCCCGAATTTCTTGAGCAGGAAATCCACCAGATGACGCGGGCAATTCTCTGCCACCTCCAGACGCACCGCATCGCCATAACGTCGCGACAGCAGCTCGTCCTTCAGCGCAATGGCCAGGTCATCCACATCCACTTCGTCAATCGACAAATCCGCATTACGCGTTACACGGAACTGGTAGCAGCCCTGCACCGTCATGCCGGGAAACAGCTCGCCGGCATGCTCGTGAATGACCGAGGACAAAAACACATAGTCATCCGTACCGCCCTCGTCCGACGGCATTGCAATCATGCGCGGCAAGGAACGTGGCGCAGGCACAATCGCCAGATTGAGTGCACGACCGAAGGCATCCTTGCCCTCCAGCGACACAATGAAATTGAGGCTCTTGTTCACCACGCGCGGAAACGGATGGGCAGGGTCCAGACCAATCGGCGTCAGCACCGGATAGACCTGCTCACGGAAATACTTCTTTACCCAGGCCGCCTGCTTTTCACTCCACTGGTCGCGCTTGAGGAAACGGATGTTTTCCTGCGCCATCGCCGGCAGCAACACATCATTCAGGATGCGGTACTGGCGATCCACCGCGTCATGGCACACATCGGAAATTCGTGACAGCACTTCATGCGGCAGCATGCCGTCCGGCCCCGGACTGGCACGCCCCAGCGACAGCTGGCGCTTGAGCCCGGCCACACGGATCTCGAAGAACTCGTCAAGGTTGCTGGCAAAGATGCGCAGGAACCCCAGCCGCTCCAGCAGCGGGTGGACCTCATCCAGCGACTGCTCCAGCACCCGCAGGTTGAACGCAAGAATGCTGAGCTCGCGATTGATGTAGTACTCCGGGTCATTCAGATCAATGTCCGAGACCGGGAGAGTCTGCTCTTGTGCCGCCATCAAAGGTTCCTTTGTCATCCCGCCATTTCACTACAGCCCGGTGACACATTTATTAAAACCGGACTCAGCCGCCCGCCTTCAGCAACTGCGCTGCTTCCTTGGCAAAATACGTCAGGATCGCATCCGCCCCGGCCCGCTTGATGCAGAGCAGCGACTCCAGAATGACCGGTTCGCGTTTCAGCCAGCCGTTCTGTATGGCCGCCATGTGCATCGCGTATTCGCCACTCACCTGATAGACAAACGTCGGGGCACGAAAGGTGTCCTTCACCGCACGCACCACATCCAGATAGGGCATGCCCGGCTTCACCATCACCATGTCCGCACCTTCCGCCAGATCCAGCCCCACCTCGTGCAGTGCCTCGTCGAGATTGGCGGGGTCCATCTGGTAACTGTTCTTGTTGCCACCCTTGAGATTGCCGGCACTGCCCACCGCATCGCGGAAAGGGCCGTAATAGCTGGACGCATACTTGGCCGAGTACGCCAGGATGCTGGTGTTGATGTGCCCGTCATGCTCCAGCGCCATGCGGATGGCACTGATGCGGCCATCCATCATGTCCGACGGCGCCACGATGTCGGCACCCGCCTCGGCATGCGACAGCGCCTGCTTCACCAGGATCTCCGTGGTCAGGTCATTCAGCACATAACCGTCTGCATCGATGATGCCGTCCTGGCCATGCGTGGTGAACGGGTCCAGCGCCACATCGGTAATCACACCCAGCTCAGGCACGGCTGCTTTCAACGCACGCACGGCGCGTTGCGCCAGCCCGTCGGGATTGAAGGCCTCTTCCGCCATCAGCGACTTCGCCTCCGGGGGCGTCACCGGAAACAGCGCCACCGCCGGAATCCCCAGTGCCGCCAGCACCGCCGCCTCTTTCACCAGCAGGTCAATCGACAGGCGCTCGATGCCAGGCATCGAAATGATCGGCTCACGCCGGTTCTCGCCCTCCAGGACAAACACCGGATAGATGAGGTCATTGGCCGTCAGGGCATTCTCGCGCACCAGCCGCCGGGAAAAATCGTTCTTGCGCAGACGGCGCAGGCGCGTCGCCGGAAAGGCGGCACGGGAAAAGGAAAAATCGGACATGGGAGCTCCGGGCCATGACGCCCACAAAAAACTTCGTTCAGCCTCCTAGATTAGCCCAATCATCATGCCGGCGCATGAGGCAGGTCATGTTCCCTGCCCAAGTCTCTGATAACCTGTAGCCATCTCATTCTCCTCATGCCAGCACACGGAGTGTTCCATGAAAAAAGTTGCCGTCATCCTCTCCGGCTCAGGCTACCTCGATGGTAGTGAAATCCACGAAGCCACCCTGACCCTGTTGGCCCTTGACCGTCGCCACGCCCAGGTCCAGTGCTTTGCCCCGGACATTGACCAGGCACAGGTCATCAACCACGTCACCGGCGAACCGACCACCGGAACACGCTCCGTGCTGGCCGAAGCCGCCCGCATTGCCCGTGGCGCCATCAAGCCGCTGTCGCTGGCACATGTTGATGACTTTGATGCCGCGATCATTCCCGGTGGCTATGGTGCCGCCCGCAACCTCTGCAATTTCGCCACCCATGGCCATGACATGACCATCAATCAGGACGTGGCCATCTTTACCCGCTCCCTGCACCGGGAAGGCAAGCCGGTCGGTCTCATCTGCATTGCCCCGGTCATGGCACCCGCCATCGGCGGCCCCGGCACCCGCTGCACCATCGGCGACGACACCGCGACTGCCACCGCCATTGAAAAGATGGGCGGGGTACATGTGCCCTGCGCCGTCACCGAGTGCGTAATCGACAAGGATCGCAAGATTGTCAGCACCCCGGCCTACATGCTGGCCGAGCGCATCACCGAAGCCGAAGCCGGCATCAACAAGCTGGTGGATGCTGTTCTCGACATGGCCTGAGCCTGCGCAGCACCTCACTGTATATTTTCATTCCCTCCCCTTCCCCGAGCCGCTAGTCTTTAGCCTCGGACAAGGGGAGAAGTGAAATGCAGAAATGGCTGGCACCACTGCGTGCCGTGAGCATGGATATTCAGGGCGGCCTCTTGCTGATTGCCGCCGCCGCTCTAGCCATGCTGTTCGCCAACAGCACGCTGGCCCCCGCCTACGAATCGTTCCTGTCCATCACAGGCCAGGTACGACTGGGCGACCTGAATGTCGAAAAGCCACTGCTGCTGTGGGTCAATGACGGGCTCATGGCCCTGTTCTTCCTCGCCGTCGGCCTCGAGATCAAGAAGGAATTCCTGCAGGGCCACCTGTCCGATCCGCGCCAGGTCATCCTGCCCGGCCTGTGTGCCCTTGGTGGCATTCTCGTGCCGGCCCTGTTCTATCTTGGCTTCAATCACGACGACCCGGTTTTCCGGCATGGCTGGGCCATTCCCTCGGCCACCGACATCGCCTTTGCCCTTGGCGTGCTCGCCCTGGTCGGTTCGCGCCTGCCGCCTGCGCTGAAAATCTTTGTCATGACGCTGGCCGTGCTGGACGACCTTGGTGCCGTCGTCATCATCGCACTGTTTTATACCAGCGACCTCTCCACACGTGCCCTGGCACTGGCCACCATTTTTGCACTGGGCCTGATCGTGCTGAACCGGTCACGGGTACGCAGCCTGATGCCCTACGGCATTATCGGACTGGCCCTGTGGGTCAGCGTGCTCAAGTCCGGCGTACACGCCACGCTGGCCGGCGTGGTGATTGCCATGGCCATCCCGCTGGACCGCAGCCATCCCGACGAAGAATCCCCGGCCGAGCGCTTGCTGCATGCCCTGCACCCCTGGATCATCTATGCCATCGTGCCGCTGTTTGCCTTTGCCAATGCCGGGGTTGCCCTGGGCGACCTCTCCCACGACGACATCCTGCACCCGGTACCCGTCGGCATTGCCCTCGGCCTGTTTCTGGGCAAACAGATCGGCATTTTCAGCTTTGCCTGGGTGCTGGTGAAAAGCGGCGTTGCCCAGCTGCCCGAGCGTACCAGCTGGCTGCAGTTGTACGGAGCCTCCGTCATCTGCGGCATCGGCTTCACCATGAGCCTGTTCATCAGCTCGCTGGCCTTCAGTGAGCATGCCGCCTCGCTGCAGATGATTGACCGCCTCGGCATTCTGGCCGGTTCCATGCTTTCTGCCTTGCTGGGCTACCTGATCCTGCGCAATGCGCCTGCCACCAGCTCTAGCAAGCACAGCAAAAAAACCGCCGCCAACGCCCGGCACTGACCCGCCTGACATCTGCTGCTCCCGACCAAGCAATTGCTTGGTCGGGAGCAGGCCTGCTACGCTGGCCGCGCATTTTCACAGGAAGCACCCTCATGAGCAGCGATACCGTCACGCCACCGCGCCCCGAACTGACACCGGAAGAAAAGGGCAGGCTGTTGCTGGACCGGCTCAAGACAAGTTTTGACCACACCCCGTTTGTAAAACTGATTGGCATGGAACTGGTTCATGCCTCCAACGAAGAAGTTCGTGCCCGTTTTGACATGAAGCCGGAGCTGGTGGGCAACACCTTCAAGCAGATCCTGCATGGCGGCGTGATTGCCACGGCGCTCGACATGGTCGGCGGCATGATGGGCGTGGTCGCGGTTTACCAGCGCATGAAGGAAGACGAGATTCCACGCGATGAACGTTATTCGCGCCTGGCCCGCCTGGGCACCATCGACATGCGTGTCGATTACCTGGCCCCCGGTCGTGGCCTTCACTTCGAAGCCTCCGCCACACTGCTGCGTGTTGGCAAAAAGGTGTTTGTCACCCGTATGGAACTGCGCAATGACAGCAACGAACTGATTGCTGCCGGCACCGGCACCTTCCTGTACTGACGGCGCCATGGACTGTCGCTCCGGTTGTGCCGCCTGTTGTATCGCCCCGTCGATAACCTCACCCATTCCCGGCATGCCGCACGGCAAGCCGGCAGGGGTACGCTGCATACAACTGGACGACGACAACTGCTGCCGCATTTTCGGCAATCCTGAGCGTCCGGCCGTCTGCGCCGGGCTGCAGGCAAACCGTGAAATGTGTGGCGAGACCCGCGAACAGGCCCTGCGGTTTCTGACCGAAATGGAAACGGCAACAGCACCTGTCGGCACCAACCAGTAAAAAGCATTCTTCCCTTGAGCGATGTTCATCTGGCTTGACCGGTTGCCTGAGCAATCCAATAAAAAAACCGGCCTTGATGGCCGGTTTTTATTATCAGGAAAGTCCTGACTACTTACTGCTCGGTATCCGCCAGCGTCACAATCGCCTGCGCCCACTTCACATATTTCAGGTTGGCCAGATCGCGCACCGTCTTCACGTTGAATGCCGCCAGTAGCGCCTTGGCATCCGCCTCGCTCACCCCTGCCAGTGCATCCACCGGCGCATCCGCCAGTTCCTTCAGCGATTTGCCTTCGTAAGCCTTGTCCAGTGCCTTGTTCAGGTTCATGCGAATCTCCTTGCGTTTGTGCATGGTGAAAAGTGATCCTGAGACTAGCGCAACTTCCTGACAGATCAAGTTACTGGTTTGTAGTCTCGCTCAAGACCAGCCACTTTTCCTCCAGTATTACCAGCTCGGCATCCTGGCCCGCCTTTTCTGCCAGCAGCCTGGCCAGATCATCCTTGCGTGCCGACTCGTACAGCGAGGCATCACCCAGCAACTCGTCCAGCTCCACCAGCCGGTCCTGCACGGCAGACAACTGGTTCTCCAGCTTGGCCAGCGCCTTTTGCTGGTCCCGGCTACCGGCCGTCTTTTTCTGCTGTGCTGCAGGCATCGGCTCGGGCGCAGCCTTTTTCACATCCTTCTTAGGGTCTTTCCTGGACTCTTTTTTAGGGTCCTGGGCTGCACGCCACTCGCGCAACCACTGCGCATAATCGTCCAGATCCCCATCAAAATTCCGGGCCTGGCCATCGGCCACCAGCAGGAACTCGTCACAGCAAGCCTTCAGCAGATGACGCTCGTGCGACACGATAACCAGTGCGCCCTGATACTCCTGGATGGCCAGCGTCAGCGCATGCCGCATTTCCAGGTCAAGGTGGTTGGTGGGCTCGTCGAGCAGCAACACATTGGGGCGCTGCCATACGATAAGCGCCAGGGCGAGGCGCGCTTTTTCACCACCGGAGAAATTCTCGCAGGTCGTATCAATACGCTCGCCACCAAAACCGAAGCTGCCCAGAAACTTGCGCAGCGTCATCTCTTCAACACGCGGTGCCAGACGACTGAGCTGCAGCAGCGGCGATGCCTTCAGGTCGAGATGATCCACCTGATGCTGGGCAAAGTACCCCACACGGGTATGGTCCGACACTGTTCGCTCACCCTTCAGTGGCAACAGCTCACCCACCAGCGTCTTGATCAGCGTCGACTTGCCGGCGCCGTTGGGCCCCAGCAGACCCATACGGGTATCCGGCGTCAGTGAAAAATTCACGCCGGCAATCACCGTGCGCTCGCCATAACCGGCATTGATGTCGTCCATGCGGATCAGCGGACTGGCCAGGCGCTCCGGCTCGCGAAAGCGGAAACTGAATTGCGAATCCACATGTGCCGGCGCAATCAGCGTCATGCGCTCCAGCGCCTTGATGCGGCTCTGTGCCTGACGTGCCTTGGTGGCCTGGGCGCGGAAGCGGTCAATGTATTTGGTGAGATGCGCAACCTCGGTCTGCTGCTTCTCGAACTGCTGTTGCTGCTGTGCCAGCCGCTCCGCACGCGTACGCTCGAAGGTGGAGTAGTTGCCACGATAATGCGTAATGGAGCCGTTCTCGACATGCAGGATGTGCTCAACCACATTGTCGAGAAAATCACGGTCATGCGAGACCATGATGAGCGTGCCCGGATAAGCCAGCAGCCAGTCCTCCAGCCAGAGGATGGCATCCAGATCAAGGTGATTGGTGGGCTCATCAAGCAGCAGCAGGTCAGAGCGGCACATCAGGGTTTGCGCAAGATTGATGCGCATGCGCCAGCCGCCGGAAAAGTCCGCCACGTTCTTCTGTTGTTCGGCATCGGAGAAGCCGAGACCCGCAAGTAACTTGGCGGCCCGGGACTGCGAGGTGTAACCGCCAATCTCGTCATAACGCTGATAGAGATTGGCCAGATCCTCGTAGCGTTCCTCGCTCTCGGCCAGCGCCAGATCACGCTCCACCTGACGCAGCTCGGAGTCGCCATCCAGCACGTAGTCGATGGCGCTCATTTCCAGCGCGCTGACCTCCTGCTCCATGTGCGCCACGGTCCAGACGGCCGGACGCTCCAGACGACCGGCATCCGGTGTGAACTCGCCCTGCAGCAGGCCGAAAAAAGTGGATTTGCCGGAGCCATTGGCGCCGGTCAGACCGACTTTCCAGCCCGGATGAAGGAGAAAGGAAGCGTCGCGATAAAGTTCGCGGCCGTTACGCAGAACGGCAAGGTTGGAGGCAGTAATCATGGGCGCGGAGTCTACCAGCTTGTGGCCCGACTCGCGGCATCCGCCGCCAAAATGAAAAACGGGCCCGCAGGCCCGTTTTTCGTCACCGCACCCGCTTATTCGGCGGCAGGCGGCGTCAGCACGGTGCGCTCTGCAGCAGCAGGGGCAGCGGCCGGCTTGGCAGCAGGAGCAGCCTTTGGCGCCGCCTTGGCAGCCGGCTTGTCCAGCGTCTTCAGCTTCACAGCCTTGGGGGCCGCTTTCGGGGCAGCTGGCTTGGCAGCAGGAGCAGGCTTCGGTGCAACCTTGGCCGGAGCAGGCTTGGCAGCAACCGGCTTGGCAGGCGCCTTCGCAGCAGCAGGTTTTGCGGCAGCTTTCGGAGCGGCTGGCTTGGCGGCCGGCTTGGCAGCAGCCTTCGGAGCGGCCTTGGCAGCAGCCGGCTTGGCAGGGGCCTTTGTGGCGCCCTTCAGCTTGGCCTGAACATAAGCCTTGAGCTCGCTCTTCTGCTGCAGACCCTTGATGGCGCTACGAGCCTGTTCGAAATCTTTCTTGGCAGCAGAAAGAGCAGCCTTGGCTTCGGACTGCGCCAGGTTGGCACGTTCCTTCACTGCCTTGACGGCATCCTTGTCAGCCTTGGCGATCTGCTGCTCGATCTTCCTCTGCAGATCCTTGTAGTTGGCCTCAGCCTTTTCAACCAGCTTGCGTGCCGACTCGATGTACTTCTCTGCTTCCTTCTGGGTTTTTTCAACCACCTTCTGGAAGTGTTCCTGCAGATCGTTCACTTGCTTCTCCAGATCCATCTTGAGTTTGTCCACCGACGAGGCGGCGGGTTTTGCAGCAGACTTTACAGCCTTTTTCTTGGCAACAGGCATGGGCACATCCTCATGTGGTTAACGCAATGGGTTGGCACGGCGAACCCCTGTTTGATGGACCATATCCGGACCCGTCAGGACGCGATTCATCAAACAGAGGTCCATTGAGCGAAAAATATACGATGTGCCACAGAAAAGCGAGCAGCCATGCGCATCCGGAAGCGAATCTGGATCAAATTTATTGCAGGTGAATGAAACCGGAACACCACTGCAACCCGCCATCACACAGCGCACACAAAAGCGCATAGCCAAGCAAGGCTGCCTGACAGTATGCTCCCGATGGTTCACGGGCCAGCACATGGCATGGCCATCAACAACAAGGAGAATTCATGAAGCGCACCCTGATCGCTGCCGCCCTGCTGGCCAGCCTGCCCGCCCTTGGCCTTGCTGCTGACAAGAAAGCCCCGGCACCCGCCTTTGCAAGTGAAGATGCCAAAGCCGCCTACAGCATTGGTTTCATCAGCGGCAAAAGCCATTCACAGCTCATCGAGTCCTTCGATGTAAATGCCTATGTAGACGGCTTTCGTGATGCCTTTGCCAAGAAAGAGCCTCGCCTGACCGAAGAAGAAATGAAAACAACGCTGGATGCATTTCGCAACCGCCTGCAGATGGCTGCTGTTGAAAAGGCCAATCGTGCCGCCATCGAAAACAAGGCCAAGTCTGCCGCCTACCTGACCAGCAACGGTAAAAAAGCGGGCGTCACGACAACCGCCAGCGGGCTGCAGTATGAAGTGCTCAAGCAGGGCACGGGCGCCATGCCCAAGCCCACTGACATGGTCAAGGTGCACTACCATGGCACACTGATCGACGGCAGCGTCTTTGACAGCTCGGTGGATCGCGGCGAGCCTGCTGTATTCCAGCTGGACCAGGTGATCCCTGGCTGGACCGAAGGACTGCAGCTGATGAAGACTGGCGGCAAATACCGGTTCACGCTGCCGCCCGAGCTGGCCTATGGCGACCAGGGAGCTGGCCCGATAGGCGCCAATGCCGTCCTGGTGTTCGAGGTTGAACTGCTCGGCATCGAAAAACCGGCAACTGACGCCGCTGCCGAGGCTACCCCTGCCGCCAAGGGCAAGAAGAAGTAATCCCGCGTTGCAGCCATAAAAAAACCGGCCTCGAAGGCCGGTTTTTTTATGGACACATTCCCTTCAGGCTGACGCCGTCTGGACTGGCGCATGCAGGAGAGCAATCATGCGGTCCTCAATCTCGAAGCGGCCTTCCAGCACCAGCCCCAGTCCGGACAATTCATGCGGCAAGGTGGTCAGCACATCCTCGTTTTCAGGATCTTCATAGAGGTCATTGAAACGGATGATGGCATCCAGCGTAGGCTGCAGACGCTGAAGCAGGGCCTGCCCTTCCGCCTGCACTCGCCTGCCGTGGGCCTCACCCTCGGCCAGCAGCTCGTCATACACCTCGAAGTAGCCCGCCGACACATAATCCATCAGCACTTCGCAGAAAGCCTGCACGCGCTCCGGCAACGGCACCGGGTCGGCCTTGCGGCGGGAGTCATCCCCCAGCGCCATCATCAGCACAATCAGTGACTGGCGCTCTTCAAGCCAGCGGCGAACCAGTGCATCGACTCGGTTATGGTGATCTTCCGGACCGTTAGACGGGCTCAGCATGACAGGCCTCCTTGGCAAACCTCGTTAAGGGTATTCAGCGTATGCCCGTCACCAGGTGACTGCAAGCGGGAGGATTCAGTCGCGCCGGACCAGCTGCCAGACGGCCAGCACAGCCAGCACGGCAAACACCACCAGCGTCCATCCGGGCAGCGTGATGCCCATGAAAACCCAGTCGATTTCTGCGCACTCGCCAGAGCCACGCAACACCTTGCCCACGACCTCGAACAGGGGAAACGTGTCCAGCCAGTAGTCCAGGCCGGGCCCGCAGGACGGCACCTGATCAGGTGGCAACTGCTGCAGCCAGACATGACGGCCCGCCACCACAATGCCTCCAGCGGTGGTCAGCACGGTCAGGCCGGCATAAATGCGCCGTCCCACACCCGTCGGGCCATGCAGGAAGGCCAGCAGGGCAACTGCACCGGTGGCCATCATGGCGACACGCTGAAAGACGCACAGCGGGCACGGCTCAAGATGCTGGTCGTACTGCAGCCACAAGGCAAACAGCATGGCCACCACTGTCAGCAGGAAAATACCGAGATTGGTCAGGCGCGGGGAAGGAATGAAAGGCATGTCAGGCTCCGGATCACTGCAGCAAGACTAGCGGTGGCGGCAGCGTTAGAACAAGCAGGGTTTGGTAACGCAGGCGGTGCGCAAACCCTGCCGCACTCCCTGCTCAGTCCTTGAAATAAGCAACCAGAAAATCCGGAAACGCCAGTGTATCGGCCGCTTCGATTGCCGCCTGGTCCTGGTGTGATGCGACAGCCACGGCGGCCAGTTCATTCATTCGCGCCTGCGGCAGTGGCCGCTGCCGGAAGTGCTCACCATGCTTGCGGGCCGTCTGCTGCGCAAACTCGAAGAAAGAACAGTCATGTTCCCGGAGTTCACGCACGATGGTGGCGGAACAGGTCAGTCCGGGCTCGTGCAGCTTGCGCGACTCCTGCACAATCGCCTGCGAATAGGCCAGCGTGCCATGCGCTGCATCCAGCAGAGGCGCAAGTTCGGCCAGCTCGTCCAGCAGACGTTCTGCCTGCTCGCGAAACAGCACCGACTCCCCGCCAACCTGCAGGCGCAGGTCGGGATCACGACCATGCTCCACCATGTCCTGCTGGTTGTGCGGCAGCCCGGCGTACTCGATACCGGTGAACGGCGGACTGTCGCTGAGCAGACAGTGCAGCGCAAAAACTTCCAGGAAATGCGCGCTGGTGACATCAATGCCGGACGGCTGGAACGGATTCAGGTCAACACAGCGCAACTCCACGTATTCCACACCGCGACGCGACAATGCCGTGGTGGGGCGCTCGCCGCGTTCGGTGGTGCGCTTGGGCCGGATCAGGCCGTAATACTCGTTCTCGATCTGCAGGATGTTGGTGTTGATCTGTTGGTAATCACCGTTAGCATCCCGGAGCCCGATCTGCTCAAACGGTGCATAGGGTGTATGGATGGCATGCGAGAGATCGCGCACGTATTCATCCAGCCCGTTATAGGACACCTTCAGGTCCGACTGCACCGAGTTCTGGTAGCCCAGCGAGCTCATGCGCAGCGATGTGGCATTGGGCAGATACAGCGTGCCCCGGCCGCACTCCTGCAACTTGTGTTCGCGCCCGCGCAAAAATGAACCACAGACAGCCGGACTGGCGCCCAGCAGGTACAGCAACAGCCAGCTGCGCCGCTGGAAGTTGCGTACCAGCCCGAAATATTTTTCGGAACGGAAATCGGCCAGTGACTGCGTATTGCCAGATTTTTCCTGCCAGGCCCGCCAGAACGAATCCGGAAAGGAAAGGTTGTAATGAATGCCGGCAATGGTCTGCATGCGACGGCCGTAACGCACGCCCAGACCATGACGGTACAGGGTCTTCATGCGGCCGATGTTTGAATGGCCATACTGCGCAAGGGGAATACTGTCGTCGTCGCCGAGAATGCAGGGCATGGAGTTGACCCACAATTCCTCGTTGCCAAGATGGGCATAGATGAAACGGTGCAGGTCATCCAGAAAGCCGAGGGTTTCCGCAATCGATGTGGTTGCCGGCGTAATGAGCTCGAGCAGGGACTCGGAATAATCCGTGGTGATATACGGGTGTGTCAGTGCCGAACCAAAGGCCGACGCATGTGGCGTCTGTGCCAGATGACCATCCGGCTGCACCCGCAGCGATTCCTTTTCCAGACCCCGCCGCATGCCGGCCAGTACGCCAGCCCTGGGTGCCAGCCATTCAAGTTCACGCGCAAGCACAGCATCCACAGGCAATTCCTCGACAGACAGGGCAAATCAATATGGGGGCAGTGCCAACGGAAACAAGCCCGCACTCACACCGTACTTTCATTCTTCCAGATGGCAAAGGTACCACTGGCCTTGGCCACCAGCTTGCCGCCAGCCACCACTTCGGCATCCAGCACGGCCGTACGACGGCCACGATGAATCACTTTTGCCGTACAGCGGATAAGGCCTTCACGCACCGGACGAATATAGTTGGTCTTTGCTTCCAGCGTTGCCGCCAGCTCATCAATCTGCAACAGCGAATAAATCGCCGCGCCCATGGCGCAGTCAACCAGCGCAAATGCCGCGCCACCGTGAAAACCACCCACCACATTCTGCAGATAGTCCGCCATGTCGATCTCGGCAACACATTCGCCGTTATCCACACTGACGTAACGGATACCAAGGTGGCGACTGAAGCGCGAGCCTTCATCACGCAGGATATGCGCCTTGTGTTTCATTCAGATTCTCCTTGCGGCCCGCGAGCGTAACAAAAAAACGGCGTAAAGAAACAAGACGGGCCATGAAAGAAAAACGTCCAGACACGGCCACTCTTGATTTTTATCATCCGGAAACGGGGCCGGATTCCTGTATCGTAGCAGTCATGATGAAGATAACTGAACGTACCGACTCAATGCTGCCGCTCTGGCGTCTGGGCTTTCGCCCCTTCTTTCTGGCAGGTGCGGCGTTTGCCGTGATTGCCATCAGCCTCTGGCTGGGAGTCCTGTCAGGCATCATCACCGGCTGGCAACCTGCCGGGGGCGCCCTGGCGTGGCACCGCCACGAGATGCTGTTCGGCTTTGCCATGGCCATTGTCGCCGGCTTCCTGCTCACTGCCGTGCAGAACTGGACTGCTACGCCGGGCCTTGCCGGCCGGCCGCTGGCAGGGCTGGCGCTGGTCTGGCTGGCGGGCCGTCTGGTCTGGTTGCTGGATGCGCAACTGTGGCTGCTGGTGCCGGTCGATGGTGCCTTCCTGCTCCTGACCGCCGCTGTGATCGGGCGGCAGATCTGGCAGGTGAAACAGGTGCGCAACTACCCCGTACCCGGCCTGTTGCTACTGATGGCAGCGGCCAACCTGCTTACCCTGGCCGGACTCGCCAGCGGTAACGATGCCTGGCAACGGCAGGGGGTGCATGCTGCCCTCTGGCTGATGGCGGCACTCATGGGACTTATCGGAGGCCGCGTCATCCCCTTCTTCACCCAGCGCGGCCTCATGCGCAGCTACCAGCCCACACCGGTGGTGGCACTGGACCGCACCGCCATGGGCAGTGCCGTTCTGGTGGCACTGCTGACCGCCAGCGGTCTGTCACTGACCGCCACGCCGTGGCTTGCCATCGTGTTTGTGGTGATGGGCACCAGCACGGCCATCCGTCTGGCGCGCTGGTACGACAAGGGCATCTGGGGCGTCCCCCTGTTGTGGTCACTGCACATCGCCTTTGCCTGGCTGGCACTGGCACCGCTGGGCATGGCGCTGTGGCATCTGGACATCATCGCAACGCCCAGCCTGCCGCTGCATGCCCTCACCATCGGCGCCATGGGTGGCCTCATCCTGGCCATGATCGCCCGCGTCACGCTGGGTCACACCGGGCGCCCGCTGCAACCACCCGCCGCCATGAGCTGGGCCTTCGTCGCCCTCAATGTCAGCGCCCTCAGCCGCGTCCTCGCCCTGCCCGGTGTTTCTTCCCACATCCTCTGGCTGTCCGGCGCACTCTGGCTGATCGCCTTCGGCCTGTACCTGGCGTACTACGCACGCATGTTGCTGACGCCACGCGTGGATGGCATGTCGGGCTGATCCCCGCTGCCATCCTGACCACAAACAAAAAGGCTGACGCATAACGTCAGCCTTTTTGTTTTGCAGCGCACTTGTTTTGCAGTGCGCCTATTTCTTCACGCCGGCTTTCATCAGCAGGCTGCCAAGACCACCCACCTTTGCGGCTGGCGCATCGCCAAAGCTGCGTTTGCTGGTGATCTGATCACCACCACGTCCACCGGGACGTCCGCCGCCTTCACCCGGCTTTTTCGCCGGCATCGCTTCATCATCCAGACGCATGGTCAGCGCGATGCGCGCACGTGGCGCATCCACTTCCACCACTTTCACTTTCACGATGTCACCGGCACGCACCACTTCACGTGGGTCTTTCACAAACCTGGTGGAGAGCGAGGAAATGTGCACCAGCCCATCCTGATGCACACCGATATCCACAAAGGCCCCGAAGTTGGCAACGTTGGTGACCACGCCTTCGAGAATCATGCCGGGCTTGAGGTCACGGATTTCAGTCACACCATCCTGGAAAGTGGCGGTCTTGAATTCCGGACGCGGATCACGGCCCGGTTTTTCCAGCTCGCGGAGAATGTCCGTCACCGTGGGCAGACCGAATTTCTCGTCAACAAATTCAGCCGCATTCACCGCCTTCAGGAAGCGGCTGTCACCGAGCAGCTCACGAATGTCTTTCGTGGACTTTGCTGCAATCTTTTCCACTACCGGATACGACTCGGGATGCACCGAGCTGGCATCCAGCGGATTCTCGCCATTCATGATGCGCAGAAAGCCGGCAGCCTGTTCAAATGTCTTGTCGCCCAGACGCGGCACCTTCTTCAGTTCTTCACGCGTCCTGAATGCGCCATTGGCATCGCGATAGCTGACAATATTCTGGGCGATGGTGCTGTTAAGACCGGCGATACGCGCCAGCAACGCCGCCGATGCCGTGTTCACATCCACACCGACAGCATTCACGCAGTCCTCTACCACGGCATCCAGCGAACGCGCCAGCTTGACCTGGTTCACGTCATGCTGGTACTGGCCGACACCGATGGACTTCGGATCAATCTTCACCAGCTCGGCCAGCGGGTCCTGCAAACGACGTGCAATCGACACGCCGCCACGATAGGACACATCCAGATCCGGAAATTCAGCAGCGGCCAGTGCCGAAGCGGAATACACCGAGGCACCGGCTTCGCTGACCACGATCTTGGTCATCTTCAGTTCGCTGTGCTTCTTGATCAGTTCTGCCGCCAGCTTGTCGGTTTCACGCGAGGCAGTACCGTTACCGATTGCGATCAGGTCAACCTTGTGACGCTGGCACAGCACGGCAAGAATGGCGATGGACTTGTCCCATTCGTTTTTCGGTTCGTGCGGAAAAATCACGCCGTGATCCACCAGCTTGCCGGTGTTGTCGACCACCGCCACCTTCACGCCGGTACGCAANNTCGCCCAGCAGATCGGTTTCCAGATGCGTCAGCAGTTTCACGCGCCAGGTCCAGCGCACCACTTCTGCCAGCCATGCATCAGCGGCCCGCTTTTCGTTCTTTATGCCGGCATGCGCCGCAATCATGCCTTCGGCCGGATGTGGTGCACCTTCTTCCTGATCCGGCATTTCCAGCGCCAACGTGAGGAAGCCTTCATTGCGACCACGGAACATGGCCAACGCACGATGTGAAGGCACCGCCTTCAGGGGTTCACGGTGATCAAAATAGTCACGGAATTTTGCGCCTTCATTTTCCTTGCCCGGCACCAGCTTTGCGGTGACATCGCTGTGTTCGGTAAGAAAGGTACGCAGGCGGGACAGCAGGTCGGCATTTTCGGCAAACCGCTCCATGAGGATNNATGCCGGCTTCACGCGCCAGCATGCCCTTGGTCACGCGACGCGGTTTGTACGGCAGGTACAAATCTTCCAGACGCGCCTTGCTGTCGGCATCAAGCAACTGCACCTTGAGCTCCGGCGTCAGCTTGCCCTGCTCCTCGATACTTTTGATGATGGCATCGCGGCGGTCTTCCATTTCACGCAGATAGGCAAGACGCTCTTCCAGATTACGCAGCTGGGTATCATCAAGACCGCCGGTGACTTCCTTGCGGTAACGGGAGATGAAGGGCACGGTGGCCCCGCCATCCAGCAACTCCACGGCCGCAACCACCTGGGCGAGACGGGCATTGATCTCGGTGGCAATGGACTGGGCAATCTTGACTGAGCGATCCGACATGTAGAAATCCTGCAACTGCGGTGACGAAGCGTGCCATCTTAAAGCCGCTTTGCCGTGCTGGGCAGACTTGTCTTCATCGTCAGGTCATGGTGGGTTCATGCGGGCGTGTTTAAATAGGCAATTGTCATCACCACCCGCTCACCAAATGACCACATCCGCCGAAGTACCCGTCGCCGTCTCCTTTCGTGACGCCCTGAAGTTCTGGTGGAAACTGGGCTGGATCAGTTTTGGCGGGCCGGCCGGGCAGATCGCCCTCATGCATGCCGAACTGGTGGAGCGCCGCCGCTGGATCTCAGAGAAGCGCTTCCTGCACGCCCTCAACTACTGCATGGTGCTNNCCACCTATATCGGCTGGCTGATGCATGGCACCCGGGGTGGCATCGCCGCCGGCGCCCTGTTTGTACTGCCGTCGCTCTTCATCATCGCAACGCTGGCCTGGGTCTATCTGGCCCTCGGCCATTTGCCCGCCATTGCCGCCATCCTCTGGGGCATCAAGCCCGCCGTGGTGGCCATCGTGCTGGCAGCCGCCTGGCGCATCGGCAAACGCAGCCTGAAGAACGGCTGGCTGTGGGCCATCGCCGGCCTGTCCTTTGCCTGCCTCACCTTCCTGCACCTGCCATTCCCGGCCATCGTGCTGGCCGCTGCCGGCATTGGCGCCCTCGGTGGCCGCCTGCGCCCCGGCATATTTACTTCCGGTGGTGGCCATGCCGGCAAGAACGGCCCGCATGCCGCCGCCCTGATCGACGACAACACCCCCGCACCGCCGCATGCCCGGCACACACATGCAGGACTGCTGCGGCATCTGGTCACCGGTCTCGGACTGGGGATTGTCGTGCTGGCGGGGCTGCTGGTTCTGGAGGATGGCATCGGCCTGCTGTCCCGCCTGGGCATCTTCTTCACACAGGCGGCCCTGCTCACCTTTGGCGGTGCCTATGCCGTGCTGCCCTACGTTTATCAGGCCGCCGTCATGCAATACGGCTGGCTCACGGCCGGCCAGATGATGGACGGCCTCGCGCTGGGCGAAACCACCCCCGGCCCGCTCATCATGATCGTGGCCTTTGTCGGCTTTGTGGCGGGATGGTCGGTTGATCCCCTTATGGCCGTGGCCGGGGCATGCGTGGCCACCTTCTTTACCTTCCTGCCATCCTTCCTGTTCATCCTGATTGGCGGCCCTTTGGTAGAAGCCACGCACAATGACCTGCGCCTGACCGCCCCGCTCACCGCCATCACAGCCGCCGTGGTCGGGGTCATCCTCAATCTGGCCCTGTTCTTTGCCGGCCATGTGATCTGGCCCGCCGGCGTGCAGGCCAGCGGCACGGATATCGCTGCCCTGCTGCTGATCGTGGCCGCCCTCGTGGCCCTGCTGCGCTTCGAGGTCAACGTGATCCGGCTGATTGCCGCCTGCGCCGTCATCGGCCTCGCACGCAGCCTGATCCCGGCCTGATGCCGACCCGATACCGGCCTAGCTGAGTGCCGCCAGCGCAGCCGCGTAGTCCGGCTCGTTGGCAATCTCGGCAACCTGCTCGGTATGGATAACCTTGCCCGCCGCATCAATCACCACCACGGCACGTGACAGCAGGCCGGTCAGGGGTCCGGTGGTGATCAGTACGCCATAATCCCGGCCAAAGGCCGGCGAACGGAATACCGAGCCGCTCTGTACGTTGGTCAGCCCTTCCGCCCCGCAAAACCGGCTCATGGCAAACGGCAGGTCCGCCGATACACACAGCACCACGGTGTTGGCCAGCGCACTGGCATCGGCATTGAAGTGTCGTACCGACATGGCGCAGGTGGCGGTATCCACGCTGGGAAAGATGTTGAGCACAACACGCTTGCCCGCCAGATCGGCAAGGGTCACCTCCGACAGGTCCGGCCGGACCAGAACAAATCCCGGCGCCTGACTGCCGGTTGCCGGCAACTCCCCGCTGGTCTGTACCGGATTGCCTTTCAGTGTGATGGTGGTCATTTTTTGAACTCCCTGCTGGTTAACGGCGGCTGCCTGGCCGTAACGCTAGCACAGCACAACCCGTTACGAGTCGGGATTGCCCGACCATCGCAAACCACGCCAAGGCTGCTAACATGCGTCTTCCGGTCCCGATGTGCAGAGTCCGATGGAAACGCCTGAACAGATAATGGATACCCCGCATGACGCCAGCCGCGAGCAGTTCCGCATTCTGGTGGTTGATGACGATGTGCGCCTGCGCAGCCTGCTGCAGCGCTTTCTCGAGGAGCAGGGCTACACCATCAAGGTAGCCCCCGATGCCGTACAGATGGACAAGATGCTGTCGCGCGAGCTGTTTGCGCTGATGGTGCTCGACTTCATGCTGCCCGGCGAAGACGGACTGGCCATTTGCCGCCGCCTGCGCAAGGAAGGCAACAACATCCCCATCATCATGCTCACGGCCAAGGGCGCAGATGCCGACCGCATCTCCGGGCTCGAAGCCGGTGCCGACGACTACCTGCCCAAGCCCTTCAATCCGCAAGAGCTGCTGGCCCGCATCAAGGCCGTGCTGCGTCGCCAGCAGCGCGAACTGCCCGGCGCCCCGTCACAGGTGGTCGAGGTGGTCAGCTTTGGCCCCTGGCAGCTGGACCTCTCCACCCGCCAGCTCACCCGCGACAACAACACCCAGGTGTCCCTGACCACCGGCGAATTCGCCGTACTCAAGGCTCTGGTGCAACACCCGCGCGATCCACTGACACGAGACAAGCTGATGAACCTCGCCCGCGGCCGCGAATGGGGAGCAATGGAACGCTCTATTGATGTGCAGGTTTCCCGCCTGCGACGCCTGATCGAAGAAAACCCGTCCAAGCCGCGCTATTTGCAGACGGTCTGGGGCGTGGGTTATGTCTTTGTGCCCGATGGCGCCGCCTGACCTGTTTTTAATGTCTGCTTACCGAGTCCCGATGTGATCCGTCTCAACAAACTGTTCAGCCGCCTCAAGCCCCGCTCCACCGTGTGGCGCACCACCCTGCTTATCGGCATCGTGCTGATCATTACCCAGTACCTGTCCATTGCCTTTTTCTGGACCAATCTCTATCTGCCCGAGCTGCGCCAGCATGCGCACTACGCTGCCGTGCACATAGACCTGCTGCGCGATGCAGAGAAGAAAGCCGCCACCGACGTGCAGTCACTGGAAATGCACGCCTGGGTCAAGAAGGCCACCGGCATCGAGATAGTGCGCGAACAATCAGAGTTTCCTCGCGTCGTCGACAAACCGTTTGTGGAAATCTTCACCACCATCATCGAACGGCAGCTCAGCCAGGAACTGAACGAACCCATCGAGGTGTACTTCAAGTTCAAACCCAAGCCCGTGTTCTGGATTTATGTGCCGTCCATGAAGGATGTGTGGGTACGCGAGCCGCTGCTGTTCTTTGCCCAATACAATCCATGGATCATCATTGCCTGGATTGTCGGCGTGCCACTGCTCGCCCTCGCCGCCATTGTCATTCTGGTGCGTCAGCTCAACCGGCCACTCAAGCGACTGCAGCTTGCCGCCTTGCGCGTTGGCAAGGGACAGCACTCCACCATGCTGGAAACCCAGAGCGGCCCCATGGAAATTCGCGCCGTGAACCGTGCCTTCAACCAGATGACACGTGAAATCCAGCAAGCTGCAAAAGATCGCGCCTTCATGCTGGCCGGCATTTCCCACGACTTGCGCACACCGCTCACCCGCCTGCGCCTTACCGCCGAGATGATGAAGGAAAAGGATCTCGCCGAAGGCATGGTGCTGGATATCCACGACATGGACGCCATCATCGACCAGTTCATCGCCTACATGCGTGACGGCTCTGATGAAGAAGTGGAAGAAGCCTGCCTCGACATGCTGGTGTCGGAGATGGTGGCGCAGTTTTCGCATCAGGGTGAAATCGATTTTGTGCCGGGCCAGGTGCCAAACATTTTCATGAAGCGCCTGTCTCTCAAACGCATGCTGGACAACCTGATCAGCAACGCCCTGCATTACAGCAAGTCGCCGCTGCATATCCGCACAAGTGCCGGTGACAAATCCGTCATCCTCACCATGCGCGATCATGGCCCAGGCATCAATGAAGCCGACCTGCCCAACCTGCTGCAGCCGTTCGTGCGCGGGGAAACCGCACGCACTACGCAAGGATCAGGACTCGGTCTTGCCATCGTGGCCCGCATCGTGCGCATGCATAACGGCCTGCTGGATATTCACAACCATCCGGAAGGCGGACTGGAGGTCGTCATTACCCTGCCCACCAACCGGCGCCCGGGCCGGGCCTGACCCCATAAAAAAACCGGCACATGATGCCGGTTTTTTTATGTCAGAAAATCAGGACCACTCAATGCAGCCGGCCCGAACTGCCAGCGCCACCGCGCATCATCTGCGCCACATCAATCGCATCAAAACTGTATTGCTGGTTGCAAAACTGGCAGGTGATATCAATCACGCCCTGCTCCGCCAGAATATCGTTCAGCTCGGCCTCGCCGAGTGACACCAGCACGCGCTCCGTACGCTCGCGCGAGCAATTGCAGCGAAAGCAGACATCATTTGCTTCATGCAGTTCCACCTGCTCTTCGTTATAAAGGCGATAGAGCAATTCGTTCACCGGCAAGTCCAGCAGTTCATCCGGCTTTACCGTGTCTGTCAGTTGCTGCAGGCGCGGCCAGATGTCCGCATCATCACCTTCGTCATGTCCGGGCAACACCTGCAACAGCATCCCGGCCGCCGCATCGTCGCCAGCAGCCAGCCAGATACGCGTGGGCAACTGTTCGGACTGGTCAAAGTAATGTTCAAGACAACCTGCCAGCGTTGGCGCATCCAGCGGCACAATGCCCTGATAGCGCTCGCCTTTCTCGGGATCGATGGTGATGGCAAGCTGGCCGTTGCCGAACAGCGCCGACAACGACAAATACTCCGCCTGCTCGCTCCAGCTCTCACCCACCTGGGCAATGGCGCGCACTTCCAGACGGTGATTGCACTCCACCATCAGGGTCTCCAGCGGGCCACCACCACGCACCTGCAGGATCAGCGATCCTTCAAACTTAAGTGTAGAGGCCAGCAGCACCGCTGCCGCTGCCGCCTCACCCAGAAGTGACTGCACCCGCTCGGGATAGACGTGACGATTCAGCACGGCCGTCACCGTCTCGGCCAGTTGCACAACCTCGCCACGTACCGGGCTGTCGCTGAAATGGAATCGCTGGATAAAGTCAGTCATGAAGCCTCTCCTCGGCTGGCAAGTGTAACAGTGCCGGCCGCTACCCCCAATCCATATTAAAGACAATGACTTAACCACAAAACAGCACAACAATTCAGAGCTTGACCGAGTGACCCGCTGCGCTTAAGTTGGCTCGTCTCCGGACGGGGTACCGCACGCCCTGATTGTCCTTGATTGACCCGTATCACTTGCGGGTATTGTGGCGGCGCCTACACTTGTCTGGATTACTCAGGAATCTCTCGGGAGGAAACCCCACCATGAAGCTCAACCGTCTTGCACTTGCCGTGCTGCTGGCCCCCATGGCCGCTGTGTCCCAGGCAGAAATCACATTCACACCGTTCGCCACCTACCAGTCGTTTGATGCACAAACGGTTGAGCAGATCTCTGGCTTCGCCATTGCTCCCGATGTAGAAGACAAGGAAGGCTACGGCCTGTCGCTGGGCTTCCGTTTCACTCCGGCCATTGGCCTGGAAGCCCACTTCGCCCGTACCGAAACCGAACTGGAAGCCAACAACGGCGACATTCGTGCCGACCGTCTGAGCCTGGACGGTTATTACACGTTCAATGCCGACGGCAAGTTCTCCCCTTACCTGCTGCTGGGTGTGGGTGAGGGCCGTCTGAAGCCTGCCGGCGACAACACCATCACCGACACCATCGTGAATGGCGGCCTGGGTGCCTTCTACCGCTTCACCGACAAGGTCGCGCTCCGCATGGAAGCCCGCGAAGTCTATAACAGCGATGAAGACCTGAATGATGCCGTAGCCATGCTCGGCCTCGAGTTCTCGCCAGGCAACAAGTCCGATGAAGCCACTACCGAACCGCAGCAGCAGCCAGAGCCGGAACAGGCTCCGGTTGAAGAAGTGGCAGCCGTGGCCGCAGTTGCCGCCATTGTTGATGCTGACAAGGACGGCGTAGCCGACGTTGCCGACAAGTGCGCCGACACCCCTGCCGGCGTACAGGTTGATGCCGATGGCTGCCCGCTCGATGGCGACCAGGATGGCGTGGCTGACATCAGCGACAAGTGCCCGACCACTGCCGAAAGTGTTGTTGTTGATGAAACCGGTTGCGACAAGACCCTGACCGAAGCCATCAGCATGGAACTGAAGGTCAACTTCGCGTCCGGCGCAGCGGTAGTCCGCGCTGAAGACAAGGCCGAAATCGAGCGGGTTGCCTCACTGCTGAAGCAGTACCCGTCGACCAAGGTCGAAATCCAGGGTCACACCGACTCCAGCGGCAAGAAAGCCTCCAACGACAAGCTGTCGCAGGCCCGTGCCGATGCCGTCAAGAACGTGCTGGTGTCTGACTTTGGTGTCGATGCTGCCCGCGTCACTGCTACCGGTTATGGCTCCAGCCAGCCTGTGGCCGACAACAAGACCAAAGAAGGTCGCGCCGAAAACCGCCGCGTGATCGCCGTGGTCAGCGGTGAAGCAACCAAGGTCATGACGAAGTAATCTTCTCGTTCATACCTGCTTGACCAGCAAAGGCCACCCTCGGGTGGCCTTTGTTTTTGCAGCATCCCCCGCCAAAACCGCACCAACAGGGTGCACTCAAGCGACTGTCTGACAGAAAACGTGTATTTCTCTTCTGGACAAGGCCAGGTCTGGGGTATACTCCGCGCCCAAATTTTGACCAGCCACCGGTGTCATTGTGTCCATCCAGAACATCCGCAACATTGCCATTATCGCCCACGTTGACCATGGCAAGACCACCCTCGTCGACAAGCTTCTGCAGCAGTCCGGCACCCTCGGCGAGCGCTCGGGCGAAATCGAACGCGTGATGGACTCGAATGACCAGGAAAAGGAACGCGGCATCACGATTCTGGCCAAGAACACCGCCATCACCTGGCACGACAAGCGTACCGGTAGCGATTTCCGCATCAACATCGTCGATACCCCCGGCCACGCCGACTTCGGCGGTGAAGTGGAGCGCGTGCTGTCCATGGTCGATTCCGTGCTGCTGCTGGTCGATGCTGTCGACGGCCCCATGCCACAGACCCGCTTCGTGACCATGAAGGCGTTTGCCCAGGGCCTCAAGCCCATCGTTGTGATCAACAAGGTTGACCGTCCCAGCGCGCGTCCGGACTGGGTAGTGGACCAGGTGTTCGACCTGTTCGACAAGCTCGGTGCCACCGATGAGCAGCTGGACTTCCCGATTGTCTATGGTTCCGGCCTGAACGGCATTGCCGGTCTGGAACTGGGCAAGCTGGCCCCTGACATGACCCCGCTGTTTGAAACCATCGTTGATCGCGTTGCCGAGCCGGTGGTGGACAAGGACGGCCCATTCCAGATGCAGGTTTCCTCGCTGGACTACAACAGCTACGTCGGCGTTATCGGTATCGGCCGTATTGCCCGTGGCCGCGTCAAGACCAACACCAACGTCACCATCATCGACCGCGAAGGCAAGAAGCGTAACGGCCGTGTGCTGCAGATCATGGGCTACCACGGTCTGACCCGTATCGAAGTGCCGGAAGCAGAAGCAGGCGACATCGTTTGCGTGACCGGCATGGAAGGCCTGCAGATCTCCGACACCATCTGCGATCCGCAGCAGGTAGAGGCCATGAAGCCGCTGTCGGTTGATGAGCCCACCGTGAGCATGACTTTCCAGGTGAACAACTCCCCGTTCGCCGGCCGCGAAGGCAAGTACGTGACCACCCGTAACATCAAGGACCGTCTGGACAAGGAACTGATCCACAACGTCGCCCTGCGCGTTGAGCAGACAGACTCCCCGGACAAGTTCAAGGTTTCCGGTCGTGGCGAACTCCATCTGTCCGTGCTGATCGAAGGCATGCGTCGTGAAGGCTTCGAAATGGGCGTGTCGCGTCCTGAAGTCATCATGAAAGAAGTTGATGGCGTGAAGATGGAGCCGTTTGAAGACGTGATTTTCGATATCGAAGATCAGCATCAGGGCGCCGTGATGGAACAGCTTGGTCACCGCAAGGGCGAAATGACCAACATGATCCTCGACGGCAAGGGCCGTACCCGTATCGAAGCCGTTGTACCGTCACGCGGCCTGATCGGTTTCCGTTCCCTGTTCCTCACCCTGACCTCCGGCACCGGCATCATGACTGCCAGCTTCTCGCACTACGGTCCGGTGAAGTCCACCAGCATGGGCAAGCGCAGCAACGGCGTGCTGGTCTCCATGACACAGGGCACCACGCTCGGTTATGGCCTGTTCTACCTGCAGGATCGCGGTCGTCTCTTTGTCGGCCCGCAGACTGAAGTGTACGAAGGCATGATCGTTGGCCAGAACTCGCGTGGCGACGACATGGTGGTTAACCCCACCAAGGCCAAGCAGCTTACCAACGTGCGCGCCTCCGGCACTGACGAAGCCCTGACCCTGATCCCGCACATCAAGATGACGCTGGAACAGGCACTGGAATTCGTTGAAGACGACGAACTGGTTGAAGTGACACCGCAGACTATCCGCCTGCGCAAGCGCTTCCTCACCGAAAGCGAGCGCAAGCGCAACAGCCGCGGCTGATCGCCTTGTGAGCCAATAAAAAACCCGCCGGAAGGCGGGTTTTTTATTGGCTGAAAAATGCTTATTGCTGACTGGCGACCAGTGCCTGGTTAAGGTCGGCGAGAATGTCATCAATGTGCTCGATGCCCACGCACAAACGCACGGTCTCCTCCTTCACGCCGGCTTTCTCCAGTTCGGCCGGAGACAGCTGGCGATGCGTGGTAGAGGCGGGGTGCGTGGCGAGTGAGCGCACGTCACCAATATTCACCAGGCGCGTGAACAACTGCAGCGCATCGAGGAACTTCTCGCCGGCGGCACGGCCACCCTTCAGGCCGAACGTCAGCAGGCCCGAGCCGCTGCCGCGCACGTATTTCTTTGCCAGCGCATGTTCCGGGTGATCCGGCAGACCGGCGTAATTCACCCAGGTTACATCCGGATGCTGGCGGAGTGCCTGCGCCACCTTTTGCGTATTCTCCACAATGCGGTCCATACGCAGCGCCAGTGTCTCGATACCCTGCAGGATCAGGAAGGAATTGATAGGGGCAAGGCAGGCACCCATGTTGCGCAACGGCACCACGCGGGCACGGCCGATATAGGCGGCAGGGCCCAGTGCATCTGTGTAGACCACGCCGTGATAGGACACATCAGGCTCGTTCAGGCGACGGAAACGTTTGGCATTTGCCTTCCAGTCAAACTTGCCGGAATCAATGATCGCACCACCAATGGAGTTGCCATGGCCACCGAGATACTTGGTGAGCGACTCCACCACAATATCCGCACCATGCTCGATGGGGCGAGTGAGATAGGGCGATGCCACGGTGTTGTCCACAATCAGCGGCACGCCATGTTCATGCGCAACTTTTGCCAGCGCCTCGATATCCGCAATATTGCCCAGCGGATTGCCGATGGTCTCGATGTAAACCGCCTTGGTCTTGTCGTCGATCAGCCTGGCGAACGAGGACGGGTCCTTGTAATCGGCAAAGCGGGTTTCGATACCGAATTGCGGAAAAGTGTGGGCAAACAGATTGTAGGTGCCGCCATAGAGTGTGGATGAGGCCACGATATTGTCGCCAGCTTCGGCGATGGTCTGGATGGCATAGGTAATAGCGGCCTGACCAGAGGCCAGGGCCAGCGCTGCAATGCCACCGTGCAGGGCGGCCAGACGCTTTTCCAGCACGTCATTGGTGGGATTGGTGATGCGGGTGTAGATATTGCCCGCAACTTTCAGATCGAACAGATCGGCGCCATGCTGCGCACTGTCGAAGGCGTAAGCCACCGTCTGGTAAATCGGCACCGCCACGGACTTGGTGGCGGGATCAGGCGAGTAGCCGGCATGTACGGCGAGTGTTTCGATTTTCATTGCGACATTTTCCTTTTGACGAGCATTCCAAGCATCCATTCTTCCAATCGCAACTCAAACCTGAAAGGAACCAATCCTCATATCCTTATGACGAAATCACGCCGGAATCAGGTTTTTCCGGCACCCAGCCCTTGGCGCGTTCGTAATCCAGGTTATCGAGAAACTTTTCACGCTGCTCCGCCAGGAATTTCTGTGCCTGCGGGTCCATCACGTTGAGACGGTTCTCGTTGATGATCATGGTCTGTTCTTTCAGCCACTGCTGCCAGGCGTCCTTCGACACCGTTTCAAAAATCTGCTGGCCAACGGGGCCGGGGAAGGGTGCAAATGCCAGACCTTCGAGTTCCTGCTTAAGCTTGCGACACATCACCATACGACTCATGACTTACCTCGTTCGCGAGCAGCCAGCTCGCTCAACAGTTGCTTGATCGGGGCCGGCAAACCCAGTGCCGGCAANNTAATGACTGAACACATGATCGCGCTTGTCCAGACACTGCAGTTGCGGGCGACTGATTGCCCAGTCCGCCCTGAGAATCTGTTTGAGTGTGGCCGCATCGTCGGCGGCCGTTTCCGGAAAGCTCCACAGTCCGCCCCAGACACCCGGGGCCGGACGCTGCTCCAGCAATACCTCGCCACGGGCATTCACAAACATGAGCAGGCTGACCGATTTCTCTGGCTGCACCTTGCTGGCTTTTTTGCCGGGATACGCCGTCGGCTCGCCCTGCTGCAATGCCACGCACGCCGTCTGCAGCGGACAGAGCAGACAGGCCGGCTTGGTACGGGTGCAAATGGTGGCACCCAAATCCATCATGGCCTGATTGAAATGATGCACTCGCTTGTGTGGCGTATGTTCATCCGCCAGTGGCCACAGGATTTTTTCCTGCGCAGCCGCAATTTCGGGTACAGCATGAAAGCGAGACAGCACGCGCTTGACGTTGCCATCCAGAATGACGGCGCGCTGCTGCCGGCTGAGCGACAGGATAGCCCCTGCGGTGGAGCGGCCAATACCGGGCAGCTCGGCAACACCCTCTACCGTGTCGGGAAACTCACCACCATGATCTTGCACCAGCACCTGTGCCGCCTTGTGCAGGTTGCGGGCGCGCGCGTAATAGCCCAGACCGGTCCAGAGATGTAGCACGTCATCCACCGGCGCGGCGGCCAGCGACTGCACATCCGGAAAACGCTGCATGAACGTTTCGTAATACGGGATGGCCGTGCTCACCTGCGTTTGCTGCAGCATGATCTCGGACACCCAGACACGATAGGGCGTGGTGTTTTTTTGCCAGGGCAAATGCTTGCGGCCGTGCTCGTCAAACCACGCGAGCACGGCCGCCGCAAAATCAAATGGCTGTGTTTTCTGCTTTGCCGTTTTCTTCATCAACGCTTGAACAGCTTGTTCAACCCCTCGCCAAGTTTCTCGTTCAGCTTGTCGGTGGCCTTC
Organism: Moraxellaceae bacterium; assembly: GCA_003543245.1. GTDB lineage: Bacteria > Pseudomonadota > Gammaproteobacteria > Pseudomonadales > Moraxellaceae > UBA2031. The sequence goes on along the minus strand of DPJB01000031.1, from coordinate 23,017 downwards.
TTCTTTTCTTCTTCAATGCGCTGCTGTGCAGCGGCCTCGGCTTCTTTTTTCTTGGCGTCCACAGCGGCGTTCACATCACCACCCTTGATGCCCAGCTTTTCAAGCTCCTTTGCCGCCACAGCCTTGGTCACCATGTCGCGCACCGCGCGCGAATCCAGCTTGCACAGTGAGGTCAGCGCGCCCTTCAGGCTGCCCTTGCACTTTACGGGCAGCGGGTAACCGGCAAACTTGTCACCGATCAGGCTCTTGTCCAGCGCCAGATTGAAGGTGTAATCAACATCCTGCGTGATCAGGTTGAAGTTACCGGCACCCGCAATTTTCGCCTTGCGCAAATCAGTATTGATGGCCTTGCTGTTGACCACGCCATTACTGAGCGTGTTGTCGGCCATGAAGCTGGCAATCTCGGTGTCGTTCTGCTTGGACGCCAGTGTTGCGCCATCCTTGCCCGTGAGTGCCGGCAGCAATGCCGAATACTGACCCAGTGCGGCAACCACTTCGTTCATCACGTTCACGCCATGCAGCAAACCGTTTTCAAATTTAAGGTTGCTGTCGCCGCTGACGGTCTTCATCCAGGCATCGGTGCTGTTACCGGCAAGTGAAAGGTTGCCGTTGTAGCTGGCCTTACCTTCCACCAGCTCCCTCTTGAGCAACTGGTTGGCCAGCGGGCCGATATCCATCCTGTCGAGCGTGGGCTGCAGCTTGAGCACGGGCTGTGCGCCCTGCACATTAATGTTCATCGGCACGCTGAAACCGCCGTTATACACGGTGCCCTTGAGTTCGCTCACGTTCACCACGCCATTGCCGGCGGTTGCAGCCACACGGAAATTTGTGATCGGGTAGGTCATTATTTTCAGCGAGCCCACACCCATTGCCACATCAAGGTTTTGTGTTTTCAGCAGATCAACCGGCAGCAGGCCGCCCGTTGATGGCGGTGCATTGGGATCGGTTGGCGGCAGGTAGCGGTCGGCATCAATCTTGTCGAGCGTGAGGCGGGCATACTGGCGCATGGTGGCAAGATCGCTGATGCCGGCATCGCCCGTGAGTGTCGAGCCGTCCAGCTTGAGCACAATGTTTTTCAGCAGGATCTTGGTGTCGTCGCCCTGAATGGCGGCCTGCACGCTGGCACTTTGCAGTACCGAGGCATCGGTGGTTTTTGGCGGTGCAATGCCCAGTGCCGCCATCACGCTGCGCGGATTGAACGTAGAGGTGGCAATGCCGCCACTGATGCCCATGCCCTTGGTGATAGCTGTGTCCGGTGGCGTTTCTGCGCGCATGGCCGGCAGCAGTGCCTCCAGGCTGCCTTGTGTGCGCACACCGGCCGCATCCAGCGTGAATACCGGAATGCCGAAACTGCCCTGCAGGTAATTGGCCTTGAGCGGTGCGTTAAGCGCCACCTGCAAGGGCTTGGGAAACGCCTTGTCCGGCACCACAACGTTCAGCGCCAGTTGTGGTGCATCAATAGCACCGGTGGTCCAGTTGGCCGCAATGTTTGAGGCAAGTGCTGCATTGACTGGTGACGGACGCGTGGCATCGGGCCAACTGGCCTTAAGCTGCAATGTGCTGATGGTGGCGGTGGTGTTGGCCAGATCGGCCAGCACGCCTGCGGTAAAGCTGACACTCGCAGGCGCACTCAGCCCCTGCGCGGGATACACGGCTTTTGCATCAAGGCCGTCAATGGTCACCAGCTGTTTGGCCATGTCGGCATTTACATTACCTTTTACATTAACCGTGGCCGGTGCCGTGAGTGCCGGGTCCTTGTACTCGGCACTCAGATCCAGGCCGTTCACCTGAACCTGCTGCGCTTTCATGTCTGCGGCCACATCACCTTTCAGGCTGATAACTGCCGGTGCCGGCAGCAGTGTGCCGGACAGGTCGCTGGTGAATACCAGTGCGCCCAGTGCGTATTTTTCGTTGTCCTGATCAAGACTGACATTTGCCGAGAACGAATTTTTCGCGAGTACGGTTTTACCGGCGGCATCTTTTTGGCTGAAATCAAACAGCGCTTCCACGGGAAAGCTTTTGCCCGGGTCGATGTCCTTTGCTTTCACGATGATGTTGTCGACGGTGCGTTCTACACCAGCCTTTTCATCCTTGAGGTACAGCGAGGTGTTGCGTACATCAAGCTGCTTGACGTTGAACGCCACCTTTTCGGATTTTTCTTCCGGCTTGCTGGCCAGCTTTGCCAGCAAACGGTCCCAGCTGGTGGTGCCGTCGGCGTGCTGGATGAAACGCACTTTGGCACCATCCAGATTCACCGCATCAATCTGGATGCGGCTGGCAAACAGCGGCATCACCTGCACGCTCACCGAGGCCTTGTCGACCGCCACCAGCGTTTCTTTGCCCACCGGATCACTCAGCGTAGTCTTGCCCAGCTTTACACCGATGTTGGGCCAGAGTGCCCACTCCATGCGGTCGCTGATCACCAGCTCGCTGTCGGTGTTCTTTTTCACCAGATCGGCAATTTCTGCCTTGTAGTCATTTGGGTCGATGACAAACAGCACAATGGCGATGGCAATGGCAACGAGGGCAACAAGGCCACCCACAACACCAGCCAGAATGAGGAGAGCACGCTTCATGGGAACGTCCTTGCAAAGACAGCAAAATGATCAGCAATAAGCTGTCAGGGTTTTTACCGTTAATAGTGTGGCCTAACAAGGCGGGTTTTGTCGCCGGATGTCACACGTTCAGTGACAGGCACCCGAGGAGGGAGGTGTGCGCCACTTGACCGGCTGTTCTGCCGGCGCAGCGGGCGTGCTGCAGACAGTGTCGCAACCCGGACACGCCTGGGCGCACCCGGGTACGGGGGGCACGGTGGCATGCAGCAGGTGCGCCAGACGCAGCCAGCCATGCTTCATGCAGAATTCACCCAGACGAGTTTGCAGTGCGCGGCTTTGGCGGGGCAGCAAGCGGCGAAAGGCCACATGCAGGCTCCAGCCCACCATCATGGCCACCACCACCCACTGCAGCATGATGCTCACAGCAGCGCCCTGGCTACGTTGTAGGTGATGAACGAGGCCAGATAGGCCAGACCGAACAGGTACACCGTCATGATGCCAACCTGGCGCCAGGAGCCGGTCTCGCGGCGCACGGTGGCCAGCGTGGCCACGCACTGCGGGGCGTAGACAAACCACACCAGCAGCGACAGTGCGGTAGGCAGCGACCATTGTGCCGCGATCAGGCTACCCAGCTGATGGGTGACGGCATCTTCGCTACCGGACAGCGCATAGACCGTGCCGAGTGCGGCCACCACCACTTCACGCGCGGCCATGCCGGGAATGAGGGCAATGCAGATTTCCCAGGTAAAACCAATGGGCGCAAAAACGTAGGTGAGTGCATGGCCGATGCGGCCGGCAAAACTGTAATCAATCGCGGGGTTAAGCGCGCCTTCCGGTGGTGCCGGAAAGCTGGCAAGAAACCACAGCAACACGGTCAGCGCCAGAATGATGCCACCCACGCGACGCAGGAAGGTGCCGGCGCGCTCATACAGGCCCAGACCCACACTGCGCCAGTCCGGCAGGCGGTAGCTGGGCAGTTCCAGCAACAGGGCGTGCTCGCTCTTGTCGCTGCGGAACAGCTTCATCACCGTGGCCACCAGCAGCGCACTCACGATGCCACCGGCATACAGGCCAAACAGCACCAGCCCCTGCAGGTTGAAAATGCCCCACACGGTTTGAGCAGGAATAAAGGCGGCAATCAGCAGGGCATAAACCGGCAGACGCGCCGAGCAGGTCATCAGTGGCGCCACCATGATGGTGGTCAGGCGATCACGCGGATCATTGATACTGCGCGTGGCCATGATGCCGGGAATGGCACAGGCAAAACTCGACAGCAGCGGAATGAAAGCACGACCACTGAGGCCGGCCTTGAACATCAGACGGTCGAGCAGGAAGGCCGCACGCGGCAGATACCCGGATTCTTCCAGCGACAGGATGAAGAAGAACAGGATAAGGATTTGCGGCAGGAAAATCAGCACGCCACCCACACCGGCAATGATGCCGTCGACCAGCAGACTCTTCAGGATGCCATCGGGCAGCACACCAGCTACCACTGTGGCCAGCGCAGTGACACCCGCATCAATCAGGTCCATGAACGGCGCGGCCCAGGAAAACACCGCCTGGAAAATCATGAACAGGATGCCGGCCAGAATGATCAGGCCCGCCACCGGGTGCAGCAGCACACGGTCAATGCTGTCGTCACGTTCATCGGTACGACGCGGCATTACCACGGCGTCATTGATGAGCGCGCGCACCTCGGCATGCAGGTCGGTGTGGTTATTGAGGATGGCAGGCACCGCCGGCAGCTCGCCATCGAATTGCTGCAACAGCGCCGCCGCACCACCACGCTTGACCGCGACCGTCTCCACCACCGGAATGCCAAGGCGTTCCGACAGCTTTTGCACGTTGATTTCGATACCGCGACGACGGGCATCGTCCATCATGTTCAGCGCCAGCAGCATGGGCTTGCCCAGCCGGCGCACTTCCAGCACAAAACGCAGGTGCAGGCGCAGGTTGGTGGCATCGGCCACGCACACCAGCAGATCGGGGGCGGCCTCGCCAGGCTGCTCGCCCAGACACACGGCACGGGTGATGGCCTCGTCCGGGCTGGTGGCATCCAGCGAATAGGCACCGGGCAAATCCAGCACCTGCAGGGTACGGCCCGAGGGCAGCGTGAGGCGGCCTTCCTTGCGCTCGACGGTAACGCCGGCGTAGTTGGCGACTTTCTGGCGGGCACCGGTCAGCAGGTTGAACAGCGAGGTTTTACCGCAGTTGGGGTTGCCCACCAGGGCAATGCGCTGCAGCGTGGCGGCGGTCATCATGCCGGCACCTCCAGCCGCACCCGTGCGGCCTCGGAACGGCGCAGGGCAAAGCGGGTGAAGCCTACCTGCACCAGCAGGGGATCGGCCCCGATGGGCCCCGTGGCAATCAGGCGCACGGTCTCGCCCGGCACAAAGCCGAGATCGGCCAGACGGCGCGCGATGGGGTCATCGGCACCGACAGCCTCGACGGTACGCACCGTACCGACAACAAAACGGGGCAGATCGGATAGTTTCACGGCAGTAATGCAAGCCATAGAAGAGATGAGAACCATTCTCAACTCTTGAACGGCGACTGTCAAACATTCACAAGAGCCTCAGCAATAAATGCGCCCGGAACTTGATGGAGATCAGATCTCCATGCGGCAAGCGCAACGCTTGCCGGCGAAGTCCATACACAAATCTACCGCCATTCCCTACAGAAACCACACCTGCCGCCCACAAAAATACCGCTCAGACTCAATAGTCACTTACACGGGGAACCCATAACGTTAGTCCTCCAATAAAAAACCAGCCCCCACTTTCCGGGAGGCTGCATCCAATCCTGCACAACCCCCGTATTAACTATAAAAAGAGGGAATCCACGTGAACCAATACAAAAAACGACATGGCCTGATCGCAATCGCGCTGGCCACCACTTCCTTTTCCGCTCATGCCGCCATGGGCAGCGTTGCCAGTACCTACGGCCTGCAACCGGCCGACATTGCGTCGGCCCAGGCGTTGTCATTGTTCAATCCCGACACCTCGGCAACATATTACAACCCGGCATCCCTGGCCGCCGATCCTCGTGGCGAGCTCACCGGCGGCCTGCTGCATGCCGAGCCTCACGTGACCGCCGACAGTCAGGGCGGCAGCATGCCGCTGATCCGTACCGGCGACGAATTGCCCATTGGGTACAGCCAGCAAACCCTGCTCGGCCTCAAGACCAACCTCAGCTCACTGACCAAGGTCGAGCACCCTCTCTACCTTGGCGTGATGCTAGGGGTAGAGAAATACGGCAAACAGATGCTGGCGTTCAAGTCGGAAACCTCGACCAGCGGCCAGTACTTCAGCTACGGCCGCCAGCCCCTGTTCCTGACCGTCGGTGGCGCCACCACGCTGGTTCCCGGCATTGATGCAGGCCTGAGCACCCGCGTCACCCTGCATTCCTCGGCCACGCTCTCCACCCAGAGCGATCTTGCTGGCAACACCCGCTACGAAAGCCTTGATGTCAGTGCCAAGCCGGTACTTAAACCCATTGCCGGCATCAGCATCGACTGGGGCCGACTGCTCTGCGCAGACAGCGATTGCGCCCTGAAAAACTGGCATACCGCGGCCGCTTACCGGGCCTACTCCAACACCAAGACCCAGGTGAATGCCAACGCCGTCATTCCCGGCACCATCCCCCCGCCAGGCCTGACCCTGGCCATCTCCACGCTCGATGCCTACCAGCCCAACATCTATACCCTGGGCATGCAGTACAAGGGCGAGCGGCTGCGGGTAGGATTTACCGGCGAATGGCAGGAATGGTCGAAGCTGGCCGGCGAACTGGACAATGACACCATCCGCGACCAGGCCAACCTGCGCTTTCGGGACGTGCTGATCCCCCGGCTTGGCGCCGAATACCGCCTGAACGACCGCTACGTGCTCACCGGCGGCGTGGCCTGGGAAGCCTCGGCCCTGAAGTCGGACCGTTCGCTGGACGTGAACTACCTGGACAATGACCGCCTGGTTGTCGGCCTTGGTGCCAGCGCCGAATTCCGCGACCCATGGATCTTTGCCTTCCCGGTACGCCTTGATGTTGGCTATCAGGTACACCTTCTCAAGGACCGCGAGTTCGAGCTGACCTCCAGCCAGGTCAACGGTGGCGCCCCGTACGAGACCCTTAAAACCGGTGGCACCGTGCATGCTGTTGCTGGCTCGCTGACACTGAAATTCTGAGGGGGCCACCATCATGCGCATACTATTCGTCCCCCTGATCCTGCTCGGCCTGCTGGCCGGCTGCGGTGACAAACAGACGGCAACCGTGCCTGCCTCCTGGTCGGGCACGACCGGCCTTCTGTATGCCTTTCCCTATGACAACCAGACGCGTATCGCCCCGGCGGCTCCGGTCGTATTGCAGTTCTCCAGGCCCGTGCAGGCGACCAGCGGCACCCTTGCCGACGCTTTCCGGATCGAGGATGACGGCGGCCTGCCGGTAAGCTTCACCGCCACCGCCACCAACGGTGGTCGTGGTGTTTATCTGCTGGCAGCTGCTCCCGGCCTGCGCGAGAACACGCGCTACCACGTAAGCTGGAGCGGCCTCGATGCGGCCGATGGTGCCGTGAAACCGGTACCACTGACGTTCACCACCCGCCCGGCCAATCAGGGTCCCGACAGCCTGACCCGCAGCGACAGCACGTTCAGGGTTGAGCGCTCCCTGCCGGTGCAGACCAATTTCCCCTTCATGGACTTCTCTACCGTGCGCCTGCAGCTCACCCAGCCGGTGGACACCCGCAGCCTGGTTTACGGCGGCAGCGTGCGCCTCGAGGATGGCAGCGGGGCACTGGTGCCGGCACGGGTACTGGCCAACCGCCAGTTGCTCAGCATCGACCCGGTCAACGACCTGCAGCCCGGCCAGCCCTACACCCTGAAACTGACCCCGGACCTGCTCAGCACCCAGGGCCAGGCACTGGTGCCCGGCGCCTACGCCAGCCTGGCCCTGCGGCCAAAGAACTCGGCCCCGCGTGAAACCATTGCCCTTGAGGTACCGTCCACCGCAGTAGCCTCGCCCCTCACCGGCAAGATCATCAACAACGTGCCCATCACCTCGCGCCTGCTTGGCAATGACAGCGCCTCGCAGCAAGGCGGTAATCTCTATGCCGAACTGGCCTTTGTTCCCAACTACCCCGAGGCGACACCATTGCGGGTGCCGCGCGGCAACCTGCTCAATGGCAGCAGCGTTGACGTGCAGATCGTCGGCCGCGTACCGGCAGGACTCAACACCGGGGCCATCAGCGTCAGCATTGTCTCCGACGCCACCGGCTACATGACCGCCAACCCCTACAGCACTGCGGTGGATGCGCCCCGCCTGGTCTATCTGACCATGGACGCAGCCATGTCCTCCTCCACACCTTCGGCCAACGGCGCCTTCAACCAGAACCTGTTGCATATCGATCTGGTGGGCACGGCCATCGTCAAGAACGGCCGCCTTGTGATGGACGCTGTGGGCGTGGCCGAACTGGATGTCCTCGGTCTGGACCAGGCCGCCGGTGTGCTTTCCTTCCACCTTGAGGGGTATGCCGACCAGACACTGGCCCCCACCAGGCCTGTCGACCTCACCCCGCCTGCGCTGCAATCCTGGCTGCCCGGCAACGAATCGCTGCGCACCCGGCCCGGGGACCCGGTCATCCTGACCTTCACCGAACCGCTGGACCCGCAAAGCGTCACCAGCAGCAGCGTCCTGCTGAGCAAGGACGGCGTCAGCGCGCCCTTCGATCTGCGCACCGATGGCAGCTCCGTGGTGATCCGGCCGCAACAGCCACTGGCCCACAATGCCGACTACCGCGTGCAGTTCACTGCCGGCCTTACCGATCTGGCCGGCAATCCCGTGACGCCCGCAAGCCTGGACTTCCGCCTGCCCGACCTTGCCAGCCCAGGCAGCCGCTCACCCATAGTGCTTGCCAGCTACCCCGGCTATCCCTGCGTGACCACCGGGCGCAATGTCGCGGACAGCCAGCAAGGGCGCTGTGTTGGCGGCAAGGCGGGCGATGACATCCTGCCGCTGCCGACACTGCCGACCGAACGCCTGATCCAGGTACAGTTCACGCAAAGCCTGGATGCGGCCAGCGTCCAGCTCGGTACGGTCTGCGCCAGCGGCAGCTTCCGTGTGGAACGCATGAGTGCAGGCGGCAGTTGCCTGGGCGCCGTGCCGGGCCGGCTAGAAGTCGGCAGCCAGTCGTTGCGCTTCGTGCCCGACCAGCCGTGGACCGTAGGCGAGCTCTATCGCTACACACTGGTTTCCAACGGCAACAGCCAGTCCTCTGTGGCTACCTGTGACGGCTCCCAGGCCATCTGCGGCAGCAACGGCCTGCCCTTGCAAACCCAGACCCTGTCGCAGACACCCGCCGGCGCTCCCACTGCCACTGGCGGCGGCACCCCCATGGAGATCTGGTTCCGTGGCGGCACGGCGGCCGACACGGTACTCCAGCGCCTGCGCGGCCTGCCGGCCACCGATGTAAATGCCAACTTTGAGCATGACACCGGCGAAGCGGGTGCTGTGGATACCGGTGGTGGCGTGTTTGTCGCCCGCAATGGCGGCCACATCATTACCACGGGCCAGAGCGGACTGGTGACCGGCTCCAACATCGGTTGCCCCGTCGGCTCAACATGCCCGGGACAGCAGTTCCTCTACCTGAGCAGCACCCTTGATGCAGAGGTTGCCGGCTACGACGAGACGGCGGGCGGTGTGCGTGTGCTGATCCAGCCCACCCAGCTGATCGCCTCCAGCGTGACCGTGTATGCCACCAGCTCTTTTGGCAACATCGTCTCGCCCACCGGACTGCAGGTCATGCGGGCACGCTATGCCGTCAATCCCGCTAACGGCCAACGCGAGCTGCCCATCACGGCCTACATCAAGGACAGCGCTGGCCAGCCGCAGCTGATGGCCACGCTCGATCTGTATCTGGACCTGCCAACCCTGGCACCCAGCCTGATCGGCATACCCATCAACCATGACCTCTACAGTTATCCGCTCAGTGTGGCCGTGAGCGGGCCTGTACAGTTCCTGCCTGATGGCCGCATGCTGGCCGTGCTCACGAACACGGCCGACGTCAACCTGACGGTATCGCTGACAGCAGCAAGCGTACTGCCCGGCGGCACCATCAGCCTGCGCATACCGGCTGGCACCCTGCAAATGGAAGGCGTATCGGCACCGATCAAGCAGTAAAGGCAGCGGATCGCCTCGCATGAAAAAGCCCGTCATTACGACGGGCTTTTTCATTTCATTTTGCGAGCATGGCAGCCAACCTCAGGTCATCTTGCCTGCACCGACACCACCTGCTTGCCACCCTGATACATGTCGGCCTCGTCACCGATCACCCATACCCCCAGCAGGCGATGCACCAGACCACCCGGCCGCAGCACGGTAAACCACAGCAGTGCCAGGGCCAGTGGCAGGCCGATGACGTAGCTGATCACGTGCATGCCGGTGTTGGCCGGGATGTTGCCCAGACCGCGCGCCACATGATTGCCCACGCCCAGTGCCGCCCCCACATAATTCACCACGATGGCCGAGAAAATTGCCGCACCCAGGGCAATGACAAAGACCGCCAGCAGATAACGCCCCAGCATGCGCAGACCAAAACCCGTGCTGCGTACCGACAGGTCCGGCCGGCCACCATGCCGGCCCTCGGCGCGCAGGCCCTCGGTGTACCACAGGAACATCAGCAGCCCGAACGGTGGCAGCAGGTAGACGCCATCCAGATACAGGGTGAACGCCACACCCGAGGTGAGAAAGGCCAGCACCGCCGGAAAGAAGCCGGCCAACGTTGTTGCGCCACTCACCCCCGGCGTCCACGCAGGCGAGCCGGCCACCATGTCGCGGTCGTAGAAAAAGCGGTCAAAGCCCAGACCGTCCCAGCCATAGACCAGAATGAAGAACATGCCGAAGTAGCCCAGCATCCAGTTGAGGTTGGCCAGATAGATCCTGTTCTGGCGCAGCAGTAGCACGCCCACCCAGAAGCCCAGAATGCCCTGCGTGATGTTGGTCAGGCCAAAACCCAGAATGAGAAACTCGTTCATGCTGGCCAGACTGTCTGCCGCCTGCATCGTCTCCCACGAGGGATGCCGTATCAGCAGCAGCATGCCCGTGGGTGCCCAGCACAGCGCCAGAAACAGCACCGTCCAGACAAAGTATTTGCTCTCGAACGGCTTGTCGCGTTTTACCAGCTGCCGCCCGGCCCCCAGTGCCAGACTGGCCCCAAACCCATACGCCCAGAACACATCGACTTCGACCATGATCCTTCTCCTTTGCTGCTTCTGTCAGAACTCGTTCCAATATCGGAATGACGTGTCATTCCGTTTAATTGCTTTAAAAAAACCACCTGATGGCAGGGGCTTGTTTGCACTATTAGCGGTGACTCCGGGTCATGGATTGGCCCGATTGCCGTAAATGTGCGGCAATCGGGCCAATCCGGCCTTGCCGTCGTTGCGGATGCCCAAGGGTGGTCGCAAAGGGGTTTAGCAGGGGAGGTCAGCCCAATGGGAAAGGTCTCTGACACCTCACCCTGAGGGCAGTGTCATCCCGTTATCGGTCAGTGACCCTGAGGCGTCATGATGCCGACTTTGGTTGCCACGCACAGTAGCCGGGGCGGGGGCCAACCTGCGGATGGTTGCGGCAAGTATCAGGGCGCTTTGCGTAAATGGTGCAAAGCCGACTGGCCGGATCAAGGTAGCGGCAGTCACCGTTGGCACGCCGGGCCAGCGTGAACAGGCCGCTCTTGTGGTTGAAGTGCCCGACGATGCCGGTCTTGGTCAGGCGACGCGCAATCTGCTTTAGCGGCTCCTGCCGTTCAAATTCGTCGGCCTCACCCAGGCGGATCAAATCCTCCAGACGCACTTCCACCGGCAGGCTGCAGCAGGTGCCACGGCAGCTTGCGCACAGGGTTTTGTGATACTTCACCCACGTATCCAGCCGCTCGGTATCGGCGGCCACAGCCAGTTTTTTCATGACGGTCATGCGGTAGGGCGCGTGTTTGCAGAAGGAGGAATGTCGCGGGTAACGGCCCGCCAAGCCAGCCTGCGGATTCTACGCCGACCGGTGCATTGGGGGCAGTGGGGCGAAGCAGCAGTTCTGGAGCAGTAGTGCCGGGCCATCCATGCTTCTGGCAGGTACTCATGCCGCGTTCTCCGGCAATGTGCACCGACTGTCGCCGCCGAGGGTAATCCTGTCACCAAGCCGGCCCGGAATGCCACGCCGGCCCGCAGACCTGCTTAACTGAATCCAAAGCCTCCGGAGTGTGGCGATGATCTGCCGTTGCCGTAGTGATACAGGATGTACCCGGCTCCGCCACCGCCTCATGGCAGGCGGTGTGCTGTGGCTTTGCCTGCTGGCAACGTCGGCCCTTGCAGCACCCCGCGTGTTGCTGCTCAACTCCTACCATCCGCAATTCGCCTGGGCGGCACAGCTGACACTCGGCGTGCAGCAGGCACTGACCGGCCACATTCCCGAAGAAAACCTGCATATCGAATTTCTGGACGGTCGCCGCATGGTCGACGACCCCGCCTACCTGGCCCAGTTGAAAATCCTGCTCAAGCATAAATACGCCCGCTTTCCACCCGACGTCATCATCAGCAGCGATGACTACGCCTACGACCTTCTGTTGTCGTCACGCGACGAACTCTTCGGCCCCGACACACCCGTCGTCTTCTGCGGCGTGAATGTGTTTGATCCACTACGGCTCAAGGGCAAAAAACATTTCACCGGTCTGCTTGAAGGCATGGAGATCGAAGGCAACCTGAACCTCATCCAGCAGATGCAGCCCGATGTGGAACGCATCATCATGCTCACTGACCGCACCACCTTCGGTGCACGCATGGCGTCCGAGGCCAGGCGCATCATGCAGCAGCGCGCTGGCAAGCCCGGGCCGCGCGTAGAACTGTGGGACGATTTCACTCAGAACGAGCTGTGGCAACGGCTGCGGCAATTGCCGCCACACTCGGCCATTCTCATGCTGGCCATCCACCAGACACGCGATAACCGCTACTTTTCCTTTGCCGAGCATCTGCCACTGGTGTCCCGCAACGGCCGCGCACCGGTCTACGGCATGTGGGGCGCCCTCATGATTGGTAATGGCGCCATTGGCGGACTGATGAATGACCCCCACCAGCACGGGCATGCCGCCGCCAAAGTGGCACTCGATGTTCTGGCGGGAACGCCGGCCGATGCCATTCCGATCCTGCCGCAATCGCAATTCAGTCCGCAGTTTGATTATCGCGAGCTGCAACGCTTCCGCATCAGTCTGCAACGTCTGCCCGCCGGCAGCCGTCTGTTTTTCCGTCCCCCCAGTTTTTACGAAACCCACCGGCCCGTGCTGCTTGGCAGCCTTGCCGTTGTTGTCAGCCTGCTGATCATCATCGGCCTACTGATGAATCGCAGCCGGCGCCGCACCCATGTCACCGAACTGCTCGCCGACGCCAACCGCCAGCTTGAGGTCCGCGTGCAGGAACGCACCGCCGAGCTGAGCGCGGCCAAGGCCAGTTCCGAAGCCGCAAACGCGGCCAAGAGCCTGTTCCTGGCTACCATGAGCCACGAAATTCGCACCCCCATGAACGGCGTCATCGGCCTGCTGGAATTGCTGCAGCAGGAATCCCTGCCGCCGGAGCAGCAGGAAATGCTGCACGCCGCCAATGACTCGGCCCACACACTGATGCAAATCCTCGACGACATCCTGGATTTCTCGCGCATCGAGTCCGGCCGCCTGCAACTGGACTGCATTCCCTTTAATCCGGACGGTGTCGCGCGCAGCGTGATCATGACGCTGAAGCCGGTCGCTGCCACCAAAGGCCTGCGCCTGTCGTATGCCAACGGTCATGCACCGTTGCCCGCCTGCATGGGTGATCCCGGTCGAATACGGCAAGTCCTGCAGAATCTGGTCAACAACGCCATCAAGTTCACGCCCGCCAATCCGGCGAGCAATGAAGACGAAGTGATGATCAGCATCGCGGTGACCGGGCAACAGGAAGACCGCATCACGCTCGTGATCAGTGTCAGGGACCACGGCATCGGCATGAATGACGAGACCATGGCGCAGCTCTTCCAGCCCTTTACCCAGGCCGACAGCTCCATCACGCGCCGCTTTGGCGGCAGCGGCCTCGGACTGTCGATCTGCAAACGCCTGGTCGACCTCATGGGCGGCAGCATCGAGGTACACAGCCAGCCGGACAAGGGCAGCGAATTCCGCATCCAGATCACGCTGCCGCTGGCCGACAGCGCCGAGCACGTGGAGCAGCACTTCTCCTCCAGTGCCGCCATCGCCCGCCAGCCCATGGCAGACCTGGCCGAGGCCGAAGCGCAGGGCCGGCTCATCCTGCTTGCCGAAGACAATCCCGTTAACCAGCAGGTCGCCATTCGCCAGCTGGCATGGCTGGGTCATCCCTGCCTGCTCGCCACCAACGGCGTCGAAGCACTCGCCCTGTGGCAGCAGCATCGCATTGGCCTGATCCTGAGTGACGTGCAAATGCCGGTCATGGATGGCCTGAGCCTGACACGGGAAATCCGTCGGCGCGAAAGTGAAAACCAGTTACCGCACACGCCTATTGTTGCCATGACCGCCAGCGCACTCACCGACGATACCGCGCATTGCCTGCGCGCCGGCATGGACGACTTTCTGGCCAAACCGGTTGAACTTGGCGTGCTCAGGCAACGCCTGGACCGGTGGTTGCCGCCACCACAATAATCCTGGCGACGCCACGGCTTGCCACTCTCGCAACAACACCGGCGCCAACCTCCCGGACATCACGCCAAAAGAAAAGCCGGCGCAACTCATGGCGCCGGCTTTCAGGCTGATGTGAACGGATGCAAGCTTACCGGGGCGATGATTTTGCCGGCCGGTTGCGCAACGCGGTTTTCACGTTCTTTGCTGCCGGACGCGGAAACTTTTCATGCAGGAACGACAGCAGGGCGCTGTGATCATGCAGCCGGTGCATGGCTGCCCGTGCCCGCTTGTAATCATGCTTGAGCGCATTCAGAACGCTGCTTGTATCGCTACGGAAGTGACTGAGCGCCGTCGTTGCATCACTGCGGAAATGCTGCACCTTTTCCGTCAACTGCTGCAGGGCGTCGCCCTCGGTGAACGGCTGCGGTTGTCCCGCCGCCTTGTGCTGTGTGATCTTTGTTGATTCCATGGTGGCCACCTTCAAGAATCAGTGCGTGCCAGTTACTGCATCAGTCTCGTCACGACTCCGGGCACTGGTGAGTGTCCCGCTCCAGGGACGGCTGCCGAGTCCCGTCGAGGCGAATGCACGCGCCCGGCGACATAAGCTTACGGTCATATCGGCGGGCGTGATGAAACCGTACTCCTCCCGGCCTGTCGCTTCAATAACAACAGCCCCATTCCATTAAGCCAGTCCGCACCAAAAGACTCATGCATTAGGCAAGCACCATCTAAGGAAAATGGTCCGGGCACTCAATTCGCCTGACGGCAATCCCCCAGGACCAGACCGCCCGGCTGCATGTTGACGACAGTGCCGGTCAGCGTAGCAAAGTTGCCTTCGGAGAGGGTGAGGAAGAACTTGGCCTGGTCTTTGGCCAGTGCACACTTGATCTGGTAGTTGAGGTCGTTGAACTGGGATTCCTGACGCACACCGAGCAGGCCGCGGGTTTTCGTGACCAGATAATTCACTTCCATGTCGCCGTGCAGGGGAGACCCGGTAACCGTGTAGATCTGTCCGTCCACGCGGTATTTGCGGCCGATGTACTTGGCGCGCACCGAGGCAAAGGCCTCTTCGTATTCGCCCGATGATGCCGATACGCCAGTGCCGATCAGGGCGCGGCTCAACTGGCCCTTGGCCGCCACCGGCGCCAACGCCTTTTTGACCACCTTGCCGATTTCGGCAGAGAGCTTTTCGGCCTTGGCATCCGTTACCTTGTTTATGCCGGTTGTCTCGCGCGCGGCAGCGGCGATGGCGTCGCCTTCCTTGCCGGTCTTGAGTTTTGCCAGCAGCGAACAGAATTCGGTGCGCACGGCGGCGGCGTCGGTTTTCTGGCCACGGGCCAGCTTGGTGCTGATGCTCACCTTGCCGGACTTGTCGGCCGTGGCCAGCATCACAACAGCGGGGTTGTTGCTGTCCTGGATGAAATACAGCTCGCCAGCGCCACCCTTGATGAGCTCGCCACCCACCTTGTAGCCGCTATCCAGCGCAATCTGCTGCAACTGCCCCAGCGCACTCTGCGCACTCAGGCCCGGCACCTTCACCTGGCCGGAAAAGAACAGGCCGTTACGGGGATCGCCCACTGACTGAAAACCGTCTTCGCAGCTCTGCGCCAGCGCAAAACCCGAAAGCATCAAAAGACCTGCTGCGAAAACTGCCTTATTCATGGGTATCCTCCTGACTCCTGCGCCATTCGCGCGATTGGGCCAGCGATTATCATCGCTTGCGTGACGGCTTGCCCTACGCAAATTCTGCCTGTCGCCAGGCTGGCCTGTCCAGCTTTGGCGGGTGCAGCTTAGCTGCAGAGCTTCAGTTCCCCAAGGCGACGCTGCAGTACCGCAGGCATTGCTGTGCACTGCGCAAAATAATTACAAACCCAAGATCACGCGTTCGTGCTTCGTTCTCTGTCGCATTTCTCACATGCATTAACTTCATGCTCGCCATCATGCTAATACCTGTTTACTCTTTCCGCCCGCGAGCATCAGTGATGCCGCAATAACAACAAACGCCAGTTGCGCACGCCTTCTTTATTTTTGCCAATGGCATTCAGGGGAAAACAATGAGAACACGTTTACACGGGTGGCTGCAGGCCGCCTTTTTGCTGTGGCTTGCTCTGGCACAAGGTCAGGCCTGGGCTGACTTCAGCGGCTATTACACCCTCCGACCGATGAACACCGGTAACTGGACGCTCAACTTTCCAGAGGCCATTTCGCCGCGCAGCAATAGCAGCTCTGTGCAGATTGCTTCTAACGTGGGCGATGACACTCAGCTCACGGTGGTGGCGCAGCAGGCCGGCACCGTGAGCGCGCAGCTCGGCTACAACGCGCGCCAGTCCAGTGGTGCCGGCTATTTGATCAATGGCCAGGCCTACTCCAGTGGCAGCGGACGGGTAAGCTTCCAGGTCAAGGCCGGCGACACCTTCGGGTTTTATATCGGCAGCACGCCGGCACGCTATGCGCCCTCGCCCAGCAACGCGCCCGGCACCCTGAACATTAGCAATTTTTCGCCGCCAAGCAGCCCCACCTGCGCCTCCGGCGCTACCGCCGCGCCCATCATCAGCGCAGTCGTGCCTGACATGAATTCCGCCTCGGTCATGTTTAATTACTGCCCGCCCGAGGGCCAGACTGCCAGCTATACCGTCACCGCCCAGCCCGGCGGCCTGAGCGGTAGTGGCACGGTCACACCCGTGGTGGTCAGCAATCTGGACAGCTATACGAATTACAGCTTTACCGTGACCGCCACTGTCGGCAGTAACAGCTACACCTCAAACCCGGTTTCTGCGAAAACGCTCTGCCAGGTTTCTGATACGCAGCGCGGCTGCCGCGCCTCGCCACCCATGCCCCAGGCGCCCAGCATCACCAGCGTCACCATGGGCTCAAAAAGCATGCAAGTGGGCTATAGCTACAGCGGTCCGCCACAGACACTGCAGTTTCAGGCCCAGGCCACCTCTCTTACCTCGGGCGAGATCTACCGTTCGGCGCTGGGCAACAGCAACCCTTTGACCATCAACGGTCTGACGCCAGGTCATAGCTATACCGTGCTGGTGACGGCCTATAACAGCGCCCAATTCGGCCATAACTCCGATCCGGTCAAGGCAGGCCTGGCTCAACTCGTCATCAAGGAAGCAGCAGCCGGCAACCAGAGCGTTCGCCTTGTGTTCAGCAATGTAAATGGCAGCGACAGCGACGCCAATATCAGTGTGACAGCAACGCCAACGAGCGGCGGGGTGCCCGTCAGCGCACAGCAGATCAGTAGTCCTTACCTGTTGCAGGGCCTGAAAAATGGCGTGAGCTATACAGTCACACTGACGGGCAGCAACCGCTATGGCAGCAATAGCTCCATATCCAGCGCACCTTTCACCCCGGGCACCGTGCCAGGCGCGCCCCAGGGCCTGCAGGTGCAGCAGGGCGATGGCCAAGCCACGATCAGCTTTACCCCGCCTGCCGACAATGGTGGCAGCGCCATCACCAAATACCTGGTGGTGGCCGAGCCCGGCAATATTGTGGTGCCAGTCCTGGCCAGTCCCGCCGTCGTGCAGGGGCTCAACAATGGGCAGACCTACAATATCCGCGTCATGGCACATAACCTCTGGGGCAATAGCGCCGCCGCAAGCTCTGGCCCCTATATTCCGGGCATGCTGCCGGTGCCACCCACGCCGCGTAATATCATCATTGGCAATGGCCAGGCCGAGGTTGCCTTTACGCCAGCCGCCGACGTTCCCGGCTTGCCCATTTCCTACTACACCGTGACCGCCACACCGCCGGCCGGCACGGCCAGCGGCCCTGTCACCGCCACGGGCAAAGGCTCACCCCTGCTGCTGCGCGGCCTGAGCAACGGCCTGCCCTACCAGCTCAGCCTGAGCGCCACCAATGTGCTGGGCACCAGCCCCGGCCAGAACGCCGGCACATTGGTGACCTCGGCCCAGCCCAACCAGCCCGTCATCCAGAGCGTGAGCATTTCCGGCAATGTGGCCACGGTCAGCTTCTACCAGGGTCAGCCCGGCTATGACCCGGCCCAGCAATACACGGTCAATGCTTTTGTGGCCGGCCCCGTCGGTCTGCCCTTGGGCAGCGGCATTTCGGTCAGCGGCCCCACCAGCCCACTGACCCTGCCACCCTTGCCCTGGGGTCAGAATTACCAGTTTCAGGTCACCGCCCAGAACTCCACAGGCCCCAGCTTGTCCAGCCTCAGTGGCAGCTATGGCATGCAGCGCAGCCGCTGGATGACCGGTCTGCCGGATACGTTGCCATTGGGCAAGCTGATGATCCCCGGTACCCATGACTCCGGGTCTTACGAGACCATTCTCGACCTGGGTGAAACCCAGGACTGGGATGTGGCCGAGCAGTTGGCCAACGGCATACGTTTTCTCGATGTGCGCGTGGCGGATTCCGGTCTCTGTCGCGAGGTCAAGCTCCAGAACTACCCCTTCGAGGTACGCCATGGTTTTGTCTGTCTGGGCAATTTCCAGACCGAGGTCATGGACCCGGTTAACACCTTTCTGGCCAACAACAGTGGCGAAACCGTGCTGATGTCGGTCAAGGACGAAGACACCCTGAACACCAGCCTGTTCATGCAGACGGTCATCAATAATCCGGCCAACGGCTTTGTCACCCAGGCAGGCCCTGCGACACCTCTCAGAACCGTGCGTGGCAAGGTTGTGCTCTTCGACCGCTTTGACGCCGGCACCGGTGTCCCATGGGGCCAGAACCCGCCCGTGGCCACTCAGGACGAATATGACCTGGACCAGAACTGCTACTTTGTCTGGGCTGGCGGCTGGTTTCCCTGGTTCGACTGTTCGATTGATTACCCGGCCAAGGCCCGGAAAGTGGTGGAATTCCTTAACCTGGCTAACCAGCAGCAAGGTCAGGGGGCGGCCCCCACGTTCTGGATCAACTTTGCCTCTGCCCAGTGGAATGGCATGTATATCGGCAATAGTGCTGAGGTCGCCAACGCCGCAGTGAACGAATATTTTGGGCAGATCAACAAGATGCCTGGTGGCCAGCCGCCCCGGCGCTTTGGCTCGGCCATCCTTATGGATTACCCCAACCGCCAGGGCGACAAGGTTATCAATAGCCTTTTGAATTTTAACCGCGTCGCCCAGTAAGGCTCTCGCCTGCAATCAGTGCCCCGGCTTAGGCCGGGGTTCTTTTGTCGCTCGCGCTACTCTGCAATCCGGACGTTCAGGCGGCGTCGTATAATGGCAATGCCCTAGCTTCCCAGGCACGAGCTGAGAGTTCGATTCTCTCCGTCCGCTCCATTCCCTACCGACACTAATTGGCTAATTGCCCTATTTTGATAGTCGGGTTGGGGGCCGATTTCCTGCTATGCGGCAGCTTATGAACGGGTTGTCGAAGAGCCCTGCGATGGACTCGTCAAGGCTTCTCTGCGGCCAGCATAGTTGCTGGCTGGTTCATAACCAAGCCATAAAGCTTAGCCATCGCTGTATCGTCCAATCGGTTCCGCACATACTTGGCTGCCACGATAGCTCTCTCCAATGACGTAGTTTTCGTCAGCTCTGGCCCGTTCAACTCCTGTTCAGCATGGCGTGCGCAGGCGCGCATAATTGCAATAAGCTGATCCGTCTCAAGGCTAACAAACTTGAAGCTACTACGCCCATGCTGCTGGCATATGCTTAGAAAGCCAAAATCCTGGAGAAGGTGAAATAGCAAATATGGCACTAACCCATATGGCGCTTGTTGTTCTTGCACAATACCTTGGCGATGAACGCCAAATCTGAGCATCATGTTGTATAGGAATATTTGTGTTGCTTTTTCAGGTTCTAATAGCTGCACTGCAAAACCAAAGGAATTTAAATCAGCTCGCAACTCTTCCAGATATACCAATGGCCAAGCAGTCTTACCCATAACTGAGAAATAGCCTTCGCGCTGTTTGGCGCACACATCGTAAGCAAGAAAGTGGCCTGCCTCATGCAGCATGTATTCGTTTGCAATGATTGGCTCCAACCCACTGAGCTTCTGCAAAACCAATAGGCTGCTTTCGGGGAAGATCTCCTTAATGCAACCAATACGGTTTATCCAGTTATTTCTGGATTTAAGTATATCGACAATATTCATATCCATGGCAGGGGTTCCCCGCTTTGGAATGAATAGATCCTTTTTATAAAGGATGTCTGGCTCCGAACTAAACGTTCCGTGACGTTGATATACCAATGCAGGCGCCAGTCGCACCTGCTCCCTCCCTTGCCATGATGCATGAGCACGAAGCGCACTGTTAATCACGTCATTGCAAATCAGTTCCGACGACATATACCACTCTCCCTCAATAAACGAGGGAGCATAGTCACGCCTACTCTGTACGCGGTAGCAGCCTTGCAATGAGAAAGACCTCAACTTGTTAGGCTCATAGCAAATTTGATGGTACTTTATCGCTACAAATCATGTAGCGTGAAAGTAGCTCATCCATTTGTGATAGCTTAGTCGCAGAGTCGGAAGCAAGGTCCTCACCACTAAGCAGGCGGAGCAGACCAGCCCCCCATTCGCCACTGAGCCTTAGGCCGGGCGCTCGCTCAGCCAGCAAGCTAACGAGCAAAAGCCAGGTCGTTGGTTTGCAGGCTGCCTCTTGCAGGTGATTAATGATTGCCATGCACCATGGGTTGGCCTCCGGAATTGAGGCTAGATTGGGCTGTGTCCGCGATAGCTTTTGTGCCCAGCGACCGCAGGTGATTACCTCATCGTGCTGACGAGAAAAGCTGAGCGCACGAAATGCACTGTTCGTGATCCCATGGTGCAACTGTGCTAGCTCGCTGTCGGTTAGCAGTCTTGGGATGGCTGCGTCCTCCAGATGAACAATTAGAAGGTCCCATAAATTGCTTACGCTACATGGCGCTCGTATCGGCATGCGTAGAGCAATCTGGTTGCCATTATCCTGACTCAAGATGTCATCTAGACCGCACCGCAGGAAATAATAGGCAAGCCAAACTTGGCGCAGCGATTTCTCCAGTGTCGTACTAGCGACCTTTACGTCCGACTCAAGAAGTTTGGCAAGTCCATCGGCATGACCTTGATCAACATCAATCTGGATGTGCTGCTTCCAAGGATTGAACAGCCCCTGTACACCATATTGCTGTTCCACCGCATAGTAAAAGATACGACTATCTTCTTCGAATGCGATGCTAGACTCTTGAAAATAGGCAATCAGCAAATGGGCAATCGGATCAGTCTCGGCCACCTGTAGTGTGTGCTCTTCAAAGGCGAGCGAGGCTGGCAGTGGAACATATCCCTTGATTTCCTCCGCGCTGACGCATTTCAACAGAGGTGTATCGAGCGAGTAGTAGGCATCGCAATGCCAATATTCGTCCAACGCATCTTGGCGGAAGAAGCTGGCCCAAGGTGTGTTTCCACCAATGGCTGCCATGCGTGCTGCCACGACTCCAGCTGCCCGCGAGACATGGTAGTTATGAATTAGCCAAGCTAGTAGGCCATTACGACTTGCTTGACCGCTACGAAGTCTTTGCCAAGCCGGATGAGCGTAGTATTCGGAATACCACTGTGAGCGCATAGGGTCGAACAGCGCCTTGATCTCGCGCAGTGTATAGCTATCTTTTAACTCTGGAGCAAAGCAGCCTTGGGCGCCCAGCAGAACCACCAGTGGCTCGGCTATTGGATTAGCCAATGCCTCTCTGGGGGAGATATGCCTGCTGAGCAACTGTTCGATCACCGGATATCTGCGTACCCAGTCCAATGGGAGTGAAACTTCCCACAAGGCGTAGGTGATATGCACCATATCGTCAGCAAAAATAACCGCCACGTCAGGTTTCAGGCGATCGCCAATGGCATAGCCCAGCAACGTCTGGCTGTACATGGCACTTAAGCTCTTGTTGAATGCCCCTATGCCGATGCATAGGGGCTGAGTCATCAACGAACGATGACAGACGCAGCCTTGGTAACTACCCGCACTTCCGTTCCCGGAGGCATGTCAAGCAGATCAAGCAGCTGGTGGATTTTTTTGGGATTGTCGTGCAGGGAGCCTAGATTGCCTGTCAATGTAATCGGGGCGTCCGAGCCTTTGGTTACAATTTGTACTTCGGTGTCCACAACGCTTCTGTCTTTCACGGTGCTGCTCCTTAGCTTTTTAAAATGACGGCTGATTGCGGCTGCGAGAGAGGAGGGCATTCATCGTGAATGGCCCAGACTTGCGTTCCGGTCCCCCTCAAAGCTTTTGAAATATAACCGATAATTCATGGCGTGCAATACTATGGCGTTGGCTCAGCTCGGGCGACTGCCGCGACGTCGCCCTACGGGAATCTGGTCCCTTCAACAGCTGGATCGATATATCGTCGTTTGACCGGGATTTCTTACGATGGTGCCCGGGCCGAGTTCGTGAGATCGCGGCCAGCAGCTAACAGATTTGAATTTAATTATAAATCTACACAATACGGTTATCTGCGGCGGGCCACCGCCGCACCAATCCAACCCCACAGTGCACAGAACCAGTCCCACCCCCAAAAAATACAGCCCCACAAGGAATTGATGGAATCCCCATAGGATTCAACAGGTTACACATTGGTAATGGTACGAGGGGTAATAGGGATAGATGAATCCTCCATTGTCAGACCCAGGTCCGCCAAAGGTCCACAGGGAGGAATTTTCAGGAAGACCAGACATCCCCCAAGGGAACCCACCCTCTCCACCCGCACCATGGAACGGGTGTAATCCACGGTATCCAAGGTGGTCTGTTACCGTCCAGACCGATGCAGGTATCATCACAAAAGAGGACAAGTAGGGGTGTAAAACAGAGGTTTCCGAAGGGATTACAGCCCTTATTGCATAGCTTCCCAAGCTAGAGCCGTGGGTT
>DPJB01000013.1 GCA_003543245.1 Moraxellaceae bacterium | reverse complement strand
GCGTCGGGGTGGGAAATGATGGCAAAGGTGCGGCGGGAGGCAACTTCGGCGGCGACTTGTTCGGCAAGGCTCATGGTATTGGCTACGGCTGGTCAGACGGAAAGTCGGCGATTATACGGGCATTGGCCGGCTGCCCAAGCCTTCGGGTGAAAAAAGCTGTGGAGTCCTGATGGCCTAGAACGCCATGGCCATGAGCAGGGCATCCTCGCGCCCGCCGCCGGCAGCCGGATAATAGTTCCGGCGCAGGCCAATCTCGTTGAAGCCCTCCGCCTGATAAAGGGCCACCGCTCGCTGGTTTGAGGGTCGGACTTCCAGAAACAGGGTATCGGTATGGGTGCGGGCATACTCAATCAGGTGGGCAAGCAACACCCGTCCAAGCCCCTTGCCATGCAGGGCAGGGTCGATGGTGATGTTGAGCAGATGGCCTTCATCCAGAATGACCTGGACCACGCCATAGCCCACCACTACCTCATCCTGCGCCATCACGACCATGTAGTAACCGCTGCTGAGGGCATCCGCCAGTATGCCGGGCGTCCAGGGAAACGCATGGGCACGCACTTCAATGGCCAGTACCGCCGGCAGGTCGGACGCTGTCAGCGGGCGTATCAGAGGCTCAGGCATGAAGTGACAACCACAGGGATTTTTTGGTCTGCGGCATGGAGAGCAATGTTGCCAGTGCCGGGCCGGCAACCATGACTGTTGCGGCAGGCAAGGCAGCACGGACATGTACTGCCACAGACTCGCCCAGCACCAGACAGCGCCACCCCTCCGGCACCTTGAGTGCATGCGAGAGCCACTCCACGGCAGCACCTGCACCATGATCCAGACGGGGATTGCTGTTCAGTGGCCAGCGCAACAGTGAGGAAGGCCCCGAGAAATCGGGAGCAGCCCCAAGGGCATGGCTGATGCCCGAGACCAGGCGATATTCCTGTGCTGACAGATCCGGCACATCACCCAGGGCGATGATGGCAAGCCAGCCCGGTGCCAGTGCCTGGACCCGGAGAACAAAACGGGGAAAGGCCGGGTTCACCGGTACCGGATCGGCCACTGCCGGAGCAGCAGGCGTTGGCATGACAGTAGCCTGGCGCCCTTGCCGAGGCGGTGCGGCTGGCACCGCCGTCACGGACACCCCCTGATCAGGCAAGACTGCCTCAGTAGCCACAGGCAACTCTGCCGCATCAGGAATGTCTGCACAAAAAGGCACATGCATCAGTGACAGCGAAGATGCCGCCCCGGGCAGGTCATAACGGGCCGTCCAGAGCGGCAGGCCGAGCGCCGCCAGATACGCCTGGCGCTGCCCTTCGTCCCCACCACTCATGATCGTCACGTCATCAGACCCCTGTCACACCTTGCGGATGCTCACGGCGACTGCTGGTGCGCATCAGGTTGAGAGCATTCAGGTAGGCCTTGGCACTGGCCACCACGATATCTGTGTCTGCGCCATGACCATTGATGATGCGACCGGCCTGATTCAGACGCACCGTCACTTCACCCTGGGAATCCGTACCGGAGGTAATCGCATTCACCGAGTACAACTCCAGCATGGTGCCGGAATTGGCGACGGCTTCGATGGCACGGAAGGTGGCATCCACCGGACCAGATCCGGTTGCGGTTACTGATTTTTCGACGCCTTCCACCGAGACCACAAGTTTGGCTTCGGGAATGGCGCCGGTCTTCGAGGTTACTTCCAGAGTGACGAGCTTGTAGGTTTCCTCGACATCCTGAAGCGTGTCACTGATCAGGGCATGCAAATCCTCGTCGAAGATTTCATGCTTTTTGTCAGCCAGCTCCTTGAAGCGCACAAAAAGCTGGTTAAGCGAGTTATCCGAACCGAACTCGATGCCCAGCTGCTCGAGACGTGCACGGAAGGCGGCACGGCCCGAATGCTTGCCGAGCACCATCTTGTTGGCATTCCAGCCCACATCTTCGGCCTTCATGATTTCGTAGGTTTCGCGGTGCTTGAGCACGCCATCCTGATGAATGCCGGACTCATGGGCGAAAGCATTGGCCCCGACGATGGCCTTGTTCGGCTGTACCGGGAAACCGGTGACGCTGGAGACAAGACGCGAGGTCGGCACGATTTCCATCGTGTTGATGCGGGTTTCGACCGGGAACAGGTCTCCACGGGTTTTCACCGCCATCACGATTTCTTCAAGGGCGGCATTGCCGGCCCGCTCACCCAGACCGTTGATGGTGCACTCGACCTGACGCGCACCATTGAGCACGGCAGCCAGGGAGTTGGACACGGCAAGGCCGAGATCGTTGTGGCAGTGCACGGAGAAAATCGCCTTGTGGGCATTCGGCACACGCTGGATGATCTGGCCGATCATTTCACCAAACTGGTTGGGAATGGCATAGCCAACGGTATCCGGGATATTGATGGTACGGGCACCGGCATCGATCGTGGCCTCAATCACGCGGCACAGGAAATCAATTTCGGAACGGCCGGCGTCCTCACAGGAAAACTCGACATCCTCAACCAGATTGCGCGCATATTTGACTGCCCTTACGGCGGTCTCCAGCACGGCGTCCGGTTCCATGCGCAACTTGTACTTCATGTGGATGGGCGACGTGGCGAGGAAGGTGTGAATACGCGCGGCATTGGCCGGTTTGAGGGCTTCGGCTGCGCGATCAATGTCTTCAAAGCGTGCACGCGACAGCGAGCAGATACGGGATTCCTTGACGGCCTCGGCCACGGCCCGGACGGCCTCAAAGTCACCCTGCGAGGCAATCGCAAAACCGGCCTCGATGACGTCGACACGCATGCGCTCCAGCGCCTTGCCGATACGCACTTTTTCCTCAAGGGTCATGGAGGCGCCGGGACTCTGTTCACCGTCGCGCATGGTGGTATCGAATATGATGAGTTGCTGTTTGCTCATGACAAATCTCTCTTGCAAATCGTTAGGCCCGCCTTGTGAGCGGTGCTGCTGTTATCAAATCTGTATGGGGAAAAGAAAACGATAATATGCCCGTCAGGGCAGCAGCAGGAGCAGGAGCGCGCCATGCACAGCAGTGTGTGCACGGGAGACAGTATTGATGGTGCGGAGGCTTCCGGTATTCATCAGTTGTCAGGCATCAGGCGTTGGACCAGTTCCTGAACTATAGCCACTCGATCTGCCCTTGCCAAGACGCCCGGCACGATAGTCCTGCCAGAGGGTACACCCACCCAGCAAAAGACCGGTGACCCCGCCAAACAGATGGGCATCCGGCATGACGCGGCCATTAATCCAGTGGCGAAGGTACTCCGGGTTATAGAAGGCGGTTTGCTCCCATGCCTGACGGCCGATCAGCAATGCCAGCACACATCCCGCCAACACGGGTGCTGTCGCCAGCAGCCGCACCGCCACGAAATAAAGCAGCCCATGCAGTACACCAGAGAAGCCGGCATAGCCTGACAGCCCCGGCTGTTTGAGCCAAAGACCGACGGAAATGATGACCGGAGCAGCCAGAACTATCGCCCACCATTGAGACCGACGGATTTCCGTGACGAAAAGCAGCGAGACCAGTACGGTCCCGATGGAATTCATGACGGCATGGGCCAGATTGAGATGGACAAAATGCCCGGTGAACAGGCGCCAGAGCTCGCCGGCACCGATGAGCTCGCGCCGATATTCAAGCAAGTGACTGACCGGGGGCAGAAATGCCAGTAACAGGAAGATGGCTGTCAGCAATAAAGCATCCGGCCATAGTACTGACGACTTATTCGGCATCCTGAAGGACTGGAACGGCACGCGGACGGGCAATGGTTACCTGCCCCGACGGCGTGGAAGCGTCGCCCAGTGAACTGATAAGCTCTCGCTGAACCAGGTTAATACAGGTCTTGAGTTCATCAAGTTCGCCAATCTTGAGGCTCTTGGGAGCCTGGGAATAACGGATGGCCAGATCCTGGCATTGATCCGCCTGTGCAACTGACGCAGTTACCGCCAGCACGGCAGCAGACATGGTGATAATGGAGCGCATAGACCCCTCTTCTCTATTATTTTTTTTATCTTCCCTGCAGGCTGCCACACTGGCGACCTGGCCGGCTACCCTAGCAGCCGCTTTGTAACACTTAGCGTGATGTGTCTCAACAATTGATGGCATGAACGGCCGGTCGAACCCACTCTTTCGGATGGGTAGTCGGCAAAAATGTCGTTAAAGACGGCTGCGGTTACTATCGCTGGGACGGCCTGCCCACCAATGAAAAAGCCCCTTTCGGGGCTTTTTCAGAACAGCACATCTGAGCGATGGCTGGCACGGTTCCACACCGCCCCTCTACAATAGAGGTAAAGAGGCATCGCGCCAGAACCGCCCAGACAATTACATCATGCCGCCCATACCGCCCATGCCACCCATATCCGGCATGGCTGGTGCACCCTTGTCTTCCGGGGCATCCGTGATCATGGCTTCGGTGGTCAGCATCAGGCCGGCAACCGACGAGGCGTTCTGCAGGGCCGTGAAGGTCACCTTGGCCGGATCGAGAATACCGAGAGCGATCATGTCGCCGTATTCACCGTTAGCAGCGTTGTAGCCGTAGTTGCCCTTGCCGTTCTTCACTTCGTTAACAACGACGGAGGCTTCGGCACCGGCATTGGTGACGATCTGGCGCAGAGGCGATTCCATGGCGCGACGCAGGATGTTGATACCGGCCATCTGGTCAGCGTTGTCGCCCTTGAGGCCATCCAGCGCAGCAATGGCACGCACGAGGGCGGTACCGCCACCGGCAACCACACCGGCTTCAACCGCAGCACGGGTAGCGTGCAGGGCGTCGTCCACGCGGTCCTTCTTTTCCTTCATTTCGATTTCAGTGGCAGCACCGATCTTGATCACGGCCACACCGCCGGCGAGCTTGGCAACACGCTCCTGCAGCTTTTCCTTGTCATAGTCGGAGGTTGCATCTTCGATCTGGGTGCGGATCTGGGCCACGCGGGCTTCGATCTCGGCCTTGTTGCCGGCACCGTCAATAACCGTGGTGTTTTCCTTGGAAACGACCACCTTCTTGGCAGTACCAAGATCCTGCAGGCTGGCGCCTTCCAGGTTCAGGCCGATTTCTTCGGAGATCACGGTGGCACCTGTCAGCACGGCGATGTCCTGCAGCATGGCCTTGCGACGGTCACCAAAGCCGGGCGCCTTGACGGCACAGACCTTGACGATACCGCGCATGCTGTTCACCACGAGGGTGGCCAGCGCTTCGCCTTCCACATCTTCGGCGATCAGCAGCAGCGGCTTGCCGGACTTGGCGACGCCTTCCAGTACCGGGATCATGTCACGGATATTGGAGATCTTCTTGTCCACGAGCAGGATGTACGGGCTGTCGAGTTCGGCCGTCATCGAATCCTGCTTGTTGATGAAATACGGGCTGACATAGCCACGGTCAAACTGCATGCCTTCGACGACATCGAGCGTATCGTCAAAGCCGGAGCCTTCTTCCACGGTGATGACGCCTTCCTTGCCCACTTTTTCCATGGCCTGAGCGATCAGGTCACCGATACGGGTGTCGGAGTTGGCGGAAATGGAACCCACCTGGGCAATTGCCTTGGTGTCCTTGCAAGGCACAGCAACGGCCTTGATGGCTTCAACAGCGGCGTTGGTCGCCTTGTCGATGCCGCGCTTCAGGTCCATCGGGTTCATGCCGGCAGCGACGGCCTTGAGGCCTTCGTTGAGGATGGACTGGGCCAGCACGGTAGCCGTCGTGGTGCCGTCACCGGCCACATCGGCAGTCTTGGAGGCGACTTCTTTCACGAGCTGGGCGCCCATGTTCTCGAACTTGTCTTTCAGTTCGATTTCCTTGGCAACGGTCACGCCGTCCTTGGTGATCAGCGGAGCGCCGAAGGACTTGTCGATAACCACATTGCGGCCCTTCGGGCCCAGGGTGACTTTCACGGCATCGGCGAGGATGTTCACGCCAGCAATCATGCGGGCACGGGCGGTATCACCAAATTTTACGTCTTTAGCAGCCATTTTGCTTGAACCTCTAAAATTCTGTTTGCGATGAATTCAGTCTGAAAAGACCGATCAGCCTTCGATTACTGCGAAAATTTCAGATTCCTTCATGATCAGGAACTCTTCGCCGTTCACCTTGACGGTGGAACCGGAGTACTGGCCGAACAGGACCTTGTCACCAACCTTCACATCCAGCGGACGCACGGTGCCGTTTTCGGTGATGGCGCCATTGCCGGCGGCAATCACTTCACCCTGGGAGGGCTTTTCGGCAGCGGAACCCGGCAGCAGGATGCCACCAGCGGTCTTGGTTTCTTCTTCAACGCGGCGGATGACAACGCGGTCGTGCAGAGGACGAAGTTTCATCGAAAGGTCTCCTTAATGAGATATACCAACCAGCCCTTTCGGGCTGTACCCAAAGTTCAGGGCGCCGTTTTAGCACTCTCGAAGGGAGAGTGCCAGCCTGCGGACGCACCAACCCGCCAAAGGGACGGGTTTGAGGGAAATCCCGGCCATCAGGCCGGGCATGGGCATCTTGATGGGGATGATCACGAGGGATTCAAGGGCAATTTAGAGAACACACTTGGTCAGCTAGGCTCTGGTCGCCCGGCTCTGGCCATGACAACCAGTGCCTCACGGGCCTCCTGCGGGGTAGCAACCGGCAAGCTGAAGGCAATCCGGACAATGCGGGCACCCAGCCTGATGTGGATGCCTTCGGCATCTATCCCTGTCATGACGGGCGCAGGATCCCCGTACACGGGCTGGCCAGCCTGATGACAGTAATGCACCAGCGCATCGGCATGGTCCGAATTCATGTGCCCGACAATCCCGGCCTCCCTCTCCCCTGCCAGGGGATTGGCCATAAGCAGGTCCGTCCCCTTCAGCCAGTGAATGCGGCCAACGCCGCCAATGAAGCGGCAGCGTAAGGGCTTCAGCACGAAAAAGACAAAATCGAGGGTCTTGTGGAAATCCCTGGCGTCAGGAAAGTAACGGTAATAGCGCCCGGCAACTGCATCCACGTCTTCTGGCAAGACAGGGGTGCACTCGCCTGTCAGCGTCAGACGGGCAGTGGCCTGAATGTCATCGCCGCCGGCAATCACGATAAAGGAGCAGCGTGAGTCAGCCCGCAGGTTCTTTGTATGCTGGGCCAGCTCGGACAC
Organism: Moraxellaceae bacterium; assembly: GCA_003543245.1. Taxonomy (GTDB): domain Bacteria; phylum Pseudomonadota; class Gammaproteobacteria; order Pseudomonadales; family Moraxellaceae; genus UBA2031. Next base: position 25,210 of record DPJB01000013.1, on the reverse strand, counting down.
GAGGAATACCGGCTCGCCTGCGTCATTCAGGCAGTAAGGCGCCACAGAGCCAAAAGGATAACCCGGCATGTCGCCGGAGTTGGTGGAGAGCACCCCCTGATACGCACCCAGCAACAGGGCACGGGCCTCGGCGGCCACATCCTCTTTCATCACTCAGCCTCGCAAAATGCCGGCATGATGCGCAACATGATCGGCCACAAACGTGGAAATGAAATAATAGCCGTGGTCATAACCTTCATGACGACGCAGGGTCAGGGTCTGGCCCGCTGCCAGGCAGGCGGCCTCGAACCTGTCCGGGTTTAACTGGTCAGGGAGGAACTTGTCTGCCAGACCCTGGTCGATGAGGATACCGCCATGAAAAGGGGCTTTCGCCCTGGCCATCAGCTCACTGGCATCATGCCGCTTCCACACCTCACGATCTGCTCCCAGATACCCCGTGAAGGCTTTTTCACCCCAAGGACATTGCGCCGGGGCGGCAATCGGCGCGAAAGCTGACACGGAACGGAACAGTGCCGGGTATTTCAATGCCAGTGTCAGTGCGCCATGCCCGCCCATGGAGTGACCGAAAATACCGGCACGCTGCATGTTTAACGGCAAGGCATGAGACATAAGCGCAGGCAACTCACCGACGATATAGCTTTCCATCCGGTAATGTCGTGCCCACTCGGCTTGCGTTGCATCAATATAAAACCCGGCCCCCACGCCAAAATCCCAGCAATCACTCTCCCCTGGCACATTGGCACCACGCGGGCTGGTATCCGGAGTGACGATGGCAAGTCCGTGCCCGGCAGCAAATCGCTGTGCCCCGGCCTTGATGGCAAAAGTTTCTTCGGTGCATGTCAGGCCCGCGAGATAAAACAGCACGGGCACTTTTTCCGTTCTGGCTTGTGGCGGCAGATAGATGCCGAACTTCATCGGTAAACCGATGACAGCAGAGTCATGCTGGTAAAATCGCTGCACGCCGCCAAAGCAGGCATGCTCGCTCAGTAATTGCAGTGCTGACATAGAACCGCGCTCCGCGCTTAATACACAATGACCGAGCGGATCGACTCGCCGCTCTTCATCAGGTCGAAGCCCTTGTTGACCTCTTCCAGCGTCAAATGATGGGTGATCAACGAATCGATGTTGAGCTTGCCCTCCATGTACCAGTCGACNNACATCGGTACGGCCACGGGCACCACCGAATGCAGAGCCCATCCAGACACGGCCTGTCACCAGCTGGAACGGGCGCGTGCTGATTTCGGCACCCGCCGGCGCCACGCCAATGATGATGGATTTGCCCCAGCCTTTATGCGTGCACTCCAGCGCCTGACGCATGACGTTGGTATTGCCGATGCACTCGAAGCTGTAATCCGCACCGCCATCCGTAAGCTGAATGATGGTATCGACGACATTATCGACCTTGCCCGGGTTGATGAAATGGGTCATGCCGAACTGGCGGGCCAGTGCTTCACGCTCCGGATTCAGGTCGACACCGATGATCTTGTCGGCGCCGACCAGTTTCGCGCCCTGAATCACGTTAAGGCCGATACCGCCCAGGCCAAATACCACCACATTGGCACCCGCTTCCACCTTGGCCGTGAACACGACAGCGCCAACACCGGTGGTAACGCCGCAGCCGATATAGCAAACCTTGTCGAAGGGTGCGTCTTCACGGATTTTGGCCAGTGCAATTTCCGGCACGACAATGTGATTGGCAAACGTGGAGGTTCCCATGTAATGCAGGATGGGTTTGCCATCGATTGAAAAGCGGGAGGTGCCATCCGGCATGAGGCCCTGCCCCTGCGTGGAACGGATTGCCTGACAGAGGTTGGTCTTGCGCGACAGACAGAATTTGCACTGGCGACATTCCGGCGTGTAAAGCGGAATCACATGATCGCCAGGTTTGAGCGTGGTCACACCGGCCCCCACCTCCAGTACCACGCCAGCCCCTTCATGACCGAGGATCGCAGGAAAAGCGCCCTCCGGATCGGCACCCGAGAGGGTGTAGTAATCGGTGTGGCAGATACCGGTGGCCTTGACCTCGACCAGCACCTCGCCAGCACGCGGACCGGCCAGATCGACTTCTTCAATGGTCAGCGGCTGACCGGCTTGCCAGGCAACTGCGGCGCGAGTCTTCATGAAGCATTCCTTGTGGGCAGTATTTCAGAACAGGGAGATTGAATTGCCGAATGATAACCCTGGCGGTCGCCTGCATGCGCCAGTACAAGCACAAACATAGCCGGATAATTGCGGGGGATCGGTGCGCCATGTCGCCATGAAAGTGCCGACCATGCACAATGGGCGACCAACAGTCCGGTTCTTCATCCTTTCGCCATCGTCAGGAGTTACGTCATGGGAGAAAAGCAGCAGGCCATTCTCATGGCACTCAACGCCATTCCGGAGGGGCATGTTACCAGCTATGGCGAGGTTGCCCGGCGTGCCGGCCTGCCCGGTTATGCCCGCATGGTCTGTCGGGTGTTGCGCGACCTGCCTGATCGCAGCACGACGCCTTGGTGGAGGGTCATCCGCGCCGATGGCCGCTTTGGCATGGATGAAGACTGTGTTGCGGGCCGCGAACAGCGCCAGCGTCTGCGCGCCGAGGGAGTGAACATGTCCGCGAGCAAGGTGACAGGCCCATGGTGGCAGGCATGAATGCCACCAGAAGAAAGTGAATACTGGCAGCCTCACCTTGAGGCCGTTTTCCGCTAAGGTAGCGTCTTTATCCAGCAGCCAGCCCTGACATGAGCTCATCCTCCCCCAGCCTGCGTGAAGCCTTTGCCCAACCGGCAGCGCTCACCATGTTCTTTTTCGGCTTCACCTCCGGCCTGCCATTTTTGCTGGTCGGTGGGACACTGTCTGCCTGGCTGAAGGAAAGCGGGGTATCGCTGGAGGATATCGGCCTGATGAGTCTGGCCGGACTGGCTTACTCCCTGAAATTCCTGTGGTCACCGGCAGTGGACCGAGTGCGGCTGCCGCTGCTGGGAAAGCTGCTGGGACAACGTCGTTCCTGGCTGCTCAGCGCGCAGATCGTGCTGGCCATCAGTCTGCTGCTGATGAGTGCGATCACGCCGCAAGGCCCCATCCTGCTGTTTGTCGGCATCATCGTGCTGGCTGCATTTGCCGGGGCCACCCAGGATGTGGTGGTAGATGCCTATCGCATTGAGATTGCTCCGGAAGAAACACAAGGCGCTCTGGCCGCCACTTACACCCTGGGCTACCGGATTGCCTTGCTGGGCTCCGGTGCCTTCGCCCTGTTGCTGGCCGATCACCTGCCCTGGGCTCTGGTGTACCAGTTGATGGCGGCCGCGGTAGTAGCCGTGATGCTGGCGACCGTGCTGGCACGGGAACCCGATCACCCCGAAATACGCGCCGCCACGCTGGAACAGGCCATTGAAGACAGTGTCATTGGCCCCTTTCGTGACTTTTTTACCCGCTATGCCGGCTGGCTGGGCGTCGGACTGCTGGTGTTTATCGGACTGTTCAAGATCTCCGACCAGATGCTTGGCGTAATGGCCCTGCCCTTTTATCTGGACAGTGGCTTCACCAAGACAGAGATCGGCGCCATCTCAAAGATATTCGGGGTGTGGATCGGTATTGCCGGTGCGTTTCTGGGTGGGGCCGTGGTAGTGCGCCTCGGCGTCCAGCGCACACTGCTGATCGCCATGATCCTGGGCGCCGTGAGCAATCTGCTGTACCTGCTGCTGTCCGTTAATCATGGCAACCTGGCCATTTTCACGGCCGTCATCGGTGGTGAAAACCTGTCCGGCGGGTTTCTGGGTACCGCTGCAGTGGCCTGGCTGTCATCCCTGGTCAATCGTGAGTACACAGCCACCCAGTACGCCCTGTTCAGCTCGCTGGTCACACTGCCCGGCAAACTGGTTGGCGGTGTCTCCGGCTTCATGGTGACCGGCATGGGATACGAAGGTTTCTTCATATTTTCGACGCTGGCCGTGTTGCCGGCACTGGCCCTGTTTTTCTGGCTACAACCCCGACTCGCCGAAAGGAAAACTGTCGATGACACCCATTCTCGCAGTTGAAAACCTGCGCAAGCAGTTCGGTACGCTCACGGCCGTTGATGGCATCAGCTTTGCGGTCAGACCCGGCATCTGCTTTGGTCTGCTTGGCCCGAATGGTGCGGGCAAAACCACGACCATTGAAATGATCGAGGGCATCACGGCGCCCAGCAGTGGCCACATTTTCTTCAAGGGCGAACCGGTTGATGCGAATTTTCGCGAACGTGCCGGCATACAGTTCCAGCAAACTGCCCTGCCCGACTTCCTGACGACACGGGAAGCACTTGAACTGTTCTCGCGCTTTTATGAAAACAGCCTGCCAATAACAGAACTGGTGGAGTCGTGCTCGCTTGACGGGTATCTGGACCAGTATGCAAGCAAACTCTCTGGCGGCCAGCGCCAGCGGTTGCTGCTGGCCATTGCCCTGATCAACGACCCTGACATCATTTTCCTGGATGAACCCACTACCGGTCTTGACCCGCAGGCACGCCGGAACTTCTGGACGCTTGTGCAGAACATCAAGGCACGTGGCAAAACAATCATTCTCACCACGCATTACATGGATGAAGCCGAGTTGCTGTGCGACGAGCTGGCAATCATGGACCGTGGTCGCATCATTGCCAGCGGCACGCCACAGGCCTTGCTCCGGGAACACTTCAATGCAATGCGGGTACGACTGACGCGTGATGCATTCACCCTGGCACCGGAAGACTGGCCCGAGCCGCTGGAAGTACGGGAAGACGCAGTGGAAATCCTGTCAACCGATGTGGCACACACCCTGTCCATGCTGATTGAGCGCGGTATACCACTGGCCTCGCTGGAAGTCCGGCCGCCCACACTGGAAGACCTGTTCATCAAGCTGACCGGGCATGCATTGCGGGGATAGGCATGTGACTCACAACATCGACCCGGGCAACGCCGAACGCCGCAAGGTCCTGACCGGCAGCATCAAGTTGCTCGTCAGTATCGGCTTTGTGTTCCTGCTGGTTCCGTTTTTCAAAAGCATTCCATGGCCAGAAGAAGCTACGCCGGAGAACAGTACGCTGATCCTTGCGGACAGCCTGACACCAGGACGTCCTCTGCTGGTAACGCTTACAGATGGCTCACAGGTCTTCGTGACCCGGCCTGATGCGGCAACAACACGAAATCTGCATGACATTTCACCGGATATTCTCTGGTATGGCACAGCCCCCGGCCTGCTGGATCAGGAGTATCTGGTGGTACAGGCACATACCAGCCTGGATGAGGCCATCAGTTATCTTGGTCCACAGGCAAATTGGGCCGGAGGCTTTGTTGCAAAAAGCGGTGCCGCCTGGGATGTGGCCGGACGGGCACTGAAACCGTTTCCGGGGCATCCTGGCGGAAATGTCATGAAAGTATCCAACCTGATACCGGCACCCTGGCGCAGGCATGATGACGGAGTGTTGCTGATGCCTGCACCAGTCGTCACCACCCCTGCCCAAAACGCAGACGACTGAAACTGGCAGCGAATAAAACATGACACACAACACACGTTGTTCCGAACATTTCTTGTTGGCAGGCACCGCTAGATGAAAAACTTCATGGCGCTTTTCATGGCGCGCAATCGCGAGTTCTATCGCGACAAGGGCTCGCTCTCCTGGTCCATCCTGTTTCCGCTCATCCTGATTTTCGGTCTGAGCTTTGCGCTGTCGAATGACCGTTATGTCTACAAGGTTGGGGTACTGGGTGATCAGGCAGAAGCCGGCAAGCTTCTCAAGGAGGTTCCGTATCTGGATCTGGTTGCCTATCAGGATGAAACGCTGGCACTTAACCGCCTGACCCGTCACCAACTGGACCTGCTGATACAGACTGGCACCACACCGCGTTACTGGATAAACACCCAGTCCAAGAAAGCCTGGTTCCTTGAAAAAACCCTGCAGGCGGTCACTCCCGGACAATTTGCACGGGCCACCGTAAAAGGTGAGGAAGTCGGCTATGTGGCGTGGGTTATCCCCGGCATTCTCTCCATGAGCCTGATGTTCTCGTGTCTCTATGGAGTGGGCTATGTGATTGTGCGTTATCGCGATAACGGTGTGCTCAAGCGCTACCGTGCCACGCCGGTCACCGCCCTGGAGTTCCTGAGTGCCCAGGCAGCCTCCCGCCTGCTGATCAGCGTGAGCACCATTGCACTGGTGTTTGCCGGCAGCCACCTGTTACTCGACTTTCCGGTCAAGGGATCGTACCTGCTGCTGTTGCTGACCACGATGCTGGGCGCCCTCAGCATGATTGCCCTGAGCCTGGTCTGTGCCGCCCGCATTGACAGCCTGGAATTCATGAACGGGCTGCTGAATTTCATCAGCTGGCCCATGATGATGCTGTCCGGACTCTGGTTTTCCCTGGATGAAACGCCACGGCTGGTGCAACAGATTTCACTGGCCATGCCACTGACGCATGTCGTCAACGCTGCCCGGGCCATCATGCTTGATGGTGCAGGCCTGACGGACATTGCACCTCAGCTGCTGACCCTGACAGCGCTGACCGTCATCCTGATGGCCATTGCGACCCGAAGCTTCCGCTGGCAGAAGGAATGACCTTTTGTCCCCACCTGCTTGACGTCATCACGGACGACGGTTAAAGGAAAGACCAAAGCCCTCAAAAGTTTGCCCGTAGTAACCATAAGTGGCATTGGATGCCCGAGAAAAACACTATGCCGAATACCGACACCTCGATTCTGGTGGTGGATGACACCAAATTTTCCAGTGCGATGGTCAACCGTGTCATTGCCCGCGCCGGCTATCTGGACGTGCGTCACGCCAATACAGCCGCAAACGCACTGAAGCTGCTGGAAGAGCGCCCGGCACATATCCTGATTGCCGACTGGCTGATGCCGGAAATGGACGGCCTTGAACTCACCCAACACGTACGACAGCTGGATGAGGCGGGCAACCACTTCACCTATGTCATGCTGCTGACAGCCAAGGAAGGGGTTGAAGCGCTGGCCGAGGCATTCGAGCAGGGCGTCGATGACTTCGTCAACAAATCCCACATGCAGGATCAACTGCTGCCCCGGCTGCTCTCGGCTGAGCGCATTACCGTATTGCAGAACCGCCTGCTGCAGGAAAACCAGAACCTCATCGAAGCCAATGCCAAGCTGAAAAAGCTTTCACCGTTTGACGGCCTTACCGGTCTTGGCAACCGCGCCTACGCCACCCGTCGTCTGGCCGAAACCCTGAAACATGTGTTGTCGCGCGGGGGCGCCGCCTGCTGCCTGTTGATTACGGTCAACAACTTCGAGGCGATGCGCAAACAGTATCCCCCCGCCATCATGAGCCAGATGCTGCTGGCGGTGGCACGGCGCCTGCGCCAGCTGGTGCGTCCGCTCGACGTAGTCACCCGCGTCGGGCCCAACCAGTTCGCCATCATCACGCACCAGCCGGATATAAGTCACTGCAGCCCGCAAAGCTATCGCCGCATTTTTGATGGCGTAAACCTGAAGGCCATAAAGACGTCGGCAGGATTCATCACGATCAAGGCGGCCATGACTATTGCCGCCTGCGACGAAAAGGAAATTGCGCCAACGGCCGAGGCCCTGATGGAGCTGGCCCAGACCAATGTCGGAAAAGCCATTGAAACCGCCGGAATTGTCGCCTCACGCTGGAGTGGTGAGGTTCAGCCGGCGTGATCGCAGACCCGAACTTGTCGCACTGGCACATTCTGGGTGCCGGTGCGATTGGTGGTCTCTGGGCATTGCGCCTGCACAGCATTGGTTGCCGGGTAACACTGATTGAGCGTGCACCACTGTCCCCGGAACGGCGCCTTCAACTGACCGACAACAGCCACTCTTCCTGCCATGATTTCCCGGTTGTCGCAGCGAATGCTGCAGCACTTCCTCTCTCACCACTACTCGTCACCACCAAGGCCGGCGATACCATTGATGTGATCGCTGCACTGCTGCCACGCCTGAACGCCGGCGATATCGTGCTGCTGCTGCAAAACGGCATGGGCATCGATGACTGGTTGCGACAGCAGCGTCCGGACCTGCAGATTCTAACCGCCATCACCACTGATGGCGTTTTCCGTCCGACACGGGATCATCTGGTCATGGCTGGCCACGGTGAAACGCTGACGGGCGGTAACACGGCAGTTGAACAGGAAACGGCCATGCAGATTGCCCTGCAATGGCAAAAAACCGGTGAGGTGGTACAGGCCGTGACGGATATCCAGCGGCGCCGCTGGCAAAAACTGGCTATCAACTGTGCCATCAATCCCCTGACCGCCCGCTACCGGTGCCGCAACGGCGCATTGCTCGACATGCCGGAAGCCCTCTCCGCCATGCGGTCCATCTGCGCCGAGGTGGCCGAGGTGATGAGCCTGGAAGGCTATCCGGCCTCAACAGCCTCGCTGTATGACGCAGCCTGTGCAGTCGCCCGGCAAACCGCCACGAACACCTCATCAATGCTGGCCGACATACAGGCCCAAAGGCCTACAGAAATCGACTTCATGAATGGCCACATTGTGACCATGGCCAGAAAACACGGCATCGCCACACCATCAAATGCCCGCATTACCGCGGAAATACGCGCCCTGCACCCCCAGCCAGCCAGCAGCAACTGACGGCTGGCCACACATCACACTTGGTTTACGGCAGGCAGAGGCCTAGAATCGCCACGCTTTCAGGTGTCTGGCACGTTCCTCGTGCCGGTCCGCTCCTGCCGCAAACAGGAACGGACGGGAAATCGGTGAAACCCCGATGCTGCCCCCGCAACGGTAAGTCGTGTCAGCCGCTTCACAATGCCACTGTCGCAAGACGGGAAGGCGAAGCGGTCTGGAATCATCCCGCGACGAGCCCGGAGACCGGCCTGAAGCCCCTTGGTCAGTGCGGCGGGCTCACGACCGGAAAATCTCTTGTGCATTCACATGCACATCATTTTTCTACTGCCTCCATGCTGACCTCATTCCTGTTTGCGGGGATCCAAACAGCCTGGAGCGTCTGATGAAACTCGTCCTTCTCCCTGTTGCAGCGGCCATGGCCCTTGCATCAACTGCCCATTCCGACACAACCGAACTGTCGCCACTTGTCGTCACCGCATCGCGACTGAGTCCTGAGTCGACCGGCACTCTCGTCTATGTGATCGAGCAAGAGCAGATCGCACAATCAAGCGCACGCAACATCTCCGAATTGCTCGCCAGCATTCCTGGCATTCATGTCCGCAGCCTGACAGGCAACGCCGGCACAGAAGGCACGATTGACCTGCGCGGCTTTGGTCCTGCCGCAAGCGTCAACACCCTTGTTCTTGTGGATGGACGCCGCCTCAATGATGTTGACCTGAGCTCGACCGACATCGGAGGTGTATCGCTGTCCAACATTGAACGCATCGAAGTCCAGCCGGGCGGTGGCTCGGTGCTTTATGGTGACGGCGCCAGTGGCGGCACCATCAACATCATCACGCGCCAGGCACGGGAAAACGGTGGCTCTGTCAGCCTTGCTGCCGCCAGCTTCGACACCAGGGGAGCCACAGCCTCCGGCCAGTTTGTCGCTGAGGCCGCATCGCTATCACTGTTCGGCCAGCACATGGAAACAGAGGGCTACCGTGACAACAGTGATGTGCGCAAGGACACGATGGGTGCCAACCTGCGCTTCAAGGTCGCGCCCCAGCAAGAAGGTTATTTGCTGGCCAACGGCAGCAGGCTGGACAGTCGTCTTGCCGGCGCCCGACTGGTTGATGCCAACCTCGGCATTGACGAACTGCACGGGGATCCGCAAGGCACACGCACCCCCAATGACTGGGCGGATGAAGAGCGCCACCAGCTTGTGGCCGGCTGGAAAGCAGAATTGAGTGACAATCTTGAGCTCATCATTGATGGCAGTCAGCGCTTCAAGGAGCAATGGTCCTATTTTGACTATGGCTTCGGCTTCTCCGACTTCATCAACACCGAGTTGAGCTCAATCTCCGCAACTCCACGACTGCAGTTCGACTACACCACAGGTGCAATCTCGCACGGTCTGAAGGTGGGTTATGACTGGTATCGCACAGACTACTCCTCACGTCGCGGGCAGGGAGAAAACACAAGCCCAGTGCACGACATCGGCATTGATGCGGAAACCAGCTCACCCTATCTGTTCCAGACCAGTCGCTGGCAGCAGACAACCGTTTCGATGGGTGCACGCAAAACGCATGTCACTCAAAGTGGTCGTGACATTTACGATGCCACTGCCCCGGGTGGTGCATTTGACTCCGAAGCAGCTCCAGGCTCGCAAAGCTTCAGTGAGGAAATGTATGAAGGTGGCATCAGCCAGCAACTGACACCTTCACTGACTGCCAGTCTTGGTGCCAGCCGCAGTGTTCGTCTTGGCACAGTAGACGAGAGCTATGAATACAACACTTTTTTCCAGCGTGAGTTTTCGCCCCTCCGCCCACAGATTGGCCACAACCTGGAAGGCTCCCTGGCCTACGCTCAAGGAAAGCACCGGATTTCCGCAACGGTGTATGACCAGAAACTGGAGGATGAAATCCAGTTCAGCTCGGCAACCTTCACCAACGACAACATTGATCCCACCCAGCGTCGGGGTGCAACGCTTGGCGTGACATCCGAGGTCGTCCAGAGCGTTACCGTCAATGCGAGCCTGACGCATCAGCGTGCACGTTTCCGCAGCGGGCCGCTGGAAGGCAATGATGTGCCACTGGTTCCCGGCAACCTTGGCCACGTCAACGTCAACTGGCAGGCAACACCGATGTGGAGCGTTGCACTCACGGACACCTACACGGGCAGCCAGTTCTTTGAAAACGACCAGAGCAACAGCTTTGGCCAGAAGATCCCTTCGTTTCACCGGCTTGATACCCGCCTTGGCTGGCAGTGGAAGCAGCTTAATGCCGCCCTTACGGTCAGCAACCTTGCCGATGAAGATGACACCTTCAGCTATGGCGTCCGCTCCGGTACTGTAGGCCGATACAATGCCTATCCATTGCCGGGACGCGAATACCGCCTTGATGTAGGCATGAGCTTCTGACAACCGGGCAGCCGGCATTCACCGGCTGCCCAACCTGAATTTCCGGAGACCGACGTCATGGGCAACCGTCTTACAAAGATCTATACCCGCACAGGGGACGATGGCAGTACCGGCCTTGGTGACGGCAGCCGTGTTGCCAAGAACCATTTGCGTGTCGAGGCCTATGGCACAGTCGACGAACTGAATGCCCATGTCGGCGTCCTGCGTGCTGAACTGGCACAGGATCATGCTGCCCAGGCGTTTCTTCAGGATGTGCAGCACGATCTTTTTGATCTAGGCGGCGAACTGTGCATCCCAGGGTATGTGTTGCTGAATACCGAGGCCATCAGTGAAGCAGAAGCAGCCATCGACCAGCTCAATGCCCAACTGCCACCACTGAAGGACTTCATCCTGCCGGGCGGCAGCAAGGCCGCTGCTGTTGCACATGTCGCCCGTACCGTCTGCCGCCGTGCCGAGCGACGTGTTTATACGCTAAGTCAGCAGGAACCGGTCAACGAGGAAGGACTGAAATACCTGAATCGTCTATCCGACTACCTGTTTGTCCTCGCACGTGTACTGGCGCGCGAAAATGGCGGACAGGAAGTCCTGTGGCGGCAGAGAAATGCACCACGTCACCCGGATGCATGAAGTCTGTCATGAAGCCAATAAAAAGCCCGCAGATCATGCGGGCTTTTTATTGGGTACTTTTAATGGAGTGCCTCTTGTTGACCGTAAGGCCAGATCACAACAACAACCGGATGTCAGACAATACCTTTGACAAGGCCGTGGTAAAGCGGGCGGCATCCGCACCATCAATCACCCGATGATCATAGGAGAGCGACAACGGCAGCATCAGACGCGGCTGGAACTCCTTGCCATTCCATACCGGCTTGATGGCTGATCGCGACACACCAAGAATTGCCACTTCCGGCCAGTTCACGATTGGTGTGAACGCCGTGCCCCCGATACCGCCCAGAGAAGAAATGCTGAAGCAGGCGCCCTGCATTTCTGCCGGTGTCAGTTTTTTCTCCCGGGCCCTGGCCGACAGTTCACCCATGTCGCGCGAAATCTCGCGTACCGACTTTTTGTCGGCATCACGAATCACCGGCACCACCAGCCCGTTCGGGGTATCCACCGCGACGCCGATGTGCACGTATTTCTTGTACACAAGGTTTTCACCATCGCTATCCAGCGAACTGTTGAACTTCGGAAACTGCTTGAGCACATGGGCAGATGCCTTCACCAGAAACGCGAGTACCGTCAGACTGAGCCCTTCTGCCTTGAATGCATCTTTCTGCGCCACACGAAACGCTTCCAGATCAGTGATATCCGCCTCATCAAACTGCGTGACATGCGGAATGGTCACCCAGGCACGGTGCAGGTTTTTTGCCGACACGCGCTGTATCTTTGTCAGGGGCAAGCGCTCGATCTCGCCCCACTTGCTGAAATCGATGACGGGCAATTCCGGCAACCCCGAGCCCGAGGCCACTGGCGCGGCTTTTTCCGTCAGCGTCTTCTTCACAAAGGCGTGCACGTCATCCTTGAGGATACGGTCTTTCGGCCCCGTACCAGCAACCTTGCCCAGATCCACACCCAGCTCACGCGCCAGACGACGAACTGCCGGTCCGGCATGTACGTTGGCCGCAGGAGCCTGCTGCTGATGCGTAGGGACCGGCATGGCGGGCGTAGGGCTGGATGCCACAACTGCATCACTAATCGCTGCCACAGGCGCTGGAGAGGCCTTTGCTGCAGGCGCAGAAGGAGCTGCCGCGACAGGAGCTACCGTTGCTGCCCCGCCACTCACCTGCACTTCCAGCAGGACGACATGCTCTGAAACCTTGTCACCAACCTTCACCAGCACATTCAACACGGTACCCGCGACCGGGCTTGGCACTTCCATGCTGGCCTTGGCGGATTCCAGTACCGCAATGGGCTGATCAACCGTGATGGTGTCGCCCACCTTCACCAGTACTTCAATGACATCCGCCTCATCAGAACCGATATCCGGCACTTTCACGATCTGTACCGATGTTGCGGACGGTGATGAGGGTGGCGATGAGGTGGACACTGCTGCGGCAGATGATGGCGCAGCAGTCACATCCGGTGTCACAACCTGGGCCGCACTCACTGGCGCAAGCACAGAACTCACCTGCTCCAGCTCTTGCTGGATCTCACGCACCGGCACATCGGCAGAGCCCGTGGCCACAGCATCATCCAGCTGCAACAGGAGATCGCCCAGCTTTACGCTGTCACCCACTTTCACGGCAATATCCCGCACTACCCCGCCCTGCGGGACAGGCACTTCCATGCTGGCCTTGTCAGACTCCAGCACCATGATCGCCTGCTCCGGCGATACGTGATCACCAGGCTTAACCAGAATCTCGATGACATCTGCGCTGTCGCTGCCGATGTCCGGAACACGTACTTCTGTCACTTCATTCTCCTTGCCTGCGCTGGATAAGCGTCACGACGTTCATTCCCTTCACACTTTTGGTGCATAGGGTTTTTCAGGATTGATATCAAAGCGACGAATCGCATCATCGACCACGCTACGTCCGATCTCACCATCATCTGCCAGCGCATTCAGCGCTGCGATCGCGATGAAATAGCGGTTCACTTCAAAATGGTGGCGCAGTTTCTCGCGAGAATCCGAGCGGCCAAAACCATCCGTGCCCAGTGTGTAATAGGTACGTCCCGGCATGAATCCGCGAATCTGGTCTGCGTGAATCTTCATGTAATCGGTTGCCGCCACAATCGGGCCCTTGCTGGCGCGCAACTGCTGGGTTACCCACGGCACCTTCGGCTCATCCATTGGATGCAGCATGTTCCAGCGCTGTGCCTCCAGAGCTTCCTTGCGCAACTCGTTCATGCTGGTCGCGCTCCAGACATTGGCACGAATACCGAACACGCTCTGCAGCAACTCGGCTGCCGCTTCCACTTCGCGCAGGATGCTGCCGGAGCCGATCAGCTGAACGATTTTGGCAGCTCCGGACGGAGCTTCCTTAAGCATGTAGAGACCACGAATGATGCCCTCCTCGGCACCGGCAGGCAGTGCCGGGTGCGTATAGTTTTCATTCATTGTGGTGATGTAATAGAAAACGCTTTCCTTGTTCTTGTACATGCGACGCAATCCGTCATGCACAATCACGGCAACCTCGTAACCATACGCCGGGTCGTAGGCAATGCAGTTCGGCACGGTGCTGGCCAGCACATGGGAATGACCATCCTCGTGCTGCAAGCCTTCGCCATTCAGGGTGGTGCGGCCTGATGTCGCACCAATCAGGAAACCGCGCGCCTGGCTGTCACCTGCCGCCCAGGCCAGATCGCCGATACGCTGGAACCCGAACATCGAGTAGAAAACATAGAACGGGATCATCGGCTGGTTGTGCATGCTGTACGACGTGCCCGCCGCAATCCACGCGCTCATTGCACCTGCTTCGTTGATGCCCTGCTCCAGAATCTGGCCCTTCACATCCTCGCGGTAATACATGATCTGGGCCTTGTCTTCCGGCTCATAGAGCTGGCCCACATTCGAGTAGATACCCAGCTGGCGGAACATGCCTTCCATACCGAAGGTACGCGCCTCGTCCACCAGAATGGGCACCACGCGGGGGCCCATGGCCTGGTCACGCAGGAGCTGCGTCAAGAAACGCACATACGCCTGGGTGGTGGAAATCTCACGGCCCTCGGCAGTGGGCTCCAGCACCGCTTTGAACGTGTCCAGCGGCGGGATGGTGAACTGCTCATCCGCCTTCACGCGGCGGTGTGGCAAGTAGCCACCCAAGGCCTTGCGGCGCTCGTGCAGGTACTTCATCTCCGGCGAGTCTTCCGAAGGCTTGAAGAACGGGATCTTCGGCAGCTCGCTGTCCGGAATCGGCAAGTTGAAGCGATCGCGGAAGTAGCGAATGTCGTCGTCGGTCAGCTTCTTGGTCTGGTGAACGGTGTTCTTNNGTCGGCTGGCCCTTGTGGTTCACGGCGCGGTGGTAGGCGGCGTACACCTTCTGCGGATCATGGCCCCCACGCTTGAGCGCGAAGATCTGCTCGTCGGTCATCTTCGCGACCAGTTCGGCCACACGCGGATCGCGTTCGAAGAAGTGCTTGCGGACAAAGGCACCGTCATTGGCCTTCATGGCCTGATAGTCACCATCCGGGATGTCCATCATGATCTTGCGCATGATGCCGTCCTTGTCCTTGGCCAGCAGCGCATCCCATTCACTGCCCCACAGCAGCTTGATCACGTTCCAGCCCGAGCCGCGGAACTCACCTTCGAGTTCCTGAACGATCTTGCCGTTGCCGCGCACCGNNGCCATCAGCGGGCCCAGGCCCATCGACACGGTCGGAAACTGCCAGAAAGCCGGCATCAGCTTGGGGTGGGGGTAGCTCGACAGCCCCTTTCCATCGACTTCCTGACGGAAATTGAGCAACTGCTCCTCGGTCAGGCGGCCTTCCAGGTAAGCGCGGGCGTACACGCCGGGCGACACGTGACCCTGGAAGTAGATGCAATCGCCGCCGTGGCCTTCGCTCTCGGCATGCCAGAAATGGTTGAAGCCGGCACCGAACATGTGGGCCAGCGAAGCGAACGAGCCAATGTGACCACCCAGGTCGCCGCCATCTTCGGGGTTGTGGCGATTGGCCTTGACCACCATCGCCATGGCGTTCCAGCGCATATAAGAGCGCAGGCGCTCTTCGATCTCGATGTTGCCCGGACAACGGGCCTCGTCCTCGACCGGAATGGTGTTGACGTAAGCCGTGTTGGCTGAAAACGGCATGTCGATCCCTGCCTGGCGGGCATGGTCGAGCACATTTTCAAGGAGTTGGTGGGCGCGGTCGCGGCCCTCGGAGTCGATGACGGCGGACAGGGCGTCCAGCCACTCACGGGTTTCTTGGGGATCCTGGTCCTGAGGGGCGGACGCCATGGGATCTTGAGCAGACATGGGTTGAGTCTCCAGATTGTTGATAGCGGTGAGCCACTCACTTAAGGGTGGTCACCAGGGCTTCGGTCCGTGGGTAAACGGCAAAGCCCCGACACTACGAATCGTTTGCGCAACAGGGTGGCATTGCGAAACTTCCGAAAATATAAGCGATAAGTGCGCTCTCCATGGGCGTGCTTCGCCGACTGATAATCACCCCATGGCATTTCCGTCACCCCATCACGTCCCGACTTCACCCTCCAGCCCAACGCAGGCCGACACGCCCAACCGCCTGTTCTGGCGCTGGTGGCGCAAGCAAAGCCCCAGTCAGCAGGACCGCTATGCGACCCTGGGGCCTCTGGTGTCGGTGCTGCTTTTCCTGGTCGTGATCATTGCGGCCTTCTGGTATTTGCGCAATGAGGAACTGGAGCGGGAGCAGGAATCGGTCAAGCGAGACACCGAAGTCGTGCAGCAACAGCTGCGCCTGCGTCTCATCGAAAACCAGGAGCACTTGCAGCGGCTGGCTCGCGACGTCAATTTCAAGGCGCTCGCTGTCGAGCAGTTCATGTTGCAGGCCAGCGACTTCGTTCGGCCGCGTCCGGAAATTTTGAGCGTGTCGTGGCTGCAGGCTGACGCCAAGGTCAAAGCCGCGCGCACCACCCTGACCTTGTCCCTGGAATCGGGACACCCGGTTGACCGCGATCCGCTGGAAAACCAGGCTGACCTGTACACCCCCCTGCACACGACACCCGAGCCCCGTCAGGCTCTCGCCCAGGCGCGGGAGCGCAACCAGCCCGCCTACTCACGCCCCTTTCTCAACGCTTCAGGCAGCAAGGTCATCCAGTTGCATCTGCCCATGGTGGATCGGCAGGGCTTTGTAGGCGCGATCGTCGCCGAATATTCCCTCGAGGCCCTGATGCGCCATCAAGTGCCGCAAGAGGTGGTGCAGCGCCACGCCATGAGTCTGGTGCGTGCAGACGGCGACCTGCTGACCAGCTCGGTAGGTGCGGTCACCTCCCACTCGGCCAAGCCCAGCTTCGTCCACGACGTCATCGTCACCCCCGTCGGCAACGGACTGCTCTTGCGTGGCATGGGGTTCAAAACTTCGTCCAGCCTGGTCGGCAGCACCCTGTTCTGGATGGTGGTCGCCCTGTCTCTGCTCACGGTCTGGACCCTGGTCGGCACCCTGCGCCACATGCGCCGTCGTGCCGAGATCCAGAAAACGCTGGTGCAAGAGACCAATTTCCGCCGCGCGATGGAAAACTCCATGCTGACCGGCATGCGCACCATCGACCTGGAAGGCCGCATCACCTACGTCAACCCGGCCTTCTGCGCCATGACCGGTTTTGCAGAACACGAACTGATCGGCGCCCGCCCGCCCTACCCCTACTGGCCGCGCGACCGCCTCGAAGAATTCCACCGCATGTTTCAGCAAGAGCTGATGGGCCGCAGCCCCATGGGGGGCGTCGAGCTCAACATGGAACGTCGTGACGGCAGCCAGTTCGACGCCCGCATGTACGTCTCACCCCTGATCGATGCCGAGGGCAACCAGACCGGCTGGATGACCTCGGTCACCAACATCACCGAAGCCAAGCGCGTGCGCGACCAGCTCACCGCCGCCCACGAGCGCTTCACTACCGTGCTGGAGGGGCTGGATGCCGCCGTGTCGGTGATGTCGGTGCAGCGTGGCGAGATGCTGTTTGCCAACCGATCCTACCGGATCTGGTTTGGCGGCAACCCCGAAGCCCACGTCCAACTCACCGGTGGCAAGGTCATGCCGGACGAGGTCATCGACGGCGATGAGGCGGTGGACCACTTCGGAGGCTTGCCCACTCAGAAGTTGACAGACGCCGGCAGCGACACTCACGAGGTCTACATGGACAACGTGCAAAAGTGGTTCGACGTGCGGGCCCGCTATGTGCAATGGACCGACGGCAATCTCGCCCAGATGCTCATTGCCACCGACATCACCGCGCGCAAGCAGGCCGAAGACGCTGCGGCCCGCCAGGCCGAGAAAGCGCAGTTCACCAGCCGCCTCATCACCATGGGTGAAATGGCGTCCACCGTGGCGCACGAACTCAATCAGCCGCTGGCCGCCATCTCCAACTACTGCAGCGGCATGATCAGCCGCGTGCAGTCCGGCAACATCGACAACGAGCAACTCGTGGGCGCCCTGGAAAAAACCTCGCGCCAGGCCCAGCGCGCCGGCCAGATCATCCACCGCATCCGCCAG
This sequence comes from Moraxellaceae bacterium, assembly GCA_003543245.1. Lineage (GTDB taxonomy): Bacteria > Pseudomonadota > Gammaproteobacteria > Pseudomonadales > Moraxellaceae > UBA2031. The sequence goes on along the minus strand of DPJB01000013.1, from coordinate 7,123 downwards.
TTCGTGAAACGCAGCGAGCCGCAACGCCAGCCTGCGCGTGTACGCGACATCATCGATGCCGTGCTGGAGCTGGCCGTGTTCGAGATGAAGCGTCGCCGTGTCACCCTCAACTCGACGGTGGCCAACCGCCTGCCCACGATCATGGCCGACCCCATCCTGATCGAACAGGTGCTGCTCAATCTGCTCAAAAACGCCGCCGAGGCCATCGACTCGTCGCAGACGCCCCAATCGCGTCGCCACATCGATCTGCGCGTACAACAACGTCACATTGACGACCAAGGCCCAGTGGTCGAGTTCTCGGTTTCGGATGGTGGCCCGGGCATGAGCGAAGACATCCTGGCTCGCCTGTTTGAGGCCTTCCACTCCACCAAGGCCGAGGGACTGGGCATTGGCTTGAGCCTGTGCCGATCGATCATCGAATCGCACCATGGCCGCATCAAGGCAGAGAACATCTACAATGGGCAGATGGTCACGGGGTGTCGGTTCACCTTCACACTCCCGATCGACAACAGCGACGAGGCCGACACAGGTCTTCCTTTTCCAATCGATTTACTTGCCGAACAACCATGAGCTTGATCCCGAAAAAAGGCACTGTGTATGTGGTCGACGATGACGAGGCCGTGCGCGACTCGTTGCAGTGGCTGCTGGAAGGCAAGGACTACCGCGTCCGTTGTTTCGATTCGGCTGAATCCTTCCTGGCCCGTTTCGACCCCCGAGAAGTCGCCTGTCTGATCGCCGACATCCGCATGGACGGCATGAGCGGCCTGGAGCTGCAAGACAAGCTGCTCGAGCGCAAGTCGCCTCTGCCCATCGTGTTCATCACCGGTCACGGCGACGTGCCCATGGCTGTGAACACCATGAAAAAGGGCGCGATGGACTTCATCGAGAAGCCCTTCAAGGAAGACGCCCTGGTCGCCCTGGTCGAGCGCATGCTGGACGAAGCCCGGACCGCCTTCTCGCAGTCGCAAGAAGCCGCCAGCCGCGATGCCCTGCTGTCGCGCCTGACCACCCGCGAGGCACAGGTGCTCGAACGCATCGTTGCCGGCCGCCTGAACAAGCAGATTGCCGACGACCTGGGTATCAGCATCAAGACGGTGGAAGCCCACCGCGCCAACGTGATGGAGAAGCTCAACGCCAACACCGTGGCCGACCTTCTGAAGATTGCCCTCGGTGCCAATGCAGCCCCTGCCCACGCAGCCGCTGCCAAGTAAGCCAACTATCGGAGCACGGCCCACACGGTCGTCTCCCGCTGAAAGGCCGCCCACCCGCTGTGGCGGCCTTTTTCTATTGACCCCTTGATTGCACACCTACCGGAGCAGCCCATGACAGCCCAACTCATCGACGGCAACGCCCTGTCCAAACAACTGCGTGGCGAAGTCGCCCAGCGCGCCGCCGCCCTCACCGCCAAGGGCGTTCAACCCGGCTTGGCCGTGGTCCTGGTAGGCGAGAACCCTGCCAGCCAGGTTTACGTTCGCAACAAGGTCAAGGCCTGCGAAGAGGCGGGTTTGCATTCCGTGCTGGAAAAGTACGACGCCACCATGACCGAGGCTGAGCTGCTGGCCCGCGTCGAAGCCCTGAACAACGACCCGAGCATCCACGGCATCCTGGTGCAGCTTCCCCTGCCCAAGCACATCGACGACCACAAGGTCATCGAAGCCATCTCGCCGCTCAAGGACGTGGACGGTTTCCACGTCGCCAGCGCCGGCGCCCTGATGGTCGGTGAGGTCGGCTTCAAGGCCTGCACGCCCTACGGCTGCATGAAGATGCTCGAGTCCATCGGCATGACCGACCTGCGCGGCAAGCACGCCGTGGTGATTGGCCGCTCCAACATCGTCGGCAAGCCCATGGCCATGATGCTGCTGGCCGCCAACGCCACCGTCACCGTCACCCACAGCGGCACCGCCGATCTGGGCGCAATGACGCGTCAGGCCGACATCGTGATCGCCGCCGTGGGCAAGCGCAATGTGCTGACCGCCGACATGCTCAAGCCCGGTGCCGTGGTGATCGACGTGGGCATGAACCGCGACGACGAAGGCAAGCTCTGCGGTGACGTGGACTTCAACGGCTGCAAGGAAGTCGCGGGCTACATCACCCCCGTGCCGGGTGGGGTCGGCCCGATGACCATTACCATGTTGCTGGTCAACACCATGGAAGCTGCCGAGCGCGCTGCCGCCCAAGGCTGATGGGCCACGGGTTGACGCCCTCCACGGCGTCGGCCTTGCATTTCCTCGGTGGCACCCCATGTACCGCACAGGACACTTTTGCGCTTCTTCCGGATCCCCCATGAGCACCAACCCACTGCTTGACACCACCGGCTTGCCCCTGTTTGATCAGATCAAGCCCGAACATGTGACGCCGGCCCTGGACGTGCTGCTGGCCGATGCCGAAGCCGCGCTGACCAAGGTCACTGGCCCAGACGTGCCGCCGGACTACGATGCCCTGTCCCTGCTGCTGGATGTGAGCACCGAGCGCCTGGGCCGTGCCTGGGGCGCCGTGGGCCACCTCAACAGCGTGGCCGACACGCCCGAGATCCGCGCCGCGTACAACGAAAACCTGCCGCGCGTCACCGAGTTCTACACCCGCCTGGGCTCCGACGAGCGCCTGTACGCCAAGTACAAGGCCCTCAACGAAGCCCAAAAGGGGCTCGACCCCGAGCGCCGCCTGAGCCCGGCACGGCAACGCGCCCTCGACCTGGCGCTGCGCGGTTTTGTGCTGGGTGGCGCCGAGCTGCAAGGCGAAGCCAAGGCACGTTTTGCGGCCATCCAGGAAGAGCACGCGGCCAAGTCGCAGGCCTTCTCCGAACACGTGATGGACGCCACCGATGCCTACAGCTGCTACGTGCGGGCCGATGAACTGGCGGGCGTGCCCGAGGATGTGCTGCACGCCACCCGTGCCGCNNGCCAACTATGCCGAGGTGTCGCTGGTTCCCAAAATGGCCGACAGTCCAGACCAAGTCGTGCATTTCCTGCGTGACCTGGCCCAGCGCGCCCGTCCGTTTGCCGAGAAGGACATGGCAGAGTTGCGCGACTTTGCCCGCGACGAGTGCGACTTGCCCGATCTGCAAGCCTGGGACGTGGCCTACGTGAGCGAGAAGCTCAAGGAAGCCCGCTACGCCTTCAGCGATCAGGAAGTCAAACAGTACTTCACCGAGCCCACCGTGCTCAAGGGCCTGTTCGGCCTGATCGAAAAGCTGTTCGAAGTGCAGATTCAGCCCGACAGCGCCCCCGTCTGGCATGAATCGGTGCGCTTCTTTCGCATTGAGCGGGCTGGCCAGCTGATCGGCCAGTTCTACCTCGACCCCTACGCCCGCGTCGGCAAGCGCCCCGGCGCCTGGATGGACGATGTGCGCGGTCGCTGGACGCGCCCGGACACCCAGGGCACTCAGACGCCGGTGGCGCACCTCGTGTGCAACTTCGCCAAGGGCGTGGGCGACAAGCCTGCCCTGCTCACCCACGACGACGTCACCACCCTGTTTCATGAGTTCGGCCACGGCCTGCACCACATGCTGACCCAGGTGAACGACATCGGCGTGTCCGGCATCAGCGGTGTGGAATGGGATGCGGTCGAATTGCCCAGCCAGTTCATGGAGAACTTCTGCTGGGAGTGGGATGTGGTTCATCAACTCACCAGCCATGTCGATACCGGCGCGCACCTGCCTCGCGCCCTGTTCGACAAGATGGTCGCAGCCAAGAACTTCCAGAGTGGCATGCAGACCCTGCGCCAGATCGAGTTCTCGCTGTTCGACATGCGCCTGCACGCCGAACCCGAGTCGGACGCGAACGTTCAGAAGGTGGTCGACGAGGTGCGCGCCGAAGTGGCCGTCAACATCCCGCCCGCTTTCAACCGCTTTCAGCACAGCTTTTCACACATCTTTGCCGGCGGCTACGCGGCAGGCTATTACAGCTACAAGTGGGCTGAGGTACTCTCTGCGGATGCGTACGCCGCTTTCGAGGAAGCCGCGACCGCCGAATCCGGGGTGCTGAGCCCCGAAGTCGGTCGTCGCTATCGGGAAACCATCCTCGAAGCGGGCGGCAGCCGTTCGGCCATGGAGAACTTCAAGGCCTTCCGGGGCCGCGAACCGCGCATCGACGCCTTGCTGCGTCACCAAGGCATGAGTTGAGCACCCCAAGGGGCTGAGGGAGTTGAAGATGAACCGCGTTGTGGTGAGTGCATTGGTCAGCGGATTGCTCTGTGCAGGCGTCTCGTCGCCTGCTTTGGCGCAGTACAAGGTGGTCGGCCCCGATGGCCGCATCACCTACACCGACCGACCACCGGTGGACCGACCTGTCAAGGCGGTCAAACCTTCAGGCGCTGTCGCTGACAATGCGGCGCTGCCCTATGCCTTGCGCAACGTGGTGGCACGCTACCCGGTCACCTTGTACACCAGCTCGGCCTGTGCTGCATGCGACGCGGGCCGGACCCTGCTCAAGGGGCGCGGCGTGCCCTTCACCGAGAAAACGGTGACCACCTCTGACGACGCCCGCGTCCTGCAAAGCCGCGAGGGCACCAACCAGGTCCCGGTGGTGCGCATTGGCAGCAAGCAGATCGCGGGCTATGAACAAGGTGAGTGGACGTCTTACCTCGACGCTGCCGGCTACCCCAGCCAGTCGGCCCTGCCGCCCACCTATCGCCATCCGGCTGCGACGCCTCTGGCGCCCACCGCCAACCCACCGCAGTTGGCCCCAGCGGCCGATCCGGCCCCCACGTCATCTCCCGAACCCGCGCCCGCCAGCCCAGGCGGCACCGCGCCTCCCGGCTTCCGTTTCTGACCCTTGAGCTCTTCTACCCTTTCTGGTGACGGCAACGCCGTTCACCCGGTCGTCGCCATCGTCGGCGGCGGCCCGGCCGGCCTGATGGCCGCCGAAGTCCTGTCCTCGCATGGCATCCAGGTCGACCTGTACGACAGCATGCCCTCGGTAGGCCGCAAGTTTCTGCTGGCAGGCCGCGGTGGCCTGAACCTGACGCACGCCGAGGCATTGCCGCGCTTTGTCAGCCGTTATGCCGTGCGCGAGGCCCAGCTTGCCCCCCTGATCGACGCTTTCACGCCCGACGCGCTGCGCGCCTGGGCGCAAGGCCTGGGCATCAGCACCTTCGTCGGGACATCCCAACGGGTCTTTCCGACCGACATGAAGGCCGCGCCGATTCTGCGCGCATGGTTGCATCGCCTGCGTGAAGCCGGGGTGCGTTTTCACATGCGCCACCGCTGGCTGGGTTGGGATGAGGCGGGGGCAATGCGCTTCCACACGCCAAGTGGCGAGCTGACCGTGACCCCTCGGGCCACGATGCTGGCACTGGGCGGCGGCAGCTGGTCAAGGCTGGGATCGGACGGCGCCTGGTGGCCTTGGCTGCAGGCGCGGGGGGTGGACGTGGCGCCCTTGCAAGCAGCCAATTGCGGCTTTGATGTGGCCGCTACCGGCCCAGACCGCACGGGTTGGAGCGATTTCCTGCGCCAGAAGTTTGCCGGGCAACCCATCAAGCCCGTGGCGCTGCAGTTCACCGACCCGAACGGCCACATCCACCGCCAGCAAGGCGAGTTCGTGCTGACCGACACGGGGGTGGAAGGCAGCCTGATCTATGCGTTCTCCGCCGCCATCCGTGACCAGATTGCGGCGAACGGCCATGCCACGGTCTACCTGGACCTGCTGCCCTCGCACTCGCCCGAGCAGGTGCTGGCCGAGACCTCGCGCGCCCGCGGACCACGCAGCCTCTCGACCCATCTGAAAAGCCGCCTGGGCATTCAGGGCCTGAAGATGGCCTTGCTACACGAGGTGCTGAGCCCGGCGCAACTGACGGACCCAGCTCAACTGGCGCAGGCCCTCAAAGCCCTGCCGATCACCCTGAAGGCACCCCGCCCGATGGACGAGGCCATCAGCACCGCCGGCGGCGTGCGCTTCGAGGGCATGAACGCGCAACTGATGCTCAACAGCCTGCCCGGCGTGTTCTGCGCTGGCGAGATGCTGGACTGGGAAGCGCCCACCGGAGGCTATCTGCTGACAGCCTCCATGGCCACTGGACGCCATGCGGCACAGGGCGTGATCACGTTCTTGGCGGCTTAACCCGCGAAGCGCTCCCACGCCGACCCGAACAAGCCGGGTTCGGTGAGTGCCACGAACACGAGCCCGGCCACGGCGCCCGCCAGGTGGGCGTCATGGTTGATGCGCCCCCGGTTTTGCTTCGAGGCGTACCAGCTGTAGGCGATGTAGCCCACCGCGAACAGCGGCGCCGGAATTGGCACCGGGATGGGCATGATGAAGAGCGAGGCGGTGGGGAAGTACACGATGGACGCAAACAGCACCGCCAGCACCGCACCCGAGGCTCCCAGGCAACGATAGCCGGGGTCGTTTCGGTGTTGGACATAGGTGCCCGCGCCACTGACGAGCAAGCCGAAGGCATACAGCGCCACGAAGCTCGCCGTGCCCATCACGGGCTCCAGCGGAAACGCAAAGGCCCACAGCGTGAACATGTTGAACAGCAGGTGCGGCACATCGGCGTGCAAAAACCCGCTGCTGACCACCGTCACGTACTGGCGCTGCCTGAAGAACCAATAAGGGCGAAACAGGTGGCGCTCGATCATCTGGGGCGAGCGATACAGCCCGAACAGGCTGGCGCACACATTGATGACGAGGATGAGCGCCGCCGCCGGGGCGTCGAGGTCAAGCATTCAGGCCGGCGAAGACGTTCTGCACGTCCTCGTTGTCATCGAGCGCGGCCAGGAAGGCTTCGACCTCTTCCAGGGCCTCGGCGCTCAGGCTGGCGGCATCGACCGGGTTCTTGGGCCGGTAGCCCAGCTTGGCCGTCAGCACCCGAAAGCCCTGGGCCGGCAGCGCACGGCTGACCAGGTCCAGATCCGTGGGGTCGGTCCAGAACAGCATGGTGCCGTCTTCATCGCCCGGTTCCACATCTTGCGCACCCGCCTCGATGGCGGCCAACTCGGCGTCGGCACCGGCCGTGGCCGCCTCGGCTTCGATGATGCCCACGTGGTCGAAGTCCCAGGCCACCGAGCCGGACGTGCCCAGTTGGCCCTTGCGGAACAACACACGCATGTCGGACGCGGCGCGGTTCACGTTGTCGGTCAGGCACTCCACCATCACCGGCACGCGATGCGGGGCAAAGCCCTCGTAGA
>DPJB01000008.1 GCA_003543245.1 Moraxellaceae bacterium | reverse complement strand
CGGGCCCCTTAGCTCCAACGTTAGCTTTCATCACAGAACTGGCCCACAAGGAGAATAGAGTGTACCCAGCCGCATTTCCTCATGACCCAATTACTCAAATCTTCGACAATGTATATTTGGTTCATGGCAGCATTAAAATCGGGCCAGGCATGCGCATGAACCGCAACATGATCTTCATCAAGGAAGGCAGTGATTTAACGCTTATAAATCCCATCCGAATGAATGAAGAGGAGCTGAAGAAGCTAGACGCCTTGGGAACAGTGCGCCATGTTATCCGCCTTGGAGATTTCCATGGCCTAGATGATCGGTTCTATGTGGATAGATATAAAGCTGAATTCTGGTGCCAGCCCGGCCAAGGCACATACAAAGAGCCTCTTCCTACAAATGAGTTCACCGCAGCTATTAATCCGCCCATTTCCCAGGCGGAATTCTTCATCTTCGAGTCTGCTAAATTTCCAGAGGCTGCACTTCTTCTTAATGAGCATAAGCTGCTCATAACCACTGATAGCATCCAATTCTGGGAAGATTGGAGCTATACATCAGCCTTTACTAAGTTTGTACTATGGCTCATGGGATTTAGATTAACTTTGCTTGTTGGTGGGCCATGGCTTAAGCGCGTCACCCCAAAAGGTACCAGCTTGAAACCTGAATTTGAGCGTCTTCTCAAGCTAGATTTTAATCACTTGGTTGCTGCACATGGCGGGCTATTGCGCAATGAAGCCAAGCCTATGCTTAAAACTGCATTAACTAAGGCCTTTGGTTAAGCTAACAACTCGCTCAAGTCGGACNNGCGCCGCTTAGCTCCAACGTTAGCTGCTTGTGAGGGATCACAGTTGAATATCACGTACAGAGATGATGCCTCGCCTTCAGTAGAGGAAGTGATTGCCCTCTACAATCGCTCCACTTTGGGAGAAAGAAGGCCTGTTCATCGTCCTGAAGTCTTTGAGCAAATGCTCAAGCATTCCAATCTCATCATCACGGCGTGGCACCAAGGAAGTCTCGTTGGCATAGCCAGAAGCCTTACAGATTTTGCTTATGTCGCGTATCTTTCCGATCTTGCGGTAGATTCCTCTTACCAGCGCCAGGGTATTGGCCAGCAATTGATTAAAGAAACGCAAGCCAAACTCTGGCCTGAATGCAAAGTCGTGCTGCTGTCCGCACCCAAAGCCAATGAGTACTATCCAAAGCTCGGCTTTGAGAATAACCCAAGAGCATGGGTGCTAAGCAGCTAACAACTCATTCCAGGGCCGACCCAGTGTCAGGCTGCGCCTGCCACCGGTCGCCCTGAATTCCAACGTTATGCTTCCTATACTTGTAGTCCCACTGTTTAACGCAGGTTAAACTTGTACTAACGAAAGTCAGATAAAAGGAAAATCGATATGACTCAAATCGTCAGGCTCTGGATTCTAAAGCGGGTTGTTCCGCTCACGGTAGCAAGTATTTTTTCAGGAATTTCGGTGGCATCAGAAGTTGGGCTTGAGCCTGCAAATTTCGTATTGTCCATGCGCAATACAACGGGCGGCACGTATTCCCTAAATGGTCCCGCATCCGAAGGGATAGCCTATGCGCCCGCTTATAACTGTGCAAATGTGACATCAGAGGGCTATACGGGGCCATTCAGGTTTGAAAAGTTCCCTCCTGGAACAGCGCAATATGCCTTCTCAAGCCAGTCGTGTGAAAGCAAATACAACGTTATTGAGTTTGTTTTGCAAAATAATCAGAGCAATACAGGTTGTTTAAGATCTGGCTGGCCCAACTCCCGGTTGTTTAACACAAGCGGCGTCAATACCTGCCTGTTCTGGAATATTAAAGATCCTGCCTTTGTGTTAGGTATTTACCGTGAAATCGATATTAATTCCAAGTTGACCAAAATTGAGCTTGTACTGCAGCGGGCACCTTGAGTCATGCATAGCTTCTCGCGGGGAGATGATCACAAGGAGCTGAACATTTCGCTATTTCTGTCGTTGGCCATCGTAGCAAGCGGTGTTAAATTTTTGCATGTCCTGGGCAAGTAAAAGGGCTTTGCATAACAAGTCATTCGAGTGGGACGTCTTTGGCTGCGCCAAAGCCGCCTTAACTCCAACGTTAGCCGTTAAATTCCCGTAATAAGGAAATCTAGCGCAGAAATTATGCCGTCTCGGTAGCTAGCAAACTCTGTCACCTCTGAGCCCAGCTCTTTTTTGGAAATACCGGCAAGCTGTGGCGTCATGAGCACATACTCCTTACCCTCAATCTCAAAAGTTGGTGTGAGCGTTGTTAACATCTTCCCCTTTAAGGCTGCGCTAGCGTAAAGCGGAATCACCACTCGCGTGTCCAACTCACCAAGTAAGTTACTCTGCACGTCCAGGAGGTAAGGAATTCGAGATTTGGTAGCCGGGTTCTTGTTTTTATAAACCGTGAATTGCGGCATCAGAAGCTCCTGAGTGCATCACCAAAGGTGCCGTGCTTCTCAACCTCCTGGTTGTATGCGGCTATGGCGTCGCGGTTCTGGGCGAGCCACTGCTCTTGTTGGCGCTGCTTCAGAAGCTGAGTGAGCGCTTGCTCCAGGGCAGCAGAGAGGTTAATGTCCAGCTCTTTGGCCCTGCCAAGTAAGTCACTGTTTATACTAAGGTTTGTTGCTTTTTTAGGGGCCTGGCTGTCATATAGCGGTAGCATGATCGTGGCTCCATGTTGACTGTAATGCGCACATAATATGCGCATTACAGTCCTTGGTCAAAACAGATACATGGCTAATAGCTCGCTCAGGTCGGACACAGCATCATGCCTTTGGCCTGACACTGTGTCGCTTAGTTCCAACGTTAGATACATATGGAAAGCTCACATGCGTAAACCAAAACCAGCTTACATAATTGTCGCTATTGCATTCTTAACACTGTCATTCCTATTAAATCCATCAGCAGACAAGCATAGAGAGAAAATTACTCAATCAATCTCCGAGCGAAGCCAGCTTGAAGGTGTTTTGGGTGTTGGCCAACTCACTGCTTTTGCAGCAAGATATAAATCACTTGGTATCGCATCCTATACAACTGTGAATGGCGCCGTTGTTTCAATTGGAGCACTAGGAATGGTTTTCTTCGTTGATTAGCCCTAGAAATTCGGAATATTCATCTAACAAGCGACTGTGATCGTCAAGCTGGATTTTGAACATATTTTTCATCCCAGCTTTTCCCTTCCCGCAGCATCGCATTAAGCACGCACATCATCGTGCACATGCAGGCAACCAGCGCGACCTTCTTGTGCTTGCCTGCTGCCACGAGGCGCTGATAGAACGCCTTGATGCCGGGGTTATGTTGAATGGCCGACATGCTTGCCATGCGCGTCATTGGCGACTGGATCCGGCTCTATAACACCCGGCGGCCCCACCAGGCCCTCGGCATGAAGACACCCGCGAGGCATATGCATTAGCGGCCTGACCTGTACAGGAAGTGCTGGGTCATTACAGCCTTGCACCTTTCAGGCTGGGCCGCGGCCAGCGACCAAGGCCTGTGATCCAGCTATGCTTGCCTGAATGGTTGGTGCTCCGCCGTCGGCAAGTCGTATCATTAGGTTCGATGACGGAAGAAGTTACGGATATTCGGAAAGAAGGACATCGAGAGCAATCCGTAAAAACCGGCTATATGCAGTTACAGAGCTGGAGCTATCGGAATACGTGGTGGATTACCAACATTGGAAATGGGGCGCTCATGGCAAGCAGGTGACATTGTCGGGTGCTGTATATCGATACAACCACAGATATGATAATTGTGCGATATGCGAGTCATCCGGCGTCGGTGAACACCTCAATCAATCCAGTCTTGTTGCCGGCCCAGAAGACCTTCGCACGCTACCTTACAGGTAAGGCAAGCCGCCATTTGTCCGGCTACGCACAAAATTCGCTGCAGGCGCGACGGGTCTCACGGGTCGCAGACCGGGCTCCATGTCCGTTCGCCTATAGAAAAGCCAGTTTCCGCCCATCACCAAACAAGAGGTTTTTCACGATGCCATTGTTCACTTCATGCTCCGGACATCTCCCTGGCCGCCGCGCGGCCTTCATGTCTGTCGCACTGCTGGCTGCTTTCGCGGCTGCGCCGACCAGGGCCGCCAGCACACAGGACGCCTGCTCACCAAATTTCTCTGACTACAAGGTGAGCATCTTCGGTAGCACCTCGCCCACCAGCGCAGCACCGGATCCGTCTTCCACGGTATATCCACCAAACGGCTACAAGGTGCTCAGCGGCGGAGCGATCGTCCAGACGCTGCAGGGCAGCGCTTTTCTGACCGGTTCCTACCCGGATTTTGATTCCGACGCTCCCGACGTCCCGATCGGCTGGTACGGTGACAGCAAGCATCAAGGCACGGGCACACGCGCCCGGCTCACGACGTATGTCATTGCAGTGTATGACCCCAACAACTGCTGGAGCGTGAAGGCATTCCAGCAGTCAACCGTCACGCCATCAGCACATCCGTCGGTCACGGTCGCACTGGGTACTGGCTACGTGCTCACTGGTGGTGGCGCACGGGCAATCCCGGCAACCCCGGGTGGCAACGGCAGCTTCCTTTACTCGTCCATTCCCTGGGTGAGTGCCGGCAGCGCCTACAACGGCTGGTCTGCGCAGAGCAAGGACCAGAGCATCAACGACCCGGCCAACATCACCGCATGGGCCATCGGCATCAAGCCGGCCGTCGCTGGCGTCAACATGCCCACGAGCAACGTGAACGCCGGCAAGCCGTCGGCATCGCTCAACAATCCGATTGCGCTCGCCAACGGCTACAACAATGTATTGCCAGGCGTGAACTGCACGCTCACCGGCGGCGGCGCGAACGACAACTGGGGGGCCGGCTGGGGCAACCTGCTGACGGCAATCTACCCACTTGGCACCTCGGGCTGGGAAGCGCTCGGGCAATCCAGCGGACCTGAGAGTGCTTCCGTGCTGACCGCGTACTCGGTCTGTCTCAACTGACGCAACCTCACCCGCACTGCCGCGGTGTCCCGGAGCGGTCATGATGCTACGCTGCCTCATCGACCGCTTTGACACGCCCTCTACACCAGTACCGTCGCCGGGCGACGCAGCGGTTGCCATAACTGTCAACTGGGCACGCGCCGCCAATCCTTATCTTTGCACCGATAATCCGGGATAACATCACAAAGTCAGGGGGCAATGCTCACAACCGTGAAAATTGCTCGGACTAGCCCCCCAACCCCAACCCATGGCACGAAAATGACCCTTTGCATCCTGCTGTTTTATAATTGCAACGGTGACACTTAAGCACATCATTGCATGATGGAGGCATGCAAAATACAGTCAGCATTCCATCCGACATCAAATGATGTCGCCAAAACGGCATTGAAAAAATCCCGGACTGCTTGAGCCTTGCATCCAGTGCGGTCGCGCGATGGGCAATTTTTTCCGGACTCAGGAGTGGCTTCTTTGGTATAGATACAATTCAGCGCAACCGAGTCCTGACCACCCAGCCCCAGCTCCGTTGTCTGAATGGCATTCGCCTGAGGTAATCGTGCACTTACTGCGCTGGCCACTGGTTCTTCCTGCCGCGATTGGCATCTGGCATTTTCCGTCGCGCTCTTTGGTCTCTCCTGCGTTGAGCCAAGCCTTTGCCATCCGGGGATATGTTTCCTGTCTCTGCTACAACAGATCAATCCAGCGACTTCTCGACATTATTGTGCACTTATCCATTGCTGCATCTGCCATAGCGGTTTGGGTGTCGGCAACGATGATGACACCGTCTAATAAAGACAAACCGTATGATTTACTTTCGCGACCGGTATTGTCACGGCGTGCATATTCGGTTTTTTCACTGATGCATGATCGTTGTTTCTGGCTGCTTCAACAGGTGACGTACTTGGTACGGCGGTCATCGCTTTCTGTCTGCGAGTGCATGCGACCAACCCATCGCTGCAGGATTGATGTCTGTCTACCATCAGCATTCCCGCCACAACAGCATCCGCGATACATACCCGAACCAATCACAGCCGAATGGTTGAATATGAGCACAAGGTGACCGGGAGAACATACGGTGGCAAGCTGATCACTGCTCCAACCAGGTTCATGCGCAGCCAGGAGGGGGGTCGCTCCTCTGAGGCAGGCTTGCCTGTCATTTTGTGGCGCCTGCTCATTATTTTCGGTTCTGGTGGACTTATTGCCGGTTAAACAGGGCTGTTAACGCACTCCAGCAAAGTTTCGGCCGTGCAAGCTGGAATGGATGATGGGGCTGCCCTCATCCTGTCAGACGTCTCCGTTTTCTTTTGTTCGGACATATCCATTCCTTGGGCAAAAGCCCATATCATGGGCAGGGACTGGAAGAGCCCGCTTACAGCTCCATACCCCTGCCGTGAAAACCTTGCCGTGGCGATCCTGGTCTCATCATCAGCCACCTGAGCGCTGAACGACCGAGTGCTCCCGAGGAAGATTACGTGGATATTGATGTCATCATTCTTTTCTTTGGCCTCGGCGCGTTTGCCGGGCTGGTACGCACCGATCTGAGATTGCCGACCGGCCTCTACGAGAGCCTGAGCCTGTATCTGCTGCTTGCGCTGGGCCTGAAGGGTGGCGTGGAACTGGCGCGGTTTCCGATCGGGGACGTGATGCTGCAGGCAATCCCTGTCGTCGCCATGGGATTGTTATTGCCACTCCTGTGCTACCCGGTTCTGCGGAGGGTTGGTCGTCTGCCTGCGACTGACTCTGCCAGCATTGCCGCCCATTACGGATCGGTCAGTGTGGCCACCTTTGCAGTTGGTATTGCCCATCTGGATAGTCTTGGCATCTCCTATGAAGCTTATTTACCTGTTTTTGTAGTGTTGCTGGAAATGCCTGCGATTGGTGTTGGCATCTGGCTGGCCAGGCGCGCGGGTGTGGGCCGGACTGGCGGTGGCAGCCTGGCTCATGAGGTATTCCTGAACAAGGGAATCTTGCTGATGGGTGGAGGCCTGCTGATTGGCGCTCTGGCCGGCCCGTCCGGGGTGGAGCCCATTGCTCCGGTGTTTGTTGATCTCTTCAAGGGTTTGCTGGCACTGTTCCTGGTGGAGATGGGGTTCATCGCCGCATCGCGCCTTAAGGATCTGCGCGAACTCGGCCTGTTCCTGCTGGCATTCGGTACGCTTATGCCGTTGGCGGGCGCCGCCATGGGTGCACTTGCGGGTACGCTTGCCGGCCTGTCGCCCGGCGGAGTAACGATGGTGGCTACCTTGGGTGCCAGTGCTTCCTACATTGCGGTTCCGGCTGCCATGCGCATGGCGATACCAGAGGCGAGGCATCACCTGTCCATTACACTGTCACTGGCGATTACGTTTCCATTCAACGTGCTTGTCGGCATACCGCTTTATACAAATTTTTTTGGCCACTGAGCACGGAGGCCCGAGTAGTGAGCGCCCGGACGGCGTGACACAACATGCGCTCTAACGGTTTTGAACAGAACCCTCTAGCAACCCGGCTTGAAGAGCGCCACTATGTCTTCCAAACAAAATCCACAGCAGAATCATCTTCTGGCTGCATTGTCGCCCGAGGTTCAAAGCCGTTTGTTCCCGTATCTGGAACTGGTGCAGCTACCGCTGCGCGCACTCCTGTATGAGTCGCAGCATCCCATGCGCCACGTCTATTTTCCCACCGACTCCATCGTCTCGCTGCAATACGTGCTTGAAAGTGGCGCCACGACCGCAATTCTGGTGGTAGGCAACGAGGGATTGCTGGGCATGAGCTTGCTGATGGGCAAGGAGAGCACACCGAACCGGTCACTGGTACAAAGCGCCGGCTATGCATATCGTCTGCCCAAGCGACGGGTGAATGCGGAATTCAATCGTCACGGCCAGTTGCTGATGCTGATGCTGCGCTACACGCAGGCCGTAATTACGCAAATATCGCAGACAGCTGTTTGCAACCGGCACCATTCGATCGAGCAGCAGCTCTGTCGCTGGCTTTTGCTCTCCATGGACAGGCTGTCACACAATCATTTGACGATGACACAGGAATTCATCAGCAACATGCTGGGTGTTCGTCGTGAAGGTGTCACCCAGGCCGCACTGGAATTGCAGCGACTGGGTGTGATTTCATACAAGCGCGGACTGATCAAGGTGCTGGACAGACCAAAACTTGAATCGCTGAGTTGCGAGTGCTACAGCGTGGTCAAGAAGGAAACAGATCTCCTGCTCCACTATCTGCCGCAGCGTCAGGTGATTACGAATACCGACTCCATTCCCACGGCAACTCTTGGCACCATGCCGGTGCCTGGCGAAAAATAAAAAAGGTGGTTTGGCGAAATGAGTGTCGTCATGCACAACGATGTTCTTGCATTCTGGTTTGAAGAAACCGAACCCACGCTATGGTGGAGATCTGACGCGGCCTTTGATGACAGGATCAGACAACGCTTTGGCTCGCTTCTGGCCAGCGCATCACAAGGTGAGCTGTATTCCTGGCGCACCAGGGCCAAGGGACGGCTTGCCGAAATTATTGTTCTTGATCAGTTTTCAAGAAATATTCACCGCAACACTCCGGCTGCGTTCTCACAAGACGCCATGGCACTGGTGCTGGCTCAGGAAGCTGTTGCGGCAGGTTTTCATGAGCAACTGTCTGAAACGGAGCGGGTATTCTTGTTGTTGCCGTACATGCACAGCGAATCCAGACTGATACATGTCGAGGCTGAGCGCCTGTACCGTGAACATGCTTCGGCGGTTAATCATAAATTCGAACTAGAACACAAGGCCATCATTGACCGCTTTGGGCGCTACCCGCATCGCAACGGGATTCTTGGCCGGGAATCCACCCCCGAGGAAACCGCATTCCTGACGCAGCCAGGCTCCCGTTTTTGATCACTACCCTGTTGAGGCACTGGACTTTTAATTCACACAAAAACGACCAATAATTTGTTCAGGTTAAAGGGAGAGCGTCATCATGACAGGAACGGTCCGTCTTCATCGGGTACTGAAAGCACCGCCAGAGCGGGTGTATCGGGCGTTTACCACGCCGGATGCGATGGCCAAGTGGATTGCACCTTTCGGGTTTACCTGCACGGTTCACCACATGGAGCCCCGTGTTGGTGGAAAATTCCGGATGTCATTCACCAACTTCTCCAGCCAGCAAAGCCATTCGTTTGGCGGCGAATACCTGGAGCTGGTGCCGAACGAGAAGCTGCGTTACTCAGACCGCTTCGACGACCCCAACCTGCCGGGCACGCTGGAGGTGACCGTCAGCTTGCGCCCGGTGTTGTGTGGCACCGAGCTGAGCATCGTGCAGTCGGGCATCCCGCAAGCCATCCCGGTGGAGATGTGCCATCTGGGCTGGCAAGAGTCGCTGGCGCAGTTGGCACAACTGGTGGAGCCGGCCATTCCCGACTGAATCACGGCGTGTTGCGCATCCAGTCGGCGGTCTGGAAGAAGCTNNTTGGCGGCGAATACCTGGAGCTGGTCCCGGGCGAGCTGCTTCGCTACACCGACGTGTTTGATGACCCCGCTCTGGCTGGCGTACTGCAGGTTACCGTCAGGCTTGAGCCGGTTACCGGCGGCACAGACCTGAACATCGTGCAGGAAGGCATTCCGGACGTAATCCCCGTAGAGATGTGTTATCTCGGATGGCAGGAATCGCTGACACAGCTGGCAATGCTGGTTGAGCCCGAAATCCGGGAGTAAGCCTGCACCGATGCGCCGACCAGATTGCTGCCTGCAGGGCACGGAATGGGCCGGCAAAATGAGGATATCCTGATGAATTGGCGACGGGCACTTCTTGTGTGGCTGGCCATTGTGGTTGCCGAGTCTGTCCATGGCATTATCAGAAGACTGTTTGTATTGCCGGTAATCGGTGAATTGCCGGCGCATCAGGCGGGCATGTTCGTTGGGTGCCTCATCATTTTTGTTATTGCTTGTGCATCCATCCGCTGGATTGGTGCGAGATCAACACCCGAGCTGCTCACGGTTGGGGCGGTCTGGATGATTCTGATGGCGGCATTCGAGGTAGGCCTCGGCTACGCGCTTGGATACCCCTTGAGCAGGATTCTGCATGACTACAATATTGCGGAGGGCCGGCTCATGGTTATCGGGATGATATTCATGCTTCTTGCACCGCTGCTTGCGGCAAAGGTACGTGGCATCGGCACGCACACCACCCGCAATTCGCAGCATTGACACAAAGGGAGCACCTCTTGATCCGCACGATGATATGGGCACTGTCAGTGGCGTTATGCGTTGCGGGCTGCAGCACCCAGGCATGGTATGAAAGCGCCAGGCTCAATGCAGAGCTGAAGTGCCAGGGCTTGCCCCAGGGCGCCTATGAAGACTGCATGGCCCGTGTTAACCAGAAAAGCTATCAAGAGTATAAACGTGAATCGGCAGGTGCCTCTTCGTCAGAGAAGTAGCCTTCGCTTACCGGGGCATCGCCATGCGAGTCTCTTGCTTTTTATCAGGCCATGTCATGACGGATCAGCGTGCCAGCCAGCCCTTCTACACAGGCCGAATGTACAGGCTACTGACAGCCGCATTCGGCTTGCTCCTGACTGGAGTCGGGCTCTACCCGATTTTTTATGCTGATACGTCGGCCGTCGCCAGGATTGCTGGCGGCTCTGCTCTTTTTCTTGCTGGTTACGACCTGATCTCGGCGGCCTGCAAGGCAAGGGAATCATGGCTGTCCCGGCTCGGGCCGCTGCCCTGAATTACCCGGCGCATTGCCGGACAATACTTTAAACAAGATAAGCAGGCACGACGCCCTGATGGACATCCTGAGCCTGCCATCATGAGAATATTCATGCGTGCGCGCGGAAAAATAGCAAGATGGAACGATGAAAAGGGATTTGGCTTCATTGCACCCGGCTCGGGTGGCAATCAGGTCTTCGTTCATATCAAGGCATTGCCGCGCGGTAGCAGGCGCCCGGAAACCGGCGTGGATGTAAGCTATGAAATCGTTACTGATGCCCAGGGCCGAAGCAGGGCCGAAAACGTCAGGCTGGCTGGCAGCCGGTTTTCTCCTGACCCTGCCGTAACCGCGTTCATTGCCGGCAGCCTGTTTCTTGCATTTGTTGCTGCCCTTGTAGTGCAGGCGCGGATTCCCGTTGCCATTCTGTGGTTGTATCTGGGCATGAGCATCTTGTCTCTGGGCATGTATGCCATGGACAAGTCTGCCGCCAGGAAGGGAGATCAGCGCACACCCGAGAACACGCTCCATGCCCTGTCACTTCTCGGCGGATGGCCGGGCGCGATGTTTGCGCAGCAACTTCTTCGTCACAAGTCGCGTAAAACATCGTTTCGCGTTGTTTTCTGGCTTACGATGCTCATGAATACTGCCGCACTGGTTTACCTGCTATCGCCTTATGGCTCTGCGTATCTGGGCATGCTTGACCAGATGACGAACTGAGACCCACAACGTCATTCAGGCCGAATGCCTTGCGACGCGCCATTGACCCATGCCCGGTGCCCTGACCATGCTCGTTGAACTCAAAGATGCACGCCAGATTCATGGAGAGCCCATACGCAGATGGTTCATGTCACCCGCCATGGACCTGATCATCTGGCATGATGAGCACATGAAGCCCATCGGCTTCCAGCTTTGCTACGACAAGGGTCGTCATGAAAAGGCCATCACATGGCACCAGGGCGGCGAACTTGTTCACTCGGCCATACATGCTGGCGAGGATACCGGACTGAAACACAAGGAATCCCCGATTCTTGTAAGTGATGGCAGCCCTGATTTTGTTTATATAAAAGAACACTTCACGGAGCAGTCCGGCAAGTTGCCGCCGGAAGTCGCCCAGTTGGTACTGAGCGCCCTGTCCACACATACCTGACATCTCACTCCACGCATCATAATAGGTATTGACCATTCCGTGATGCCCGCAACACCGATGTCATGCGTAAAGGCCGGCGATTAGACTGGAATGAACATAAGAATCCAAATCACAGCCATTCCTTGCCTGAGGGCATGGCATGGCGCACCCACTCTTTTGAGGCTGGCGAAGAGCCCCGCCAAGGTACTGTACAGAAGTCATGAATAAACTGTTGTCTGTCCTGTGCAGGGTCGTGAGTATGCTGATTGCGATACCGGCGATACTGTTTTTTACGCAACTGCTTGTTGTGACCTATATGCTGGTCATGGGGCGCGTTAGTCCCGGCGACAGGATGTATGGTGATATGGTTGCGCCAGCTCCCGGGATGCTGGCTACTCAACTATGTGTGGTTGCCGTTCTTTTTGTGGCAGCATTCCTGTTATCGCGCGCTGCAGACCGGCTGGCATCTACCTGAATTTTTGGCGCACCCGGACAGCATAAAACCTTATGACCCTGATCGTTCCTCTGGATGAAATCGAGTTCACTGCCATTCGCGCCCAGGGACCGGGTGGCCAGAATGTGAACAAGGTGTCGAGCGCCGTGCAGTTGCGCTTCAACATTCATGCGTCTTCGCTTGCGCCTGCCATAAAGGAAAATCTGCTTGCCCTGCCCCGCACACGGGTCAACAAGGATGGGGTTCTTTTCATCAAGGCGCAGTCCTCCCGCAGCCAGGAAGAAAACCGGGCCGCTGCACTTGCACTACTTGAAGTACTCATCATCGAGGCCTCACGCACACCCATACCTCGCCGCCCGACCAAGCCGACCTTCGGATCGCGTCAGCGCCGTCTGGCAGGCAAGTCACTGCGATCCGCAGTAAAGTCCTCACGCGGTAAAGTTGAGGAGCAGTGACTGTCCTGCCGTGAAAAGAGAGTGGGTGCGCCAGTAACGACCTTTCACTGCTCCTTGAACGGATTGAGTGTGCGGCCCAGATAATATTGCACGCTTACCGGCAGCGGTCGCAAACTGCTGGCAATCATCTTGTTGACGGTGCCCGGCACACAGACCGGTTTGCCGTTCATTACCGCATTCCAGCCTTCACGCACTACATCCTCCGGCTGCTGCCAGAGGATGCCCGGCAACTTGTCTGCCGCACTGCGCGTGCCCATGGTGTCGTGGAATTCACTGTAGGTGAATCCTGGACAGAGAGCAGTGACGTTGATGCCTTGCGGCTTGAGTTCCATGTCCAGTGATTGCGACATGTTGAGCACATAGCTCTTGATGCCGGTATAGAGCAGGCTTGCGCCCGGTGGCGAAAATGCTGCAATCGATGACAGGTTGATGATGCGCCCCCAGCCACGCTCGCGCATGCCAGGCAGTACACGGTGACAGAGCTCTGTCACGGCGGTGATCATGAGCTGGATTTCGCCTGCAAGCGCTTGCCATGGGGTATCGGCAAATGCGGTTTTCCCTGACAGGCCTGCATTATTGATCAGCACATCAATGGCAATACCCTGCCCTGCAGCAAAGTCCATGATGGCTTCTGGTGCGTGCGGGTCGTTAAGGTCGGCAGCCAGAATATCGCAGCGTATGCCGTATGCTGCCACAAGTTCTGCCGCCAGCGCATGCAGGCGCTCTTCGCGGCGCGCCACCAGCAAGAGTGAATAGCCCTCACTGGCCAGATGACGTGCAAAGCAGGCGCCAATGCCGGCAGATGCTCCGGTGACCAGTGCCGTACGGTGTGATGTATTCATCTGGCTATCCTCGGGTATCCATGTTCAGCATGATTGTTGCACATCGGCCACAAACAGGCCGACCACTCAGCCTGCCGCTTCTTCTACCTCACCAAGCTTGATCCACGCTTCTACCAGACGATAACTCACTGCCAGTAGCACCGGACCGACGAACAAACCGATAATGCCGAATCCAAGCAGGCCGCCAATCACACCAGCGAGAATCAGCAGCAGCGGCAGATCGGCACCACGGCGGATCAGCCATGGGCGCAGGAAGTTGTCGAGCATGCCAACGATCAGTGACCACACCACCAGAAATACGCCCATTCCCGTTTCTCCGGACCAGAATACCCAGATCACCGCCGGGATCAGTACTGGAAAAACGCCAATCTGCGCAATGCACAGCATCAGGGCCACCGCAGCCAGCAGGCTTGCAAACGGAACGCCGGCAATCATCAGGCCGATGCCGGCCAGTACTGACTGCACTACGGCCGTAACGAGCACACCCAGTGCAACGGCACGCACGGCTTGCGCCGCGATGACAACCGAATTGTCGCCGTGCTCGCCGGCCAGACGATGCGCAAACCGACGTACCCCGCTTGCTGCCGTTTCACCCGTCATGTACAGCACGGCACACAAACCCACCGTGAGCAGGAACTGCACGATCAGCATGGTAAGGCTGCCGGCCTCATCGACCATCCAGCCAACAACACGCGTGGCATGGGGTGATATTTTCGCCTCCAGTTGTGCCGGCGTCAGGGCCGCAACCTGCGACCAGGCCGCAACCAGCCGTTCGCTTGCCGGCAGGCTGTTCAGCCAGCCGGGTGGCGGCTGGGCAACATAGTAGGCAACCTTTGCTGAGATGCCGGTCAGCTCATCGACATGGTCAACAATGGTGGTCACGGCGAGCGTGAGCGGCACAACCAGCAACATGAGCAGGACAAGGGTGAGAACTGTTACTGCAAGTGCCCGGCTACCACGGAGACGGCGCTGCAAGGCATCCATCAGCGGCCAGGTGGCCACGACAATGGTGGTCGCCCAGATCAGTGGTAACAGGAAGGGCACCAGAACAAAGAAGCAGCCGGCAAGCAGGGCGCAGATTGCAATCACGGCAAAGGTGATGCGTGCAATGTCCATGCGGGATGAGGGTGGAATCATGACAGTGCTCGGATTGGCTGATCTGCGTATCGAAACAGAATTTGGTGCGGGTTGAAAGCGCCCTTCCTGCGCTGACAGCGCGGGGCAGATGTGCGGAAAGCGGAACAGACAATTGCTCGTGCTAGGATCTCAAGCAAGCAAAGCCAGCCAGGGGAGACCACCTTGCGCCTGCATCACCCGTTGCTCATGCTGATGCTCGTCCACATCGCCGTCGCCAATGCCGAACCCGATACAGCGCTGGCTGATGTGGTCCCCGCATATTTCTCGTTCAACTTCGAGAACGACTTCTACTTTGACAGCGATGACGGCTACAGCAACGGCTTCCAGTTTGCGTGGGCACGCGGCACTTTTGACCAGTTTGGTGGCACCAATACCAAGGCGCTGACGGCATTTCTGGCACCGTCATGGATAAAGGCCGGGGAAGGCTACCAGCGTGCGGTCACGCACAAGCTTGGCAACGTAATGTTCACGCCGGATGACCTGAAAGCTGATGTGCCGCCGCCCGGGGATGTGCCCTACTCCGGCACCACCTACTGGCGCACGGACTGGCTTCGCTTTAATGAAAAAATTGTTGATCGTGCCTGGGGAACCATTGGCATTGTCGGGCCTGCCTCCGGCTCGCAGAGCCTGCAGGAGCACATGCACACTGTCGTTGGCGCCACCTATCCCAATGGCTGGGACACCCAGTTGCGCAACGAACCGGTATTCGAACTTGGCGTGGTACGTGACTGGCGCATGATGGTGCGGGGAAGCGAGAAAAGCGGATCGGACGTGGTACTGATTACCTCCGGCAACATTGGCAACCTGTCGACACGACTGGATGCAGGCGTGGTTGTACGTACCGGCCATAACCTGTTCCGCAGCTTTCCTGCCGTTGGCGTATTGCCAGGGCGCGAAGTGAATCCGGTTGCCGGTGCCGCTGTCGACACCGCCCATGTGTTTCTGGGCGCGATGTACCGCTACGAAGCCTGGAACATCGCGATTGACGGCAATACTTCTGACCCGTCCGGATCAACCATCCACCGCGTGCCAAACCAGCTGTTTGTGTCTCTCGGCGGTAGCTGGAGCATGGGCAACTTCGGTTTTCTTGTCTCGTTTGCCGAGAGCACAAAACGCTTTGAAGAGGCCGACGCCGGTGACTCTTTCGGATCGATGAGTGTGACATGGCGCTACCGTTAATCATCTGCTGCGCATTTTCCGGCGCGATGTGACCTGCTCAACTGGAAATCTGGAAGCAACCATTATGCAGCACAGCAATACCACCACTTTGCTTTCGCCACCTCGTCACACGCTGTTTTTATTGCCTGCCATTCTCGTGCTTCTTGTTTTTCTGCTACAGGGCGCGGGCTGGGCCGGATGGCTTATGGTGGCCGATGGCACGCCGGGGAAAACCGCTTTCGCCATCACCGAAATGCTCCTGATTTTCGTGTTGCTGTGGAATGGCTGGCGTATTCGCCGCCATGTACACGAACAAACATCTTCTGCTGATCGCCAGACCAGATCCGTTGCCACTCTGACGCTTGCGTCACTGGCGCTGTGCAGTCTTGGCGATCTGGTTAACCGTAATTTCAGCCAGACGTTTTATGCCCATGACCGGATCATCGAGCACAGTTATCTGGTGGACTCGGTCTGGTTTTTCCTGCCAGGGTATGCGTTGTTTGTTGTCGCCACATGGCTTGCCACTCGCGAGCGCGTGCGGGCGTGGTTGCGCTGGTCTTCGCTGGCAATAACGGCGGCGGTTGGCATCGTTTCATTTGCCGGGCTTGTGCTGCCGGGAACCAGCCCGTATGTAGTCGCAGTCACCGGCAGCTATACCGTGCTGATATCGCTGATGGTGCCTGCTGCATTATGGCTGGCCATAACGTTCGGTCGCAGTGCGTGGCCGGTGTGTGCAGGGGCAGTACTGGCGACGTTGGCCGATGCACTGATCGGTCATTTCTGGCTGTTTGGTCATGGCCACTATCCTGCTATCGCCTATCTCAATTTTGTTGTGTATTTTGTTTCGCAGGCGCTGGTTCAGCAGTTACCTCTTGTTGTACTTGCGACAGCAACACATGCACGCCCATCACAAACAGGAAGGCCCGACTGATGAACAGATTATTTGCATTGCTGATGCTGGGCTGCCTGAGCCTTCCTGTTAACACGGCACTCGCTGCACCAGCCACTGCGCCGGCCACCAGCAAAAGCATTCTCGAACTGATGACGCTGACCGGTGCCGGCAATCTGGGCGTTCAGGTGCTGCAGAGCCTGCTGCCATCACTCAAGGCCTCTGCGCCCGATGTTCCGCCGGAGTTCTGGGACGACTTCATGAAAGAGGTTGACCCGAACGAGCTGGTCAACCTGACGGTACCCATCTACATGCGGCATTTCATCGAAAATGAAATCCAGGAAATGATCCGCTTCTACAAGACGCCCACCGGACAGAAGCTTGTGCAAAAGCAGCCACAGGTCATGCAGGAAAGCATGCAGGCCGGGCAGCTGTGGGCACAGGGCCTGGCGCAGCGCGTGCTTGAACGCTCCATGCAATCGCGTTAAGAGGAATAGTCTCTCATGGCGTGGATGATTCTGCTGCTGGCAGGGCTGTTTGAAGTGGCCTGGGCCATCGGCCTCAAGTACACCGAAGGTTTTACGCGGTTGTGGCCCAGCGTGGGCACGATTGCCGCCATGATCGTGAGCGTGGGCCTGCTGGGCATTGCCATGAAAAACCTGCCGGTGGGCACTGCCTATGCGGTATGGGTTGGCGTTGGGGCCGTGGGCACGGTGATACTGGGCATCGTGCTGTTCAACGAACCCGTCAACGCAGCACGCATGGCCAGTGTCGGCCTGATCATTGCCGGCATCATCGGACTCAAGCTGGCGACATGACATTGGTCAAGGCCAGTCCTTCCTGCACGTTTTATCCTCTGCCTGCATGGCGCTGACGCGCATGGCTTCGTTCCGGCAGTGCCGGGCAGCAGAGGATTACTGTCATGATGTTTCGTGTTGATAACCTGAATGCGGGTGCCGGTCCGGATGGCGTCATTGCCGCCATCAAGGCCCTGGATGGTCTGGCGTGGGTGAGCGTGGATGCCGTGGCGCAGAAAGTTCGCGTGGAGAGCATGGCCGCAGCCGACCAGGTGGCGGCCGCACTGGCTTCCGCCGGCTATGCGGTGGAAGCACTGGCCCAGCGCAGTGGTTGCTGCGGGGGTTGCGGGGGCTGAAGACGCGGGGTAGCGTGACGCCCGGCTCATTGAGGATGTGTTGTTGTGAATATCACCAGTTTTGCGGATTTGTTGAGCGCCTCCCACGAGCAGGACGAACCACAGCGCCTGCTGTTTGTATTTACCGCCGCCGAGTTGCCCGAGGATGCCAGTGACGAGGAGCGTGCGCGCTTTGAGTCTGGCGATGGCGGTGCACTGACGCCGGTGATGACGGTGGACAAGCTGCCGGTGGAAGTACCGTCGTTCGAGGCCTTGGTGGAGGAATCAAAAGGTACCGGGGCGCACTGGGACATCGTGTTTGTGGCCAGCCTGTCGGGCCGTGGCGGCGTCACCCCGAACAGTGACGAGGCCAGCCAGCCATTGCAGATGATGGTGCAGGCGATTCATACCGGTGGCGTGGGCAACTTCCTGGCCTTCAGCCGTGACGGCGATCTGGTGCAGTTTCTCTAGGTCCGTTTCTGCGGCCGATCCTGCCAGGCAATAACGCCAGCACGGTGTCAGGCGGCGCGCTTGCGGTTATGCTTGCGCGCCAGCTGACATTTCTTGCGGAGACGCCCATGAATCGCGCCATCATTTCCACGGACAAGGCCCCTGCCGCCATCGGCACTTATTCGCAGGCCGTGAAGGTCGGCAACACGGTTTATCTTTCGGGCCAGATTGCACTGGACCCGGTCAGCATGACGCTCAGGGATGGTATCGAGGCACAGGTGGTGCAGGTCTTCGACAACCTGCAGGCGGTCTGTAACGCTGCCGGTGGCAGCCTGCAGGACATCGCCAAGCTGAACATCTTCCTGACGGATCTCGCGCACTTTGCGCTGGTCAACGAAACCATGGCGAAGTATTTCACCGCGCCCTACCCGGCCCGTGCGGCGGTGGGCGTGGCCTCGTTGCCGCGTGGTGCGCTGGTGGAAATGGACGGCGTGATGGAGCTGCTGGGCTGAAGCCCGGCGCTCATGCCTGACGTGCGGCATCCATGATGCCGCGATAGCCTTCCCGGTAATCGGGGTACTGCCAGCGATAGCCAAGATCCTTCAGGCGCTGGCTGGACAAGCGCTTGTTGCACGTGCCGCCGGGATTGGCCACGTGCGCCACCCGGGGCAGCCCCATGCCGTCAGCCAGCCAGTCCAGCACCTCGTGCTGCGCGACCGGCATGCTGTCGGTGGCAATGTACGTTGAATCCACTTCCCCATCCGCCATCACGCGAGCCAGCAGAAACGCCAGAATACCGGCGGCATCGTCGACATGCAGGCGGTTGGTCCACTGCGGCGGCTCGGCCTGTACCGGGCGACCGCTTTCCACCCAGCGCAACAGGCGCATGCGTCCCGGACCATAGAGGCCGGAACAGCGAACGATGGTGGCGGGCCACGCACAGTCACGCACGGCCTGTTCACTCTGCAACAGCACCTGCGCGGTGGCCGTCACGGGATGGGCCGGACTGGTTTCATCGACCAGACTGCCGTCTTCCTGACCATACACACTGCTGGACGACACCCAGAACACATGGCGCAGGGACTGGCCGCTCAGTGCAGCAAGCACATGGCGGGTGCCATCCAGATAGGTATGCCGGTAGGCCTCGGCATCATGGCCATCCGGGCTGAGGATGATGAATACCGCATCAAGTCCCTCCGGCAATTGCAGGCTGGCCGGATCCGTTACGTCGCCGTGCAGCGCGGTGACACCGGGCAGCGTGAAGGGTGAGCGGCGCAGGCCGGTGACGTCATGACCGGCAGCCACCAGGCGGATGGCAAGCCGGGTGCCGACATCGCCACAACCGACAATCAATATTTTTGCCATGATTCTAGTTTTCCGATAGCGTGAGGCAATCATAACAGTGCGCAGCCATGCTGCCTGCACGTTTTCTTCCGGGGTTGGCTGGCCATGACACTAACCGATTTGCGCTACCTGATTGCCCTGGCGCGCGAGCGTCATTTTGGTCGTGCTGCCGAAGCCTGTCACGTCTCTCAACCCACGCTCAGCATTGCCATCAAGAAAGTGGAAGATGAACTGGGTGTGGCGCTGTTTGAACGCCACCGCCATGAGGTCCTGGTCACGCCGGGCGGTGAAGCCGTCATCCAGCAGGCGCAGCGTGTGCTGGAGGAAATGGACATATTGAACGGTGCGGCCCGCGCTGCCCGTGACGAATTTGCCGAGCCGCTGAAACTGGGCGCGATTTTCACGGTGGCGCCCGACCTGTTCCCGCCACTGGTACGTTCCGTGAAGGCCGGTGGCAGTGGCCTGATGCTGTACATGGAAGAAAACTACACGCATGTNNTGCTGGCCGACAAGCTGGCCAGCGGGCAGCTGGATGCCATCATTGTGGCGAGTCCGTTTGATCCGCCGGAAACGCATGTACAGCCGCTGTATCGCGAGTCGTTTGAATTGCTGATGCCGGCCGACCATGAGTGGACAAAAAAGAAAATCATTCCGACGGACATGCTCAATGCATCGTCACTCATGCTGCTGGGTGAAGGTCACTGCTTTCGTGACCAGATCCTGGAAGCCTGCCCGCATCTTGGCAGTGGCAGCAACACCATGGGCCCGGCCAGCTCGCTGTCGACCCTGCGTCACATGGTGGCATCGGGACTGGGGCTGACGCTGATCCCCGGCAGTGCCGTGCGGACACTCACGGAAGGTGGTGATGTCGTCGCCCGTCCACTCGCACCGGCACCCGAGCGCGAGATTGTGCTGGCATGGCGTCGCCGCTTTCCCCGCCCGACGGCGGTGCGGGCACTGCTGGATGCATTGCAGACCCTGCAGTTGCCGGGAACTCGCGCACCGTGACAGCAACGCCGGATCTGCTTGCACAATTGCCGGTGACCGCCATGAAGGGGGTTGGCGCAGCGCTGGCTGAAAAACTGCTGCGCCTGAATATCCGTACCGTGCAGGACCTGGTGTTTCACCTGCCCCGCCAGTACGAGGACCGCAGCAGGATTACACCCATTGGCGCCCTGCGACCGGGCCTGAGTGCGCAAGTGGATGGCGAGGTGCAGCTGGCCGACATTGTGATCGGTCGTCGCCGCTCGCTGGTCGTGCGGGTGCAGGATGGCACCGGTACGCTGACGCTGCGGTTTTATCACTTCAATAATTCGCAAAAGGAAAAGCTGGCGCGCGGCACACGTTTACGCATTTTCGGTGAGGCACGTCTGGGTGCCAGCGGCCTTGAAATGTATCACCCGGAATATGCTTACCTGAGTGACCAGCTGCCGCCACCTTCGGACACGCTGACGCCGATTTATCCGGTGACCGAAGGCGTGACGCAACTGCGCCTGCGCCCGCTGATTGCCCAGGCACTCACGCGACTGACACCACAGAACCTGCCGGACTGGCTGCCGCCATCGGAAAACCGTGGCTGGTCGCTGATTGCTGCGCTGCGTTATGTCCACGCACCACCCAATGATGCTGATCGCTCTGCACTCGTCGCGGGCACACATCCGTCACAGCAACGTCTGGCTTTTGAGGAACTGGTTGCACATCAGCTGAGCATGCAGAAACGCCGTGCCGAAATGCGCGCCAATGCTGCACCGGCACTGCCGGCGGCCGTATCGCTGCAGAAAAAATTCCTGGCCTCCCTGCCCTTTCCCTTGACCGGCGCACAGCAACGCGTGCTGGGCGAAATTGCAGCCGATGTCACAACGGACAAACCCATGCTGCGTCTGGTGCAGGGCGATGTTGGCGCGGGCAAGACCGTGGTGGCGGCGCTCGCTGCCTGCCATGCACTGGCGGCAGACAAGCAGGTGGCGCTGATGGCTCCCACCGAAATCCTGGCCGAACAGCACGCGCTGAATTTTTCCCGCTGGTTTGAACCTCTGAGCATCCGGGTGGTAACGCTGCTGGGGCGTCTTGGTGTGAAAGCACGACGCGAAGCGAATGCGGAAATTTCCAGTGGCTCGGCACAAATCGTGATCGGCACGCATGCCCTGTTTCAGGAAGAAGTCGTGTTCCGCAAACTGGCGCTGGTGATCATTGATGAACAGCACCGCTTTGGCGTGCACCAGCGCCTTGCGCTGAAACAGAAAGGTGAAAACGGCTTGCTGGTGCCGCACCAGCTCATCATGACGGCGACACCCATTCCGCGCACGCTGGCAATGAGTGCGTATGGTGACCTGGACACGTCCGTTATTGATGAATTGCCTCCGGGGCGCACACCGATTCAAACCGTGCTGGTGGCCAATGACCGTCGTCCGGAGATTGTCGAGCGGATCCGCGCACAATGCCTGCAGGGCCGCCAGGCCTACTGGGTGTGCACCCTGATTGAAGAGTCGGAGCAATTACAGGCGCAGGCGGCCGAAGCCACCTATGCAGAATTGCAGCTGGCGCTGCCTGAGCTGCGCATTGGTCTGGTGCATGGCCGGCAGAAACCGGCAGAAAAAGCGGCGGTGATGCAGGCCTTCAAGAATGGCGACCTGCAATTGCTGGTGGCCACCACCGTGATCGAGGTGGGCGTGGATGTCCCGCGTGCCACCCTGATGGTGATCGAGAATCCGGAACGGCTTGGACTGGCGCAACTGCACCAGCTGCGCGGTCGTGTCGGTCGTGGTGCAGAGCAGAGTTTCTGCGTGCTGCTGTACCAGACGCCACTGGGTCAGCTGGGGCGGGAGCGGCTTGGCATCATGCGTGAAACCACGGATGGTTTTCGCATTGCCGAAAAGGATCTGGAATTGCGCGGACCGGGCGAAGTGCTAGGCACGCGCCAGACCGGCGAAATGAGTTTCCGGCTGGCCGACCTGCTGCGCGATGCGGCGTTATTGCCGGCGGTGCAGAACTGCGCCAGACAACTGCTGCAGTCGGATCCGCAGGCAGCGGAGGCACTGCTCACACGCTGGGTGGCAGGGCGTGAGCATTACGCACGGGTCTAGACGCGCACTGGCCGACACAGCCATGGCCTGAAGCGTCAGTGCCCGCGCTGCATCATGAAGGTATCAAACTCCAGCTGGTCCAGCTTGCGATTGAGAACCCAGAACGCCGCCATGTTCACCAGCAGCAAGGCCACGGCAAAACCATAGCCGTAGAACTTGGGGCCAAGTGCCAGCGTTACTGCCGTGAACACGCCGTTAAGCAGCACGAATGCGCCGGTAAGGAAAAAGGTTTCCCAGCGCTTGTCGAGATAGAAGAACACGTTCAGCACGGCGAGGAACACCACCTGCAGGCCGGCCGACACCAGGTTCACAAACAGCAGAGGCAAATACAGTTCGGAAATGTTCAGATAGTCCAGAATGGCCGGTGCGGCGATGTACAGCACCAGCGCGGCAATCGTCTGCACCTTGATGATCTGGTAGATGCCCTGCTGCACGATGTACACCATCTCGTTGCGCATGGTCTCGATGTATTCCAGCGAACTACCCTCGCGCACTGCATCGTAGAAACGATTGTAGTACTCGACAAAATCTGTCTCCATTTTCACCAGAAACACGGCCATCGCAGGAATGATGGACAGATAGGCCATGAACACCGGAATGTCGTAGATCAGCGAGGAGTGTAGCGGTCCGATTACCTGGGTGCCGGTGGCGGGGTGCAGCCAGAACATGAACTTGTCTATCCAGTAGCCAAGGTTATAGAAAAGCCCGGTACCGACCATGGTGAAGTAAATATCTTTTCTGGAGAAAAACCTGGCGCTGATGAATTTTGATGAGGGATAGTTGCGCAGGATGAGCGTGATCATGCCGATCAGAAGCACAAACTGGCCGAGCACAAAACCGCCCAGCAATCCCTCAAGGCCAAACGGGCGCATCAGCAATGCGGCAGACACGGCGATGCCATAACCAATCGCAAATACGACGAGAATTGCCTTGTAATGCTTCATGCTGGACAGAAAGATGGCAGCCAGCCAGATATCACAAATCACCACAAAGCCGCTCAGCATGAGCAGGCGGTACATGACACTCTGTTCCGGAAACAGGAATATCATGGCTAGCGCACCCAGCAAGCCTGACAGCGCCGTCTGGTACAGCAGCAAACCATTGAAGGCCGGCAGGATGGAGTCGTCATGCCTGCCAAAATGCTGGTCGGCCGTGTAGCGCGTAAATGCCAGCTGTACAAAACCCGTCAGGATGAGACTGAGTGCAATCAGCCATGTCACGCTAACCTGGAACTGCGTAATCAGGATATCGGGGATGACCACCGAGAACGACATCACACCGATGACAAGGATGCCAAGGATTGAAAGCACCCAGGGGCCCGAGCTGATGATGCCGGCATAGGTATAGGTCTGCATGAGCCCGAGCAAGGTGTCACGCTGCATGAGTTTGCGCAGTTCAAATCCGATGCCGGCCATCAGGCAGCTCCTCCCGTACGCAAGGCAAGTGCAGACGCATATTCTTCGCGGTATTGTTCCAGCATGCCGACCTCGGTGTAATAGCGGCGCACGCGTTCGACACCCGCTTGCTGGGCGGCATGCCACTTTTCGCTGTCCGTAAGCAGATCAAGAATGGCGCGGCCCAGCGCCTCGGGATTGGCAATACCCACCACTGCACCGGAGGCACCAAGGGCACGGTCTTCGTCGTTCATGCCCTCAATCAGCTGGCGACAGGCTCCGACATCCGTCGTCACGCAGGGCACGCCTGCAGCATTGGCTTCGAGCACCACCAGCGGCAATGCCTCGGAAATGGACGACAACACCACCACGCCGACTTTGGGCAACAGTCCGTCCACCACCTGAAGGCCGAGGAATTTTATGTGTGCGCCCAGCCCCAGCCCCTCGACCAGGTTGTGACAGTCACGCGCGTAGTCGGCATCTTCCTCTTCCGGCCCGGCAATCCAGACCTCGACATCGGGCAACTGGTTGACGACCGTGCGCATGGCACGGATGAATGACTTGACGTCCTTGATGGGCACCACGCGTCCGATGAAGCAGATGACATGTGGCACGCCAGGCTCGCGCTGCGTGCGCACGGCCTCAAACCGCGGATAATCAATACCGTTGGGAATGCATGCTGTCCGCTCTGCCGGTGCACCGTCAGTGATCTGGCGCTGCCGGTTGGCTTCGTACAGGGACAGGATTCTTGCGGCGTGCTGATAGCACTCGCGCCCCAGCACATCAAAGAACCGAACCCACATCTGGCGGAAATAGGCGATCTCGGTGGAGTCGCGCTCCATCACGCCACGGTTGTCGCTGATCCACTGCGCCTGGAAAAGATCGATCTTGCGTTCCTTGGTGTAAATGCCGTGCTCGGTCAGCAGCAGGGGCTTGTTTGTATACTGTTGCAACAGTGCCCCCAGATAGCCGGCATAACCGGTCGACACCGTGTGATAAATGCCCACCTCCGGAAAACCCTCGGAAATCCGGATAAGCTGCCAGATCGGCGCATGCATGATGCGGACGGTCCAGAAATAATCCACAAAAGACGGATCGGTGCAGCGCTCGCGGTATTGTTCCGTGATGTAGTTCCATGAAGTCTTGCTGTACAGGAAGTCCTGCTCGGAATACCGGCCTTCGCGAAAGGCCTTGACGATATCCTGCGTGGGATTCTTTGCCTTTTCTGATTTTGGCGCGCGAAAATAACTGTGCAGCTCGCGCATTTTTTCTGCCATGCGCGGATCGCCTTTGCGCGGCGCCACCGGCGCATTGCTGTCGGCATCATGAATGAAATGCGCCTCCAGATGCACGACGTTGTCCGGCAGCTCATAGCGCATGTCGCCATAGTCCTGGCGGCGACTGCCGATAAAGCAGATGGCAAACGTGTATTGCGGAAATCCGCGAATGATCTGGTTGACCCAGCTGGATACACCGCCGCTGACAAACGGGAAGGTTCCTTCCAGCAGCAAGCCGATGTCGGCTTTCTTTGCCTTCCGAATGATCATGCCTGCCCCCAGAAATCGGCTACCAGTGCCATTTGCTGACTGCGTCCTTCACGCTGGATTTTCTGCATGTGCCTGCGCACTGCAGCAAAGTCGTGACGCCTGAATGCCAGCTCGGCCAGATAGGGTTCAATACGTACCAGCGGGAACTTGTTTTTCACTGCACTCTCGAATGCGGCAAGCGAGCCTTCATAGTCTTTTTCCAGCAGGCGCATGCGTCCGGCGATAACCCACAGCCCGCCGTCGGCCTGATGATGCGCAAGCGCCTTGTTCACATGTTTTCTGGCCTGCTCCAGTGCATACAGACGCATGTCGCCCTGTACCAGCCCCTGATACACCAGCTCCCAGTAAAGCTCGGCCAGCTGCTTGCTGGCTGCGTATTCGGCCTGGGGATCGCGCGCGGCCTTCAGTGCTTCGCTGGCCACATGGATGCGTTCGTTGATCAGCTTTTCCTTGCTGTCCAGCATGCCGAAGGCCAGCAGGCGCAGATCATCGGCAGGATCGGCCATCACCTCGCGCAGGATTTCCGAGGCATGACGGCCCGGCACTTCCTGCAGGGCCAGCAACGCTTTCATGCGCAAATCCAGTGGCACGGTGGCACTGGCCAGCTGGTTACGCACCTGACCCAACCGGAGGGTGCCCATTTTCTGCGGGCCGTGCTGCACCTCGAAGCGCGGCGTCCGGACTTCAGTGAACGGACGGACCCGGCGCAGGCGTGGCCACCAGACAGCGGCAATGACGCCGGCAAAGAAACCGGCCAGACCAAACACCGGAATGAAAAAGCAGACACTGAACAACAAGGCCAGCACCGCCAGCCGGGGCTTGCGGTAACGGGGCGGCAGGAAAGCCCAGGCAAAGGGAGCAGCAAGGGCGCTGGCCGTGGCATGCAGCAGAAAAAACTCATACAACAGTGCCGTGTCCGAGCTGCTCATGAACAACAATGCAATTGCAGCCGTTTCTGCTATCAGGGCGCCCAGTGCCAGCTTGAGCTCAGTGCCCATGAGTACACCTCTTGATCATGCTGCGAAGCAGATGCACCGGCTCGGCACTGCCAATCACCATGCTAGCCGGCGTGACACCCGCACTCTGGAAATCCTTGAACCCGAAACTGGCAAGCAACCAGCCTTCTGTGCGCTGCAGATACCCTGCCATGGCCGGCTCACCGTGCAGGGGCATGAGTGTCATCAGGATGCGCAGGCCGTTGTGGTTGTAATCCCATACCTGGTCAAGCTGACGCGACTGCCGCATGACCTCGATGGCGATTTCGCCCTGGTGGGTGCCTGGGGCAATGACGAGTGCAGCGAGCATGGAGTGAATGCCGACATCATGGTGAATGCGGTGCAGACGGGCGAGCTCGACCGCAAACAGAATGGGACAGTCCGGCACAGCGGTATGAATGGCCTGCACAGCATGGGCATTACCAACACCATCGGCGTAATAGCCCAGCAGGACGGTGAGGAACTGCAGGCTTTCTTCGTTGAGTGACAGGAAGGGCATGCGCTCGACGGCCAGCAGTCCCAGCAGCTTCTTGTCGCTGGTCATGACCGGGGCGACCACCAGATAGCGGCTGCTCTCCTGCTGCAGACCTTCTGTCTGCACATGACACAGCAGCTTGTGCTCCAGGGCAAAGCGGACGAGCGGGTCTGCCGTCTGCAGTGTGCCGGCATCACCTGCCGAGGCGACCGGGGTGGTGTCCGGCTTGCCGTCACTGAAGGTGAAGAGGCCGGCTTTCTCGATCTGGCAGGACTGGCAGACCAGACGCAACAGTTCCGCCGACTCGGGCAGCAGGGCCTCGGGCCGGCGCACCGTGAGGCGGCGCAGCCCCTGCAGTGCATCACGCAGGGTCAGCGGCTTGACCAGCAGCTCGTGCTCCAGGCGGTCATGTGACAGGCGCAGCAGGTAATGGCGACGGGTCAGGGCATCCAGACGCTCGCCCAGATAGCCGTTCACGTCGGCCACCCGGCGCAGGCGCGAGCTCCACACATCGGAGAACTCGCCGGCAATCAGGGTCATCACCAGGCCTCCGACAAAATGCGTCAGCGGCAGGCGCCCGCCACCCAGGCCGAGCAGCGGCAAGGCATACCAGCCAATCAGCAGCAGGGCACTGGAACCGAAAGCGGCCGGGGTACCGTAGCGCAGGGCCAGCACCAGCGGCACCAGCCACAGCCACGGGAAGGGCTGTGTCAGCAGGAAGGGATCTCCCGGCTGGAACAGCGCGGCCACCAGCAGGCCGGCCAGTGTCAGGCCGATGATCTCGATGATGCCGGCCTTGGTGATTCGCTTGGGGGCAAACCAGGCGGCGAGTCGTGAGGACTGGTAGGCGCGCATGTTATTCCTGCTCAGGGCTTGGTGGAGGACAGGGCTTTATCAATCAGGCTGCCAAGCAGCTTCTGGGCAACCGCGGCAACCGCCTCGCGGCTCCAGCCGGTACGGGCACCGCTGCCCGTCCAGAGCACCTTGCCGCTGGCCACATCAACCACGGTCAGGGTCAGGCCGGCTGCCGGCTCGCCATCGAGGCCGGTCTTGTAGCGCCATTCCTGCACCGAGCCATACACGGCATATTTGGCATTCTGGCTGCGTGCCCATGCCAGCGCGGCATCCTGGGCGGCGCGGTCCGCCGGCGCCAACAGACTTTCATTGCCGGACCCGGGGTGACGCTGCAGGTCCTTGATGCCACGAGCCTGCAACAGGCTGGCGGTCAGGGCGTCCAGACGGCCGCCGGCCTGGGCGGTTTCGGTGTTGTTCACGGCCGGCAGCAATGCCCAGCGTGCAGCCGTGTCGAATGACGGGGCCGGCGATGTCTCCAGCGTGGAGCAGGCGGCAAGCGCCAATACCGGCAACAACATCAGCAGTCGTTTCAGGAAATGTGCGTAGTGCATTACATCCTCTCTTGCAGGCCTCGGGCCCACGGTCAGTAGAAGAACAGATAGTCCAGATTCAGGGTAAGACTGGGAGCAGCATTGACCTGGGCGCCATAGCTGCCTGACGCGTAGAAGCGCAGGCGGTCGCGACCGACCACCGGACCGAGCACGCCGATACGGCCCTCGTAGCCCAGATCAACGACGCTGTCATAGGTCAGGCCGGCATGGCCGAACGGACGCCAACGACGCTGGTAGCCGGCCTCGGCGGTCTCGCCAAAGGCCATGCCGAATCCGGCCTGCGTGTACGGGGCAGGCACAAAAAAGGCAGGGTTGGCTGGTGCACCCACCGGCAGTACCGGCAGCAGGCTGGCCGGCAAGGTCAACTCGGCTTGCGACTGCAGTTCGACCAGACGGGTAATTAGGGCCACATCGCCCATGAGCTGGTAGCGCCAGCTTGCGGTCAGGATGTCGGCATCGCCCAGCTCGCCGTCGTCGCTCTGGGCAGAATAGAGTGCGTGCTCCAGTTGCAGCCGGAGGCTGTTGCGGGGCGTGACCTGCCAGCTGGTGCCCAGCTGCAGATAATCCTTGTAGCCACCAACGCGCAGACCGGCGGTGTCCGTGGCCGGCTGCGCCAGACCGCCACGCGCCTCGAACAGCCACGGGTACGCGTTCCACTGCAGGTCGCCATACAATCCTGCTTCCGTATCAATGCCATCAAAGTAAGTAAGCGCTCCCTCCATGCGGAGGCGCTCGCCTTGCCAGATCAGGCCGGCCAGCGAAAAGGCCTGCTGGTCCTCGGGCAGGCGGATCTGCTGCGGGTCGCTCGACAACCTTGCGGCCTCATGGGCCAGATGCAGATGCAGGTGCTCGGTCAGGCCATGTACCAGATCGACCGCGAGAATGTCACGGTACAGGGAATCCCAGTCTTCGTACTGGATGGCGATATCCACCCGGTCGCCATCGCGCCAGATACGTTCCTGCAGATACTGGTCTGCCACATCGTCAAACGGCCGTGTTTCGGCGCTGTCAGAGGCCAGCTCACTCGCCTGCCCGGTGCGACCCAGCCGGATGGCGGCCACCGTACGATCATTGGCGGGCAAGCGGTCGGGGGTCTCCAGCAGCGCCTCCAGAGTGGCGGTATCGTCCATCAGCAGGGCAGTGCCCAGCTGCGACCATAACGGCAGGGGCTGGTCGGACGGCAGCTCGCGGCCCACCCGTGGCGGTTCGGTATCAATGGCCTCGCCGGCCCATGCCTCGCCCAGCACGAGGTCGCGCACGTACTCCCTGACGCGACCATCCTTGCCCTGCTCGTGCGTGATCAGGGTGCGCAGCGACTGCCGGCGCACATCAACCGGCTGCCTGGCCAACTGCAGACGGAAGAGGGCATCGGCATATTCCCGTTGCAGGTCAACCGAGCGCGGGGCTGCGCCAAGCCGA
The DNA here is from genome assembly GCA_003543245.1 of Moraxellaceae bacterium. GTDB lineage: Bacteria > Pseudomonadota > Gammaproteobacteria > Pseudomonadales > Moraxellaceae > UBA2031. Next base: position 10,516 of record DPJB01000008.1, on the reverse strand, counting down.
CGCGACCATACGGACTGTTCAAGCACCAGCGCCTGTGCCTCGCGGCCATCGGCGCGCAGGGTGTCGGCCAGTGCCAGTGCACTCAGGTCGTCGCGCCTGAGCCGGTAATGCGCCTGCAGCCAGGGCAGCGCCTGGGCAGGTGCATCCAGACGGTTCCAGCCGGCGGCCCAGACCGGCCAGAGGCCCGGCTGGCGTGCCGCCTGACTGCGTCCTTCCTGCAGCATGCGACGCAGCGCTGACGGTTCGCCCTGGCTTACCAGCCAGGCCATCCACGCCTGCCGCAAATAGTTGTCCCGGGGTGCGAGCGCCATGGCTGCCCGCAGGTCGCGGCCGGCCGCATCGCCACGGCCTCGTGCCAGATGCAGGTTGGCACGTTGCTGCAGAAAGCCGGGGTGCTGTTCCAGCCGGGCCAGCTCGTCTGCCGTCAGTGTCGCCAGGAATGCCTCTGCCGGCGCCCATGCCTCGACCCTTGACCAGTGATACAGGGCGGACTCCACCGCTTCGGGCTTGTGATCGGTCTGCCACGCCAGCACTTGCAGCCGTGCAGCCGCGAGGGGATCTTTTTCCTGCAGCAGATCCGCCTGTCGTGACAGGCTGTCGCTGCTGGCCTTGCCACTGGCCTCGATGCGCCCATAGGCGCGAACCGCCGCCGCCTGATCCCCCGAAAGCTCGGCCACATCGGCACGCAACTGCCAGAACTGCAGGGCCGTTGCTGGCATGGCAGGTTCGGCCGATGCCAGCAACGCCTCGGCCTGGGCCACCTGGCCACGCTGCAGGTGCAGGCCGGCCGCCCGCACCACCCATGCTTCGTCAGGACCAAAGCGGCGATTGAGGTCCATCAGTGCCGCTACGGCAACATCGTCATGACCGGTACGCTCGGCCAGATCGGCCTCAGCTTCCAGCACGGCCCGGCTGCGGGGCTGGCGCTTCAGCACCAGCAGTGCCTCATCCGGCCGCCCGGCCTGCTCATAGGAGGCCAGCAATGCCTTCAGGGCTTTTTCGTTGCCCGGCTGACGCTGCAGTTCGTGCTGCCAGTAGGCCAGCATGGCCTCGCTGTCCGCCATGGCCGGGGCGATGCGTCCAACCTCACGCCAGGCAGCGGCGTCGCCGGTCTGGCGGGCAATGGCCAGCCAGTTGGCCAGCGCCACTTCCGGCTTGTTCAACCACTGCGCGACCGTGGCCAGCCGACGGCGCCACTCGACATCGCGCGGGCGCTCCTGCACGCCGCGCTCCGCCACACGGTAGGCAGCCGCCAGATTGCCGTTGGCCAGGTAAACATCGTAGCCAAGCTGGAAGCGTTCCTGATTGAACGGCGCCGAGGGCGCGCTGGCCAGATCAAGCGGAGAAGCAGCCGGCTCTGCCAGTACAACGCTGCTGCACAACGCCATCAGGACAAGACTGCGCTTCATGGTCGTGACTCCTGGAGGGCACGCGCCTCGGCTGTCTGCTGCTGCAAGAGCCGTGTCACGTAGTATTCGGCACGGTCCATGCGGTTGGCCTGCGTCATCAGGCGTGTCAGGAACTCAAGGGTGGCCGGGTCATTCTCCAGCGCCGCCCCGTGCACACGTGCGGCCTCCGGCACCTCGGCCATAAGGTCGCCCGCCTGCAGGACGCGCAGGCCTGCAATGAATTTTTCACGCTTCTCCGCCGTTGAGCGGGCCTGGCTCATACCCTGGAAATACAAGGCTGCCACCGCACGTGGATTACCGCCGGCCAGATCCATGGCGGTTAACTGTTCCCGCATTTGTGGCGCCATCTGCGGATACTTTTCCAGCAGGCGATGCATAAAGGGCTGTGCGGCAGCGGCGGCACCGGCACTCTGTGCCTCGCGGATGAACAGGTTGAGGCTGTCTTCATCCCAGTCATGGGTGGCCAGCATGTTGAGGTGCTGCTCCACCCGCTGCTGCGCCACCCTGAAGCCGGGCTGACCGACCGGAATCTGCCACATTTGCTGCACCAGCAAATCCAGCTTGAGGACTTGCGCTTCGCGGAAAAACTGCCCCAGTGCTGCCTCGTCCCGGCTCAGCAAGGGCTGCAGCATGATGGCAACTTCGGGCAGGTCGCCGCGCGCCAGCAGGCGTCTTGCCACCAGCAGGCGCAAGGCATGGTCCTCGGGCATGGCGCGCAGCCATGCCTGTAGGTAAACCAGCGACAGGGAGTCGGCCTGAACCGTGGCCTGGATACGCCGCTCCAGACTTTGTCCCGGATAGACACCCAACAGGGCGAACGCCACCACCAGCCCGAATCCAAGGATGTGGGCCGGTGACATGAAGCGCCGTCGCTCAGGCGCCGCAATCGAGCTTAAACGCCGACTCTGCATGATGCTCCAGACGATAGTGGTCAAGGCCTGCGGCCTTGTGGTGTGGATGCAGGCGTTTTTCACCTGCGGTTAAACGGCAGCCCTGCGCATTACCCAGGGCAAAGGCCAGCGGCACATTGCCGGACAGCCCGAAATACAGGTCGCGACCACGGCGCTCAAAGCTGGACAGACGTGCGTTGGCCTCGGCCAGATACACATCTTTTTTTGCCGGCGCCGTCAGCTTCAGGTCCGCAGCCGGGCCGCTCAAGTGCAGGTACTGCCCCTCTGGTGCCGGGCTCATGCCCGCAAGACCGGGACTGGCGGCCCAGTCCGGTGTTGCAGGCTGCCCCCCCGGAATGCGCACGGTACGCAAACGGCCGTCACCGCGCACCCGGAAGCCGTCCGGCGTGCGGGCAATCACCATGCGGTTGAAGTCCTGCACCTTGCGGATGTAATCGGACGCAAACACCGGATGCAGGTTCTGCCCGGCCACCCAGGCATAAATGCGGTGCAGGGCATTAAGCGACGCCGGCTTGCTGGCCGAGTAGACGTGGTAATACAGGTCCACCGGCTTGAAGCGGTACGGACGATCCGTCAGCTCGAATGTTTCGATCACGCGATCAAAGCCATAAAACGGACCTGTCCAGTTATTGGTGTAGACATTCTCGTTCTGGTTGGGCGCAAACACCTGAAAGTGGCCATTACGCTGCAAGCCAAGTCCGGCAATACGCGTCCAGGTATTGCGGCTGCGCGTGATGGTGGTTTCGCCACCGTTCATGTTGAGCAGCCCGGCCTGCTCCGCCTCGGCCAGTGCCGATGGTGTGGCCACGCAGTTGCCGGTCCAGAAAACCGCCTGGGTCCGCTTGCCCGCAGGCAGCAGGTTCTGGTTGATGTACTCCGCCGAGCCGCTGATTTCACGCGCCATGTCAAAGCGGTAGCCGGGGATGGCAAGGTGATAGCCCTCCTCTTCCGCCGCTTCGGCCTGGCTCCAGAAAAAGGGATGCGAATAGGTATGGGTGGCGGCCTCCACCCATGGCAGGGCATACATGTCGCGCGCGACCTTTTCCAGACGCGGGGACAATTGTGCATGAATGCCCTTGGGCCCCACTTCACCCTCAATCACGGACAGTGTGACCGGCAACTGGTAACGCCTGAGCACCTCGTCACGCAGGACCTCCGCGGCAAAGCGGAAGCCGCCTCCTTCAAACTGGCTGGGAAACCCGTCACCATCAATGTGCGAGAAAAACAGGCGACGCCCGTTTTCCGTGGTCACATCCGGCACCGGCACCGTCGCATCAATGCGCAGTGCGGCACGCAGGAATGCCACGGGATTGACGTACCAGCGCTCGCCCTGATTACCCGGCATCTGGCCGACCGTGTAGGGCGCCAGCACATAGCCACCCCAGGGCATCAGCGCCGCCGGATGCCACTGTTCGCCTGTGGCCGACTGCAGCCCGAGCAGGGGCTTGCCCTCGCCCGCAAGTTTCACGGCCGGCAAGCCGACCACACGGGGTCGCAACGGCAGCTCGAAGCCCATCATCGGCGACTGCATCACAATGCGCAGGTCGGCATCCGGCGGGGTGGCGGGTGGCGTCACGCCAAACTGGCGCAGGGTGCCAACATCCTGCTGCACGCCAAAGGTACCGAACACCGCCAGCGGCAACCCCTTGCCGGTTTGTGCCTTGAGCCATTGGGGCCATGCCGTTCCTTCCAGTACTGACGGATCACGCAACCAGCTGACAATACCGGCATAGCGCCCGGTCAGGTCGATGGCCGGCACCTCTGATGTCAGCGGCAGGTACTCGATGACCAGACCCAGATACGTCAGTGGCATGGCCAGCAGGCGCTGCACTTCCGACATAAAGACATCCGGACTTTCGGCCGGGTTGTACAGCACCAGCACCTTGCGCGGCAGCACCTCGATAGCACCCACACCCAGGGTATCCAGCGCCGGCGTCGTGACCCAGGGAATCATGCCGAGGGCACGGATCTTTGCAGCCGTCTGACGGGCCAGCTGGCGCTGGTGCGGGGCCACATAATCAATCGCCATCACCGGCAGCCTGTAGCGCTCACGCACTTCGCCCAGCCGTGCCAGCAGCCATTGCCGGTCCGTCTCGCTGACTTCGGTAACCGTGCCATGCGCGGGATCATGCCCCTGGAACAGCGATTCGCCAGCCACCATCCACGCCAGATCATGCACCTCCGGCAGGATTTCAAAACCGCGATTGAAAATGAGACGGGCCTCGGGAAAGCGCTGCTTGATCGCACGCACTGCCGCAATCAGCCCCGCCTGCTGGCGCGCACGCTGTTCCGGCGTCCGGGCCAGCCGCCGCCAGGAATCCAGCGTGTCCAGAAAAAAGCCTCGATAACCCTGCTCCCACAGCGGCGCAATCACACGATCCGCCAGAAAGGCAGGCCACTGGGCCGCAGACTGGTCAATGATGTGGGAGCCCCATGCCGGGTTTTCCTGCTTGCGCCATGCCGCCGGCACCTCGTCAAACCATGCACGGCTGGGGTGTACCTCGCCCACGCTGACATAGGCAAAGACCTGACTGTCGGCATGCTGGTGCGGGCGCGGATCCAGACCCGCATGATCGGGATCAACCACCACCACATCAAAGGCACGCAATTCATCCCATGGCGGATTGGCGCCATAAAAAAGCGCCACGGCAGGATCGGCCGCGTGACTCGCCATGCAGGCAAGTGCACACAGTGCCGCCAGCAGGCGTGCGGAAAGACACCGCATGGATTCACGTGTATCAAACAGGATCAAGATTGAAGTCCTTGTCGCCATTCTTCCGATAGTGGGATACCGCCGGGCAGGTGTCATCCGGCAGCCGTTGCAGGAGGGGCTTAAAACACAGGTTTATTGACCACCATCAATACACTCAGGCGGCTGCCTCCCTGGTTTGCGGCTTGCGACGATTCGGCCGCATGTAGGGCGCAATCGACATGAACCACATGAGCAGGGAGAAGTCGCCGATCACCTTGACGTCCCCCGTCTGCATGGCGGTCATGAAGGCCGCCTTGTCAGTACTGCTCAGCACATTGAAACCAATCTCGTCGCTGGCAAAATGCAGCGTCATGGATGGTGTCGAATGCGCCGCATTGCGCGACACCACACGATTGTGGCGCACGCGGAAAAAGCGCTGCGTGCCCTCGTCCGAGGAAATCTGCAGCGTGAAGTCGCGTCCATGCAACCTGGCGATGAATTCCGGATGGGTACGCGCCAGCAACTCCATGCGGCGAGCCATGTACCACAGCAGCATCTTGAGTTTCATGGACACCCCTCAGTCAGCCTGTTATTGCCTTGATCATGATCAAGGCGCTCTCCACTTACTTATAGCGGCTGATGTCCCACCCAGGCAAGCCACCGGCCGGAATGGACGAGCCAAACCGGCCGATCGGTCATCTGGCATGATCAGGCCAGTATCGGCGGCAACAGCTTCGTCAGTTCGGTTTTCTCGGCAGGACTGGCGGCACGGGCGCCGGTGAGCGCAAACCCCAGCACGGCACCGGCCGGCGACCTGAACACGGCACGCACATCATTGCCCTCGGCCTCGACCTCCCAGCTGCCTTCGGTCCCGGGGGCCACCGGTGACACTATCACCGGACACACCGGCGTCTTGATCTGCACCGGCATGGCTGGGTACTGCACGGCGGTATCGGAGCCGGTGAGGGTCTTGGCCAGCGCGCGGGCGGCGGCCATCAGCGGCAGCACATACAGCAGCACCTTGCCCTCCACCTCGGCACAATCCCCCAGCGCATAAATCGAGGCATCACTGCTGCGCAGGCAACGGTCGACCTTCACACCGCGCCCCACCTCAAGCCCGGCCGCCTGGGCCAGGCTGACGCGTGGGCGCAGGCCGATGGCGGAGAGCACCAGATCGCCGGCCAGACGCTCGCCGTTGCTGAGCTCCACTTCCACGCCATCGTCTTTCTTCCACACGCCTTTGACGCTGTGGCCAAAATGGAATTTCACGCCCAGCGACTCCAGACCACTGGCCACGGCGGCCGATGCCCGCTCGGGCAGCAGCGTCGGCAGCACACGTCCCACCGGCTCGACCACCTCAACCTGATAGCCGCCATTGGAGAGGTCATTGGCAAACTCGCAGCCGATCAGGCCGCCACCAATAATAACGATCTTTTTCTTGCCGGCCGCTGCCGTGCGGAAACGGGCATAGTCATCAAGGTCATTGACGGCCAGCACGCGCTCGCCACCATCGCCACCCAGCTCGGGCCGGAACACGTCGGCCCCCACCGCAAGCACCAGCGCTCCGTAGGAAATGGTTTCGCCTTCCACCTGAATGGTTTTGGCCGCCCGGTCAATCGCATTCACGCGCACGCCGGTACGCACGTCAGCCTTCAGCGATTCGCGCATCTGCTCGACGCCAGCCATGGCCAGGGCATCGGCATCCTTGTTCTTGGTATAGCCGGTGGACAGCATGGGCTTGGAGTAGCTGCGCCCGTCATCACTGGTCAGCAGCAGCAGCGGCCGCTCGGCGTCCAGCTTGCGGATTTCCTTGGCGAGGTTGTAACCGGCCAGACCGGTACCAATGATGACGATGGGATTCATGCAGGATTCTCTGGAATAAAGGTTTCAACAAAAGGCACGGGGGGAGCGCTCTGCGCCTGCGATTGCCACACGCTGGAGGGCGAGACAAAAAGGGCGCGGGAACCGCCGTTTACCTGACGTAAACAGGGGATTTCCCGCGCCCTTTCCAGCGAAGCAGACCGGTTCGCAATGCGTCCGGATTACACTTCCACCATTTCAAAATCTTCCTTGCCAACACCACAGTCCGGGCACACCCAGTCAGCGGGCACATCGTCCCACTTGGTGCCTGCGGGGATGCCATCCCAGGGCATGCCTACGGCTTCGTCATAGATAAAACCGCATACTACGCACTGCCACTTCTTCATGGTTGACCTCAAGACTGCTGTCGGATTCGGGGTAGACACCGCTCTCTGATCGCATGACATTCCGGTCAGCGATGACAGCGGTCACTGTCATGGTCGCGAAGTGTGCCACTGCGGCGACCGCTTTGCTACCAGTCAGTCATTGTCAGACGCCGGATTACTTGCCTTTGACGCCGCCGCTGGGCATCCTGCCGCGATGTTTGCGAGTCTGCCCATGCCTGTCTGGAACCCCCCCGCCCGCTGGTTACCCCCTGCCCGACACTGGTGTCTGCGCCCGCCTGCGCGCGTGGCCAGCTGGCTGCGGGAGAACGGATCCCTGACGGCGCGGCTGGTCGATGCGTCCCACGGCGATTTCCGCGTGCGCGTGCTGGCCCAGTACTGGGGCCGTCCGGCGCGCGAGGAAGTACGGCGTCTGCGCCTGCACCCGGGCCGCTATGCGCTGATCCGCGAAGTAGAACTGATTGGCGGCGGCCAGCCCTGGGTCCGCGCCCGCAGCGTGCTGCCGGTGACCTCGCTCAACGGTCCGGGGCGACGGCTGCGCCGGCTGGGCAACCGCTCGCTGGGCCACCTGCTGTTCCGTGACCCTACCCTGCACCGGGGCGCCATCGAGATCTGCCTGCTACAACAGCCCGAAGGCACCGTATTCGCCCGCCGCTCGCATCTGGTCTATCACGGCCAACCCCTGCTGGTGGCGGAATGTTTTCTGCCGGCGCTGTTCGAGGCAACGGCCGGACAGGTAGACTGCAACTGATTGCTGTTAGACCCTGTTACCCCTGATGACCGCTGATGCCATGGCCGCCTCACTGCTGACCCCCTTGCTTGCCCGCTTTCCGCGCCTGCCCGACTTTGTCGCCCTGGCCCGGCTCGACCGCCCGATCGGTATCTGGCTGCTGCTGTGGCCCACACTGTGGGCGGTCTACATCGCCGGCAACGGCATGCCGTCATGGCACATCCTGCTGATTTTCACGCTGGGTGTGGTTCTGATGCGCTCAGCCGGCTGTGTCATCAACGACTGGGCCGACCGCAATCTTGATGGCCAGGTAACACGCACCAAAGATCGCCCCATCGCCAGCGGCAAGGTCAAACCGAACGAAGCACTTGTTCTGTTTGCAGGGCTGCTGCTGGCATCGGCCCTGCTGCTGCCCCTCCTCAACAAGGCCACCTTCTACTGGTCGTTCGGAGCTGTGGGCCTGGCCACGCTCTACCCGTTCATGAAGCGCCATACCCATCTGCCGCAGGTGGTGCTCGGCGCCGCGTTTTCCTGGGCCATCCCCATGGCCTTTGTGGCGCAGGGTGAGACCCCCGGCCCCATCTGCTGGCTGCTGTATGTCGCCAACCTGTGCTGGACGGTGGCCTACGACACCCAGTACGCCATGGTTGATCGTGACGACGACATCGAGGCCGGGATCAAGTCCACCGCCATCCTCTTTGGCGACATGGACCTGCTCATCATCGGCTGCCTGCAGGGCCTCTTCCTGCTGGCCCTGTGGATGATCGGCAACCGTCTGGAACTGGCCTGGCCGTTTTTTGTTGCCATTGCTGCCGCTGCCGTCCTGTTTGCCGTGCAGTACCGGCGCTGCGAAACGCGCGAGACTGCCGGCTGCTTCGCCGCCTTCCTGCACAATCACTGGGTCGGCGCCGTCCTCTTTGCCGGCGTCTTTCTCGGTTACCTGTTCAAGGCGGCCCCCGCCCTCTGAGTTGCCCCCACCGCCCGCGGCCTGCGGGCGGCACTTCTACGACCATCGTCTAGACTGCAGTTGACCTGCATCAGTTTCATTTCATGCATGCACGGGTATACCCTACGGGGTATGGTACATTGAGTTTTCTCGTCAAAAGGGACAGGTCTGTGTTCAGCCCACTGAAATTCGTTGCACCCCTGCTGCTGGCACCGCTAGCCATGGCGGAAACCGGCACAGTCGCTGCCGCCGACGACACTGCGCGTGCCAACGCACTTACGCAGCAACTGGGGGCACGCCTGAAGACAGCACTGGAGACCGCCATGCAGCAGGGCGGCCCAATAGCCGCCATTACCGTGTGCCGCGATCAGGCACAGGTGATTGCTGCCGACGTCTCACGCGACAGCGGCTGGACCGTGCGACGCACTGCACTGCGCGTACGCAATCCTGCCAATACCCCGGACGCCTGGGAGCGGCAGGTGCTGGCGTCATTCGCCACTGCCGCTGCACAAGGCACCGATATCGGGACGCTGACCGCTCAGGCAACCGACAGCGTTACCTCTGGCAGCGAGGGCCGACGCTGGCGCTACATGAAGGCCATTCCCACCGGTCAGGTTTGTACCGTTTGCCACGGCAGCAATATTGATCCGGCACTGGCTACGGCCATCAAGACCTCGTATCCGGAAGATCAGGCCACGGGGTTTGCACCAGGCTCGTTGCGCGGAGCGTTCAGCGTGAGCAGGCTCCTGCAGTGAACAATTTTTTTACCGCCGCCAGCCTCTGTCTGACGGCCCACCGAACAGGAAAGGAGAACTGAAATGGCACATGTCGTCATTCTTGGCGCGGGTCTGGGGGGTATGGCCGGCGCCTACGAAATGCGCGCGGCACTGGGCAAGGAACACAAGGTCACCGTGGTCAACGAGCGGGCCGACTACGTCTTCATTCCGTCCAACCCGTGGATTGCCGTGAGCTGGCGTAACCGCTCGCAAACCAGCTTTCCGATTGCACCGGCACTGGCCCGCAAGGGCATCGACTTTGTCTGCCAGCGCGCCGATAAAATTGATGCAGCAAACAACCGTGTGCATCTGGCCGATGGCAGCACCCTGGACTATGACCATCTGGTGATCACCACCGGGCCCAAGCTGGCCTTTGGCAATACTCCTGGCGCCGGCCCGCACGGCGGCTTCACGCAGTCGGTGTGCACCCTCGATCATGCCGAACTGGCCCAGGCCGATTTTGAAAAACTGGCGAACAATCCCGGCCCGGTGATCGTCGGCTCACTGCCCGGCGCCAGCTGCTTTGGCCCGGCGTATGAATACGCCCTGATCATTGATACCGAACTGAAGAAACGCAAAATCCGCGACAAGGTGCCCATGCTGTTTGTCACTGCCGAACCCTATATCGGNNTGCGCAACCGCCACATCAAGTGGATCACCAACGCCAGCACGACACGCATCGAGAACGGCAAGATGTTTGTCGATGAGCTCGACGACGAGGGCAAGGTGAAAAAACAGCACGAACTGCCGTTTGTGCACAGCATGATGATTCCGGCCTTCAGCGGTGTCGATGCGGTCGCTGGCGTGGAAGGCCTGTGCAACCCCAAGGGCTTTGTCATCATCGACGA
>DPJB01000014.1 GCA_003543245.1 Moraxellaceae bacterium | reverse complement strand
TTCTATCTCGGCCGGGCGCTCATCAATCATTCTCTTCCCGGCCAGTCTGCCCCGTGAATCGTAGCTATTCCGGCGCTTTCGCCGCTGTTTTACGGCCCCGCGCAAGTGGGCATAAAGGCTNNGCCTTGGTAAACCGGTAGTTCCCGTCATAGGCGCAGCTGTTGCGGCTTATCTCGCGGCTGATGGTGCTGCGGTGTCGGCCCAGTCGCCGGGCTATGGCCGCGGCACAAAGGCCTTCCTTCCGCAGGGTGCTTATCGCTATTCTTTCGTCCAAGGTGATCTGGTGATACGTCATGGCGTCTTCCCTATTCTTGCCGGAGCAGAGAAGCACCAGTATTCCAGATCACCCCCNNTGCACTTAGTTTATGAATCCGCCGCACATAACAATTCGCTCAAGAGGGACCCGGTGTCAGGCTCTGCCTGCCCCCGGGTCCCTTAGCTCAAACGTTAGCCCCGAGAATCAACGCACCATCCCCAAACCAACCAGAGGTCGCCATGCGAGAAATTCTGTCCATCCTTGCAGACATATCCACCATTGTCACTGCCATCTGCGCTACTGGAATTCTGGTGCGGATTAACATTCATCTGAGCAACAACTCAAGTAAGAATGCCGCGCAACGCGCGATTGGTACTGGCAACAATCAGAACATCAAACAATGAGTCCGATTAAGCAGACCGCCATCGGCAACCATAACAGCCAGATCACAAAGATCTTCAATCGCCCCTATGATCCGGTAGACATTTGTGCCAATAACATCTCACAGATTCTGGCAAAGATTGAACATATTGACTTTCTTGCTCTTCCGCCCAGTCGATTAAGGCCTCCAAACATCTCGGAGAAAAACACCAAGAATGCCATTGATGCCGCCAACTCGATTGAGATTGAACAAACATATGCACTTTGGGACGAAATCACCGAATCAATTAGATCCGATACCACTGGAGCTACAGCCTCGGACTACACAAAAGCATCATACATACTGAATCAGCTCTACTTGGCAAAGTTCCAGCGGGACTTTCCTGGCTTCAAGCTTCACGCAGTCGGTACCTATTGCGAGAGCACGGGTGCCGGTCTTGACGATGCGCACGTTCTTGTTCACTTGATTCACTACATGTACCTTAGCTGCCAAATAGGGCTGGTCCCATGATTCGAATTGGCCAATTCAGCACACCACAAAATAGTTCGCTGTTCCTTGCGAGTCGGATTGGACTCCATTTAAGAAACCAGAAGTCCGAACCACTACTGACGCTGCAAAAGAGATTTTGTACCAGCGATGCACCTGGGATCCGAACCACTTTCACTGAGAGTCTCTTATTGCTGTTTGCACTAGGCAAACTTAGCTTTGATTCTGAAACAGATCGTGTGGTCTACAATGAAAATTCGTAAAATTACGTCAGATATACCGTCGTTTCGGGCGGTTAAATTCAATAAGAACTTCTCTATTGTTCTCGGGGTTGCAAAGAGTCGAGGCGAAGGAAAGAGCCACAATCTTGGTAAGACAACCCTAATAGAACTGATTGACCATATTCTATTTGGGTCTAGAGATTCCGCCCGAATAAAGGCTATAAAGGAAAACTTTCAGAGCCCCGTCTTCACAGTCGAGCTCCGAATTGACGGCGAGTCACGAATGATCGTTGCAGACTATTCAAAAAAGAAGAAAGCTGCCTTCCCGACAGAGACAAAGCAAGCGTACGAGTACTTCATCCGCTTCCAAGATGATTATAAGGATGAATTCAGGAAAGTATCTATCCGCGGGAAAGACCTGAGCTGGAAACCGCTGCTTCTGAGACTTATGGGCTTCAATGATCGCCCCTTGGTAGAAAAATACGAGATCGAAGCCACGATTCAGGACTACGACAAATTCATCGAGATTGCCGCAAGCAGCGGCATGAAGCGAGAGGGCCGCGCTGAGGAGATAGCTCGACTGGAAGCGCGCCGCAATGAATTGCTCGGCGCCATTGGGAGCCTTGATTTTGGCAACATTGAAGACTCAACTTCTGCGCAACTCGCGTCCGAGATTGACGATCGAATCCTGGCGATCAAGAGGGAATTGTTCATTCAAAGAAAGGAGCTATCCGCTGTCACGGAGGCTATTCGCAATTCTGCATTTGTCGAGTTTTCCCCAGAACGTATAGAGCAAATCTACTCAGATCTGAACATCTACTTCGGAGATCAGGTTAAAAGGGATTTGTCTGATGCTCAAGAATTCTTCATCCAGATCACCGAGAACCGAACCACCGCATTGAATGCAATGAAAAAGCGGATACTTGACCGGGTATCTTCCCTTGAGGAAGAAGTGTCGAACTTAAGCGAGAAGCGAGCACACTACCTCCAGTTGATCGTAACTCGCGACTCGATAGACATCTACCGCCAACTATCCGGGCAACTTGCAGAGGCTGAGACTGAGCTATCACTTCTTAAGCAAGACGTTTACAAAGAGTCCATCCAAACGGCAACAAATGAGCGCAATCTACTTAGAACCCAGCAACTGACGCTCGCGGCCAAAGTGGCTGCTGAGATCGACGAGCATGACTCTCTGTTTCGCGAGATCAAACACCACTATCGTGAGATCATGGCTGAGGTCATGGATATTGATTCCGAAATCGTCATTGAGAAGAATTCAACAGGAAATCTCGATTTCAGGACGGTTTCGTGGCGTGGCCAAAGTCCCTCGCAAGAACTCAAGGGCGAGATGGCAAAGAAAATCTCGTGCGCGGCCTTTGATGTTGCGCTGCGTATTGTCAACAATGATGACTCCGGCTTCATCATTCACGATGGCGTAATCGACAACGCAGACAAGAACATAAAGAAGAAGTTTATCGAAGCCATGAAGCGAAGATCTGTCGAGTTCGACTTTCAGTACATTATGACCGCCATCAGCGATGATTTACCTGACTCCGTCGAGGACGGCGACGTTGTTATAACGTTGAGCGATAAGTCTGAGAGGGAGCTACTTCTCGGTAAGAGTTTCTAAGTGTCTTGCTCACATGCGCAAGGGGCTAACCAATCATTCCACCGGACCTGCGCGAAAAGCCGCGCAGTCCGGTGAATTCAAACGTTAACTACTAAGGAAGAAGGACTATGGCTTCGAGTAATAGATGTCAAAGTTGCGGTATGCCACTGAAGGCGGATCCAGAGGAGGGCGGAACCAATGCAGATGGAAGCGTTAGCACGGAGTACTGCAGCTTCTGTTATGAAAATGGCAATTTCCACAACCCAACTATGACTATTGATGAGATGAAAGCCCTCATCATCGAGAAGCTGAGTGAGAAGGGATATCCGCGCTTCATTGCCAGGATATTTACCATCGGCCTTAATCGGCTGAATCGTTGGCGGTGATACACGACGAGAAGTTTACAACTGAGTCGACGGCCTTGAGCCCAAGCGTCAGCCTCCTGCCCGCCCCACTAAGGCCATGAAGCACCGCCACGGAGACACTGATAAGCCCTCCCCCCTCAACACGAATTAACGGCTTCCCTGCATGCCTGAATACATGCCCAATGGCTGAAGATCGTCCACGCAATGGCTGAATATCATCCATTGCGTGGACGATTTTCAGCCACATACCCCCGCTGATCACTATCCCCTTAAACCCTACCCCTCGCCAGCCGCCAGCGTTCTGCGCGACAATTCACCCATGACAACGCCCTCCTCCCCCAAGACTCCCCCTGCAAAGGTTCTGTCCGTCGCCCCGATGATGGACTGGACGGACCGACACGACCGGTACTTCCTGCGCCTGTTCAATCCCCATGTCCGCCTGTACACCGAGATGGTGACCACCGGGGCGCTCATCCATGGCGATACCGCCCGCTTCCTGAAGTTCGACGCCATCGAGCACCCCCTGGCCCTGCAACTGGGGGGCTCAGACCCTGCCGAGCTGGCCATCTGCACGAAAATGGCCGAGGACTGGGGCTATGACGAGGTCAACCTGAATGTGGGTTGCCCGTCTGACCGTGTGCAGAAGAACAAGATTGGCGCCTGCCTGATGGCCGAGCCCGATCTGGTGGCCGAATGCATCGCGGCCATGCAGGCAAAGGTAAAGATTCCGGTCACGGTGAAACACCGCATCGGCATCGACAACCTGGATGACTACGAGCATCTGGTGAAGTTTGTGGACACCGTGGCCAAAGCCGGCTGCCAGACCTTTGTCGTGCATGCCCGCATCGCCATTCTGGCGGGCCTCTCCCCCAAGGAAAACCGTGAGATTCCGCCGCTGCGCTACGAGGATGTGTACCAGCTCAAACGCGAGTTCCCGCAACTGGAGATCCACATCAACGGCGGCATCAAGACCGTGGCGGAGATCCGGGAGCACTGGCAGCACACTGATGGTGTGATGATCGGGCGCGAGGCCTATCACAATCCATATGTGCTGGCCGAGGCGCTGCCGCTGTTCGGCATCACCGATCTGCCTTCCCGGGACGACATTCTTTCGCAATACCTGGAGTTCATGTCAAAAGAATTGCAGGAAGGTGTTTCGCTTTCGCACATGACGCGGCATATTCTGGGACTCTATCAGGGCCTGCCCGGCGCACGTCGCTGGCGCCAGCACATCAGTGACAACGCTCATCGCAAGGGCGCAGGGCTGGAAGTGGTGCGACAGGCTGCAGAACATGTGGCTACCGCGATGGCGGCAGCCAATCAGTAAAGGACGACGGGTACACGATGAACCAGCTTCAGCAGTTGCAGAAAATGACCACGGTGGTGGCCGATACCGGTGACATCGCCAGCATTGCCCGCCTGAAACCGGTGGATGCCACGACCAATCCTTCGCTGATCCTGAAGGCTGCCAGCCAGCCGGAATATGCGGCGCTCATTGAACGGGCCGTCAGCCTGGCCAAAACGGAAGCGACGCCAGATGCCCGCCGCCGCCGTGCCCTGACTGAAACCGCCGTGGCCTTTGGCGCAGAAATCCTGACGCACATTCCCGGCCTGGTCTCCACGGAAGTGGATGCCCGCCTGTCGTTTGACACGATGGGTACCGTGCACGAAGCACGGCGCGTGATTGCCGCTTATGCGGCTGCCGGCGTACCGCGCGAACGCATCCTCATCAAGATTGCCAGCACCTGGGAGGGCATTCGTGCCGCCGAGTTGCTGGAAGGTGAAGACATTCACTGCAACCTTACGCTGTTGTTCAGCTTTGCCCAGGCACAGGCCTGTGCCGAGGCCTGTGTCACCCTGATCTCGCCGTTTGTGGGCCGTATTCTTGACTGGTACAAGAAAGCCGAAGGCCGCAACTACACGGCAGAAGAAGATCCGGGCGTGAAATCCGTGGCACGCATTTACGAATATTACAAAAGCACGGGCGTAAAAACGGTCGTGATGGGTGCAAGCTTTCGCAACACTGGCGAGATCACGCAACTGGCCGGCTGTGACAAACTGACCATCAGCCCTGCCCTGCTGGATGAACTGGCAACAAATACTGCGGTACTGCCGCGCCGGCTGGACCCTGCCCGTATTGACTCCGGCCTGCTGTTGCCGCGTCTGGACGAGAAGGCCTTCCGCTGGCAGCACAACCATGATGCGATGGCGACAGAAAAACTGGCCGAAGGCATCCGCCTGTTTGCTGCCGATCTGGTCAAGCTGGAAAACATGCTCATACAAAAGCTGGAAGGCTGAGGAAGCACACCATGCCCTACGTGAATATCAAGGTGACCGATGAAGGGGTTACCAAGGAACAGAAGGCCGCACTGATTGCCGGGGTGACCAACCTGCTGAAGGATGTGCTGGGCAAGAACCCGGCCACCACGGTGGTGGTGATTGATGAGGTGAATACCGACAACTGGGGTATCCGTGGCGAACAGGTGACCGAGTTGCGCAAGGCCGGTAGCTGACACCAGGCAAGCCATCACCATAAAAAAAGCCCGACTGTGATCGGGCTTTTTTATGGCTGAAACATTTGTATCAACGCTATCAAATCAAAGCTCTCGCATTAAAGCTCCAGCATCACAGCTTGCTGTCGCGCTCCTCGCACTCCAGCATGTCCACCAGATTGTGGAAGGTATTGCGATTTTTTTCGTTAAGGCCCATCAGTACCCGATGCGCTTCAATGACATTGCGCGTGAGTTCCTGTTGCGATGGCTCGGTAAAGGGCAGCTCGTCCAGTGGTTCGTTGATGGCAGGTGCCTTTTCCAGAATAATGAAAACGCGGTCAAAGCCCATGCTGGACAAAATACGGTTTACATCAGGGTTGGTCGACAGGATCACCGGCTTGCGTGACAGACGCTCCTTGAGAGATACCGCAATCTTGGCAATCAGGCCCAGTGCGGTGCTGTCGATACCAGTGGTTTCGGTCAGATCAATCAGTACGGAGTGCAGGGAGGCATCGGCAAACATGCGGTCCAGAAAACCTTCAAGACAGGCACACAAGGGTACCCTGACCTCACCAACAAACTTGATGACATAGGTACCGTTATGCACGGCATAGAGAATGCGACCTGACAGCATGATCACTCGTTCCGGTTGACTACCAACAGCGCAATATCGTCCGGCACTTCCATGTCGCCATCCACCTGCAGAAGCGATGCAAGCGCATCGGCATCCTTGGGCCCCTGAGACACCACTTGCAGCAAATGGGCCTCCCTGGCCTCCATGCTGCCCTCCGGCAGCACCTCCAGCACACCATCCGACATGGCCACCAGCGAGAACTTCTGCGCCAGCGGGATCACGATGTCTTCAAAGGTGGCATCACTGAATATGCCTACCGGCAACCCCCGCCCTTCCAGCGCACTGGCAACGCCATCGTTGATAAGTATAGGCGGCGGAAAGTGGGCACCGATGCAATAAATCAATTTGTTCTCAGTCAGGTCCACTACCCCGCAAAACATCGCCAGATGCTTGCCCATGGCCATGGAGATGAGCTCCTTGTTGATGTCACGCATCAACCGGGCCGGCGAGAGGGTATTCGAGGCGGCACGCTTCTCGTAATGACGCTGTATGCGGTTGGTCAGTGACTTCAGGAAGACGGTGACAAACGCGCTGGAGGCGCCATGTCCGGACACGTCGGCCAGATAGAAGCCGATGCGGTCAGGCCCTATGCGGAAGTAATCAACAAAGTCGCCGGACAAGTAGAGAGACGGAATGATGCGGTGACTGAAATGGCAGGTTTCGTTAAAGACGTGAGGGGTGGGGGGAAGCATGCGCAACTGCACGCGACGGCCCGCCTCCTGGTCTTCTTCCAGCAGGTCCAGACTGCGCTCCAGCTCGGCATTGGTCAGCTCTAGCTGTTCACGAATCTGGCGGTTCTGTTTGAGCAGGTGACCCCGTTCCAGGGCACGGCGTACGGAGTGCTCCAGCACTTCCATTTCGATCAGTGGCTTGAACAGGTAATCCACCGCGCCATTGCGCAGTGCCGTGACCACGTCGTTCATGCTGCCCTGACCGGACACCACGATCACAGGGGTCTCGGACGACTCGCTGTTGATGGCCTTGAGTACATCCAGACCGTCAACCAGCGGCATGCGCAGGTCGCAAATCACAAGGTCGGGTTTGTTGTTGCGAAACAGGGCCAGCCCCTCGTCACCGCTGCGGGCTGTGTCCACTTTGAAACCGCTGTCACTCAGATAGACGGCAAGACTTTCGCGTACCACGGGCTCGTCATCAATGACGAGAATATGGTCTTGGGATGGTTGTGACATACCGGGCTTGAAGGCCTGTTCTGCGGGGTTTGGCAACACTACTCCTCCCCCTTCTGGCACGCAAGCATGCGGCGATTCACCGGATTAAAGCCCGTCATTGACCGGCGTCATACCGGCCTGTGCAGTCTCGGCCGTGGCTGCCGGGTCGGCAGCAGGCTCGGGCTGGGCCTCGGTACCCGTGCCGGCCCCATCGTCTGTCGGGGCTGCCGGGCTGTCTGGCGCCGGCTCTTCCGTCACAGGTGCTTCATTGGCAGGATCTTCGCTGCCAGGCTCTTCACTGAGTGGCTCGTCATCCATGGACTGATCATCATCAAGGAACGGGTCTTCTTCAATGACGCCATCATTGGTGACAAAGGCACGGCGCTGAAAGTAGGCATCGCGGACCAGGGTATAGCGGTCACCCTGCACCTCCAGGGACTCCTCCATGGGAATCACATCGGCACGGATATCGATAATATCCAGCCCAAGGATGACGGCATTTTCTTCCCAGCCAAATTCAAGCTGGTTCTCAAGCACTTCACCGATCATCAGTGCACCCGCACCAATGCCGACACCATCGCGAATGGTCACGCCAAACATGAATGGCACTACAACATAAGGGCCGGCAGGCAATCCCCACTTGGCAAAGGTCTGGCCAAAGTCTTCTTCATGACGCGGCATTTTCATGTGCCTGGCAACATCAAAGAAACCGACAATACCAACCGTGGTGTTGACCAGAAGACGGCCGGTATCCTGCGCGGACTGCACCAGCTTTCCCTGCAGGACATCGTTCACAATCACGACGGGGCCCCTGAGGTTGCCCAGCATGTTGGTAATGCCGTCGTCGAGGAACTGCGGGGTGATCTTGCGATAGCCTTTGGCGACCGGCTTGAGGAAATAGCGGTCCACCTTGTCGTTGAAGGCAAAGACGCGACGATTGAATCCCTCCCAGGGATCAGGACTGGGTGTAGACCCGGTAGCAAAGGCCGGCCCTGCAAACAGCAGCGTAAGGGCAGCAACCCCAAGATATCGACGTACCATCAGTACTATCCTGTACCTGTATCAAAGCCGGGCATTCTAGGCGTCCTTGGGGCTGGAGGGAAATCAGGCACGCCCTGTACGCCTGGCAATCAGATGATCCAGGCTCAGGCGCCCCGGTCCCTGCCCCAACAACACCATGAACATCAGGAAAAACAGCAGGGGCAGCTTGTAGTTGCCAAACCCGTCATCCGAAATGGCATACCCCTTCCAGAGCTCGGCAAGGCTGGACCAGTCTGCCGGAAAATGCACGGCATAGGCCGCCACGAAGGTAAGCACCATGAGCATGCCCGCCACATAGCGGGTGCCCAACCCCAGTACCAGCAAGGCGGCACCAAGGATTTCGGCCCAGGTGGCAATGAACCAGGAAACATCCACCGGGATCACGTTGAACGGAAACGGGAACTGGCTCTGGATGTCGGCAAACCAGTTTTGCCCGTGATATTTCGAGAGGCCTGCCTCCATGAACTCGTAAGCCAGCAGCAACCGCAGCAGAAGTCCCGGGGCAAAGCTGCCAAACCAGATGGACACATCGCGAAAGCGGTCGTCCCAGCGCTGCAGGCGGTCAATAAGCGCGTTCATTGAATAACTCCGCAAGGAAATGATGAGTGGCTGAAATGGTGCAGCTTTGATGCGTGCCGGATGCGGTTGTTACATGTGATTGCCAGAGAATGCCGTGCCCGCCACGATGCCTTGTCGACGAAGGTCTGCGAGCATGTCGTTGCCTGCAGACAGGAATGCCGCCGCATCAGTAAAACCTGCCTCACCGGCCAGCTGCTCCAGCACGGCGCTGCCGGAGTGATGCGTATTGAGCTGGAGCAATTCGACCAGGCGTGCCGTCAGGGCATTCACCTGCAGAAAACGCACGGCATCTTCTGCGTCGCGATACACAATCAGGAACGTGGGTAGCTCAGGCGGGGATGTCGCATCGAGCATGTCCGGATCAAGCGCATGCACGGGCCAGCGATACACCAGCGGCCACACACTCTCGCGCACTACAGGCCGTTCGGCCAGCAGATCACCGTCAGCATTGATGGTCACATCCGTGCTGTCCGTCTCGGCGCACTCGGCGGCCAGTTCCATCCACTCGTAATGCAGCAATTCCTGCACCCAGGGCTTTGTCGCCATGAACTCCATGCGCGCTGCCTCCATCCAGTTACGGAACTCCAGCGAAATATCACGAAAGTAGGGACTCTCGCAGCGATGCTGAGAGAAAAAATCGCGAACCAGGGCAGACCACTCTTCCTCTGGCAGCAGACGCTTGAGAACCGGATAGGCATTCTCGACAAAATCGCGAACGTTGTTGAAGAAAAGGTCGCGGTAAATGGCCAGCCGGCGCGCCTCAACGGCAGGTGCCGGCGCATTGTCCGGATCACGCAGCCAGTCGGTCATCTGCTTTTGTACCTGCTGGAATGCAGGACGCTCATCAACCGGCATGGCGCACCCCGGATGTAGTGAACGGCTGCTGGTGCTGGCGAATCAGCCCCATTTCCTGCAGCAGCACGGACAATGCAGGAATGTTGAAATCTCGTTCAAGCAAAGTGGGCACTGCGCCCAGCCGCTTGTAGGTGCGGTCAAGCAGTTGCCAGACCTCCGGAATCACATCGGCACCATGGGTATCCACGCGCAAATCCGGCGCTTCTTCGTAATGACCGGCGATATGGATATAGGACACCCGCTCTGCCGGCATTGCATCAAGAAAGGCATTGGCGTCGTAACGGTGATTGATGCTGTTGACGTAGATGTTGTTCACATCCAGCAACAGGTCACAGTCGGCGCGCTGCAGGACTTCCAGCAGGAAATCCTGCTCGGACATTTCCTGACCCGGCGCGGCGTAATACGAAACATTTTCCAGGGCAATCCGGCGGCCCAGTACGTCCTGCACCTGTTGCACGCGCTCTGCCACATAGCGGGCCGCTTCATGCGTGAAGGGAATGGGCAGCAGGTCATACAGATGACCGTCGTCGGTGGTGTAGCTCAGGTGCTCGGAGTACAGACGAATCTGGTGTGTATCCAGAAACCGGCGAAGGTCGTCGAGAAACTGCATGTCCAGTGGCTGCGGACCGCCTATGGACAAAGATAGGCCATGACACACAAATGGATGACGCTCGGTGAACTGGCGCAAGGTGCGGCCATAACGCCCGCCCATACCCATCCAGTTTTCCGGCGCAATCTCGAAAAAATCGGGAACATCCGGAAGCTCCTCCGTCGCCAGCTCCTGCATGAAGCTGCGACGGAGGCCGAGACCGGCACCCTCAACCATAAAGCGTGAATCCGGTTGCGTCATGATCATGGTTCCGGTGGCTCTTTTCGGGGTTGACTCAGTTCACGCCGTAAGTCTTGGTACCGCACTTGCCTTCGCCACACTTGCCTTCTTTGGCAGACTTGTCGTCCTTCTTGGCATCAGTTGACTTGGTGGCAGCTGCATCTTTCTTGGTGCCGCATTTGCCTTCGCCGCACTTGCCCTCTTTGGCGACCTTGTCGTCTGCCTTGGTGCCGCACTTGCCTTCACCACACTTGCCTTCCTTGCCGGCCTCGTGATGAGCCGCCACGGTGAATCCGCTGGACAGCGGCTTGGCGGCAAACGGATTTTCGGCAGCCTGGCTAACGCCGGACAGGGAAACGGCAAGCACAGCAGCAATCGGGGTTAGGGTGCTGAGTCTGGACATGGTGTTACTCCTTTACATGATTGGCGCCGTCTGGCGCGAGTGTGTGAAACATGGGCTGCGAGGCAGCTTCCCTTATCTGATGGCGGAAGCGCCAACTTGTTACAACCCGATGGTAAAAACAATGTGACAGCTAATAATCCGGTTGGTACACCCTATATACGCAAAGGCCGCATCGTTCGGATGCGGCCTTTGCGTATCAGTTTGTAACCATTGATCAGCGCTTGCGCACGATGATGCTGCCAATCGAATACCCCGCACCAAAGGAGCAGATCACCCCGGTGTCGCCCGACTTGATATCGTCACGGTGCAGATGGAACGCAATGATGGAGCCCGCCGAGCTGGTATTGGCATACTGGTCCAGAATGACCGGGGCCTCTTCACGGGTGAAGTCACGGCCCAGCACACGCTTGGCAATCAGGTCATTCATGCTGAGGTTGGCCTGATGCAGCCACATGCGCTTTACCTGCTCCACCGGCACGGACAACTCGTCCAGATGCGCAGAGATCTGCTCGGCTACCATTGGGCAGACTTCCTTGAACACCTTGCGACCATGCTGCACAAACAGCTTGTCACGCTGGCCGACACCGGAATCGTCGCAACGGTTAAGGAAACCGAAATTGTTGCGGATGTTGTTGGAGAACTGGGTCTGCAACTTGGTGCCAATGATTTCAAACGAATTGGCTGCCGTGCAGGTCTCGGCAGATTCGATCACCACTGCCGTGCAGACATCACCAAAAATGAAATGGCAGTCGCGGTCACGCCACTCCAGATGCCCCGAGCAAATTTCCGGATTGACCATCAGTACACATCGTGCCGAACCGGAACGGATTGAGTCTGTTGCCATCTGCAGACCAAATGTGGCCGACGAACAGGCCACATTCATGTCGAAGGCCCAGCCCTTGATACCCATGGCAGCCTGGATCTCGATCGACATGGCGGGATAGGGCCGCTGCATGTTGGAGCAGGCAACGATCACGGCATCAATGTCGTCTACGGTCTTGTTGGCCTGTCTGAGTGCCTCGTTAATGGCAGAGATGGCCATTTCGCACTGCAGCGAATGTTCTTCATCGCTACGCTCGGGAATGACCGGGTACAGGCGGTCCGGATCAATGATGCCGGACTTGTTGATGACGAAACGTGACTTGATGCCAGAGGCCTTTTCGATGAACTCGGCATTGGATGGCCCCATGGCCTTGATCTCGCCACGTTCAATGGCCTCAGCGTTGCGCTCGTTGAAGCGGATGCCGTACTCATTGAAAGATGCGACCAGTTCGTCGTTGCTGATGCTTTCGGACGGCGTAAAAAGACCTGTACCGCTGATAACGATCTGCTTCATGAAACTGTTTACCTGTGTGCGGGCCAAGCCCTTTTATTTTGGAATCTCGCCCCAGAGCTTGTCGAGACGTGAGGCCGATACCGGCACAGCGGTCTTGAGGGTCTGGGCAAACAGCGAGACGCGGTATTCTTCCAGCAGCCACCGGTAATCCGTAAGGGCGGCTGCATCGATATCACGCGCCAGCAATTGCTGGCGTCGCGCTTCGTATTCCTGCCAGCGCCGGCTCATTTCTGCCGACGCAAGATCATCCTTCACTACATTGTTTGGCAGCTTGTCGAGCCGCAACGCCAGCGCGCTGAAATAGCGCGGGTAGTGCTGCCATCGATCAAACGGCACGGAGCCGAGAAAATCCTCCAGCTGTAACGCCTTTAGCTGTGCCCGGATGTCCGCCACTGCCCGCGCAAACACCGGGGCCTTGAAGTCTGCCAGGCGTGCCTGCACGGCAGCTGCCGCTGCATAACTGCGGGTAACCACCCCGGTCATGCGCTCGGCTTCGGACAGGATAAGCGGCCTGCGGCCACTCAAACGCTGCTCAAAGGACTCGCGAGTGTAAACCAGTGACTGACCCGCCACAAAGATCTGGTCGGACAATGCGATGGCAAACCGGGCCTCCAGACTGGCCCGGTTTCCATAGGGAGCAAACTGCAGGGTCAGGGTTTTGTTATCCCCTAGCCGCTTGGCCGCCTGTCGGAATTCGGCAGCACACTTGAGGCGGAACAGGGCGTTAAGCCCCTGCGGATGGGCGATTTCGGCCTCTCGCCGGGTGGCAAACAGGCGCAGATCGACCTTGCCGTCCACCTCGACCAGAGCCGGGTAGGCACGGCTCTGCATGCCTTTTACGGTCATCTCGACCGATTCGGGAATGTCGACATCCGGCCAGTCCGTCAGGCCCGTACGCTCCAGCCCGAGGGCCGCCGGGGCCTTGATGGCCTGCCCACCCTGCTCGCGCAGGCCGCGCCGCAACGCCAGCAGGTCGCGCCCTTCGGCGAGCACCTGCTGTTTTTCGCCCAGCACCCGGATATTGAAACGGCAGTGGTCCGGCAGGCTCTCCTCCGGCAACTCTTCCGGGCTGATGACAACCCCACGGCGGCGCAGGGCCGCGATCAGCCGTGCAGGCAACTCGCCCTGCCCGTCCGCCAGCTCCTGTATCAGCGCCGCTGCCGTATCCGGTACCGGCACCAGCTGGCGGCGAACCGGCTTGGGCAGGTTTTTGAGCAGAGCCTCGATTTTCTGCGGCAACAGGCCGGGCACCAGCCAGGCCAGTCGTGCATCACTCACTTCGTCCAGCAAACCTGCGGGCACCAGCAAGGTCACGCCATCGGCGGCCTGGCCCGGTTCAAAACAGTACTCCAGAGCAAAGCGAGTGCCACCCATGACCAGCTCATCCGGGAAATCCGTGTCACTGGCCTCGGCATCATCGCGGGCCAGCAGGTATTCACGCGTCAGGAACAGATGCCTGGCATCTTCGCGCTCAACCGTCCGGCGCCATCCTTCGAAACTGGCCAGACTGGCAATGTCGGGAGGAATGCGTTCGTCGTAAAAGGCAAACAATGTTTCTTCATCAATCAGGATATCGCGACGACGTGCCTTGTTTTCCAGCACGCGCACTTCTTCGATGAGCTCACGGTTATGCCTGAAAAATGCCGCCTTGAGTTCGGCATCGCCTTCGACCAGTGCGGCACGAATGAAAATCTCGCGCGACTCCTCACGATTGATGCCTTCGTAACCCACCTTGCGCTTTGGATTTAGAATGAGGCCATAGAGCGAGGTTTGTTCGTAGGCGACAACACGGCCCTGACGCTTCTCCCAGTGCGGCTCGAAATACTTGCGCTTGAGCAGGTCGCCGGCAACGGCTTCGGCCCACTCCGGCTCGATTCTGGCGACGGTGCGGGCATAAACGCGCTGTGTCTCCACCAGATCTGCAGCCATCAGCCAGGGCGGGCCTTTTTTTGCCAGCACCGAACCGGGAAACACAAAGGCTTTCTGTCCGCGTGCGGCCAGGTATTCGCGGTCTTCCTGCTTCTGGGCAATGCGCGACAACAGTCCGGCCAGCAAGGCACGGTGAACCGCCTCGTAACCGGCCTCGTCCTTGTTTTCGTGCCAGTCCATGTCCTGGCACAGCAACTTGAGCTGGCGGTGGGTTTCACGCCATTCGCGCAGACGCAACCACGACAGGAAATGACGGCGGGCAAAGTCGCGGCGCTGGTTCTCGCTGAGGTCACCACGCTGCGCTTCCAGCGTGTCCCAAAGCTTCACATACCAGAGAAAATCCGAATCGGGATGCCTGAACTGCGCATGTCGTTCATCGGCCGCCTGCTGCTTGTCATGCGGACGGTCGCGCGGGTCCTGACTGCCAAGGGCGGCCGCAATGATCAGTACTTCACGCAGGGCCCCGCGCTCACGCGCTTCCAGCAACATGCGCGCAATGCGTGGATCCACGGGAAACCGGGACAGAGTCTTGCCAACACTGGTGAGGTGTCGTTCATCCGAAACCGCGCCAAGCTCCTCCAGCAAACGGAAACCGTCATTCACATAACGCGAATCCGGTGCGTCCAGGAACGGAAACTCTTCGACATCGCCAAGCTGCAGTGCTGCCATCTGCAGAATGACGGCGGCCAGGTTGGTGCGCTGTACTTCCGGAACGGTGAACTCGTCACGACCGATAAAATCCGCCTCCGAATAGAGACGAATGCACACGCCAGGCGCAATACGGCCACAGCGGCCCTTGCGCTGGTTGGCGCTGGCTTGCGAGATAGCTTCAATCGGCAGGCGCTGCACCTTGCTGCGATAGGAATAGCGGCTGACACGGGCAAAGCCCGGATCAATCACGTAATGGATATTGGGCACCGTCAACGAGGTTTCCGCGACGTTGGTGGCAATCACAATGCGGCGCCCCCTGCCGGTCTGGAACACTTTCTGCTGCTCACTCACCGACAGGCGTGCATAAAGGGGCAACACCTCGGTATGCGGTGGGCCGTACTTGCGCAGCACGTCTGCAATCTCGCGGATTTCGCGTTCGTTGCTGGAGAAAACAAGGATGTCGCCCTGCCCGCGACGGCCCTGCGTGCGCTCGTGCTCCAGACACTCCTCGACAGCCGTCAGCACCGCGCGGGGAATGGCTTCTTCTATCTCGTCAAAACCCTCGTCTTCATCCGACGCCACCACATCGGTACTGAGCGGCCGATAAAGTACTTCCACCGGGTAGGTGCGGCCCTCCACCAGAATCACCGGGGCACCCTTGCCGGACGCATCGGCAAAATGCCGGCTGAAACGTTCCACATCAATGGTGGCAGAGGTGATGATCACCTTGAGATCGGGCCGCTTGGGCAGCAGCTTTTTCAGCACGCCCAGCAGAAAATCGATATTGAGCGAGCGCTCGTGCGCTTCATCAATAATGATGGTGTCGTAGGCGTTGAGAAAACGGTCGTGCGCCAGTTCGGCCAGCAGCACGCCATCGGTCATCAGCTTGATGTAGCCATCCGGCGAGAACTCGTCGGTAAAGCGCACCTTGTAGCCAACCTTGTCCCCGAAGGGCAGGTCCAGCTCTTCCGCGATACGGGCAGCAACCGCCCGTGCCGCAATACGGCGTGGCTGGGTATGACCGATATAGCCATGCACACCGCGCCCGGCCGCCAGAGCCAGTTTGGGCAACTGGGTGGTCTTGCCGGAACCGGTCTCGCCCGCCAGCACAACCACCTGGTGTTCACGAATCGCCGCAATGATGTCATCGGCGCGGGCTGATACCGGCAGGTTGTCCGGATAGCTCAGGGCCGGGATATTGGCCTGACGACTGGCCACAGCCGCCTGCGAGGTGGCAATCGACTGCTCCAGGGCGGTCTGCTTCTCCGCCCGCTGCTCTGGCGACTTGATGCTGTCCAGGTCACGCAGACGCTTGCGCAGGCGCGGACGGTCCCGGGACAGACAGGCGTCAATCGCTTCACGCAGACGGGATCGGGCAGAAGGAGCAGACATGGACACAGCATCGAAGCAGGAAAGCGCCGATGATACGGACAAGACCGGCAGGAATGAATGGGCTTGATGTATTCCGGCCTGCATTACCCCCGGGAATCAATACCCCGGATTACGCGCCTGCACCTGCTGGATAACGGCCTGCATCTTGCGCAGTTTCTCTTCCATGGCCGCAATATCCGCCAGTGCAAGCCCATCGGCTTTTGCCTTGCTGATCTCTGCCTGCAGCCGCTGCACATCCTTGTCGGCCGCCCTGAAAAATTCGGTCAGGACCTGCTGTCGCTCCTGTTCTGTCAGTGACACTTTTTCAGGCAGTGGCCTGGCATCAGGATGTGTAGTGGAACGGGCATCCAGAGGTGCTGCTGTCTTTGCGTCTGCCGACACCGGAGCTGCTGCAATACCGGAATGATCCTGTCCTGCTTCGAGTGACGAAGCCGTGGATGCTGCAGGCGCTGCCACAGAAGCGCCAAACCAGTAAACGCCGCCCAGTACGGCGAACAACATGACGAACAATGACAGCGACAACGCCATCGTCCTGATGGAGAGATTCATGTATCGGCCCCTCAACAATCCTGCTCAGACATCCAGCGCCTTCCGGTAGGCAGTCTGGGCAATGCTCGCCACCATGTTGCGCGGCACCAGTCGCGAGAACAGCAACTGCAGCCGGTTGAGAGCCCCCGGCACATACAGCGAGCGCCGGGTTTTCATGGCGGTGATGGCATCGCTTGCACAGGATTGAACGTCCTGAAGAAACATCGTGTTCTCGAAATACTTCAGCTTGCTGCCTCTGGTCATTTCCGTATCAATGCCGCCCGGCGCGAAGACGGTGATGGACAGGTTCTCGTCACGAACCTCCTGCCGCATGCTCTGGGAGAAGTTGGTCACAAACGCTTTCGAGCCTGCATAGGCTGCCTGATAGGGAACCGGCAGCAGGCTGGCCATGCTGCTGATGACCATGATGCCGCCGCCTTGTTTCTTGCGGATGAGATAGGGCGAGAAAAGGCTCATCAGACGAATGACACTGGTTACATTGGTGGCCAGCAAGCCCTGGAATGCAGCCCAGTCCAGCTCGACATGCCGGCCAAAGTGGGTCACTCCCGCATTGAGGATGACGCCATAGACATCCCCTACTGCAATTGCCTCTTCATAAACCCGGTCGACATCAACCGGACTGGAAAGATCTGCTGCAATGACATGACAGCAGACACCGGCCTCCTTTTCGAGTTCAGCCTTGAGCGCATCCAGCTTGTCGGTCCGGCGCGCCACCAGAATCAGGTTGGACTTGTACTGTCTGGCCAGCTGGCAGGCCATTTCCTTGCCCAGCCCGGAGGAAGCACCTGTCACCAGAACCCAGCGGGAATTCAATGTCATGTCTTTCATTTTCAACTTCCTGATCTGTGCATGAAGCAACGGCCTGTGCGTTTAACGCGGGCGCACGGAGATGCCCAGACGGTCTGTCACCTTGCCATCAAACGTACCGGTGGCATTGAAGTAGCGATACTGTGTCTTCCACGTTTCCCATTTCGGGTACAGGGCGCGCAACTGCGCCTCACTGGTCAGCGTGTTCAGATCAAGACCCCAGTGCGGACGGGAACCAAACTCGCGCAGATAGGTGTTCTGGTGCGTGACCATCACCGGGCGGGCACCTTTGCTGTCCCGAAGCGAGATCACCTCCATGAACATGGTGTCGCGCCCCTGCTGCGTGGCAATCAGTGCGTCTGATGCTTTCACAAACCGGATGGCGACCGGTGCAGTATGCACAAAGCCCTGGGCAAACAGGCTGTCAGCCACGCTGAAGGAGCGCTCTATCGCCGCAATCGTCTGACGCATGTCAAAGGCGGCTTCAATCGCAATGGCATCGGTATAGTTCACCACACCAACATTGAACACCTTGTAGCTTACGTTGGTGTAGTTGTCGTCTTCCTGCGAGGTCAGGCTCTGTTCGAGAATGGTCTTGGCCAGCTCTGGAAAGGTATCCACTATGGCGGCAAGCGGCATCTCCAGCACGGTAATGAGGCCCGAGACAAAGTCCGTACCCGGTTGTCCGCGCTCTGCCGGCAACTGTTCCGGCAGCGGAGAATAGACGCGATAACGCTCGGTAATCAGGAAGCTGTGATCGCCATTGGCATCGGCATAGGGGGTGTATTGAAACTCGATATGTTCCGGTGACGTCCTGTCGGCATACACAGGCTGCTTTTGCAGCACTTTTTCAAGATAACCGCCCGGCTGCCTAAGCTCGGACCATTTGACCTTGCGCCGCACTTCGCGCAGCCAGAATTTTGCATCTGCACGCAAGACAACCGAGTACACGACACCCATCGACCCGATGGAAACTCGTGCCGCATTGAATGCATCATCGTTCTGGATCAGCTGGACAGGAATAGTGGAATCTTCCTCCAGCTTGCCCGTCCATGTCGATGGATTGGTAATGCCGTTGGATGGCTCGATCTGCACCATGCGGCCGCCTTCCACCACCATCTGCAGGCTTACGGCCTGATCGGCAATCGGGCCGTAACCAAGGCCGGAACCATGCGTTGCCGTCATCATCACACCGGCAATCGTCTGGCCATCATAGCCACCCATGTTGAACAGGGCGAGACCATTCCTGTCCAGATAATCGTTAAGTTCCCTGATGCGGATGCCGCTTTGCACACGCACCAGTCGTGGCTCGTTCGGGTTCCTGAGCCGTGTCCGTTGCAAGGTCAGGGTCTTGTTGAGTTTTTCCGGGGTAAACAGCACTTCATTCGTGATGGCCACATCAGATGCGGAGTGACCCGAGCCGGTCATGCGCACGCGCTTGCCTGCACTGGTTGCCTTGCCGATGTATTCGCGCAGTTGTTTGGCGCTGTCAGGCTGAGCCATGTATTCCGGCTCGACCTTCTCAGTCTTCATCCAGTTTTCCCATTCGCAGCCAGACAAGGCGATTGCCATTGTGACTGCGAGTGCCATCTTGCCCATTGAACGACCGAATGCGTGCTTCATGAGTTCCTCTCCGTGGATTGCCGGTGTAATCCATCTTTTTGTAGTGGCCCAGCATCCGTTCCGGGTGACTTGCGGACAATGACTTCACGGCCCAATACAGCGCCCCGGATGGACTGGCGCGCCAATAGCCCCCTTTCTCCCTCCGCAATCACCCCGGCCGCAATCACCCCGGCAATGACCCGATAAAGTGTCATGTTTTGTTCACCCCACCGGGATCGCCATATCCGCTACAATGGCCCCGCCCCTTGACTGGGGCTTTTGCCGTTTCTGTCGCGAGATTGCCTGATGAGCCTGTCCACGCCGCTGCCCCTCCTTCCCGACCTGCCCGTCAAAGCCGGTGACCGCAGGCATTGGGGCGCATTGACGGGGTCGTCGCTGGCGCTGACGCTGGCGGAGACGGTACAGCAGCATGCCGGCGTGGTGATCGTTGTGACCGCGGATACGCAGTCCGCCACCCGTCTGGAGGACGAACTCGGCTTCTTTCTGGCCGGCGCCCTTCCGGTGCTGCATTTCAGCGACTGGGAAACCCTGCCCTACGACCAGTTCTCGCCGCATCAGGACATCATCTCGGCTCGCCTGCGCACACTGGCGACCCTGCCCGGCCTGCAGCGCGGCATTCTGGTGGTGCCGGTCAGCACACTCGCCCAGCGTATCGCCCCACGGGGCTGGCTGGGAGGGCATTCCCTGTCACTGGCGGTGAAGCAGAAACTGGATGGCACCGAGTTCCGGCGCCAGCTGGAAGCCGCCGGCTATACCGCTGTCGATACCGTGTTCGAACACGGCGAATTTGCCGTGCGCGGCAGCCTGATCGACCTGTTCCCCATGGGCACGGAATATCCGCTGCGTATCGAGCTGTTTGACGACGAGATCGACACCCTGCGCCGCTTTGATGTGGACACGCAGCGCACAGTGGAAAACATTCCAGGCGTTGAACTGCTGCCCGCAAAAGAGTTCCCGCTGGACAAGGGCGCCATCCGTCGTTTCCGTGATGCATGGGCCAATACCTTTGACGGCGACCCGAAACGCTGCCCGGTGTACCAGGATGTGATCAACGGTCTGGCCGCAGGTGGCATCGAATATTACCTGCCCCTGTTTTTTGAGCAGACCAGCACGCTGTTTGATTATCTGCCCGGTAATGCCCTCTGCTTTTTTGATACCAATGCAAAAAGCCAGATTGATCATTTCTGGCAGGAAATCCAGAACCGTTATGAAAGCCGGCGTCACGACACCACACGCCCGCTGCTGCCACCGGAAAAACTTTTCCTGCGGGACAACGAGCTGTTCGAGGCCCTTAACCGCTTTCCTCGTATCGAGTGGCAATCGGGTACGGTCGAGGAGCGTGCCGGCAGTCTTAATCTGCCCTTTGCGGCATCACCGGCATTACCGGTCGATGGCCGCAGCGACACACCCCTCACCGCGCTCACGACCTTCATGCAGCAGCATGCCAGGGCTCGCATCCTGTTCAGTGCCGAAAGTGCCGGCCGCCGTGAAAGCCTGCTGGAGCTGTTCGGTCGCTCCGGGCTGAAGCCTCGCACGGTGGAGAGCTGGCAGGACTTCCTCCACAGCACCGATGCCGGACCTGCCATCACCATTGCGCCGCTGGAACAGGGCCTGTGGTTGCAGCAACCCGAACTGGTGGTGATTGCCGAGTCGCAACTGTTCGGCCAGCGCGTCATGCAGCGCCGTCGTCGCAAGGCCAGCAGCCAGGACGTTTCTGGCGAAATGATCATCAAGAACCTGAGCGAACTGCATACTGGCGCGCCGGTGGTGCATATCGATCATGGGGTCGGCCGCTATCAGGGACTGGTCACCCTTGATATCGACAACCAGCCCCAGGAGTTCCTGCTGCTGGAATATGCCGACAAGGCCAGACTTTACGTGCCGGTCTCCAGCCTGCACATGATTGCCCGCTACTCTGGCGCCGACGATGCCATGGCCCCGCTGCACCGGCTGGGGACGGAGCAATGGACCAAGGCCCGGCGCAAGGCCGCCGAGCAGGTACGAGACACGGCAGCCGAACTGCTCAACATTTATGCCCGTCGTGCCGCGCGCCCCGGTTATGCCTTTGCGTTCAACGAACTGGATTACCAGCACTTTTCTGCCGGTTTTCCGTTTGAGGAAACCGCCGACCAGGCCGCAGCCATCATTGCGACCATTACCGATCTGCGTGCACCACGCCCCATGGACAGACTGGTGTGCGGCGATGTGGGCTTTGGCAAAACCGAAGTCGCGATGCGCGCCGCCTATGTTGCCGTGCAGGATGGCCATCAGGTCGCCGTACTGGTGCCCACCACCCTGCTTGCCCAGCAACACTACGAGAACTTCCGTGACCGTTTTGCCGACTGGCCGGTGAAAATAGAAGTGCTGTCACGTTTCAAATCCACCAAGGAGCAAAACGCCGCCCTCAAGCAGCTTGAGGAAGGCAAGGTCGACATCATTATCGGCACCCACAAGCTGCTGCAGGATGATGTGAAATTCCGGAATCTCGGTCTGATCATTGTCGATGAAGAACACCGCTTTGGTGTGCGTCACAAGGAGGCGCTGAAGAACCTGCGCGCCGAAGTGGACATGCTGACACTGACTGCCACCCCGATTCCGCGCACACTGAACATGGCTTTTGCCGGCATGCGGGATCTCTCCATCATTGCCACGCCACCGGCAAAGCGTCTGGCCGTAAAGACCTTTGTGCGCGAATCCAGCGAAGAAGTGGTGAAAGAGGCCATGCTGCGTGAACTTCTGCGTGGCGGGCAGCTGTATTACCTGCACAACGAAGTCGACAGCATCGAGAAATGCGCACAGGAACTGCAGGCACTGGTGCCGGAAGCGCGCATCGGCATTGCCCACGGCCAGATGCGTGAGCGCGAACTTGAGCAGGTGATGCAGCAGTTCTATCACAAGCAGTTCAATGTGCTGGTGTGCACCACGATTATCGAAACCGGTATTGATGTGCCAAGCGCCAACACCATCATCATGGATCGTGCCGACAAGCTCGGTCTCGCACAGATGCACCAGTTGCGCGGACGTGTCGGTCGTTCACATCACCAGGCCTATGCCTACCTGCTGACGCCAAACAAGAAAGCCATGACCGGTGATGCCGAAAAACGTCTGGAGGCCATTACCCAGGCCGACGATCTTGGTGCCGGTTTTGCGCTGGCCAGTCACGACCTTGAAATCCGTGGTGCCGGTGAACTGCTGGGTGAGGAACAGAGCGGCAATATCAATACTGTCGGCTTTACCCTGTACATGGAGATGCTGGACCGCGCCGTGAAGGCCATCCGTTCCGGCAAGACACCGAATCTCGATCAGCCGCTGGAGCTCAGCACCGAAATCAATCTGCGCATCAGCGCCCTCATCCCGGATGAATACCTGCCGGATGTGCACAACCGTCTGATGCTCTACAAGCGCATCAGCAATGCAAAGACCACGGATGAACTGAACGAGCTGCAGGTGGAAATGATTGACCGCTTTGGTCTGCTGCCAGACCCGACAAAAAACCTGTTTGCCGTGACGGCACTCAAGCTGGAAGCCGAACGGCTGGGTATTCGAAAGATTGATGCCGGTGCAGAAGGCGGTCGACTCGAATTTTCGTCAGAAACGAAGATTGATCCGATGTGCCTGATCAAGCTCATCCAGTCCCAGCCACGACGCTACAAGCTGGAAGGTGGTGACCGGCTGAAGTTCATGCTGAAGAGTGAAGATGCCACGCAACGCCTGCAGGTAGTGCACGAGGTCCTGCAGGCATTACAGAGCTGAACTGAGCTGCAATGAACTGAGTGAACCAATCGAGCCCGTCAAACCAGCACCAGGCTCAGCTCCGGATCTCGACACGTCCGGCCAGCCAGAAGGCAACCAGGGTCATCGTCACGGCACCGTAGCCAACCCAGTCATAGTGCATGAGCCGGCCCTGGGCGTCCTGGGTGAGCACCAGTGTCGGCAGAAAGGCGGCAATCCCGGAAGCCAGCTGCTGCATGGCCGAGTTGAAACTGAGAAAGCGTCCGCGAACATGTGCATGACTCACTGATGACAGCAATGCAATCGCGGCAATCACACGACCGCCGATGAGGATCATGAACAGCGTTGTCACCACCAGCACAACAGGTACCGGCACCGCCGGCAAATGTGTCAGCACCAGCAGGGGTGGCACGCTCGTCAGACAGGCGATACGAAAAGTTCTGGCCTTGCCGATGCGATCACTGAGACGTCCGATCAAGGGTGCCGTCAGCAGCGTACCGATACCGCCATACAGGTAGATCAGCGGCAACTGCGCTTCCGTCAGTCCCACGTTCTGCACCATGTAGGGACTGATATAGGCAATCACGCTGAAGCCTGCCAGCATCAGTGACGACACCAGCGCAAAGGCAAACAGGTGATTGCGGTCCCACATCACCATGCGCAATGTGCCGACAATCTGGACCGGACCACTTTCGCGTGCGGGTACGGACGGCAGGAGCTTTGGTGCCAGCAACAGCATTGGCGCGCTGAGGGCCGAAATAAAGAAAAACGGCATGCGCCAGTCAAAATGATTGGCCAGATAAATACCCAGCGGCACACCTGCCACGGCAGCCAGGGCAAAACCGGTCATGACCTTTCCGGTTGCAGCGCCACGACGCTCCTCCGGAATGCAGTCCGACAACAACGCCATGATGACAGCGGTCAGTACACCACCAAACACACCCGCCATTGATCGTGCCAGCAGCAGGCTGTGAAAGTCCCATGCCAGACCGCAAGCCACTGTCGCCAGAATGAATCCGGCAAACAGTCCTGTCAGTGCATGACGCCGGTCAAAGCGGTCAATCATGAAGACGCTGGCAATACCGGCAATACCGGCACTCACGGTATACGTCGACACCAGCCAGCCGAATTCGGCCGTGGTAATCCCCAGCACACGCATGAGCTGAGGCCCCAGCGGCATCAGCACCATGAAATCCATGATGTGACAGAACTGGATGCCGGCCAGCAGCCAGACCAGCTTTTTCTCGAACGCCGGCGTGAGTGCGACTGTGGTCATGAAGCTCCCTTAAACCTTTCTTACCTTGAACACACGGCCCTTGATCTTGCTCAGACCCTGCATGGCCTGACTCGCCACTTCACGATCCACGGCAACGTACGCCTGTATATCAAAAATATCGATCTTGCCGACCTGCGCACCCGGAATGCCGGCATCGCCGGTCAGCGCACCCAGAATATCGCCAGGCCGCAGCTTGTCCTTGCGCCCACCGGCAATATTGATTGTCACCATGCGCGGAGGCGCAGCCGGCCCACGATCAGACACTGCCGGCACCGGCTGCCAGTCGGCCTTGATCGACTGGTATTCCTCGATCGCGGTAACACGATGCCCTTCAGACGGCGCGCACAGACTCACGGCCAGCCCGCTCTGGCCCGCACGGCCGGTACGACCGATGCGGTGCACATGCACTTCCGGATCAAATGCCATCTCGACATTGACCACCATCGACAGGTCCTTGATATCCAGACCTCGTGCTGCCACGTCAGTGGCCACCAGCAC
>DPJB01000036.1:51308-51442 GCA_003543245.1 Moraxellaceae bacterium | reverse complement strand
GCACCGGTATCGGCGCGGCCGGCCAGCTTCGGCCGCAGTTCGTTCATCACCTTGCCCATGTCGCGGGCGGTGGTGGCACCGGTCGCGGCAAGCGCTTCAGCGATCAGGGTGTCGATTTCGGCGTCGGACAGCTG
>DPJB01000036.1:0-51244 GCA_003543245.1 Moraxellaceae bacterium | reverse complement strand
GACATGGCCAGGCATCCTTGGGCAGGTAACAGAAGGCGGGTAACAGGGGTCAGATAACAGATAAAAGCAAAAAGCGGCGACATCACAAGGATGTGCCGCTTTCGGGCTTCAGCCTCGCGCTACAAGAGCGGAAGGCCGAGGTGCTGCGAACCGACCTGTATNNATGCGCTCGTCCACTTCAATCTGCTTGATGGCGGCGGTCGCCATGCGGATCACCCCAAGGCGGTCCTTGTCCTGGGCGCGCATGGCGTCCTTCATGGCATTCGTCAGTGCGGTCTTGAGTTCGGACATGGCCAGGCATCCTTGGGCAGNNCGAGGTGCTGCGAACCGACCTGTATCAGTACAGGCGGGTCGTCTTCATGTTTTCGCGAGCAACCTTCTTCGCGTGGCGCTTCACGGCAGCAGCGGCCTTGCGCTTGCGTTCCTGAGTCGGCTTTTCGTAGAACTCGCGCTTGCGGACATCAGCCAGAACACCGGCCTTTTCGCAGGAGCGCTTGAAGCGGCGCAGAGCAACGTCAAACGGCTCGCCTTCTTTGACTTTCACTGACGGCATGCAACTCACCTTAAAATTAATGCTGTTAGGGCCCGGACGGAATCGGGTCCCCGGACAAGGGCGCTGATTCTAGCCACTCTGACCCCGTCTGCCAAGTCCTGTCTGGCCCTCTTTCGTCGCGACCGCTAGGATAGCGCCCCTGAACAGGCCAAAAGTGGCCGGAAGCGAGGCAAACATGCGGGTTTTAGGCCAAACATGCGAATTCTAGGTATAGAAACGTCCTGTGACGAGACCGGCGTGGCTGTCTACGACAGTGACCGGGGGTTGCTGGCCCATTGTCTCTATAGCCAGATCGACCTTCATGCCGATTATGGCGGGGTCGTGCCGGAACTGGCCTCGCGCGACCATGTGCGCAAGATCATCCCGTTGCTGCGTGAGCTGCTGGCCGAGGCGGGCAGCAGCCTTGAAGACCTTGATGGCGTTGCCTACACGGCAGGACCGGGGCTGGCCGGGGCATTGATGGTCGGCGCGGTGTTCGGCCGTACACTGGCCTGGTCGTTGGGTATTCCGGCAGTCGGGGTGCACCACATGGAGGGGCATCTGCTGGCCCCAATGCTGGAGGAGAATCCGCCGGCGTTCCCGTTTGTCGCATTGCTGGTATCGGGCGGCCATACCCAGCTGATGCGGGTGGACGGTATCGGTCGTTACGAGTTGCTGGGCGAGTCCATTGATGATGCGGCGGGCGAGGCGTTCGACAAGGTCGCCAAGATGATGCGTCTCGATTATCCCGGCGGTCCGGCGGTATCACGGCTGGCGGAGCAGGGCGATGACAGCCGTTTCGAGTTTCCGCGGCCCATGCTGGACCGGCCCGGACTGGATTTTTCGTTCAGTGGCCTGAAGACGGCGGTACTCAATGCACTCAATAACACGGCGGACTATCCGCAGAAGCATGCCGATATCGCAGCCAGTTTTCAGGCCGCTGCCGTGGACACGCTGTCACGCAAATGTGAGCGCGCCCTCAAGGAAACCGGCGTGAAACGGCTGGTGGTGGCGGGCGGCGTCAGCGCCAACAAGCTGCTGCGCGCAAAACTTGCGGACATGGTGCAACGGCACAAGGCTGAAGTGTTTTATCCAGCCCTGCCATTCTGCACCGACAACGGCGCCATGATTGCCTTTGCCGGCTGCCAGCGTCTGCTGGCGGGTGAGCAGCAGGGGCTGGACATCAAGGTGAAACCGCGCTGGCCAATGACAGAGCTGAATCCTCCGGCCCGGGTGCAGTCGGAGTAATTCGCCTGTACCGCCAGTGTCTGCTTCAGAGGGCGGTCATCTGCTCTGGTCGTGAACGGCGGCTTTGCAGGCGAATGGCGGCGAGCACGGGTGCGGACACAAGTGCCGCAATTGCCTCGGCCACGGCGTGACCATTCTCGACTTTCATTCCACGCAAGCGTGCCAGCCATGCATCCGCACTGTTGCCGCTCAGGTTGGCAAAATAGATGGCGTGAATGTAGGCCATGATTTCTGCGCGCTCTTCCACGGTCCAGTTTTTTTGCAGTGCCAGCTCTGCCTCTGCACTCGGGTTGCGCAGGGTGTCGGCAAAATGTTTGCCATAAAGCACCGCGATGGCTTCACGCTCATTGAGCTGGCCGAACGTGCTGCTGTCCAGCACATGTGACAGTTCATCCAGATTCACCCCGGTTTCCAGCGCCAGTCCTGTGTGCACCCAGCTGCAATAGCGGCAGTCATTCACCGACGTAACGGCCAGCATGATTTTTTCACGCAGGGCGGGAGATGTTGCCGGATTGGCGAGGGCCTTGATCAATACGGGTGCTGCACGCAATGCGGCAACAGTGCTGCTGGCCAGCAGTGGCAGGGTGAACGTGCGCTTGGCAAAGGATTTGTGTGCGAGTGTGGTCATGTTTTTCTCAGCCGCGAGCGGCGATCTGGTGACTGACATGCAATGCCCAGGCGGCAATGCTCATGGAGGGTGGNNCCTCCGAGAGGATGCACGGTGACGGGCATCTGGCGCGGGAAGAAGACCGTGTGGCCGGTTTCCCGGGTTAATCGTGCAAGGGTGTTGGCAATGCGGCCGAGGACCGGGTTGGCATCGGCATTGTAGGAAAGGCGCAGGCGCCCCTTGTGCCAGCTGGCAATGCCGTTGGCTTCATCGGCACCCATGGCGACAAGTAACAGATCCCGCTTGAGGCGACGACGCAGCATGCCGGGCAAGGGCAGGTCGTCGATACCGCTGATGCCAAGTGACGTCAGCATGGTGTCCGGTTCTTGTCCTGGCAAGGCAAAGCGGCCATGGCAGGGTGGGCCCAAGCTGTAATCGACCCCGTCATGGTTGCAGGCCCAGTAGCCGATGACATCGCCGTTGCCCCCAAAACCATGCCCAAGCGCCGGCATGCCAGTCAGGCTTCCGCGTTCGCGGGCGGCAAAGAGCAGGCGGAGGGTGTTAAGTGTCCCGGCGGCCATCAACAGTCGCGGGGCGTCAATATGGCGGTAGTTGCCAGTGTGA
Organism: Moraxellaceae bacterium; assembly: GCA_003543245.1. Classification (GTDB taxonomy): domain Bacteria; phylum Pseudomonadota; class Gammaproteobacteria; order Pseudomonadales; family Moraxellaceae; genus UBA2031. The sequence continues at coordinate 48,233 of DPJB01000036.1, read as the reverse complement.
TGATCGCGCAGCGTGACGCGCCAACCCCTGGCGCTGCGTCCCAGATCAACGGCTTCGTGCAGGTCCAGTACCTGCAATCCCTTGTGCATGGCGGGTGCGACCAGTAGCTCGTCCAGTGTCACCTTGCTGCCATCGGCACTGCCGAGAAAGCTGTTGCTGCTGAAGCTGCCCTTGTCGAAGCGGAAGCCCATGTCTGGTTGTGGGACCGAGGTGGAGCCATGCAATAACGGGTCGTGCGCAAAGCGCTCGCCGGTGAAGTTGGGAATCTGCTGGCCTGGCTGCGGAGGTCTTGCGCCCATGCGGGCAATCGCCTCGTCGTACAGCGGGGCCATGCTGTGTTGGCTGAGGTTGTCGGCCCGGTTGTCCCAGAGCGAGGTAACGGCAGGTCTGGTGTTCATGGCGGCATAGACATGACTGCCGCCGCCAACACCACTGCTGCATACCACGGTCATGTCGCGTTCAAGATGGATGTCGAAGAGGCCGTGCGCATGCAGTGACAGCCCGTTGGCCGGCAGCAGGGGGCTGGACAGTCGGCGAAGCAACCGGGTGGCTGCATGACGCCCATGCGGCAACGGACTGCGCTGGCGAATGCCAGCCGCACGCACCGGCTCGGTGTCACGCCAGGGGCCGCGTTCAACCAGTGTCACCTGCAGTCCTGCACGCACCAGACGGTCAGCGGCAAAGGCGCCGCCAAAACCGCTGCCGATGATGATTGCATCGCAGCTCATGTCCTTACTCCGCCAGGGTCAGGGTGAAGTAGAGGATGCGATGCTGGCCCTGACGACCTTGCCAGTTCATGCGGGCAAGCAGTTGTTGTTCGCCCAGCAGCCGCGCTTCCCCGCGGATGGAGCGTAACAGGGCGGGGTTTTCGGGTACGTTGTAGTCCAGCAGAAGCACGGGGTGACCATCGACCTGGCTCAGTGCCTGTTCGATACGAAAGTGGCCGAAGGCGATGCCATGGGGGCTGAGCCAGCGATTGTCTCCGCTGCGGCCTTCAAGGCTTTTTCCTTGCCAGGGGTTGATGGGCAGGGCGAGCGCCCGATACAGGCGCGCTGCCAGTCCACGAGGCAGCCAGTCGAGTCCCCGGACTGCCATCAGTGTCCCTTTCCATGACCCTCTTGCCTGTTCGGGAGTGGCGACGGAGAGCTGGGCAAACAACTGGTCAAGCTCTGTTTGCCTTTCGCGCAGGAGATGGGCGAAGGCAGGGCTGTAGAGTGCGGGAGAGGCTGTCATGTGGGCTCCGGTACGCGGTATGGGCCCTACTGTCGTTTTATGCAGGATTTCCCGCAAACGAGATTTTTGCTTCTCAAGGGTAAGTAAAACTTACTCTTCGCCCATCCGGGCAAGCAGATCTTTCAGCCAGGCCAGAAAGGCCTTGATGGCGGGCTCTTCCTGCTTTCCTTGCAGCATCACGGCGTACATGGCCTCGGGCAGTGGCCCAATGGCCGGGCCAATTGCGGTGACACGGCCGGAATGTAGCAGTGGTTTTTCGAGAGGGAGTAGTGCCAGCGTGGCGCCAAGGGTTTCTGCTGCTTCAATGGCCGCCGGATAATCATCGACAAAGAATTCACTGGATGGAGACGGCTTGCCGAGCCCGAGCCTGGTAAAAAACTGTGCCCAGCTGTCAGGACGCTCGGTCATGTGCACCAGCGGGGCATGCAGGAGATTGAGTGGATTGGCTTCCAGATCAAGTGCTTTTGCCACGGCGGGAGGACAGATGGGCTGGATGAACAGGTCCGAAAGCTTTTCGTGGGCGCAGCCCGGCCAGGGGGGGGTACCGTAACGAATGGCGAGGTCTGCCTGACGTTGTTGCAGGTCGACATTACGCACATTGGTATCCAGACGCAGTTCAATATCAGGATGACGGCTTTGAAAATCGGCCAGCCGGGGCAGAACAACACGGCTGGCCAGTGGTGGCATGAGGGTGATGCGCAGCACTGTATGTTCGCGGCTGTGCCGGGCGCGAACGGTTGCTTCGTCGATGCTTGCCAGCAAGGGGCGGATTTCGGCGGCATACCGCTGTCCTGTCTCGGTCAGGATCAGGCCGCGTGGTTGCCGGATGAACAGGGTGATCCCCAACTGGTCTTCCAGTGACTTGATCTGCTGGCTTACGGCAGAAGGGGTGATGCAGAGTTCGTCACCCGCCTCCCTGAAGCTGCAATGACGTGCCGCTGCTTCCAGGGCGCGTAACAGGTTCAGTGAGGAGAGGGGGCGTGACATGGTCAGGGCTGTGCGTCGGTTTTTTTGCTGCCGAATCGGCGCTCTTCACCTTTGACCAGCGCAATGATGTTGGTCTTGTGGCGGGCGAGCAACAGCAGGCTCATGCCGGCAATCCCGAGCATGTAGCCGGGCACCATCTGCCAGGCAATGAACGGTGCGGCGGTAAAGCCGATGATGGAGCCAAGTGAGGAAATCCGGGTGGCGGCAAAGGCAGCGACCCAGATTGCCACGATGATGAGGCCCAGAGGCCAGTGCAGGGCAAGCAGTACGCCCAGTGCCGTGGCCACGCCCTTGCCGCCTTCGAAGCGGAAGAATACGGGATACAGGTGACCAAGAAAGGCAGCCAGCCCGACCGCCGAGACCACTGCCGGCTCCAGCTGGTAATGCCGTGCCACCAGTACGGGCACAACCCCCTTCAGCATGTCTCCCAGCAGGGTCATCGCGGCGGGCCCCTTGCCGCCAATGCGCAGTACATTGGTTGTGCCGGGATTGTGCGAGCCCTCGGTCCGCGGGTCGGGCAGGCCGAGGATGCGGCAGACAATGATGGCCGAACAGACAGACCCAAGCAGATAGGCGATAATCAATGCCCCGGTGGCGATGAGGTCGGGCGACATGCGGACTTTCCTTGCGCGATTGCCGAGAGATTGACCGATTGTAGAGGCTAGTTGCCCTGCCGTCTCCCGTACGATTCACGATCCCGCCACCCGCTCCGCAGGAGACAGCATGGACATCGTTTATATCCGCGACCTCAAGATCGAGACCGTCATTGGCATCTTTGACTGGGAGCGTCGTATTCGCCAGACCATCAGCATTGATCTGGAAATGGCGACGGACATCCGCAAGGCAGCTGCCAGTGACAATATTGCCGATGCCCTGGACTACAAGGCAGTGGCCAAGCGCCTCATTGGCTTTGTGGGAGAGTCCGAGTTCCTGCTGGTGGAAACACTGTCGGAAAAAGTGGCAGAAATCGTGCAGAAAGAATTCAACGTGCCATGGCTCAGGCTGCGCCTGTCAAAGCCGGGTGCGGTTCGTGGCTCGCAGGACGTGGGCATTATTATTGAACGGGGTAGTAAAGACTGATGCCACGCGTGTATCTGGGAGTTGGCAGCAATATTGATCGCGAAAAAAACATTCGCGGAGCACTGCATGCGCTGGAAGAGCTTTATGGTGATGTCCTGATTTCACCGGTGTATGAAAGTGATGCGGTCGGTTTTGATGGTGATCCTTTCTATAATCTTGTTGTCGCTATCGATACCGACAAGACGGTAGGTGAGCTGGCAACAGAGTTGCGTGCAATAGAAGAGGCCTGGGGGCGCGATCGTCGCTCGCCAAAGTTCTCTTCGCGCACACTGGATATCGATATTCTCACGTGGGGTAATGCCTGCGGCGAAGTTGATGGCGTGAGCCTGCCCCGTGATGAAATCCTCAAGCATGCCTTTGTGTTGAAGCCCCTTGCGGATCTGGCTGGCAATGATCGCCATCCGGAAACGATTCGCCCCTATGCCGAACACTGGGATGCCTTTGATCGCTCGAAGCAGCCCCTGCGTGAAGTGAGCTTTCCGCTCAATGACTCTGGAGATTTCTGATGTTCAGCATGACAGTGACGCCGCGCTTTTATGAAACCGATGCGCTGGGACACATCAATAATACGGTGACATCGGGCTGGTTCGAGGCGTCGCGCGAGCCGGTGTTCCGCTTGTTCAATCCCACGCTGGCGCTGGACAAGTGGAACCTGATTCTGGCGAAAGTGGAAATCGATTACGTTGCGCAGACGCATTACGGCCACGATGTGCTGTTGCTGACGGGCATTGAGCGAATCGGCAATTCGTCGTTTGTGGTGGCGCAGGAAGCCTGGCAAAACGATGTCTGCGTGGCGCGGGGCAAGGCCGTGCAGGTCTATTTCAATTACGAGACACAGAAAAGCGAACCACTGCCGATTGCCATCCGGGCCGAGCTGGAAAAGCACATGATGAAGGCGCCCGCCTGACACAACCCGGTTAAAGGCTTCTGCCACCATCGACCGCAATGATCTGCCCGGAAACATAGGGCGCTTCGTCCAGCAGAAAAGCAATGGTACGGGCGATGTCCTGTGGGTCGCCCAGACGCTGCAGGGGAATGCCGTTCAGGATGCTTTCCTGTTTCCCTGCGCTGACGGCACCTGTGCTGGGCCACAGGATGGCGCCGGGTGATACGCCGTTCACGCGCACTTCCGGTGCCAGCTCCTTTGCCAGCGACAGTGTCAGCATGGCATGTGCTGCTTTTGCCATGCAGTACACCGTGTGATCCTTCAGCGGCTTTTCGGCATGGATATCAATCAGGTTGATGATGGCACCATGCTGCTTTTTCAGCTCGGGTGCCAGTGCCTGTGCCAGAAAGAATGGTGCACGCGCATTGCTGGAAAACAGGTCATCCCATTCGGTTGGGGTCACGCTGCCGATGGGGGTGGGGTAAAAACTGGACGCGTTGTTGACCAGCGCATCCACATGTCCCCAGACATGCCGGCTTTCCTGTGCCAGCCACGTTACTTCATCATCACGCGCCAGATCGGCCTGCAGGACATGACAGGAGTCTGCGCGTTTCACATTCAGTTCGGCGGCCAGCTCCCCGGCTTTTTCACGCGACTGGCGGCAGTGCACGATCACGTTCCAGCCACGTTCATGCAGCAGGCGTGCGGTGGCGGCGCCAAGCCGGATGGCAGCGCCGGTAATCAGCNNGCCACTTCCAGTGCCTTGATGAAGGCGTCACCTTCCAGTCCGTCCTGCTGCAGGGTGGCTGCAGAAACGGATTTCACTGCGGCCAGTGCACCTTGCCAGTACGCAGGAGGTGAATAGTTTTTTTCTTCCAGCCCGAGGCGGCCACGGGCATCGGCCTCGCAGACCAGCAGCAGTTCGTCAAAACGTTCGGGGCGACGCAGGGCATCCATGTGCACGAGCTTGCGCAGAACCGTGCCGGGTCGCAATTCGGTCGCACGATGAATGTCGAGATGAAAGCGTGAGGCCAGTTCGCCCAGCGCCTGGAATTCCTTCGGGATACGCAGGCGTTGTGCCAGCTCGCGTACACGCGTGACGCCGCGCTCCTCATGGCCGACATGACGGGGCCATTCGGTCGCAGGTGTATCGGCCTTGCCAAGATCGTGCACCAGTGCGGCAAATCGCACGTGGGCTTTGCGGGAGAGTCGGGTGGCGACCCTCAGGCTCATCAGGGTGTGTACGCCGGTATCGACCTCGGGGTGATATTCGGGACGCTGTGGTACGCCAAACAGACGGCTGATTTCCGGAAACCAGATGTCGAGTGCACCGCAGTCTCGCAGCATCTGGATGTAAACATCCGGCGCATCCTCACCAAGGGCGCGTTCGGTTTCCTTCCACACCCGTTCCGGGGTGAGGCTGTCCAGTTCGCCGGACGCAGTCATGTCGCGCATCAGCGTCATGGTCTCGTCTGCAATGCGAAAACCAAGTGGCGCATAGCGTGCAGCAAAACGGGCGACGCGAAAAACACGCAAGGGGTCTTCACGGAAGGCCGGCGAGACATGTCGCAGGAGGCGTGCCTGCAGGTCCTGCTGGCCACCGTAAGGGTCAATGATCGCACCGTCGGTGTCACGTGCCATAGCGTTCACGGTGAGGTCGCGACGGATCAGGTCTTCTTCCAGGGTGATGTCTGGCGAGAAATCACAGATGAATCCGGTATGACCCTGACCTGACTTGCGCTCGGTACGAGCGAGGGCATATTCCTCCTGCGTTGCCGGATGCAGGAACACCGGAAAATCCTTGCCCACTGCACGGTAGCCCTGCGATGTCAGATCCTCCGGGCGTGCGCCAACCACCACCCAGTCCTGTTCATGGACGGGACGGTTGAGCAGGGCATCACGAACGGCACCACCGACCAGATAGATTTTCATGGGAATCCTGTTGACGAGTCCGGCTTCTCTCGCAGAGTATCGGTCACATGATAACGATCAATTTGGTTTTCCGCTCCGTCATTACTGTCTCGCGCTGGCTGGCAGTAGCCATTCGTGCGCGCGTGTTCTGGCGGCCGGACTGACAGTATTCCTGTTTTTCCCGAAAAGGCCGCAGATTCTGCGGCCTTTTTGTTTTTGTGCTTCCTGTTTTTGTGCCCTGCCGAGAAGGAGTGTTTCGATGGAGAGCGAGCCCCCGCAACAAGCGATTGCCGGACCGTATATGGCGCTGGTGCTGATCTGGTCAACAACGCCACTGGCGATAGTGCTCAGTCTGCGCGACATGAATGCGCTGTGGGCGCTGGCCTTGCGCATGCTGCTGGCAGCATTGGTTGCGGTGGTGGTGCTGCGGGTGGCCGGCATGCGGCTGGCGTGGACGCGGCCGGCCCTGCGTCTTTACGGCATGGGGGCGGTGGGCATGGTCCTGCCCATGGCGTTCACCTATGTGGGGGCCCGGCATGTAAGCTCCGGACTGATTTCCGTCCTGTTCGGTCTGGCTCCGCTGATTGTGGCGTTGCTGGCGCGTTTTCTGGTGCCGGGGACGCTGGTGCGGCCGTTGCAGTGGCTGGGCATGATGCTGGGCCTGGGTGGACTGGCCTTCATGTTCCTGCATGGTGAGCATCTGGTTCGCGCCGAGCTGATGGGAGTGCTCTGGATTCTGGCGGGGGTACTGACCTATGCGGGAGCAACCGTGGGGGCAAAACGTCTTGGCCCTTCCCTGCACCCGCTGGTGCAGACGACCGGCGCGCTGGTGCTGTCGTCTCTCGGTTGCCTGCTGGTGTTGCCGCTGGCTGGCGGGTCGATGCCTTCGCACTGGCCCGGCATGGTATCCATGGGGGCGATTGTCTACTCCGCCTGCTTTGGTTCGATCATTGCGATGATGTGTTATTTCCATCTGATCCGGCACATCTCGCCGGGCGCGGTTTCACTGATCACGCTGCTGACGCCGATGATTGCCGTACTGCTTGGCGTGTTGGTCAATCACGAGCGTTTCCGGCAGGAAACCCTGACCGGAATGGCGTTGATCGTGTTCGGGCTGGGGTTGTACAGCCTGCAGGGCTGGCGGGATGCGCGTCGGATGCGGCTGGCTCAGTAACAGCTGACGCAACCGCGTGAGCTGCTGAAGAAGCTGCCGTCGTCGATACGGTAGGCAGTGAGGTGACCACCCCATACGCAGCCGGTATCAAGGCCGATATAGCGGGGGTGACCCGTGCTGCCTTGCAGTGCTGCCCAGTGCCCGAACAGGATGCGCCCCACCGTCAGCGACGGGTTGGCCAGCGTGAACCAGGGCTTGTAGCCCTCGGGTACTGTTGTCAGGTCTTCCTTGAAGGCGAAGTCGAGCTGGCCGTCCGGGGTAATCAGCCGCATGCGGGTCAGGTAGTTGGTGATGACCCGNNTCCAGCGACCAGTCGGGCGGAATGCCGGCATGGGTCAGCACGCAGTCATGCTCGGAACTTTCCAGCAGCATGGGACGCTGTTGCAGCCAGTCGAGCAGTTCATCGCGGTCGTGCGCCTCAAGAACAGGGAGCGTCTTGTCCTTTTTCTTGGGTGTGGCGCCACCATGACGTGCGGCGATCAGGTGCAGGTCGTGATTGCCCAGCACGCTGTCGGCGGCATTACCGAGTCCCTTGATCAGGCGCAGCACACCCAGAGAGTCCGGGCCACGGGCAACAAGATCGCCGGCAAACCAGAGCCGGTCACTGGACGGGTCGAAGGAAATTGTCTCAAGCAGGTCCTCCAGTGCTTCCAGGCAACCCTGCACATCGCCAATCGCATACAGCGCCATAAGCAGGACTCAGTGCAGTACGCGCGGAATGGCGAGGGTGAAGGCCGGAATGGGTGCGTCGAAGTGCTGGCCGGCTTCGTCGATCATGCCGTAAGAACCCTGCATGCTGCCCACCGGGGTGTCCAGCACGGTGCCGCTGGTGTATTCGTAGGTTTCACCCGGCGCCAGTTTGGGTTGCTCACCGACCACGCCGTCGCCACGCACTTCCTGTGTGCGGGCCTCGCCGTCCATGATGACCCAGTGCCTGGTGAGGAGACGGGCGGGCTGTTCACCTTCGTTGGTGATTTTTACGTGATAGGCAAAGACATAGCGTGACTCTGCCGGATTGCTCTGGTCTGCCAGATACTCGCTTTTTACCTGTACGCGGATGTCGTGTTCGTGTGCTGCCATGTTGTTGTTCATGATGGGCTGGTTTCAGTGGATTCATGGGTGGCGAGCCGGTTGGCCAGGGCCACCCAATCGGCGACGGTCACTTCTTCCGGACGCAGTCCGGGATCAATACCTGCTTCGTCCAGCCATTCTGCCGGAATCAGTCCCTTGACCGCATTGCGCAGTGTCTTGCGGCGCATGTTGAATGCAGTCGTCAGCAAGTGCTGGAGCTTGCTCTCGTCATTGCAAGTATAGCGTGGTGTTGCGTAGGGGATCAGGCGTACGACGGCAGAATCCACCTTTGGTGGCGGGCTGAATGCCTCCGGAGGTACATGCAGCAGCCACTCTACCTGGCAGCGGTATTGCAGCATGACCGACAGGCGGCCGTAATCACCGGTACCAGGCTCGGCCACCATGCGTTCCACCACCTCTTTCTGCAGCATGAACGTCATGTCGGCGATGACATCAGACTGTGTCAGCAGGTGAAAAAGGATGGGCGTAGAGATGTTGTAAGGCAGGTTGCCGATGACGCGCAGGCTGTGCGGGCCGGTGGCCAGTGTGCGGAAGTCGAACTTGAGGGCATCACTTTGATGCACGACCAGCTCGCCCTCGTTCATCAATCGGAGCGGGAGCGCCGCGGCAAGGTCACGGTCAAGCTCGACCACATGCAGGCGGCCGAGATGGCCAAGCAGTTCACGTGTGAGTGCACCAAGGCCAGGGCCGATTTCCACGACATTCTGGCCGCGGGCAGGCGCAAAGGCAGCGATGATGCCGGCAATCACGCGTTCATCGGTCAGGAAGTTCTGTCCAAAGCGCTTGCGCGCCATATGGCCGTCAACACGGCGTGTCATGCAGATCTCCTGGTGGCAATCATGTCGAGGGCGCATTGCAGGGCAGCTTCAAGGCTGCCGCTGTCGGCGCGTCCCGTGCCGGCCAGATCCAGCGCAGTGCCGTGATCGACCGAGGTGCGGATATAGGGTAAGCCCAGCGTGATGTTCACGGCGTTGCCAAAGCCCTTGTGCTTGAGCACAGGCAGGCCCTGATCATGATACATCGCCAGCACGGCATCGGCGTTATCAAGATATTTCGGGGTGAACAGGGTGTCGGCCGGTAGCGGGCCGATCAGCTCGCAGTCCTGATCCGGGAACGTTTGCAGGGCCGGGATGATGGTGTCGATTTCCTCGTGGCCCAGGTGGCCGGATTCCCCGGCATGCGGGTTGAGGCCGGCGACCAGTATCCGGGGCCGGGCGATGCCGAACTTGTGGCGCAGGTCGCTGACCAGGATGGTCAGCACTTCATGCAGGCGTGCAACCGTGATGGCATCGGCGACGGCACGCAACGGCAGATGTGTGGTGGCCAGTGCAACCCGCAGGCCGGGGCATGCCAGCATCATGACGACACGCGGTACGCCTGCCTGCATCTGAAAAAATTCGGTGTGACCACTGAAGGCAATGCCGGCGTCATTGATGACGGATTTCTGCACGGGCGCCGTGACCACTGCATCAAAGCGGGTGTCCAGGCAGCCTGCCCCGGCTTCCTTAAGCGTGGTCAGCACATACGGGGCATTGCGTATATCCAGCTGTCCGGGGGTCACGGGTGCGGCGAGTGGTACCGGCACAATAGCCAGTGTGCCCGCAGTGTGCTGGCGCGGCGTGCCGGCATCAAACGGGTAAAGGTGCAGGGGCAGGCCCAGCCGGGTGGCACGTGCCAGCAGCAGGTCGGGGTCGGCAATGGCAATCAGCTCGGCCGGGCGGGCGGTCTGGGCCAGCGTCACGATAAGGTCGGGACCAATGCCGGCGGGCTCTCCGGGCGTCAGGGCGATGCGGGGCAGGGGCATGCAGTTTTATCGGCAGCGATCAAAGCGGCATTGTCGCCTGAAGGCCGGCGGGGTCAAGAAGGATTACGTAGTTTGGCGGCAAAATGAGAAAGCCCGGCGAGGAGCCGGGCTTTCATTCAGGCCGGGATGGGTCGGGAGACGGGCAAGATCAGTTCCGGATTTCCACAAAGGCCTCGGACCGCAGCTCGCGCAGCCAGTTGGCCAGCTCCTCGTCGTACTGACGGCTATAGAGCGCTTGTCTGGCAATGTTGGCGCGGACCTGCGCGCTGACATCCTGTTCACGCTCACCGGTGACTTCGAGAATGTGCCAGCCATAGCTGGTCTGGAAAATTTCAGAGACGGTGTTGAGCGGAATTGACTGCATGACACGGTCAAACTCCGGCACCATTTCGCCTGCACCCACCCAGCCCAGCTCGCCGCCCTGACGTGCAGAACCGGGATCATCCGAGTGGATGCGGGCTTCGTCGGCAAAGTTGCTGCCGGCCTTGATGCGGGCACGAATGTCTTCGATTTTTTGTCGGGCATCTTCACTGGAGAGGATTTCTGTCGTCTTGATGAGGATGTGACGGGCCTGACGCTGGGAAACACGCACCATGTCGGCGCCACGCTTTTCCAGTAGCTTGATCAGGTGGAATCCGCCTGGCGTGCGAATCGGTGCGGCGACTTCACCTGGCTTCATGGTTTCCACCGCGCCTGCAAACAGCGTTGGCAGCTGAGCGGTCTTTCGCCAGCCCAGATCACCGCCCTTGAGTGCGGTTTCTGCGCTGGAATAGGTGGCGGCAACCAGTGCGAAATCCTTGCCGGCAGCCAGTTCGTCACGGGCCATGTTGATGCGTTTCTCTGCTGCCGCGATGTCCTTGGGCGTAGCGGTTTCAGCAATTTCCACAAGGATGTGGCCTAGGCGGTATTCGCTGGCAATTTCGGCCTGACCTGCAGGCGACCTGAGGAAGTTTTCTACATCCTGGTCAGAGATACGGATGCGGTCCTGCATGCGACGCTGACGCAGGCGTGTGATCATCATTTCACGTTTGACCTGCTCGCGGACTTCGCTGTAACTGGAGCCCGTGGTGGCATCGAGTTGCTGCTGGAACTGCTGCAGGGTGCGCCCGGCATCCTTGGCAATATTGGTCAGGGTGGCAGTGAGTGCCGCATCGTCGATACGGATCCCGGCGCGCTCTGCCAGAGCCAGCTGCAGGCTTTCCATGATGAGCTGGTCAATGACCTGCTTGCGCATGATGTCTTCGGGGGGCAGCGCGGCCTTGCGTTTGGCAAACTGGAATTCCACATCACGAATGCGCTTGTCGACCTCGCTTTTCAGGATGACATTGTCGTCAACAATGACGGATACCTGTTCCATCGGAGTGAATGCGGCATGGACCAGTGAGCTGGCCAGCAGAAGCAAAACAGTGAAAAAACGCATTACGGGGTGTCCTTAGCGATCAAGCAACTGGTTGTAACCGAAAACATTCTGGCCGAGCAGGCTTCTGATGCCACTGCCAAAGCCGGCGAGGCCTTTCAGTTCAACCTCAAAGAAAAATGCATTGCGTTTGCGTTGTGCCCCCGGGCTGATGTCATCCGGGTCGGTCAGGAACTGGCGTTCAAAAAACCTGACTATCCAGCAGCAGGCTTCGTACTGTACCCCGAGCAGGGCATCCTGGGATTCGCGGTTACGAAAGTCATACTGCCACAGCCCTAGTAACTGCCAGTTCACGCCGACTGGCTGCACAAAGGAAATATTGCCTTGCCGTACCGGCTTTTGCCCCAGCACCAGGTCTTCGCGGCGAAAGTGATAGCCGATGTTGGCCAGACGATCACGTGTTTCGGGCAGGTAGTTCAGGTTAACCGAGTACTGGCTCGCATGCTCGAGGTCGTAGGTCCACAGGGCATCCGCTGCCCCGCTCCAGCCACGCCCGATCGGAGCCGCCAGTTCGGCCGCAAGGCCGGAGGTTGTTTCGGTTGCAATCGGCGTCAACGGGCTTAGATTGACCTTGCGATCAGCGAAATAGTGAATCTGCCCGACCGATGCACGCACGACCTCGTTGCCGGAGTCGCCATCAATCAGGCGGGAGGTCAGGCCCATCGAGACCTGGTTGGCGTCATCCAGACGGTCACTGCCGGAAAAGCGGCTTTCGCGAAACAGTTGTGCGTAGGTAAAGGTGGTATTTGCCGTATCAAAAACCGGCAGATCATTCTGGTCTTCGTAGGGCGCATAAAGAAACATGGCCCTGGGCTCAAGGGTCTGGATGAATCCGGGCTGGTCGCGCTCGAACACAAGGCCGCCATCCAGACTGAATGCAGGCACGGTCACCGTGCGTACCTCATCCCCCGTGACGCCGCTTCCTTCCAGCTGGTACAGCAGTGAACCCGCCTTGATCTTTGGCGTCAGATGTCCCCACGGTTCTTCGATGCGGTAGGCGAGCGATGGGTCCAGGCGATAGCGCGCGCCATTGATCTCGGGGCCGCTGCCATCATCCACGGTACGTTCGAACCATGACAGCTCGGTGCTCATTTGTGGCTCAAAGCCGGCACTGACCTGGTCGCCGCCCTTGAGCAGCAACTGTGGAAGGCGCGCATAAGGCTTGTCGATGTCGGTGATTGACGGGTCAATGGTCTGGAAGCTTTGGGCACGGCCAAGCATGGACCAGGCACCCTTGTTCCATAGCAGTTCCCCGACCCGCTCCTGATGGGTGGTGTTGCTCAGGTTAAGGTCGGTACCAAGGTCGGTAAAGTAGGCACTGTCGGAGACGTAGTTGACGTCGGTGCGAACCTGGACGCTGTCACTGAGCTTTCCGTTGTGTTTCCAGGACGCGCTCTTGCGATCCTGATCGTTATAGAGCTTGTCAGACGGCAGCAGGGCACCTTGCAGGCTGCCTGAACCGCCATAGGGCAACAGGTAGCGGAACTCGCCTTCCACCATGGTGCCACGCTGGGTGATCAGCCGTGGTGTCACGGTGGCATCGTAGTTGGGCGCCAGATTGACATAGATGGGCAGGGCGAAGTCGAAGCCGCCATCATTGGTGTTGCCAAAACGGGGAGTCAGCAGGCCGGTCTGGCGCCTGTCGTCGATCGGGAAGTTGAAGTAGGGCACATAAAGTACAGGAACGTTCTGCACATGCAGGGTGGCATTACGTACTTCGCCACGTCCGGTGCTGTTGTCCAGGCGGATATCGCTGGCAAGAAAGTGCCATGCCGGATCTTCGGGCTCGCAGGTGGTGTATTCACCGCGGGCAATCGTGATGAGGCCATTGGCATCGCGCACGATACGGTTGGCCCGGCCATGTGCGTTGATGGCGGACGCCACAAACTCGGTGTGCTCGATGCTGGTCCGGCCGGTCGCAAAATCGTACTCGGCCTGATCACCCGTCAGGATCAGGCCCGGCTCTGCAATCAGGATGTTCCCGGTGAAGCGGCCTTTTCCCTCTTGCTGGGTCAGTTCGGCATTATCTGCATCAATCCGGCGACCTGGCTGTGTGATACTGACGTTTCCCCGCAGGGTGGACAGGTCATTCGGGTCATAATGCACGTCGTCGGCCTGAATGGTGACATCGCTCAGGTCGGGTTGCCCCACGACGGTCCCGGGTGCAATTGGCGTGATCCACGTCCCGGGGCAGGTGGCATCCATCGGCGGCCGCTGGTTTTCGGGCAGGTTCTGGATCTGGTCCCGGCTCATCCAGCCCAGCCGGATGCTGCCCGCCTTGTCGGCGGCTGCGGATGGCAGGGAAATGAACAGCGCCAGCCAGAGGGCGGCACGTGGATGACGGGGCATGGTTTGGGTTGGGCTGAAACGTGAAGATGCCGGATAATAGGCAAGTTGTTTTTGAGCGGCCAGAGGATTTTGTAATGGAAGGTGTCGATCAGCGTGCTGTGCAACTGGAAAACTGGGCCCGGGGCTGGCTGGCAGGGCAGCGTCCGGAGCTGGTGCCGGTGGCGCATTTGCTGACGGTTTCCGGGGATGCCAGCTTTCGCCGCTACTTTCGTCTGCCTCTGGAAAGCGGCAGCCTGATTGCGGTTGATGCCCCCCCGGAGAAAGAGAACTCAAGGCCGTTTGTGGCGATTGCCCGGGCCCTGCGTGCCCATGGCGTGCATGTGCCAGAGGTGCTGGCCGCTGATTTTGAGCTGGGCTTCATGCTGCTGGAGGACTTCGGGGACGCCTTGTTGCGGCCGGCCCTGACCGATGCCACGGTGGACCAACTTTATGGTCGCGCCATGGAAGCGCTGGTGCATTTGCTGGGGTGTGATGATGTCCCGGGTTACACCTTGCCGCCCTATGATCGCCAGCGGCTTAACGACGAGATGGGGTTGTTGCGGGACTGGTTTGTGGTCCGCTATCTCGGTCTGGACCTTACGGCAGAGCAGGAGGCCGTGCTGGCCAATGCGCTTGCCATGATTGCCGATGCAGTGCTGGAGCAGCCGCAGGCTTTTGTTCATCGTGATTACCACTCGCGCAACCTGATGCTGCTGGATAACGGTGATATCGGTGTGATTGACTTTCAGGATGCAGTGACCGGGCCGGTGACCTATGACCTGGTGTCATTGCTGCGTGATGCGTATGTTGTGTGGCCGCAGGCCGACGTCGAGCGCTGGGTGCGTGACTTTGCCCGCATGCTGCGTCGGGAGCACCGCCTGAACGGAACCAGTGACGCAATGTTCCAGCGCTGGTTTGACTGGATGGGTGCCCAGCGTCATCTGAAGGTGGTCGGCATTTTTGCGCGACTGTCGATCCGTGACGGCAAGCACGGGTACCTGCAGGACATTCCGGTGGTGTTCAATTACCTGCTCGCGGAAACCAGACCCTATCCGGAATTCCATGCCCTGTTTGAATTGCTGCGCAGCGTTATCCTGCCGGCCTATCTGGTCAAAAAACCGGATGCAGCAGAAACGCTCGGGCACTGGGTGACCACATGAAAGCAATGATACTGGCGGCGGGTCTGGGTACGCGCATGCGGCCCCTGACCGATCATGTGCCAAAACCATTGCTGGAGGTGGGAGGAAAGCCGCTGATTGTCTGGCACATCGAGGCTCTGGTGCGTGCAGGCATTACCGAGCTGGTGATCAATACGGCATGGTTGGGTGAAAAACTGCAGGCCGCGCTGGGGGATGGACATCAGTTCGGTGCACAGATTGAGTGGTCACATGAAGGTGAGCCACTGGAAACTGCCGGCGGCCTGATCAAGGCATTGCCCTTGCTGGGCGATGCGCCATTTGTGGTTGTGAATGGCGATATATGGCTGCGTTATCCCATCTCGGGTTTGCGTGAGCGTTTTGCCGGAATGACGCAGTCGGCTCATCTGGTGCTGGTCGATAATCCCGAACACAATCCCGGTGGGGATTTTTCCCTGGATGCAGACAGGATTACGATGGGCACGACGTTGCGTGTCGCCGGTGAAGGAGAGCACCGCTATACGTTCTCAGGCCTTTCCGTATTGCATCCCCGCCTTTTTTCCGGGCTGGCTGAGGGCAAGCGGCCGTTGGCGCCGCTGTTGCGCGAGGCCATGGCTGCCAAACAGGTCACCGGGGAATATTTTCCGGGGCCCTGGGTAGATGTAGGCACGCCGGCGCGGCTGGCCGAGCTGGATGAACAGATTCGCACTAATCTGGTGTGATGCTGCCTGCGGTAGCTGCTGCTGATTTTTTCCTTCGCTTGATGAAGTGAAGAGCGATTGAATGTTTTGCGACGAGTGTCGCTGCCACGTGCGTATTGCTGCTGTGGACATAACCGGAGTCATCATGACCGATTACCTGATTGCCCCTTCCATCCTTTCTGCCGATTTTGCCCGGCTTGGTGCTGATGTCGACAAGGTGCTCGCCGCCGGGGCCGACGTTGTGCATTTTGATGTGATGGACAATCACTACGTGCCCAATCTCACCATCGGCCCGATGGTGTGCAAGGCATTGCGCAAATACGGGGTGACTGCGCCGATTGATGTGCACCTGATGGTGAAGCCGGTAGATCGCCTGATTGGTGATTTTATCGAGGCAGGCGCCACCTGGATTACCTTTCACCCGGAGGCGTCTGAACACATTGATCGTTCGCTGGCGCTGATCAGGTCGGCCGGTTGCAAGGCCGGCCTCGTGTTCAATCCGGCGACACCGTTGCACCACATGGATCACGTCATGGACAAGCTCGACATGGTGCTGCTGATGAGTGTGAATCCCGGCTTTGGTGGCCAGTCCTTCATTCCAGGGACATTGCCGAAGTTGCGCGAGGCGCGTGCTAGGATTGAGGCAAGCGGCCTGCCGATCCGTCTGGAAGTCGATGGTGGTGTTGGCGTGAAGAATATTCGCGAAATTGCCGAAGCCGGTGCCGATACGTTTGTGGCGGGCTCGGCGATTTTCAATGCGCCGGATTATGCCGAGGTGGTTCGCCAGATGCGTGCCGAACTGGCGCAGGTCAAACGCTGATGCTGTTTGCTCCGCTTGAGTTTGTGCCAAAGCTGGTGATGTTCGATCTCGACGGTACGCTGGTTGATTCCGTGGCAGATATTGCGCTTTCACTGAACCGGGCGTTGGGTGATATGGCCATGCCCGAGGTCAGTGAGGCACAGGTACGGACCTGGGTCGGACGCGGAGCCTCCCGTCTGGTCTACTGCGTGCTGGAACACCAGCACCGTCCGGCGGACCTGCATGACATCTTGCTGGCCCGCTTCATGGCGCGCTACCAGGCCTCGGTCTGTGAGGCAAGCACGGTCTATCCCGGGGCGCGGGAGCTGGTGCTGGCCTGTCGCAATGCCGGCATCTATCTGGCCTGTGTCACCAACAAGCCCTACGCTCCGGCCAGGGCGTTGCTGGATGAACTGGATCTGCTTGAGCCTTTCGACCTGTTGCTGGGCGGCGACTCCCTGCAACACAAGAAACCGCACCCGGCCCCCTTGCAGCACTGCCTGCAGGAGTTCGGACTGGAGCCCGGGCAGGCGCTCATGGTGGGCGACTCCCGCAATGACGTGGAGGCGGCCCGTGCGGCAGGCATCCAGTGCGTGGCGGTGCCCTATGGCTATAACCATGGCGAACCCATCCAGGCCTCCGAGCCGGACTGGCTGGTTGAATCCCTCTCCGAGCTCCTTTAACCTTGGGGCTTGATTCCTTTCTATTACAGGCTTCAGTCGTGACGGGACTTGCTCTGAACAAGCGTTGGCGTGGATGGCGATGGTGACGTTGAGGTCGCCCCTGTCTGTCATTCCTGTCTGACCGCTTGCCGAGTAAGCAACCATGTCTTCTGAGTCTTTCGCCACCCTGGCGTCACAGGGCTACAACCGCGTGCCGGTGGCACGTACGGTTCTCGCTGATCTTGATACCCCGCTGTCCGTTTACCTGAAGCTGGCTGATGCCCCCTTCACCTATCTGTTCGAGAGCGTACAGGGCGGTGAGCGCTGGGGCCGTTACTCCATGATCGGCCTGCCGGCACGTACTGTACTGACAGTACGTGGCCATGATGTGGTGGTGACCACGGATGGCATCGTCGTTGAGCACACCACGGCAACGGATCCGCTGGCGTTTGTCGAAGCCTTCCAGCAGCGCTATCGGGTGGCCCCCATGCCGGGTCTGCCGAAATTCAATGGCGGGCTGGTCGGTTTTTTTGCGTATGACTGTGTGCGCTACGTTGAGAAGAAGCTGGCGGCCTGCGTAAAGCCCGACCCGATAGGCGCGCCGGATATCCAGTTGATGGTGTCCGAAGACCTGGTGGTATTCGATAACCTCAAGGGCGAGCTGTTTCTGGTGACTCATGTCGACCCGGCAGAGGCGGCTGCAGAGGAAGCTGCAAAAGCCCGGCTTGATGCGCTGACCGTGCGCCTGCGTGCCTCACTGGACACGAAGGCCATGCATGACAGCGTGAGGGCTCGTGTGACCGAGGCCGATTTTGTGTCCAGCTTTGGTCAGGATGCATTCAAGCGCGGCGTTGACCACATCAAGAATTACGTGCTCTCCGGCGACATCATGCAGGTGGTGCCATCACAGCGCATGAGTGCGCCGTTCACGGCCTCGCCAATGTTGCTCTACCGTGCGTTGCGCCACCTCAATCCGTCGCCCTACATGTACTACATGCGTACGGACGAGCTCACGATTGTCGGGTCTTCTCCGGAAATCCTGGCACGCATGGAAGACGGCCATGTCAGCGTGCGTCCGATTGCCGGCACCCGCAAGCGCGGCCTTACGCCGGAGCTGGATGCCGAGCTTGAAGCCGAACTGTTGGCCGACCCCAAGGAAATTGCCGAGCACCTGATGCTGATTGATCTGGGCCGCAATGATGTGGGTCGTGTGGCGAAAACCGGCAAGGTTCGCGTCACGGAAAAAATGGTGGTCGAGCGTTATTCACATGTGATGCACATCGTTTCCAATGTGGATGGTGAGCTGAAGCCGGATGTCACGGCCATGGACGTCCTGCGCGCAACGCTGCCGGCGGGCACGCTCTCCGGTGCGCCCAAAGTGCGTGCCATGGAAATCATCGACGAGCTGGAGCCGGTGAAACGTGGCATTTACGGTGGTGCAGTTGGTTACCTTGGCTGGAACGGTAACATGGATACCGCTATTGCCATTCGCACGGCCGTGATCAAGGACAGCATGATGCATGTACAGGCGGGCGCCGGCATTGTGGCCGACTCCGTGCCCGAATCGGAATGGCAGGAAACCCTGAGCAAGGCGCGCGCCCTGATGCGTGCTGCCGAGGTTGCCACCACTAGCCATACCCGGGCCGAAGCCGGGGGAGTGAAGCCATGATCCTGATGATCGACAACTACGACAGCTTTACCTACAACATTGTCCAGTATCTGGGTGAGCTGGGTGCGGATGTAAAAGTGGTCCGCAATGATGAAATCACCATCGCCGAGATCGAGCAGATGGCGCCCGAGCGCATTGTGGTTTCACCGGGGCCTTGTACGCCAAACGAGGCCGGCATCTCCATGCCGGTGATTGAGCATTTTGCCGGCAAGATTCCGCTGCTGGGCGTTTGCCTGGGGCACCAGAGCATCGGGCAGGTATTCGGGGGCAAGGTGATCCGGGCGCGTCAGGTCATGCACGGCAAGACCTCGCCGATCCATCACGCCAACAAGGGTGTGTTCACCGGTCTCAACAATCCGTTGACGGCGACGCGTTACCACTCATTGATCATCGAGAAGGCATCCTTGCCCGACTGCCTGGAAATTACCGCGTGGACACAGCATGAAGACGGCTCTGTGGACGAGATCATGGGTGTGCGCCACAAGACACTGGCCGTCGAGGGTGTGCAGTTTCACCCCGAGTCCATCCTGACCGAGCAGGGACATGAGTTGCTGAAGAATTTTCTGGAGGGCAGGTGATGAGCGCGGAGAAATGCATGGATATCAAGACCGCGCTGGCGCATGTCGTTGACCGCATTGATCTTTCCCTGCCGGAAATGCAGGACGTGATGCGTGCCATCATGACGGGACAGTGCACCGACGCGCAGATTGCTGCCTTCGTCATGGGCCTGCGCATGAAAGGAGAATCACTCGACGAGATCGAGGGTGCGGTACGCATCATGCGCGAGCTGATGGTGCCGGTGCAGCTTGGCGATCTGCGCAACGTGGTGGACATCGTCGGTACAGGTGGTGACGGTGCCAACATGTTCAACGTGTCCACGGCTTCGGCCATGGTGATTGCGGCAGCCGGCGGTCATGTTGCCAAGCACGGCGGTAGAGCCGTGTCCTCCAGCAGCGGTAGTGCTGACCTGCTGACCGAGGCTGGCCTCAATCTCGACATTACACCGGAGCAGACCGCCCGCTGCATTCGCGACATCGGCATCGGTTTCATGTTTGCCGTCAATCATCATGCGGCGATGAAGCATGCCATCACTGCCCGCAAGGACGTTGGTCTGCGCACGATTTTCAATATCCTCGGCCCGCTGACCAATCCGGCTGGCGTGAAACGTCATGTCATTGGCGTTTTCAACGGTCAGCTCTGCCGCCCGCTGGCAGAAGTGCTACAGCGCCTGGGCAGCGAGCATGCCCTTGTCGTGCACTCAAAGGATGGTTTGGACGAGTTCAGTCTGGCGACCACAACGCAGGTGGCCGAACTGAAGAACGGCGAGATTCATGAATACATCCTCACGCCCGAAGATGTCGGTCTGAAGAGCCAGAGTCTGGTCGGTCTGTCCGTGAACGGCTCGAAGGAGTCGCTGGCATTGATTCGTGATGCCCTCGGCAAGCGCAAGGGCGAGTACGCAGGGAAGGCGGCAGACACGATTGCCCTCAACGCAGGTGCCGGCATCTATGTCGCAGGCCTTACGAAGGATTTCAGGCAAGGTGTGGCACTGGCTCTGGATGTGATTCACAGCGGCCAGGCGCTTGAGAAGTTCGATAACCTGCGCGAGTTTACCCAGTCCGTCTCGGCCTGATTTTTCCGGTGCTGGCGGGAGTGGTCACGGCTGCTTCCGTTCCATATTCAAGAGCAAGTTCATGAGCGCTTCTTCTGCCACCCCCACCATTCTCCAGAAAATTCTTGATCGCAAGGTCGAGGAAGTTGCCGTCGGCAAGAAGCGCAAGAGCTTTTCTGCACAGGAAGAGGTGGCACGTCATGCCGACCCGGTGCGTGGCTTTCATCGTGCCATCGAGGCGAAGATTGCTGCCGGCAAGGCGGGCGTCATTGCCGAGATCAAGAAGGCCTCACCAAGCCAGGGCGTGATCCGCGCCGATTTCCGCCCGGCAGATATTGCGCGTTCGTATGAAAAGGCAGGGGCGGCCTGTCTGTCTGTACTCACCGATGTCGATTTCTTTCAGGGGGCGGATGCCTATCTGCAGGAAGCCCGTCGTGCCTGCGCCTTGCCGGTGATCCGCAAGGATTTCCTGATTGATCCGTATCAGGTGGTGGAAGCCCGTGCCATTGATGCCGACTGCGTGCTGCTGATTGTGGCGGCACTCAGCGATGGCCAGCTCAACGAGCTGTATGCCTGTGCCCGGGAGCACGCACTGGATGTGCTGATTGAAGTGCATGATGGCGAGGAGCTGGAGCGGGCCCTTCGTCTGGATTGCCCCCTGATAGGCATCAATAACCGTAACCTCAAGACTTTTGAGGTGTCACTGGAGAACACGCTGGATTTGCTCGCCCGTATTCCTTCGGGACGACGCGTGGTGACGGAGAGTGGCATTCACACAACGGCAGATGTTGCCCTCATGAGGGATCATGATGTGCATGCTTTTCTGGTGGGCGAGGCCTTCATGCGCGCGCCGGAGCCGGGTGAAAAACTGGCCGAGCTGTTCGGCTTTTAAGCGGAACGTTATCAGACCCATAAAAAATGCCCGCAGTTGCGGGCATTTTTTATGGGGCGGTACGGGCTCAGCGCGTACCAAAGACCACCATGGTCTTGCCCTTTACGGCAATGAGCTCCTGCTCTTCCAGGGATTTCAGCACGCGGCCAACCATTTCGCGTGAGCAGCCCACGATACGACCGATTTCCTGCCGGGTGATCTTGATCTGCATGCCATCCGGGTGGGTCATGGCATCGGGNNACCTTGCGGGTAGTGGCCCGCAGGCGTCCGGCCATCTGGGCCGACAGGGCAAAAATGAGGCCGGCATCCTGACGTGCCAGTTCCTTGAATTTCTGGTAACTGATTTCTGCGACTTCGCAGGGCGTTTTTGCCTTGATCCAGGCCGAGCGTACTGGCTTGTCCTCAAACAGGCCCATTTCACCAAAAAAGTCGCCGGTATTGAGGTAGGCCACAACCATCTCGCGGCCTTCATCATCTTCAATGACGACTGAAACCGAGCCGGAAATGATGAAAAAGAGGGTGTCGCCAGCGTCACCAGCGTAGATAATCGTGCTGCGCGCCGGATACTTGCGACGATGGCACTGGTCGAGAAAACTGTCGATGTGGGGAACGTGAGCATTGACCGGCAGTCGGGCCATGGAGACGTCCTCTGGTGCCGTTATTGTTAATATTGGACAAACATAGCACAGCTGTTGTGGGTGATTAAACGCAAAAGTGTGAATATGTGCCGATTCCTGACACAAAAGGTCAGGCGGCCATAATTAGGGGACGAGATGAAAGCCAGAGTGAAGTGGGTTGAAGATGTGACCTTCATGACCGAGTCAGGCAGTGGTCATGCCGTCGTGGTCGATGGCGCGCCTGAATATGGCGGACGCAATCTGGGGCCGCGTCCCATGGAGCTGTTGCTGATGGGTATGGGGGGGTGTACGGCATTTGACGTGGTGACCATCCTCAAGAAGGCGCGGCAGGATGTCACGTTCTGCGAGGCGCTGCTGGAGGCGGAGCGTGCCGAGGGTGTTCCGGCAGTGTTCACAAAGATTCATGTGCACTTCATTGTAAAGGGCCGTGAGCTCAAGGATGCACAGGTAAAGAAGGCGGTGGATCTGTCAGCCGACAAATACTGCTCTGCCTCCATCATGCTTGGGCAGGCAGGCGTATTGATAACGCATGACTATGAAATCGTGGCTGAATGAGGGAGCGGATGATGAAGCGGCTATTGTTGGTTTTGCCTCTGGCGGCGCTTCTGCTGGCAGGTTGCCAGATGTTTTCGGGCACACAGGTAGAGAAGGTGAGCAGTCAGAAGCCAGAGGCGGCCACCATGAAAAAAGTACTGGTGATCGGGGTGAAAACCACGCCGGAAATCCAGAAAGCAATGGAGAAGGCTTTTTCCGAGCGCTTGAAAAAGCATGGAACCACGGTTGTTCTGGGCAGTGACTGGTTTCCGGGTGCCGAGTTGCCAACACGACAGCAGGTAGTGGAGCGTGTGAAGGCCGAAGGCGTGACCGGTGTGCTGGTCACGAGCCTGCTTAATTTTGAGGTTGCTGCTGTCGAGGAGCAGTATTCAACCTTCATTCTTTCCGCGCCATCGCGCACCCCGGAAGCCCGTGTGGGCTGGAGCGATGTCTGGGTGTCCGGCCATGAAAATGCCCAGCAGGTGCGTGACAGTGCGCCAATCGTCGAGCGCACGGCAGTGATCGAAACCCGGCTTTATGATGCGGTCAGCGAAAAGGTCGTGTGGGAAGCCCGTGCCAGAATGGAAGTTGGCCTGGATGCCGAGCGCAATCTTGATGGTTTTGTTTCCGCCATCATCGCGCAGTTGCACAGGAATGGCTGGCTGTAACAGGCTTCATCATGCAGAAAAATGGCGCCTGAGGGCGCCATTTTTCTGGTCAGTGACTCATATCCGGTATACCGCAGAGGTCATGACTTTTGACATGAGCGTCATCAGGCGCCTGACCGGAGGGGGCAGTTCGGCAGCGCCGGCATTGACGGCCATCTGCATGTGCTCTGCTTCATCGTGATGCATTTGCTGCAGGATGGCGCGGGTTTTTTCATCCGAGACAGGTACACGGCTCATGTGGCTCTGCAGGTGGCCACAGACCTGGCGCTCCGTTTCTGCAACAAAGCCAAGGCTCCATTTGTCGCCGGCCATGCCTGCGGCTGCACCAATCCCGAATGACATGGCATACCACAGCGGATTGAGTACGCTGGTGTGGGACCCGAGCTCACTGACGCGTTGCTCGCACCACGCCAGATGGTCTTCCTCTTCACGTGCAGCCTGCTCCATGTCGGCACGTACATCCGGCAGGCGAGCAGTCAGGGCCTGTCCCTGATACAGCGCTTGCGCGCAGACCTCTCCTGCATGGTTGATGCGCATCAGGCCGGCAACGTGCCGACGCTCTTCTTCGTTAAGTGCTGTTTCCGGGAGCGGTTGTGCGGGACTTGGACGTTGCCCCTGCATGGCGCCGGGCGCAATGGTGCGCAAGGCCTTGTCAGCCTCCGTGATCAGGCGGTCAAAAAGCGAGTAATGGCGCATGGTGATGCTCCTGCTGTCTTGAACAAGCGACGTCAGTCGCGAACAAGGGATGAACCAGACGGCAAGTATGAACGATGTGCCGTCGCAACCGCATGACCTGCATCAGCCTGGTGGCCAGCCAAGCTGACGCCCTGCCAGCAGGTGCAGGTGGATGTGATACACGCTCTGGCCACCATCCTTGTTGCAGTTCATCACCACACGATAGCCGCTTTCATCCACACCAATCTCTTTGGCAATTTGCGTGGCCGTGCTCATCATTTCACCCAGCAGTGCACTGTCCGATGCCGGGACATCATTCAGGGTGGTGTAGTGGTTTTTTGGAATAATGAGGATGTGCGTTGGTGCCTGCGGAAAAAGATCGTGGAAGGCGATCAGTCGCTCATTTTCGAATACCGTGCGGGCAGGTACGTCATGCGCCGCGACCTTGCAAAAAATGCAGTCCATTTTCAGGTTACCGTTGAGTGTGTCGTTCAGCGTTTTTTGCGCTTCTGTGGGGATTCCGGCGGAATCATGGTGGCCAGGGGAATGTAGGGGCCAATGGGGATGAGGTCATAGGCCAGCAGTCCGCTGCGGGTCAATGGCAGGCTGCCGACCAGTTTCTCGGCCTCTTCCATGCTGTCCGTCTCCAGGATCAGTACGGCACCCGGCCGGTCCTGACGGAAGTACCACTGCCGGATCTTGCCAGCCAGATACAGGTTGACCACTGCGCGGGCCTCGTCGCTCAGCAGCGCCTTGATCTTGTCCTCGGTGGCTCCCGGCAGGATGCGGTCCATGGCCAGAATCTGGCGCGGTGCGACGCTCTGGGGGGCGGCCCCCTGCATGGCGGGTGCCTGGGTGGTTTCTGCGGCGAGGGCGTCAGTGGTTTCTGCCTGCAATGGCAGGGCCAGCGTCAGCAGTAGCAACAGGGGCCAGCGTGTCATGGGCATGCTCCAGTGATGTGGTGACATGCTAACCGTCTGCGTCTTCAGGATAAAGCCGTGAAGGGCCATGCGAATTTTCGCAGACCGCTCTATAATGCCGCTCCTTTTCATTCCCTGTACTCCCTCCATGACTGCTGCCCCCATCAAACGTCGTGCCCTGGCCCTGCTTTCCGGCGGGCTGGACTCCATGCTTGCCGTGCGCGTNNGGCCATACCCACGCCATCCGCAAGCAGGACCAGAACAAGCAGAAGCGCAACAATGCGCTGTGGTCGGCCGAGCAGTTGGGTATCCGGCTTAACATTGAAGACATCTCGGAAGAGTACAAGGATGTCGTACTCAACCCGAAGTATGGCTACGGCGCCAACCTCAATCCCTGCCTCGACTGCAAGATCTACATGGTGAACAAGGCCATGGGCTTCGTGAACCGGGCGCGGGCATTTGCGGATGCCAACGGCTTTGACTTCCTGATTACCGGTGAGGTGGTGGGGCAGCGTCCGAAGTCCCAGCGCGCCATGACCATGCCTATCATTGCCCGGGAGTCGGGGGCCGATGACCTGTTGTTGCGCCCGCTGTGCGCCAGGCGCCTGGCGCCTACCCTGCCGGAGCGCGAGGGCTGGGTGGATCGCGACAAGCTGTATGATTTTCATGGTCGCAGCCGCAAGCCGCAGGTTGAGCTGGCGACGAAGTTCGGTTTTCAGGACTGGGCGCAGCCGGCGGGTGGTTGTTGCTTCCTGACAGATGAAAGCTATTCACGTAAGCTGTCCGACCTTTGGCAGGCCCGTGGCGAGCGCCGGTACGAGCTGGATGACATCATGCTGCTCAAGGTTGGTCGTCATGTCCGTCCGGCGTCGAACTACAAGCTGATCGTTGGTCGTGAGGAAGGCGAAAACAACTTCCTTGAGGGGTATCGTCGCGAGTTTGATGCCATCCGCATTCTCAGTCATAACGGTCCGCTGACACTGGTGGATGGCCAGCCGAGCGAAGCTGACCTGCTGCAGGCGGCACGCATTGCCGGGCGCTTCAGCCAGGGGCGCGATGCGGATGAGATCGAGGTGGAAATCACCCGCAAGGGTGGTGTGGCGCAGCAGTTGCGCGTCGTTCCTGTGCGCAGTGATGAGCTGCCGGAGTCATGGTATGTCTGACCCGGAAAGGGGTGTGCACCAATTGGATGCGCGCCGGTTGCTTTGTCCTTTGCCTGTGATCCGGACCCAGAATGTGGTCAAAAATCTGGGAAAAGGAGATGAACTTCTGGTAATTGCTACAGATCCTGGGGTTATGCAGGATATTCCTGCCTGGTGCCGGGTGCATGGGCATCAGGTTCTGGGTGCCGAGAGACGTGATAACGAGTTTCATATCCGTCTTCTGGTAGGTTGATGATTTGTTTTGGTGCGCAATTAATCTCAAGTGTTCCGATTTGGTGCTTTTGTGAGGGTCAAAAGCACCGCCAGTACTGGCAACTCGCGTTATTGGCGGGTTAGGCAAGACTGGTACGTATTTTGCTCTCATGGCATCACGGTGTTCGATGGCGCTTCCTGTCCGGCATTTTGCTGCGTGAAGTCCTGAGAATGCGCCTTACTGGTACTTTATCTGCTCTTCTGGAGAACAACATGTCGAAGAAAACGCTTGGCCTGATCAAAGAACACGATGCGAAGTGGGTTGATCTTCGCTTTACCGACACCAAGGGCAAGGAACAGCACGTTTCTTTCCCGGCGGCCACAGTTGATGAAGACACCTTCGTCAACGGCAAGATGTTCGACGGTTCTTCCATTGCTGGCTGGAAGGGTATCGAAGCCTCCGACATGATCCTGCTGCCGGNNTTCTTCGTGTTCGACGAAGTGAAGTGGAAGATCAACATGTCCGGCGTGTCGCACGAGATCATTGCCGAAGAAGCTGCCTGGTCGACCAACAATGATTACGAAGGAGGCAACACCGGTCACCGTCCTCGCGTGAAGGGTGGTTACTTCCCGGTGCCGCCGGTTGACTCCCAGCAGGACCTGCGTGTGGCCATGTGCAACGCCATCGAAGCCATGATGGGCCCGGGCCGCGTTGAAGTGCAGCACCACGAAGTGGCGTCCTGCCAGAGCGAAATCGGNNGCTGGTGACCAGTATGCCGGCCTGTCCGAAATGGCCCTGTACTACATCGGTGGTGTGATCAAGCACGCTCGTGCCCTGAACGCCATCACCAATCCGGCTACCAACTCCTACAAGCGTCTGGTGCCTCACTACGAAGCCCCGATCAAGCTGGCCTACTCTGCCCGTAACCGTTCGGCCTCCATCCGTATNNATGGCTGGTCTTGATGGTATCCAGAACAAGATCCACCCGGGCGAAGCGGCTGACAAGAACCTGTACGACCTGCCGCCGGAAGAAGACGCTCTGGTGCCGACCGTGGCCGAGAATCTTGAGACGGCCATTGCCGCCCTCAAGGCCGACCATGACTTCCTGCTGAAGGGTGGCGTGTTCACCAAGGAAATGCTGGAAGCCTACATCGAGCTGAAGACCGAAGAAGCACGTATGGTCAGCACCATGGTGCATCCGATCGAGTTCGATCTGTACTACAGCTGCTGATAACGACAACACCGTACCGGTTGTAACTGCCCGGTGTTGTACTGTTGTAACAAAGAGGCCTGCTTTTGCGGGCCTCTTTGCATTTTGGCGGCTGGTCTGTCGTCAGTGTGATCCGGAGGCGCTAAGCTCAGGGGATCATGAAGGCAGGGGAAATTATCATGGGCCTCAAGCATTTGATCTGTACTGTCCTGCTCGTTGCGCCTGTGTTGTCGGCGCAGGCAGAGGTGTATCGCTATGTCGACAAGCAGGGAAATCATGTTTTCACGGACAAGCCGGCGGAAGGCGCAGAGAAGGTCCAGACCGGACCGGTCATGACCGTGCCTTTCCCCAAGGCGGGAGGGGCAAGTACCACAGGTGGTCCTGCGGCCGTGCAACAGAAGCCGGTTGCGCGAACCTATACGGTGACCTTGCTGAGCCCGCCTGCGGAAACGACCTACCGGCGTGGTGATGCGGATATACCCGTTGCGGCAACGGTATCGCCAAGTCTGGCAGCAGGTGAGCAACTGGAGATACTGCTGGATGGCAAGCCGTGGGAAGGTAGTGTGATTCCGCTGGATGACTCGCTGGATCGTGGCAGTCATACCCTGCAGGCGCGTGTGGTGGATGAAAAGGGAATTGTGCTGGCGACGTCGGCGACAGTGACCATCCATGTGCAGCAGTATACGGCACCGAAAGCCAAACCGAAGTCTTGAAGGCGTGCGCTGCTTTACCGCACCATAGCTCTTTAATGTGTGGTGTGGGGAGAGCGGCATGAGGGCAATTGTTCCGGCGATTCTGGCAAGCTTGCCGCCCAGGATGCAGTCCGTTCTGGAGGTGGCCGAATCCCGGCTGGAGGGTCCGTTGGCCGCATTGCGCGGGCGGCCCGAGTGGCAGCGACTGTGGCTTGCAAGTGATTATGCGCTGGATGTGGTAGTGCGTGATCCGGTAGCGGCGATTGCGCTGGACGAGGCCATCACGTCCGAGGACGTGCCGGACTACTCCCTTCTTTTCTCTGATCCTGCCATCAATGCCGATGAGGCTGTTTTCATGCGCTGGCTGCGACAGCAGCGCAATCGTGAAATGCTGCGCTGGATCTGGCGCGATGTAAACGGTCTGTGCTCCGTCCAGGAGCTGACACGTGAGCTGTCTGATTTTGCCGATGCCTGCATAGAGCTTGCACGGCAGCGTGCCCATGCCGAGCTTGTGCTCAGGCATGGCGAGCCGGTCGGTGAGGAAAGTGGTGTTGTCCAGCGGTTGAGCGTGATTGGCATGGGCAAGCTGGGGGCCCAGGAACTCAACCTGTCATCGGACATTGACCTGATTTTCGTGTATCCGGAACCGGGTGAAACAGCGGGTCCATCCCCGATTTCCAATCATGAATTCTTTGTGCGGCAGGGCCAGAAAATAATCCGTCTGCTTGATACCCAGACAGAAGACGGTTTTGTTTTTCGCGTCGACATGCGCTTGCGGCCCTGGGGCGATGGCTCGGCACTGGCCAGCTCGTTCGCCTCCATGGAAACCTATTACGAGCAGCATGGTCGCGAGTGGGAGCGGTATGCCCTGATCAAGGCGCGAATCTGTGCTGGCGATCAGGAGCAGGGCCAACAACTGATGCGGGCCCTGCGTCCTTTCGTGTTTCGTCGCTACATTGATTTTGGTGCGTTTGACTCATTGCGTGAAATGAAGGCAATGATCGAGCGCGAAGTCCGCCGCAAGGGCATGGACAGCAACGTCAAGCTGGGTCGGGGAGGTATCCGTGAAGCGGAATTCATCGTCCAGGCCTTCCAGCTGATTCGCGGTGGGGTCGACAAGCGGTTGCAGCAGCGCGAGTTGCTGACGGTGCTGGTGCTGTTGGCCGAGACGGGATTGTTGCCGGAGTTGGTCACGGTACAGCTGAAGGACGCTTATCTTTTCCTGCGGCAGGTCGAGCACCGGATACAGTCACTCAAGGATCATCAGACCCAGGATTTGCCGGCAGGTCCGCTGGAGCAGGAGCGCCTGGCCATCAGCCTGGGCTTTACAGACTGGGCGGATTTCCTGCAGTGCCTGAATGGTTATCGCGAGCAGGTGGAAACACAGTTTCGTGATGTCGTTGTTGCACGCGAAGCGGCGCCTGACGATGCCAATGTTGCTTCTGCCAGAATGTGGATGGCGGATGATGACGAGTTGCCGGTCCTGATGCGGGCAGCCGGGTTTCGCGAGGCGGAGGAGTCGGCGCGGCAGTTGCTGGGGCTGCGTGAGAGCCGGCCCGTGAAAACCATGCAGCAGGTGGGGCGCGAGCGCCTGGATCGCCTGATGCCCATGCTGATCACCCGTTGCCTTGAGCATGACGAGCCGGATGTGGCGCTGACCCGTTGCCTGCCTCTGGTGGAGTCGGTACGTCGGCGTTCGGCGTACATGATGCTGCTGGTGGAGAACAGTGCTGCGCTGGGCCGGCTGGTGGACCTGTGTGCGGCCAGTCCCTGGATTGCCGATGAGCTGGCGCGGTTTCCGGTGTTGCTTGATGAGCTGCTCAATGCCCGTACCCTGTTTGCCCCCCCGGGCAAGGCAGAGCTGGAGGCCGAGCTCCGGCAGGCGCTGGTGCGGTTGCCGGAGGATGATATCGAGGCGCAGATGGAGGCCTTGCGCATTTTCAAGAAAGGGCATGTGCTGCGTGTGGCCGCGTCCGACATTACCGGCGCCTTGCCACTGATGAAGGTGAGTGATTACCTGACCTGGATTGCAGAGGCGGTGCTGGAGGAAGTGCTCTGGCTGGCCTGGCGTGATCTTACGGCGCGTCATGGTTTGCCGCACCGGGCCGATGGCAGTCCCTGTGATCCGGATTTCATTGTGGTCGGGTATGGCAAGCTGGGCGGGCTTGAGCTGGGCTATGGTTCCGATCTTGATCTTGTGTTCATACATGATGCAGCGCCGGATGGTGAAACCGATGGCCAGCGTGTGCTCGACAATGCCTCTTTCTTTGCGCGCCTTGGCCAGAAAATGATTGCCTTTCTGACGGCGGCCACCTCGGCTGGGCTGCTTTATGAAGTGGACATGCGTCTGCGCCCCTCCGGGAACTCCGGCCTGCTGGTGAGCTCGCTCAAGTCCTTTACTAACTACCAGGACGAGAAGGCATGGACCTGGGAGCATCAGGCGCTGGTGCGGGCACGTGTTGTGGCGGGGGACAGCCGGCTGGCGGGCGCTTTTGATGCCGAGCGTCATGCAGTGCTGGCCCGGTCGAGGGACCTTTCGACCCTGCGCCAGGAAGTGCGCGAGATGCGGGACAAGATGCGCGGCCATTTGTCATCGGAAGCGCCAGGCAAGGGCGGGCAGGGATTCGACCTCAAGCATGACCGTGGTGGTATCGTGGATATCGAATTTATGGTGCAATATGCCGTACTGGCGTGGGCACACGAATCCCCTGAGCTGACCCGCTACCCCGATAACGTTCGCATCCTGGAAGGCCTCGCCAACCGTGGTCTTCTCCCGTCTGATGCGGCCGCCGGGCTCAGGGATGCCTATCTGCAATACCGTGCCCGCGGCCACCGTCTCGCGCTCGCCAACCGTGAAGCCAAGGTCAGTGACGACGAGTTCCTGCCGGAACGCGCCCTCGTTACGCATTGGTGGAATGAACTGATTGGCGGGTAATGAATAACCCCGTGTAGCGGCGGACGATTCGCGTTGAATTGTCACGCGTGGAGAAATGAAGATGTCGATGGCCGATCGTGATGGTGTGATCTGGTTTGATGGTGAAATGGTGCCCTGGCGCGAAGCCAAGACCCATGTACTGACCCATACCCTGCACTATGGCATGGGTGTGTTTGAAGGCGTACGTGCCTACGAAACGGAACAGGGCACATCCATTTTCCGTTTGAAGGAACACACAAACCGCCTGTTTGATTCTGCCCAGATCATGAACATGAAGATTCCGTTCACCAAGGACGAAATCAATGAGGCGCAGCGTGCGGCCGTTCGTGAAAACAACCTGCCGGCTGCGTACCTGCGTCCGATGGTGTTTTTTGGTCCCGAGGCCATGGGCCTGCGCGCCACCGGTCTCAAGGTGCATGTCATCGTGGCGGCTTGGAACTGGGGCGCCTACATGGGCAAGGAAGCGCTGGAACTTGGCATCAAGGTGCGTACGTCCAGCTACACGCGTCACCATGTGAACATTTCCATGACCCGTGCCAAGGCCAACGGTAACTACATCAACTCCATGCTGGCTCTGCAGGAAGCAATTTCTGGCGGTGCGGATGAAGCATTGTTGCTGGACCCGGAAGGTTATGTCGCCGAAGGTTCGGGTGAAAATGTTTTCATCGTGAAGGATGGTGTGATCTACACGCCGGAAGTGACGTCCTGCCTGAACGGTATTACCCGTAATGCAGTGCTGACGCTGGCGAACGATCTGGGCATCAGGTTTGTCGAGAAGCGCATTACCCGTGATGAGGTGTATATCGCGGATGAAGCCTTCTTTACCGGTACAGCGGCAGAAGTGACGCCGATCCGCGAGCTCGATGGACGCCAGATTGGTGCCGGCCGTCGTGGTCCGGTCACCACACAGCTGCAGCAGTTGTACTTTGATACCGTGATGGGCCGCAATCCGAAGCATCTCGACTGGCTGACTGCCGTCAGGTAATCCGGGTATCCACATCAACAGGACTGTTGTCCGCTTCCTCACCCCTGCGCGGGTGGGGAAGACCGGGGTGAGGGAATGACAAGCGAGCCTCTTGTTATCTGGCGCCTGATCGACGGCAAGCCTGGTCACATGCAGCAGTCTCTCGGGCTGGTGCGCGCACTGCAGGCACTAGTGCCCTGCGAAGTTCTTGATATTGATGTTGCCAGTCAGCCGGTGGGCTTGCTGGATCTTTTCCTGCGCCGGTTTCCCGGCGGTTTCATGAAGCGGCGCCCGCATCTTGTTGTAGGGGCCGGGCATGCCACCCATTTCGGTTTGCTGGCGGCAAAGAGAGTGACAGGTGCGTTTACTGTCGTCCTGATGAAGCCGAGCCTGCCGCAGTTTTTTTTCGATCTGATGATTGTGCCGGAGCATGACGACATGCCGCCGGGGCCTCGTGTCATCACTACCCGCGGTGTGCTGAATCCCATGCGTCCCGGTATCAAGCAGGCCGGCTCGGTCATGGTGCTGCTGGGGGGCGAGAGCAAGCATGCTGGCTGGGATGATGCGGCAGTCCTGCAACAGCTGGAAATTGTTGTGGCATCAGTGCCTGATGCGACGCGACTGGTGATTGCGGACTCGCGCCGCACACCGGACTCGCTGAGCAAGGTGTTGTTCGAACGCTATGGCAACCGGTTCCAGGCATGGGATGCATGTCCCGCTGGCTGGCTGGCGGAGACACTGGCGGAGACGGAAAGTGTATGGGTCACCGAGGACAGTGTGTCGATGGTTTATGAGGCGCTCACTGCAGGATGCCGTGTCGGACTGCTGAAGTTGCCCGCAGCAGAAGCAGAGAGTCGGGTCATGCGGGGCGTGCAGCGTCTGGTCAGTGATGGCGCGGTGACCCGCTTCAATGACTGGTACAGCGGGCAGCACGGGCTGGATTCGCCTCCGCCCTTCAATGAGGCTGAGCGCGTGGCGGCGTTGGTGCTGCAGCGTTTGCGCCAGGGTGAGCAGTGATGGGATGGCTGATTGCACTTGCCGTGCTCTGGCTGCTCTGGCTTTCCCACCGCTACGCCTGGTGGCGTCCTGTGGTCGATTTCCGGCGTCCCCGCATCCTCATGTATCACATGGTGAGCCCGCATCGTCGGGGTGCAACATTCAATGGCTTGCGTGTTACTCCCGAACGTTTCGAGGCGCAGCTGGCGTTCATGAAAAAAGAAGGCTGGCATTTTTACACCGTGAGTGATCTGTGGCGGCAGTGGGACACATTGCCGGAAAAAAGTGTCGCCATCACCTTTGACGATGGTTATGCCGACAACCTCCACAATGCATTACCCCTTCTCGAAAAATACGATGCGAAGGCCACCATTTACATGGTGGTGGACCGGCATGATCGCGACTGGTCAACGCACAAGAAAGCTCATCATGACAGCGGTGAGCTGGCGCGCGAGCCAAAACTGACTGATGAAGAAATGCGCGTGCTGGTGCAGAGCGGCCGCATCGAGATTGCCTCGCATACGCTGACACATATCAATATGGCCACCACCACACTCGATGCCAGGCGGTATGAGCTGATGCAGGCGCGCGAGCTGCTGGAAAAGGAGTGTGGTGTGCCTGTGCGCAGTTTTGCGTATCCCTTTGGCATATTCGGTGATGAGGATGTGCAGCTGGTGCGTGAGTGTGGCTATGAAACGGCCGTGACCACCATTGATGGCATTGATCAGCGCGAGCCAAAACCGGACCCGTGTCGCCTCAAGCGTATCAAGGTCAGTGGCAAGGACAATCAGCTGGCATTCGTGATGCGGATGCGTGGCGGCAAGCGGGGGCTCACCAAGTGAGTGTGCAGGTGTGGCTGCTCAGTGATGGTGCGCCGGGGCACCTGAGTCAGAGTCAGGGCATTGTGGATGCCCTGGCCTCTCGCAAGAACGTCAGTGTGACAACAGTCAATCTGCGCGTACAAAGCACTTTCTGGAAAAGGCTGGGCCGCTTTCTTTTGCCCTGGATACGGCATCCGCAGTCGTGGCTTGCCCGCGTTTATGACATTGAAGTGCCGGCGGGATTGCCACAGCTGATCGTGTCGTCCGGCGCCAATACACTGCTGGCCAATGCCCTGCTGGCCCGGCAGACAGGCGCTGCCAATGTGTACAGCGGTACGCTCAAGGGCTATTCCGCATCAGCGTATCGCTGTGTGTTTACTGTCGTGCCGCTGGGCGTTGCCAGCAATCATGTCCTGTCCCTGCCTCCTGTGCCTGGTGATCTTGCACGGGCACTGCCCGTGCCTGATGCCATGGATAAAGTGATTGCCGTTCTGGTGGGTGGTGATGGCGCTGGTTATGTGTTCACGCCCGCAGACTGGAAGCAGTTTGCACTGTCTCTGGCACAGCTGGCCGCTTGTCATCAGGCCAGGTTGCTGATCACGACATCGCGTCGGACAGGCGCTGAAGCCGAGGCCGTGTTGCGCGAGCATCTGCCGCCTGCCGTGCTGGCTGATGCGGTCTGGTGGTCGGTTGCGCCACGCAAGGTTGTGCGTGATTTTCTTGCGGCCTCCTGTGGTGTGGTCGTGACGGAGGACAGTCTGACCATGGTGGCGGAAAGCATTTACTCCGCACGTCCGGTCATCGCCGTGTCGCCTCCCGTTGCCAGTCCCAACCCGAATGATGCTGCGGCACTTGCCGCTTATGTTGAACGCCGCTTGCTGATGCGTTGTGGTGTGGCGGCGCTTGCTGATCTGTCGTTTCCTGCAGTGACAACGACGGTACCGGATGTGCAGGCGGAAATCGTGTCCGTTCTGCTGCCACTCTTGCCGGGAGACGGGCAATGAAGAAAGTGCTTTTCTGGGGACGCTACGGCAACTATGGCCCGGACTATCCGCGCAACCGGGTCGTCGAGTCCGTTATGCGTGAGCTGGGCTGTGATGTCAGCCGTTTTCTGCCGCTGCTCTCGCCATTGGCTGATGTTGAGTATGCCGTGCGCGCTGGTGTGCAACCTGATGTGATCTGGGTGCCTTGCTTCCGTCAGCGCGACCTGCCTGCAGCCGCGCGCTATGCCCGACGCCATGGTATTCCACTGGTGTTTGATCCACTGATCAGTGCGTATGACAAACAGGTGAGTGAGCGTCAAAAGTTTCCGGCAGATTCGGCGAAGGCCAGGCGTCTGCTGGCGTGGGAAAGCCGGCTGTTCAATCTGCCGGATTTTCTCGTGGCTGATACGGCCGGCCACGCCGACTATTTTCATGCAACACATGGCGTGCCGCGTGAAAAACTGGTGGTGATTCCGGTTGGGGCTGAGGAGGCGTTGTTTGCTCCTGTGCCCATGCAGCAGAAACCGGTGGATGCACCGCTTGAGCTGGTGTTCTTCGGTACCTTTATCGGGTTGCAGGGTGTTGATGTACTGGCCCGTGCCATTCGTTCTTATTCAGGAGTGCCTGTGCGCTGGCGCCTGATTGGCGAAGGCCCGCTGCGTGCCGAGTGTGAGCGGGTTCTGGCAGGCGTGCCGGGGGTGTCATTTGAAGGCTGGGGGCCTCTGCAGGAGTTGCCGGGTCGGCTTGCGTCGGCGGATGCCATCCTTGGGATTTTCGGAACCACCGACAAGTCCAGGCGCGTGATTCCCAACAAGGTGTATCAGGGGCTTGCCCTGGGGCGTCCGGTGATTACTGCGCGTACGCCGGCGTACCCGGCCGGACTCACGGCGGATGAATCTGCCGGTATCCTGTGGGCCGAGCCAGGCAATGAAGACAGTATTTGTGCGGCGGTCGAACGCCTGCATGCACGCAGGGATGAGCTTTTGCTGATTGCGGCTGCAGCACGGCGCACCTATGAAGCCCATTTTTCAAATCGCGTGATTGCAGATGTCCTGCGCTCACTGCTGAAGCCCTGATAAAGCCCTTATTATAAAGGAGTCAGTGATGACGCCACTGGTATCCATCATTATCACCAACTACAACTATGGCGCCTATATTGCCGAGGCCATCGAGTCGGCACTGGCACAAACCTTCCGGGATTGTGAGGTGCTGGTGATTGATGATTCGTCGACCGATAACAGTCTTGAGATTGCTGCGCGCTATCCGGTGAAAGTGTTGCTGCAGGATAATTCAGGCGTATGTGTGGCCAGAAACAATGCGCTGTCGGTTGCTGCCGGAAAGTATGTAATGTTTCTGGATGCGGATGATCGTCTTGTCCCGACAGCGGTTGAGCACATGCTGGCGGTATTGCAGGGGCAGCCGGAGACGGTTGCGTATGTGTACGGGCAAATGCGGTATTTCGGACGGAAGGAAGGTGTGTTTGCCTCCATGCCGTTCGACGGAAACAAGCTGGTTCGTGCCAACTTCATCTGTGCGTCCACCCTGATCCGGCGTGACATCCTGCTGTCGGTTGGCGGATATGATGACGGCTTCCGTATGCTGCGTGAGGACTGGGAGCTTTATATCCGGCTTTTTACGAAGGGATTTTCCGGGCAGTTCCTGCCGGAGGTCATCCTTGAGTATCGCAAGCACAAAGAGCCAACGGGCAACACGACAAGACGGATCAAGACCCTGTCGATTGCCAAGCTCTTCTATCTGTATCCGTCGCTTATCTGGCGGCTTTTCATACGACACCCGCTTCGTTATGGCATCCGGATGATTACGGCCAGGGTATGGGAGTCGGTTGGCAAATACGGGCCGAAGACACAGTTGTCTAACCTGCGTGTGGTGCAGGATGCCGGCCGCCGGTGAGCGAAATGCTCACATCATGCGGCGGTGTCGTGTGATATGCCTTTGACGGGCTGGTTGCTTGCCATGATCAGCGCGCCACTGACAAATAAAAGGGTCAGGAAGTAGGCACTGAAAATGCTCAGGTCTACCATTCCGTGAAAAAGCAGTTGCATGAAAATGGCGTAGCCCAGAAGACGGACAAACGTCCGGTTGTCGTCGGTTGCAGTGCTGCACGCGGGGCGATGGCGCCAGAAAAAACCGATGCCGACAGCCCAGAGCATGGAGCCGATCACACCCAGTGAATACAGCGCCTCAAGCAGGATGTTGTGAGGCGTGCCCAGTGTCTGCCCCATGGCAGCCAGTGTTTCCTGTCCCATGTTGAGTGCGAATGTGCGCGCTCCATGCCCCCAGAAAGGGGCCTCCGTAATTGCAGACCAGCTAATCTTGTATACCGTCAGCCGGTAGGTCGCCAGTTTGTCAAAGAATGCGAAATTGTCGTTAAGCTGAACCGCTGCAACGGTCATGAGGGTTGATGCGGCAAGGAACATGGCCACTGCGAGGGGGGCGACAAGCGCTCTCCATGATGATTTCCGGCTGACCACAAATGCAGATAGCGCCATGCCGGTGATGAGGGAGCTGAGCATTGCACCACGTGACATGGCAGTGATGTAAAGAAAGCCAATCAGTCCGATGTAAATTGAAATGAACAGTATGCGACTGCTTGAGCGGGACAACAAACCGGCAACCAGTGCGGTGTTGGCTACAAGTGCAATGGCCAGTCCCCAGCTGTTTTCGTTGGCAAAGCCTGATATCTGGTTGAAATTGGTGTTGAGGAAGTTGCTCCACAAGGATGGTGTGGATGCGATAGCAACAAGTGCGGCCATGACGATCATCAACACAGCCACTTGTGTCGCCTTGACCATGGTGGCGCTGCGCTCAACGGCAATCTGGAAAAAAAGTGCTCCGGTGGCAAACGCCAGGATAAGGTTCCTGACAACGACCCAGCCTTTGCCGGGGTGACTGGAAAACAGTGATGCGGCCAGAATGCCGGCAGTCAGGAATGCCAGGGGCCGGTAGAGTCCGGCCGATCGGCTGAGGAACGGGCGTCCTGCGACCAGAGCCATGATCAGTGTGGCGAGCAATAGCATGCCGGAGGTGTGCAGGCGCTCAAGCGGTAGCATCAGTGCGCCGGCAATCACCAGAGCGATTGCTGCTGATTCGGCATGACGCAGGCGGGTGAGCGAACCAGGTAGCATGAATTTATCGTTCATCGAGTACTGCCAGCATTTTTTCCACGGAGGATTGCCACGTAAAACGTGAGATCAGTGCATGCCCGTCACGAGAGAGTCTCTCCCTCAGTCCCGTGTTCTGAACCAATTCAATGACGGCATTCTTGATGGCGTCAGTGCTGCCGGGTTCACACAGGATGGCAGACTGCATGTCGATGCAGAATTCTTCATGACCTCCGATGCGGGTGGCGATAACTGCAGCACCGCATTGCATGGCTTCAGACGCCGTTAGCCCCCAACCCTCGCTGAGGCTTGGTGCGATGAATATCGAACACCGGTTGTAAATGGCGCGAAGCTCGGTTTGTGAAGGGGTCTGGTGGTAGGTGATCCACTCGGGAAGGTCGTGCGGGCGGCCCGGGACGCCGAAGAGCTCTGCTGATATGGCAGGGTTCTCCTTTCGCGCCGCGATCAGTGCGGCGATACCTGCACTGCTGCCCTTGATGGGCAGGGCGCTATACAGCATGGCAATGCGGGCCGGATCGCGGCTGGCCATCGGGGTGTCGCACCCGAACTTCTCGAAGTCGAGTCCGTTCGGAATGTACGTCGATTCCGCACCTGCAGCCTTGAGCTCGGCCTGTATCCAGCGGGATATCGCAATTTTCCGGATTGGAAGTTTCCATGTATTTATGACGCGGTCATCTGCTCCACCCCATGTTTCAATGCCTTGCACCAGATACAGTTGCTTGCCTTTTGACTCTGGCAGATGAAAGACCTGCTCGGCAGTCAGCCACAGTGTGGAAAAAATGACATCGGCATCGGGGATGAACGCGGGATGGATGAGTGGAATCCAGCGGATGCTGACGGACTCTTCCAGCGGAAACCAGCGGGTGGGCTTCCAGCGCTGGGTAAAAAGTCTGGAAAGATAACGGGACATGATGCGGCGCAAGGATGACACCGGGTGCCGCTCTATGGCCGCACCAATATATGCAGGGTGTATCAGGGTGACCTTGTGGCCGGCACGGGACAAGTGATTGGCATATTCATAGACAATCTTGAACCCGCCTGATGGGTTGTAGCCGCCGCCAGGAAGAACAAACGTAATTCTCATGAGGGTGAATGTTCCGCTACATTGTTCCCTGGGCCCGCAATGATTTGTGCAATCCTCATGCGGAAGGTGTGCGCCCGTTCAGACTTTTCCCTGCCGCGTGTGGCAATGATGCTGGCGGCAGTGTCGTCGTGGGTGATTTGCGCAATATCGGATGGGTCCCGGAAAATGAAGATTTCCTTTCCTTTCTCGAAATTGAGTGATGTGTCGGGTGTCGAGTTCATCAGCAGACAGGCACCATGCATGGTTGCATCAAAACAACGCTGGGGAAGACCATTTACAACATTGGACTCATTCATGATGTTCAGGACGAACTTGTGCTGTGCATACAGTCGCCGTGTTTTCTTGATGGATATCCGGTGATTGATGATTCGTGCTTCAGGATTTTTGAGGGTTGGCCAGCCCGGGCCTATGACAAGCAGTGGGTGCCTGATCTGCTCGATCAGTGCGACACGTCCTGCAGAGGGTGCACCAATGAACAGTATTTCATTGCTGCGGGTTTCCCAGGCGGGCAGCGCCCTTTCGGGCAGCGTGGCTGCCAGCGGGAGGTAGCGCCCGGAAAGGCCGATACGCTCTGCCAGGGGAATCAGGCCGGTGTCAGTAAAGTAAAAATCCTTTATGCCGGTATTTCTGGCAAGCCGGTCTTCAAACCTGTCGCCAATCCATTGTGCGGTTGCAATGCCTGACTCAATCAGTAATTGATTGATGGCAGGCTCAAGATAAAAAAGATCAACGATCAGTATGAGCTCTGGCTGATGTTGGCGAATGGCTTGTGCCAGGCCGTCACGGATCATCCTGCGCACCCGGGCATGATTCTTTCCCATGGCGTGTCCGGCAAGACGTGCAAGCATGTTGTGGTGGGTCAGGGAAAAGCCTGCGGCATCATTTCCGGCGGCAAGCAGTGCATCCTCATACCAGTGCAGAATGCCGCCCCGCTTGCCGATTATAAGCAGACGCTTCATGACGATTTACCCGGATGACTGGCAAGGTCCTCGTACACGGCAAGTGTTTCCCTGCACATCGTTTCCAGAAGGAAACTGTTGCTCTCGGGAACCTGGCGCGTGCCCAGTAAGAGTTGCCGTGCCTGACTGCCCAGCCTGTCTGTATCCTGATCGGGGATCAGTCCCTCTGGCCATAACCGGGCCAGAATCTCTCCTGCTCCACCCTTGTCCCAGGCAATGACAGGCCGTCCCAGTCTTAATGCTTCCAGTACAGTACGGCCAAACGATTCGGGTTTGCTGGAGAGTGAAAAGACGAGATCACTGACGGCAAAAATGTCGCGAATATCGTTGCGCAATCCGGTAAAGGTGATGTCATCGGCAAGGTTGTGTCGGGCGACCAGTTGATGCAGCTCGGCAAGGTAGTCCTGCTTTTTCTCCTCGGCGCCACCAACAATCACACCATGTACGGCAAGTCCTTCCGCTTTAAGCTGACCAATCAGGCTGATGAAGGCTTCGTGGCCCTTGAGTCTGGTAATGCGCCCGGGCAGCGTGAGGACCTTCTTGTTGGTTAGCTGAGGAAAACGTGCCTGCCATTGTTGCCGCCATTCGGCAGTGGGCTGGTAACCGTAAGGGAATTCAGACGGGTCCACGCCACGGTATATCAGTCTGATGCTGTCGGGCTGGCACGCGTGGTAGTGCTGCAGGATGTACTGGCGGACGGTTTCCGACACGGCGATCACACGTTCGCCCCTGGCCATGATGGCGCTATAGGGACTGACCGAATAAAGCCCGTGAACCGTTGTGACAAAATGCGGGCGTGTTGCCGGGTTCATGCCGCGCAGTGCCAGCCAGGCAATCCATGCGGGAATGCGTGAGCGTGCATGCACGATGTCAGGCCTGATGTCTTCAAGAAGACGCCTGAACGGACGCACCTGCAGCAGGCTGAACAGGGACTTCCTGTGAACAGGCAGGGTGATGTGCTCACTGCCTTCCCGCACCAGTTGGTCGACAAGACGTCCGCCACTGGAGATGACAATCGAGCGGTGGCCTGCTGCCACAAGGGCACGGGCAATTTCCAGGGTGCCCCGCTCAACGCCGCCAGAGTGCAGGGCAGGCAGCGTCTGCACGACAGTCAGCGTTTTTTCCATTTCTTCTTTTCTTCGTAAAGGTGCGGCTCACCCGGAGGCCTGGTCTTGAAACGGCGGTGAGACCACATGTATTGCGTGGGCGCACGCCGGATGAGTTGCTCCAGCTCGTGATTGATGCGGGTGGCATCGGCAACATCATCGCCGCCAGGGTAATTGGTCAGGGCGGGGGTGATGACATAGCGATAGTTTTCCGTGTCTCCGTCGCGGCAGAACTGGATGAGCATCACTGCGGAATCATTGACCTGTGCCAGCCTTGCGGGTGTGGTGATGGTGGCGGCGGGTACACCAAAGAACGGTGCAAAGACGCTGTGCTTGCGTCCGAAATCCTGATCCGGGGTATACCAGACAATATGGCTGCTCTTGAGGGCTTTTATCAGCAGGCGCATGTCGCGATAGGGGATCGTCCACTGGTGATAACGCAGGCGGCGGCTGGTCATCATGTATTCAAACGCGGCATTTTTCTGCGGACGGTAAACCGTGTCCACCTTGAAGTGCAGCGACGCCATGGCCGCGCCCAGATCGAGCAGGCTGTAATGCGCACCCAGCAACAAAATGCCTTTGCCTCGCTGCTCCATGGCGCGCAGATGCTCAAGCCCCTCGAAGGAGATACGGTGACGATAGTACTCGGGGTTGCGGAACCAGGCGTTGGCGGTTTCGAAAACGCCGATGCCGGCATTACGAAACGTATCGCGCGCCATGATTTCCCGCGCGCTCTCGTCCAGCTCAGGAAAGCACAGGCCCAGATTGATGCGGGTGTCGTTGCGGCGTTGCGGGATGACATGCCATGCCAGCCATCCCAGCCCGGCACCGAGACGGCGTTGCATGCCCCATGGCAGCTTGGCCATGAACCAGAATATTCCTGTGAGCAGCCATGCCGCCCAGTATCTGGGGGCTAGCAGCGCTTTGCTGAAGTCGGGAGGCGTCATCAGTCGAAAAGGGTTTCCCATGCAGGCTGCCCGGTTTCCGGGTAGAGCAGCGGCAGTGCTTCCTCCAGCGGAGGATGTTCCGGCTTTACTCCCTCTTTTTCCAGTTGGGCGAGCACCTGGCGGCCAAGGTTGGGAGCTAGCGTCATCTTGCAGGGCCACACCACCATGTTGTTGCCCCGGATCTCCATGAATGCATTGTCCGGTTTGAACAGTCTCTGTTCGCCGGCTGGCAGGATGCGGTCGATCTTGAGGGTCTTGTAGCGGGCGCCACGCAGGTCAAGCCAGGGCAGCAGCTCCTTGAGTTCGCGCTGGGCATGTTCGATCTGCAGGCGGTCATCACGCTGGGCGCCTTCATCGGCCAGTTCGCCCCCCAGATACCAGACCCATTCCCCGTCTCTGGTCGGGTGGCTGGTTATGGTCAGGCGCGGCCGGGTGCTGCTACCGAGGCAGTGTGCGTAAACGGGTGGTAATTGCGCGCGCTTGAGCAGGACCATGTGCGCGGGGCGTCGCTCCATCGGCGGCTCGCGCAGGCCCAGGTCCTCAAGCAAGGCCTGATTGCCACGGCCACCGGCAAGGATGACGCGGCGCGGGTGAATGCGCAGTGGCTCCATGCCGGCTGCCGTGATGAAAACGGCTGTCGTATTGTGCCGGTCATCCGTTTCCAGATGGCAGTTCTGCTGGCTGATCTTGTAGATGCAGTTCTTGTGCGGGCCGGCCAGCTTTTGTATCAGGGACGGAATGTCGATCACGAGGTCCGAGAGCTGGTACACACTGCCTTCGAAGGCGGGATCCTGGAATGAGTCTGGTCTGGCGCTGCCCTCGACGGACTCTACCTGGCTGCTGATCAGACGGGATGCGAAGTAGGTGGTTGCACGCGCGGCCAGGCTGGGCTCTGACCACAGGTACTGATGCTCGGACAGGACGCGTACGCCACCCAGACTGACATCGCCCCGGTCACGCAGGCAGTCGCGCCAGAGTGCAGGCATGTCGTCGAGGTCTTCAATGTCGCGCAGCATGGCGCTCAGGCCGAACTTGAGGCCGCCATGAATGATGCCGTTGGCGTTGAGGGTTTCATGGCCCCCCAGCTTGTCCTGCTCCAGCAGGAGCACGCTGTAGCCGGCGGCACGCAGCCGGTTGAGCAGCCAGAGGCCGGCGATACCGCCGCCAAAAATGAGAATGTCCGTTTCTATGGTACGCATGGCAGGAAAGTCTATTCGAGTTGAGGTTGGCCAGCCAGTTGGCGCCGCTTCCGTTACAATGCACGCATTCTATCCGGCGATACGAACTGTGGCCCGTTTTCTTTACAACATTCTTTTCCACCTGCTGTTGCCTCTGGTCGTCCTGAGGCTGCTCTGGAAGGGGCTGCGCGCGCCGGAATATCGCCTGCGCTGGCGTGAGCGTTTTGGTCTTGATGTGCCGCTCCAGCAGGGCGGTCTCTGGGTGCATGCCGTCTCGGTGGGGGAGACCCTTGCCGCCGCCCCGCTGATCAATGCCTGGCGTGAGGCGCATCCGGACGAGCCGGTACTGGTGACGACCATGACACCCACCGGCTCGGCTCGTGTGCAGGCGCTCTGGGGCAACAAGGTCAATCATTGCTATGCCCCCTATGACCTGCCCTGGGCCTGGGGCCTGTTTCTGCGCAAGGTGAGACCACGGGTACTGGTCATCATGGAGACCGAGCTGTGGCCCAACATGCTGGTATCGGCACAGGCACGCGGCGTCCCGGTGGTTCTGGTGAATGCCCGTCTTTCTGCCCGTTCGGCGCGCGGATATGCAAGGGTTGGCTGGCTGACCCGGCCGGTGCTGCAGCACCTTTCACGGATTGCAGCTCAGGATGAAGCGACCGCGAGCCGTTTTACGGGTCTTGGGGTGGATGCAGGAAAGGTGGATGTCACAGGCAGTCTCAAGTTTGACATTGCGCCACCCGATGTACTGAAGGGACAGGCGGAAGAGTTGCGCCAGCGCTGGCAGCTTGCCGGTCGCCCGGTGCTGGTGGCAGCCAGTACCCATGAAGGCGAAGACAGCATTGTATTGTCAGCGTTTGCGCAGGTGCGCGAACTGCGCCCGGATGCCCTGCTGATTCTGGTACCACGACATCCCGAACGTTTTGACAGTGTGGCCAGACTGGTGCGCGAGCATGGATGCACCCTCAGGCGGCGCAGCCAGCAGGAAGACGTGATTGCCGGAACACAGGTGTTTCTGGGCGACACCATGGGCGAACTGCTGCTCTGGTATGCACTGTCGGATATTGCGTTTGTCGGTGGTTCGCTGGTCCCGGTGGGAGGCCACAACATGCTGGAGCCGATTGCCCTTGATGTGCCCACGTTGTCGGGCCCCCACATTTTCAATTTCCAGACAATTGCGGATGAGCTGGTTGCGGCAGGTGCGTTGCAACTGGTGACCTCGGAGCGGCTTGCCGATGCTGTGGTGCGGCTGATTGCTTCGCCGTCCGTGGCGCAAGCCCAGGCTGCGGCGGGCCATGCCGTGATGGCGCGCAATCGTGGGGCGTTGGCGCGCCAGCTGGCACTGATCGAGCAGGAGATGCGTTCATGAATCTTTTGCTGCTGACGCCGGACGACTGCCCCGAGCCA
Organism: Moraxellaceae bacterium; assembly: GCA_003543245.1. Classification (GTDB taxonomy): domain Bacteria; phylum Pseudomonadota; class Gammaproteobacteria; order Pseudomonadales; family Moraxellaceae; genus UBA2031. The sequence continues at coordinate 3,628 of DPJB01000036.1, read as the reverse complement.
GGACTGGCGCGCCTGACCGGGCGTCGGCTGAAACATGTGCAGGAAGTGCACCGTGCGAAGGCTGGCGACACCCTGCGGCTAGGAATGCTGGGAGGCTTGATGGGGACCGGTGAGATTGTGTCCCTGTCCCGTGACGAGCTGGTGCTGCGTCCGGTACTGGATACCGCACCACCTGAGAAGTTGCCGTTGACGCTGCTGCTCAGTCTTCCCCGCCCCAAAATGCTCAAGCGGATCCTGCAGACAGTGGCCGCCATGGGCGTTTCCCGTCTGGTACTGATGAACAGCTATCGCGTGGAAAAAAGCTTCTGGGATTCACCCTGGCTGGAGCCTGATGCCGTGCGCGAGCAACTGGTGCTGGGCCTGGAGCAGTCACGGGATACGGTGCTGCCCGAGGTGCTGATCGAGCCATTGTTCAAGCCCTTTGTTGAAGACCGGCTGTCGATGCTTTGCCGTAACTCGCGCTGTTATGTGGCACACCCTGGCGCAGAAGTGCATTGTCCTGTTGCACTCAATCAGCCACTGACGCTGGCGATCGGGCCCGAGGGCGGATTTATTCCCTACGAGATCGAGAAACTGGTGGAGGCAGGCTTCGAGGCAGTGCATCTGGGCCCCAGGATATTGCGGGTAGAGACGGCCGTCACTGCCTTGGTTGCGCGACTTTATGTCTGAGCACGCAATAAAAAAGGCCGCAATCTGCGGCCTTTTTTATTGCGTGTGAATCAGCGCTTGCCTGCTGACGGTGCAGGTGTTGGTGGCGTTGGTGGCGTGTCCAGGTATTTTTCCGGAGCTCCAACAATGCTGGCATTCGGGTCCAGCCAGCCATTCAGCTCCCTGATGTCCACTTCGGACAACTGGCCACTGGCAGACTTCAGGCGAAGACTGTTGATGACATAGTCGTAGCGGGCATCGGCATAGTCACGTTTGGCGGCATAGAGCACACGCTGTGTCAGCAGGACGTCCACAATGTTGCGGGTGCCAACCTCGTATCCGGCCTGCACGGCGGCCAGTGAGGACTCATTTGATGCCACTGCCTGTTTGCGGGCCTCTACGCGGTAAGCGTCAGCTGCCACATTCAGGTAGGCCGTGCGGGCATTGTTGACCACCAGGCGCTCTGTTGCGGTCAGCTGGTCCTGTGCAGCGGCTTCGCGGTAGCTGGCCTGCTTGCTGGCGGCATACGTACGGCCACCGGCAAACAGCAGCCAGTTGGCCTCGACGCCAAAGCTGGTGGTAGCTCCGTTCTGGGTGGTAAAGCTGCTGCCCGCCAGAGGGTTGCTTGCAGTCACATCATAGTCGGTGTCGTTGTAGCTGCCGAACAGGTCAACGGTGGGCAGGTGGCCCGAGCGTGCTTCACGGCTGGCAGCCCGGGACGTGTTGTAGGTCTGCATGGCGGCTTGCAGGTCCGGGTTGCGTTCCTTGGCCAGTTTGGCCCAGGCATCCGGGTCGGCGGGTACCGGTTTGACAAAGATGGCATCGCCCTTGAGGGGAGCAAGACGTCCCGGAGCCTCGCCAATGATCGCACTCAGGTTTTCCTGGGTCGAACTCAGCGCGGCTTCGGCCGCGATACGGTTGGCGCGGGCACCATCGCTGGCCGCCCGGGCTTCCAGCACATCGGTGATGGCAATCAGGCCAACATCAAAGCGCTGCTGGGCCTGATCCTGCTGGCGTCCGAAAGCGGCTTCTTCGGCCTGGGCATAGGCCAGGGTTTCCTGGGCGCTGAGCACTGCAAAGTAGGCCTGGGAGACGCGCAGGGCGAGTTCCTGCTCCTGGCTGCGCAAGGTGGCTTCGGCTTGTGAGCCAATGGCCTTTGATCGCTGATAGCCATACCAGGCATCGGCCCGGAAGAGTGGTTGGGTCAGCTTGGCACCATACTGGGTGCTTTCGAAATCAGTGTTGGCAGCTGTTCCGAGGTCGGACTCAAACTCGTTTTCCGAGAAGCTGCCGTATGCTGCCAGGCTGGGCAGCAAGGCGCCACGCCCGATAGTGACGGACTGTTGCTCCGCCTCGTAGTTGTTGCGTGCTGCTGACCAGCGCGGATCATTCTTCTGGGCCTTGGCATATGCCTCAGACAGGTCCAGAGCAAAAACAGGGGAGTGAGCCATTCCGAGGGCCAGGGCAAGGCCGGAAAGCACGGGACGGATGCGCATAGAAAAGATACTCATCGGTATGTGCAAAAAAATAGGGTTTTGAGGTTATGCCCTCGATTGTTTTAACGCAAGCACGGGGCTTGTGCGATACCGGCCAGAATGGTAGCAAAACTGTGTACCTGAGCCGGCAAATCCCCATGTTTTCAATGGCTTTATTGCATAACCGTTGCCTTGCCCGACCCCATGGGGGATCGTTATAGTGGGTGTCTGCCGACCACCTGCCGCTAGTGCTGTCCAGCCCTGCCGCATGGTGGTTTCTTTGTCTTTGTTGTCCCCCGGATATCCAGTCTCATGACCGCGCCTGAACAGACCCTCAGTCAATCCGCTCGCGTTGACAGTGCCGCCCTTGCTCCGTTTCCGGCCTCGCGCAAGGTTTATGTCGAGGGCTCGCGCCCCGATATTCGCGTTCCCATGCGCGAAGTCACGCTGACCGATACCCCAACCGGCCTGGGCGGAGAAAAGAATGCGCCGGTACTCATTTATGACACCTCTGGTCCGTATACCGATCCCGCAGTGAAGATTGATATCCGTCAGGGCTTGCCCAACGTGCGCGGCAAGTGGATTGAAGAGCGTGGCGATACTGAAATACTGAGTGGACTCAGTTCTGCCTATGGCAATGACCGCCTGCATGATCCGGCGCTGGCACATTTGCGGTTTGCGCACCTGAGTGCCCCGCGTCGTGCCAAGGCAGGAGCCAATGTTTCGCAGATGCATTATGCGAAGCGCGGCATCATAACGCCGGAAATGGAATACATTGCCTTGCGCGAGAACATGAAGCTGCAGGAAGCGCGTGCCGCCGGCCTGCTCGCGCAGCAACATCCGGGGCAAAGCTTTGGTGCATCCCTGCCGAAAGAAATCACGGCAGAGTTCGTGCGCAGTGAAGTCGCCCGCGGCCGTGCCATCATTCCTGCCAACATCAACCACGTTGAGCTGGAGCCGATGATTATCGGTCGTAACTTCCTGGTGAAGATCAACGGTAACCTTGGCAACTCGGCGCTGGCATCTTCCATCGAGGAAGAAGTGGAAAAGATGACGTGGTCGATCCGCTGGGGTGCCGATACGGTCATGGATCTCTCCACCGGCAAGAACATTCACGAAACGCGTGAATGGATCCTGCGTAACTCACCCGTGCCAATCGGTACCGTGCCGATTTACCAGGCACTGGAGAAAGTGGATGGTGTGGCGGAAGACCTGACCTGGGAAATCTTTCGCGACACTCTGATCGAACAGGCCGAGCAGGGTGTCGACTACTTCACCATTCATGCCGGCGTGCTGCTGCGTCATGTGCCGCTCACTGCCAAGCGTGTGACCGGCATTGTCTCGCGTGGTGGTTCCATCATGGCCAAGTGGTGCCTGGCGCATCACCAGGAAAACTTCCTGTACACGCATTTTGAAGACATCTGCGAAATCATGAAGGCCTATGACGTGTCCTTCAGTCTTGGCGACGGCCTGCGTCCCGGCTCGATTGCCGATGCCAATGACGA
>DPJB01000015.1 GCA_003543245.1 Moraxellaceae bacterium | reverse complement strand
TCGGCCATGCGGATGGCTTCCTTGGACGCGCCGATCAGCGCGCAACCGAACTTTTCCAGCACGCCATGCTTGTCCAGATCGAGCGCACAGTTAAGCGCCGTCTGGCCACCCATGGTCGGCAGCACGGCATCGGGACGTTCCTTCTCGATGATGCGTGCCACGGTCTGCCAGGTAATCGGCTCGATATAGGTGGAGTCCGCCATCACCGGGTCGGTCATGATGGTGGCCGGNNCCTGGCCGATGACGATGGGGCCGGCGCCGATAATCAGGATGCTTTTGATGTCAGTACGTTTTGGCATGGTGAACTCTTACTTCTTCCGGGCCTGCATCAATTCGATGAAGTGGTCAAACAGGGGCGAGGCATCGTGCGGGCCGGGGCTGGCTTCGGGGTGACCCTGGAAGCTGAAGGCCGGCTTGTCGGTACGGTGGATGCCCTGATTGGTGCCATCGAACAGGGAGCGGTGCGTCACCCGCAGATTCGCTGGCAGTGTCTTTTCGTCCACGGCAAAACCGTGGTTCTGCGAGGTGATCATGACGGTACCGGCCTCGATGTTCTGCACCGGGTGGTTGGCGCCATGGTGGCCATGACCCATTTTCAGGGTCTGGGCGCCGGAGGCCAGCGCAAGCAACTGGTGCCCCAGGCAGATACCGAACACGGGGGTATCGGTCTTGAGGAACTCGCCGATCGCCGTGATGGCGTAATCACAGGGGGCGGGATCGCCAGGGCCGTTGGACAGGAAAATGCCGTCCGGGTTCATGGCCAGCACGGTGGCGGCATCGGTCTGGGCCGGCACCACGGTGACGTCGCAGCCGCGATCCACCAGCATGCGCAGGATGTTCAGCTTGACGCCGAAGTCATAGGCCACAACCTTGAACGTTGCGGGGGCGGTCGGGGTCACATGCCCTTTGCCCAGCACCCAGCTGCCTTCGGTCCACGGGTAGGCGGCCTTGGCCGACACCACCTTGGCCAGATCCATGCCCTTGAGGCCTGGAAAGGCCTTGGCAGCCTCCAGTGCCCTGGCCTCGTCCACGCCGTCACCGGCGATGATGGCGCCGTTCTGGGCACCCTTCTCGCGCAGGATGCGGGTCAGGCGGCGGGTATCAATATCGGCAATGCCGATGATGTTGCGGCGCTTGAGGTAGTCGGACAGCGATTCCTGCGAGCGGAAGTTGCTCGCGATCATGCTCAGGTCACGAATGACCAGGCCTGCCGCCCAGATTTCCGTAGCCTCTTCGTCTTCCGCATTCATGCCGGTATTGCCGATGTGCGGATAGGTCAGGGTCACGATCTGGCGGCAGTAGGAAGGATCCGTCAGGATTTCCTGGTAGCCGGTCATGGCGGTATTGAAGACGACTTCACCACTGGTGAGGCCATCGGCACCGATGGATATCCCCCGGAAGACGCTGCCGTCTTGCAGGACGAGAATGGCGGGCTTGCTCAAAACCTACCTCCGAAGAAGGAATGCTGGCGGAATGCACTTGTAAAAAAGCGAGAAAGAGGAACTCCTTCTCGCTTTTCTAATAATGAGGGTACCGGAATCTGCACTGGTCTCGGCGACGCAGCACAGCAGGCACAAGTTGAGGCGGAATTGTACGGAAAGGGGGCATTTTTGTCCAACCGCTATTGCTGCTTGCCGACCGCCTGACTGGTCACGGCCACCACACACCCCGGCATTGCCACCGGTCAGCAGGGAAACCCTTGTGACCCGCAAGTATCCTGTGATGCGATTCACATATCAGAACAACACCCCAGAACAGCACATCAAAACAAGAAGCCGCCACTGTTGGCGAGCCACCCAAGGTACCGGCATGGAACAGTCCCAAATCGACACCCTGCGCCAGCTGCTCGACAACCGTGGCCTGCACCTGCGCTTCCCCGACCCGCTGGAGGGCGAGTTCCAGCAGGACTACACCCAGCGCTACCACAGCCACATGATCATTTCAGGCCTGCTCGGGGTACTGGCGATCCTGGGCTGCGGCGTGATCGACCCGTTCTGGATGCCCGAGCAGTCAAGCGAGCTGTGGCAGCTCCGGATCATGACGGCCGTGCCCGTCCTGATCGTGCTCATGATCAGCAAGACCCGCCTGGCCATGGCACACATGCAACCCATCGTGGCATTTTGCGCCTGCCTGTTTGTGGCTTGCGTGGTTGGCCTGTCGCTGAAGTCGATTGTGCCCTTCAACTATTTCTATGCCGGCAGCATCACCATGGTCATGCTGGTGGTGTTCGTGCTGACCCGCCTGCAGTTTGTGTGGGGATGCATAGCGGCCGTAATCATGCTGGCAATTGTGAACATCGGTTATGTGCATATCGGCAATGCCGACCTCAAGATGATTGTTGCCGTGAACTTCATTTCCGTCTCATCGGCCATCTTCTCGCTGCTGGGCACTTTCCTGGTTGAACGCAGTCTGCGCCAGAACTACCTGCAGTCCCGTCTGCTGTCGTTCGAGAACAGCGACCTTGGTGAGGCCAACCTGCGGCTGCAGTACATGACCGCCATTGACGGGCTCACCCAGATCGCCAATCGCCGCAGCCTCGACACCACACTGGGCACCGAGTGGCAACGCGCCATGCGCAAGCAGGAGCCGCTAGGTGTGGTCATGATCGATGTGGATCACTTCAAGCTCTACAACGATACCTATGGCCACCAGGCCGGCGACGAATGCCTGCGTGAAGTGGCTGGCACCCTGAAGGACTTCACGCGGCGCCCGGGCGATCTGGCGGCACGCTACGGTGGGGAGGAGTTTGTATTGATCCTGACCAACAACACGCCGCAACAGGCGCGCATTGTTGCAGAGCGTGTGCGTGACAAGATCCTTGCACTGGGCATTCCCAACCAGCGTTCCAGTCACGGCAACGTGACCGCCAGCCTGGGGGTTGCCAGCATGATCCCGACGGCCCAGGCCACCGGGCCGGAAGTGTTGTTGCTGGCCGCTGACCAGGCCCTGTATCGCGCCAAGAGAACAGGCCGTAACCGTGTCGCGGTGGATGGCGAGCCCGACGACACGCAGAGCGTCGCCTGATATCGTTTTCTGTCGCTCACCAGCGAATAAAAAAACCGGCCATTGAGGCCGGTTTTTTTATTCGAACAATGACTTTTTCAGCGCAGCTTCAACACATCACGCATATCAAACAGACCGGCCGACTGCTGCTGCACCCAGCAAGCGGCGCGTACGGCGCCGTTGGCAAAATTCATGCGACTGGTCGCCACGTGGCGGATTTCCACGCGCTCGCCTTCGCCGATGAACATGACATTGTGATCGCCAACAATGTCACCTCCACGTATGGTCTGGAAGCCGATGGTTTCGCGCGCACGCGGACCGGTATGGCCATGTCGCTCGTACACCGCCACTTCCCTGAGATCACGACCGAGCGCACCGGCCACCGCCTCGCCCATCATCAATGCAGTGCCCGAGGGAGCATCGACCTTGTGCCGGTGATGGGCCTCGATGATCTCGATATCCACCGTATCGCCAAAGGTTTGTGCAGCCAGCTCCAGCAAACGCAGGGAAACATTCACACCAATGGAGTAGTTACCGGAATACACCACGCCGGTTCTGGCTGCTGCGGCCTGCACCAGCGCCTTCTGGGCTTCATCAAGACCGGTGGTGCCAATGACGATCCGCTTGCCGTGCTGCTGGCACACTTCAAGATTGGCGATGGTGGCAGCAGGAATGGTGAAGTCGATGAGTACATCGAAATCGTTCACTGCGGCGACAAGGCTGTCGGTCACAGCAATGCCCAGTGCACCAACCCCGGCAAGCTCACCGGCATCGGCACCCAGCAATGAGGAACCGGGACGCTCGATGGCAGCCGCCAGCGTTGCGCCTTCTTGTGCACAGACCGCCTGTACAAGGGCTCTGCCCATGCGGCCGCCAACGCCACTGATAGCAATACGGGTCATCTCGTCATCCTCGAAATGGTGTCGACCTGAATGACGGCATTGTAGGGAGTGTAGCGTGCGGGCACCAGCACCGATGCCGCCAGAAACAGGAAAGCCGGGCCACCCCTTGCGGAGAAGCCCGGCTTTTTGTGGCCCGCCTCAGTGCTTACTTCTCACCAAAGATGTTGATGACAGACTCGAACCACGAACTCTTCCTGGGCGAGTGCTTGCCGTCTTCCGCATCCATTTCCTGCTGAAACTCCCGCAGTAACTCTTTCTGGCGCTTGCTCAGGTGCACCGGTGTTTCCACCGTGACACGACAGATCAGGTCGCCGGGGCCGCCGCCACGCACCGGGCTCACGCCCTTGCCACGCAGGCGGAACGGCTTGCCGGTCTGGGTTCCTTCCGGGATCTTGAGCTTGACGCGCCCGTCCAGCGTGGGCACTTCCAGCTCGCCACCCAGCGCAGCATCGGCATAGGAGATCGGTACTTCGCAGTACAGGTCGGCACCGTCACGCTCGAAAATCTTGTGGTCACGCACCTGTACCTGCACATACAGGTCACCGGCCGGTGCACCATTGGCACCCGCCTGGCCTTCGCCAGTAAGACGGATGCGGTCACCGGTATCAACGCCAGCGGGAATCTTTACATCCAGGGTTTTGCTTTTCTCGACGCGCCCTTGCCCTAGACAGGAGTTGCAAGGGTCCTTGATGGTCTTGCCGCGGCCACGACAGGTCGGACAGGTCTGTGCCATCGAGAAAAAACCCTGCTGCACGCGTACCTGACCCTGACCACCACAGGTGCGACAGGTGTCAACACTGGTACCTTTTTTCGCACCGGTGCCGTCGCAGGTTTCGCAGGCAACCAGAGTTGGCACACGAATCTGCACCTTGGCGCCGCGCACGGCTTCTTCCAGATCCAGCTCCAGCGTATAACGCAGGTCCGCGCCACGACTGCTGCGCTGGCCGCCGCGTCCGCCACCACCACCAAAAATATCGCCGAACACGTCGCCGAAAATATCGGAGAAGCNNGACTTGTCATCCGGATTACGGTCCGGATGGTGCTTCATGGCGAGCTTGCGGTAGGCCTTCTTGATCTCGTCAGCCGACGCGGTCTTCGCCACACCAAGCACTTCGTAAAAATCCCGTTTCGCCATTGCTATCACTCAGACTTGCTGATTTCAGAGACGGCAACGCGGGGAAATCCCCGCGCGCCGGTTTTTTGTACCTGAAGGAGGACCGGTGGTTGCCGGCCCCGATGACAGGAATTACTTCTTGTCGTCCTTCACTTCCTCGAACTCGGCATCAACGACACCATCGTCGGCTGCACCGGACTGCTGTGCACCCGCCTCGGCACCACCGGCTGCCTGGGCCTGTTCGGCATAGGCTTTCTGCATCAGCGGCATGGAGGCCTGCGACAGGGCTTCGGTCTTGGCCGTGATGGCTTCGTGATCATTGCCCTGGATGGCGTCTTCCAGTTCCTTGATGGCGGCTTCGATCGAGGTCTTTTCTTCCTCGGTGGCCTTGTCGGCAAGATCGGTCAGCGCCTTCTTCGTGGCGTGCACCAACTGGTCGGCGCCGTTACGGGCATTGACAAGCTCGGTGAACTTGCGGTCTTCCTCGGCATTGGCCTCGGCATCACGCACCATCTGCTGGATTTCTTCATCGGTCAGGCCGGAGTTGGCCTTGATCACGATGCGCTGTTCCTTGCCGGTGGCCTTGTCTTTTGCACCAACATGCAGGATGCCGTTGGCATCGATATCGAAGGTCACTTCGATCTGCGGCATGCCGCGCGGTGCCGGCGGAATTTCGCTGAGGTCAAAGCGGCCCAGCGACTTGTTCTGCGAGGCCTGCTTGCGTTCACCCTGCAGCACGTGAATGGTCACGGCGCTCTGGTTGTCATCGGCAGTGGAGAACACCTGCGATTTCTTGGTCGGAATGGTGGTGTTCTTTTCGATCACGACGGTGGACACGCCACCCATGGTTTCGATACCGAGTGACAGCGGGGTCACGTCGAGCAGCAGCACATCCTTCACGTCACCGGAGAGCACGGCCGCCTGGTAGGCCGCACCGATGGCCACGGCTTCGTCAGGATTCACGTCACGACGCGGCTCCTGGCCGAAGAATTCCTTAACCTTGTCCATCACCATCGGCATGCGGGTCTGACCGCCGACGAGAATCACGTCACCGATATCGGACACTTTCAGGCCGGCATCGGCCAGCGCCACCTTGCACGGCTCGATGGTGCGGGCGACGAGTTCTTCCACCAGCGCTTCCAGCTTGGCACGGGTCACCTTGATGGCAAGGTGCTTGGGGCCTGTCGCATCGGCGGTGATGTACGGCAGGTTCACTTCGGTCTGCTGTGCGGTGGACAGTTCGATCTTGGCTTTTTCAGCGGCTTCTTTCAGACGCTGCAGGGCCAGCGGATCGTTGTGCAGGTCGATGCCCTGCTCTTTCTTGAATTCGTCAGCGAGGTAATCGATCAGCTTGAGGTCGAAATCTTCGCCACCAAGGAAGGTGTCACCGTTGGTGGACAGCACTTCGAACTGGTGCTCACCTTCGATTTCGGCGATTTCGATGATGGACACGTCGAAGGTGCCACCGCCAAGGTCATACACGGCAATCTTGCGGTCGCCTTCCTTCTTGTCCATGCCGAA
>DPJB01000001.1 GCA_003543245.1 Moraxellaceae bacterium | reverse complement strand
TTGCTGTTCCAGCTGTGCTCGGGCTGGGTGCGCTCGTATTTGCCGTTCTCGTCCTTCTCGCGCAGCAGACCGTAATGCTCGATGTAGTTGATCACCTCGAGCAGGCTGGCGCCGTAGGCTCCCTGGGCCAGCATGAAGGGTACGGCGCGCGGGCCGCTGACCAGCACGTTGGCGGCGAGGAAGCCGGCGCTGATGGCCCAGCCCTGCAGCAGTTCGTTTTCCAGGCACCAGAAGCTCTTGCCCTTGCGCTCAAGACGCTTGGTCTCGATCTCGACGGCGGACTTGAAGCCACCGATCACGGTGCGCGGCAGGAACTTCCAGAACGATTCACCCATGCGGCTGGAGGCGGGATCTTCCGGTGTGGACACGCGCTTGTGGTGGCCGAAGTTATGTTCCACCGCAAAGTGGGTATAGAACGTCGGGGCCAGGGCCAGCATGGCGCCGATGCGGTTGTCGCGTTCGTGCTTGTGGCCGAGTTCGTGGCCGGTGACGATGGCGATGCCGTTCAGGGCGCCGACCGAAACAGTCAGGCCGATGCGATCAGACATGGGCACGTTGTTGCGCGTTGCCAGATAGCAACCCAGCATCGTCATGATGTACTGGGAAGGAATGAAGGCCTTGGTGATGATGTTGTAGTACGGATCGTTCTCGAGATCCGCAATGGCATCATCTGGCGGGTTGCTGGTGTCTTCGCCGATCATGCGGTCAAGGGCGGGGATGATGCCGTGCACAAGCGCGGGACCGGTCCAGGCCAAGGCGCGCAGCTTCTTGGGCGCAATGGCATAGGCGGACATGGCGGCAATCCCGATGACAGGCAGGGCGGGGCTGAGCAGCCACTTGTAGCGCTTGGGGTCTTTCCACTTGCTGCTTTTTTTCTTGCTGGCGTTTTGCAGCAGCTCATCCGGGGTCTTGGCGTTCATGTCAGGCACCTGGTTTGTTGTTGACATTGGATGGTGTCATCATGGGCGCAGATTCAGTGACAAACCAGTTGTGAAAAGCCGGATAACCAGTGTGGAAAACCGGTCCTCAGCCAAAAACTGATCTGAGTCGGGTTTGGGCGCAAAAAACCGGCAGCAGACGTGACCAGTCAGGCGGGGTGTCTGTGTTGATACTGAGGGTGTCTGATTTCTCGTTTTCTGCCAGTGGTTCGTAGTGCTCCATCTGGATTGCCACGACGTCTGCCGTGGCCTCCGAGGCGTCATGGCCGGAGGCCGCCCGCCGGGCTGCACGCTCACGCAGGGTGGCGGGCGCCGCCTCGAAAGCCAGTACCAGCCAGGGGGTTTGCAGGGCCGTTGCCACTGACCGCATGCGTTCGCGAGGCTCCCGGCGGATGAAGGTGGCATCAACCAGCACGGGATAACCTGCCTCCAGGACGGTTTGTGCCAGTTGCTCCAGATATGTCTGTGTCCGCAGGTTGGCCTCTTCGGTGTAAATGCCACCGGTAATACGCTGGCTCGACTCCGTGGCATGCAGACCGAACAGGCGTTTGCGTTCCACGTCGGCACGGATGCGGATCAGGCCGCAGTGGTCCACCAGATACTGCGAGTGCGTTGTCTTGCCCGATCCCGAGAGGCCATGGTTGATGATCAGGGCACGCGGCTGGGGCCGGGTATAACCTTCGGCCAGTTCCAGATAGGCGCGGCACTGCTCGAGTGCGGACAGGCGGGCATCTCCCTCCTGCTGGGCCAGTCGCAATGCAGCGACCTTGGCTCGCACCATGGCGCGATAACAGAGATACCATGGCAACAGCCTGAGGCCCTGATAGTCGCCGGTGCTTTCCAGCCACTTGTTCAGGAAGTGCCAGCCAAGGTCGGGGCGTGCGTTCATCTGCAGGTCCATCACCAGAAAGGCGACATCGGACATCCGGTCAATCCAGCGCAGGGAGGCATTGAACTCCAGCGCATCAAACAGCAACGGTTTGCCATCCAGCACAACGATATTGCCAAGGTGCATGTCTCCATGACACTCGCGCACATGACCGGATGTCTGCCGCTCTGCAAACACACTCTTCAGTCTGGCGAAGGCTGTCTGTGTCCATTGTTCAACGGAATCGATGATGCCGAGCAGTGCCGGGTCGTTGATCTGTTGCCGCAGCTGGGTGATGTTTTGCTGTACTGGCGCAAGCACGCTGTCTGGCGTGCCAAAGGTGCTGCTGATGCTGGCAATGTCGGCCGTGGCATGAAAGCCGGCAACATGACACGCCAGATCATCCATCAGCGACAGGGCATCCGGATGAATCTTAAGCACAGAAGACAGCAATGCCGATTGCGCAAAGCGCCGCATGCGAATGGCGTATTCCGCTGGCGGATCACGCGAGTCCTCATGAATTTCGACGGGATTGTCACTGATGCAAACCAGCGCCTCGTACAGCATGGGGGCCGTACGCCGGTTGATGCGCAACTCTTCCAGACAGGCTGCCCGCCGCTTTTCCCGCGTACTGAAATCCAGAAAGCCGAAGTTGACGGGCTTTTTTATCTTGTAGGCATGATCGCCTGCCAGCAGCACCCAGGAAATGTGCGTTTCGACAAGCTCGACCTTGTCTACCGGATGAGGAAACACGGAGGAGTGCATCAGGTCATCGGGCAGTTGAAGTGGCATGGTCTGGCTCTTGCTGTGATCGTGCCTCAGGGGGGTGGTGCCTTTGCAAGTATTTCGGCCGCTGTCAGGTGCCCCATGGCTGCGGCACGTTCAAGATAAGGACGTGCCTCTTCCCTGTCCATGCCTACATAGTTGCCTACCCAGTAAGCGTAGCCAATCTGGAACAGTGCGTACTCGTCTCCGGCGTCGGCGGCTTCGGCCAGCAACTCAAAAGCGCGGTCACGGTCGCGTTCCATGCTTTTGCCTTCGAACAATCGCACCGCCAGAATGCCTTTGGCCATGGGATCAAGCGGTGCAGCTTTTTCCAGCAGGGCAGTGGCTGCTGCCGTATCTTGTGGCATGCAGGTGCCGTCATCCTTCATCAAGGCAAGTTCGCGCATGGCGGGTGGGCTGCCAAGCCTGGCGAGTTCCTCGAAGCGCGGCACGGTTGTGCAGCGCTTTTCTTTTGGAAGCTCCTGATATTGAAGATGGTGCTGTAACGTTAGTGCGGGCAGTCCGCCCTTGCTGGCCAGCCTCCCGATGATGGCCTTGCCACGTGCGTAGTAATCCACATCGCCATGGTCAATCAGCGCTTTTGCATAGGCGAGAAGCTCGTCATCGTTTTTGAAAAGTGCTTCTGCCTTGTCGTAGTCTATGGTTGTCACGACCAGCTTCTGGCGGGAGAGCATGTTGATCAGCGGTACGATGCATTGGGCATCATTGTGATCACGGAAGCAGATGGAAAAGTGGGCGACCGCGCGTTTCGTTTCGTCCATGTCGGCTGGTGAAATGGAGTGTACGATGCCTTGCAGCATGTGGTAGCGGGCAAGCCAGACATTGCCTGCATANNCCCCAGTAAGCAAGACCAAGCTCCGTACACTGGCTGGGAAAGGCTGTACCTTCAGCGGGACACCATGGCTCCAGGACTGCTATTGCCCGCGTAGCGCCCTCCGCTCCTTGTGACTGCAGCCAGATTGCATACTCCATTGCAGAGGCGTCGTTGTGCGCGGCAATGGCTCGGGTAAAGACGCGCTCGTAGACGGCATCTCCCTGCGTGACCGCAGCTGCACGGGCAATGGCCAGTGCACCTCCAGCGTTATTGATGGCATCTTTTACAGATACCCATGGTGTGCGTTTACCTGCATCAATGGTGTACTTTTCCCATGTCTTGTCATCCGCAACAATCGCTTGTCCAACTTTCGCCGCAAAGGCATCAGAGCGTTTCTGCTGGAAGGATAGATAGGCATTGTGCAGTGACTTGGCCAGTTTCTCGATCTGCCACTCACCCGACACATCAATATTGCCACCGCCACCCCAGCTGGTGTCCCAGAAGCCGTTTGCCATGCGGTTGTGGTACTGCCAGGCAGCACTTTGCCTGGAGTAATTGTCCCGCTCACTTGTGTGGTGGCTGGTACTTCCGGCAATGGCAAACGGAGTTCCGGCAAGCATCACGACCGCGATGGCAGTACGTAGCGCAGCCTGAAGGGTGGCAAGGTGCATCACTGGTTGTAACCCGCCATGCGCATGAGTTCACTGAACGGCATCGTGGTGCCGCTCTGCAGGGTTTCGACGAGGGACTTGGCGGCAGCTTCGTCACGTGTGGACATGTTGATCACATAGCGCACGGCTTCCTTGATCATCGCATCGCCACCATCCGGCTGAACCTCCAGCACCAGCTCTCCCGCAGACTGCATGCATTGCACGTTGTTGTATTGTGCGCATGTGCGGGCCCATGAAAGTGCTTCGACGGGGTCCTGATTTACACCGATGCCGTAACGGTATTTTTGCGCCATGATGAATTGCGCATCCTGCTCGCCCGCCAGAGCGGCTTTCAGGATGAGTGCTGATCCTGTCACCTGGTCTTTTGTGACGCCATATCCCTGATCAACCATCATGCCGTACATACGCATGGCCTTGACCTGGCCTGCATCGCTGGCCTTTTTGGCGTAAGCAACGGCGGCTGTTTTCTGTTCGGGAGTGATGTCGGGCTGGATGGTAGTCAGGGTTGCCAGCCACAGGTTGGCGCGCGAACTGCCCTTTGCGGCGGCGGCTTCGAAACACTTTCTGGCTTCGGCCCTGTCTTTGGTGACGCCGTATCCATCTGTCAGCGCGATTCCTCGTTCAACCATGGCATCCGCATCGGCAGATGCAATTGCTGTCATCAATTCATAGCCCCGCTGTGACTGGCCTTTTTCCACATGGCCACGCAGGATCATCTTGGCGTATTCACGCTTGCCGGCAATGCTGCCCAAGGCGGCAGCTGCCTCGAAGTTCTTCTGTGCCTCTGCAAATTTCATGGGGCCGCCAATGCCAAGCCACTGTGTCGCACCTAGAAGATAGATGGATGTAGCATCGGTAGCGGTAGCGAGGGCTTTTACCCACGCAGACTTTGTCAGCGTGCCGTTCTTTGCCTTTGCGGCCTTGTAGGCTGTGTCCACTGCTGTTTTGGCAGAATCAAGCGTGTCGTCGTAGTAAGGCTCAACGTCCTTGGCCTTTGCCTGCTGGGCACGACGGGCCATGATGACGGACGGGTTTTCCATTGTCTCCGCTGTCCCCATCTCGATTCGGGTTGCCGGAGCTGCTGATGCAGAAGCTGCAACAGACTCACCGGCTTGCGCAGCCCCCGTCAACAGGCCAATCACTGCCACCCATAAAGTTGAGCGTTTCATTATCGGTTCCTCTGAATATGGCTTGCGCCTCGTGCGTATGCCAATTTCCTGTGACGATAACGTAGCAGCAGATCGCTGATGCACCCCCTGAACGAGGGGGGCAAGGCAGAAGATGATAATTTATTGCAAGCACCCAAGACTGTGTTTCAGTTTTTGACGGGGCGGATGCCGGACAGGGTTGCTTCACTGATGGTGCGTGCGGTCAGCAGGAAATCCTGCACAAACGCCAGCTCCGCATCTTCCTCGCGAATGGCCGCGTACAGCGTGCGCCAGATGCCTTCATGGCCCAGCGCGAGCGTTTTTACCCAGCCACGCTGCACATACTCCTGCGCAGCCCATGAGGGCAGGGCGCAAACGCCACGGCCACTGGCGACCAGTTGCACCATCATGAGGGTGAGTTCACTGGTACGCGTGCGGGCGGGCCGTACACCGGCCGGGTGCAGGAAGTGCGTGAATATGTCGAGCCGGTCCTCATCCACGGGATAGGTAATCAGTGTTTCGGTTGCCAGCGCTGGCGGCAATACAAAGTCCTGTCCGGAAAGCGGGTGTGACTGCGCCACAACCAGCAGTGCCTCGTAATCAAAGAGTGGCACAAACTTCAGGTCGTTGCGCTGCAGGTCCGGATTGGAGGTCACCACCAGGTCCAGCTCGCGGCGGGTCAGCGCTTCCTGGGCATCCCCGTGAAAGCCGCTCACGAAATCCAGCTCTACCTCTGGCCAGTCCTCGCGATAACGGTTGAGTGCCGGCATCAGCCATTCAAAGCAGCTATGGCATTCAATGGCCATCACCATGCGCCCGGCGCGCCCTGTTTTCAGCTTGCCGATATCACGCTCGGCCGCGCGGATGGCCGGCAGGGCCAGATCGGCCAGCTCAAGCAAGCGTTCGCCTGCCCGGGTAAAGCGGGGCGGGTAGGTCTTGCGCGCAAACAGGCTAAGGCCAAGCGCGTCCTCAAGCCCCTTGAGCTGGTGGGACAGGGCCGACTGGGTAAGGTGCAGGCGCTCGGCCGCCTCGGCCAGCGAGCCGGTATCACGGATGGCTGCAAGCGTCCGCAGATGGCGAATGTCAATCATGGCGTTGCGCCTTCATGAGTAGAATTCAATTGCGCAATTAGATAATTGATTTTGATTCATGTAAAGCCTGATCCACACTGAGCGCCATTCAAGTAGGGAGCAGCATCATGAAGGCGCATGTACTGGGGTTTCCGCGCATTGGCGCGGACCGAGAACTGAAAAAGGCTCTGGAAGCGTACTGGGCTGGCAATACCAGCCTGGCCGACCTTGAGCAGGTGGGGCAAGAGCTGCGTGCCCGGCACTGGGCGCAACAGGCTGAGTCGGGCCTTGACGTTGTGACGGTCGGCGACTTTGCCTTTTACGACCAGATGCTGGCGACCTCGGCCTTGCTGGGCGTGGTGCCAGAGCGTTTTGGCCCGGTGACTGGCGAGGTTGATCTCGACACCCAGTTCCGCATGGCCCGGGGCAGGGCACCGACAGGAGCGGATACCGTCGCCCAGGAAATGACCAAATGGTTTGATACCAATTACCACTATCTCGTGCCGGAGCTGACTGCAGACCAGTCGTTCAGGATTGGCAGCACACGACTGTTTGATGAAGTCAGGGAGGCTCAGGCGCAAGGGCATACGGTCAAGGTTGTGCTGACAGGGCCGCTGACCTATCTGTGGCTGGGCAAGTGTGCCGGTGACGAGTTCCAGAAGATCGACCTGCTGCCAGGTTTGCTGCCCGTCTATGCCGACATCCTGACGCAACTGGCGGCACTTGGCGTGGAGTGGGTACAGATAGACGAGCCGATTCTCTCGCTGGATTTGCCGGTGATCTGGCAGGCCGCCTTCGAGTCTGTCTACAACCGCCTGCAGCGTCGGGACATCAATATTCTCATTGCCAACTACTACGGCCCGCTGGCCGACAATCTGTGGCTGGCCTGTCATTTGCCCGTTGCCGGACTGCACATTGATGTCACGCGTTCCGGTGGTGAATGGCAACAGGTGGTTGATCGCCTGCCCGAATACAAGGTGCTGTCACTGGGCGTGATTGACGGGCGCAACATCTGGCGTGCAAACCTGCGCGAGAAAATCACATTGCTCAAAGAGGCGAAAGCCAGAATGGGTGATCGGCTCTGGGTTGGCAGCAGCTGTTCCTTGCAGCATGTCCCTGTGGATCTCGTTCGCGAAAAGGCACTGTCAACCGAGCTGCGCTCCTGGCTGTCATTTGCCGTGCAGAAGCTGGATGAAATAGCCGTGCTGAAAGCTGCGCTGCAGCATCCGGATGATTCACATGTGATTGCTGCGCTCAGGGGTGCCGATCTGGCGTCTGCCTCGCGCAAGGATGCAGCCAACTGGAAGAATACGGCTGTGCAGGTCCGCGTTGCAGCCTTGAACGCAGGTGATGCCGAACGTGCCAGTCCATATGCAATACGCGAAGCCAGGCAGGCTGAGTCATTGCAGCTGCCTGCATTGCCAACCACGACAATCGGTTCATTTCCGCAAACGGCAGAAATCCGGCAGGCCAGGGCCATGCTCAAGGCCGGTACCTTGAGTGCGAGCGCTTATGAAGCGGCAATGAAGACAGAAATAGCATACGCCGTGCGTGAGCAGGAAGTGCTGGGTCTGGATGTGCTGGTGCATGGCGAGGCCGAGCGCAATGACATGGTGGAATATTTTGGCGAGCAGCTGTCAGGTTTTGCATTTACACAGCATGGCTGGGTGCAAAGCTATGGCAGCCGCTGCGTCAAGCCGCCGGTCATTGTGGGTGATGTAAGCCGGCCGAAACCAATGACCGTGAAATGGGCAGAATATGCCCAGTCGCTGACGTCACGCTACATGAAGGGAATGCTCACGGGCCCTGTCACCATCCTGTGCTGGTCATTCCTGCGTGATGACGTTTCGCGTGAAACTGTTGCATTGCAACTTGCCCTGGCGGTACGTGATGAAGTGTGTGATCTGGAGGATGCCGGCATACGCATCATCCAGATTGATGAACCTGCTTTCCGTGAGGGTTTGCCCTTGCGCAAACGTGATCAGGCTGACTACTGGCGCTGGGCAGTGCGTGCCTTTCGTGTGTCGGCTTCTGGCGTGAAAGATTCCACACAGATTCACACTCACATGTGTTATTCGGAGTTCAACGATTGCATCGCGCATATCGCTGCCATGGATGCCGATGTCATTACCATCGAGACAGCACGTTCGGCGATGGAGCTGTTGCGCGCGTTTGAACAGTTCGACTATCCGAATGCCATTGGTCCCGGGGTCTATGACATTCACTCCCCGCGCGTTCCAACGGTGGAGGCAATGGTACATCTGCTGCGTGTGGCGGCGTCACGCATCCAGATGCACCGGTTGTGGGTTAATCCGGATTGCGGTCTTAAAACGCGCGGCTGGCCGGAAACCCGTGATGCACTGGCCGCCATGGTTGGTGCTGCCAGGGTGGTGCGGGAGCAGCCGATGCAGTCGTCAAATAAAGACCGTGATGAGCAGGCGGTTGTACAGCCGGTGTCATCACATCATGCCGGCTGTTGTACCGTAGACGAGGTATAGGCGAGATATGAAGGGTGGAGCACGTGAAGGTCAGTCGGTGACCTTCACGCTGCTCCTGATGAAATCCAGATTGAGTGGTGGCGCACTGGCGTAGCAGTCATCCAGCGCGAGCAGGTAATACTCCATGCCCCTCATGGCTGCGGCAAACGCCAGCTTGCGGCTTTTTTCATCCACGCACAGCCGTTTGATCAGTTCCATTGCCTCATGCGGATGTGCATCATCATAGTGTGCATGTGCACGCAGCCATGCCATGGAGCGTTTGTCGATACTGGCCTCGCCACGGTCGGCATAGGCGCGCATGCCTTTGACAACAGCAATCGTCCAGTCGCCTGTTGCCCATTCGATGGCCAGGTTGGTGGCCGCAATCCCTTCAGCAATTGTGCCTCTCTGGTTCATATGCCAGAGATAATGGTTGATGGCATCCATTGCAGGTGGCGGCGTCACCGAGTCCAGTTCTTCATCGGTGATGCCGAAACCTTTTGCCCAGTCGCGGTACCAGTAGAGATGCCGCTGTTCGATCATGATGTTGTTGATCAGCCAGTCACGCGTATCCAGCACACCAGGTTCACTGATGTGATGGGTTTTCGATAACGTCAGGCTCATGTAGTGCGGAAAATTGCCTACCAGCGGATAAAAATTGAGAAGGGCATGCCGGAACCTGGCCAATGACAAATTGCCTGATGCCATCTCCTCGAACAGAGGGTGATGGGCGATCCGGTCCTTCATGGGCACAAGTCTTTCCCAGAACGGCTGGGACCAGCCAGCATGCGGCGTACAGACGATTTGCCCATACCGCTCTTTTTGTTTTTTTTCTGTCACGGCAATTCCCCTTTGCCAATATGCAATGACCATACGCAATGCAGAAGGGGCTTGCAAGGGATGAGTGGTGTGTCCGGGTGATGGATGGATGACTAAAGTCAGGCGGAACCCGGATTTTGTTCTATGGTTCATTAAGGTATGGCTGTATTTATTTCGAAATGGAATAACGACTTATCGCTTTGTGGTGGGCGGGCATGTCACATAAGGAACATGAATGGAGTGATGACACGCCGGTGCGTCGGTCTGCATGGCATCTGGCTTTTTCAGAGGCACTGGAGGCGGCTTACCAGAAGGATCATCGCAGGCGTGCCGTAGAAGCATTTCGCCACAGCTCGTTTTTCATTTTTCTTCTTTATGCCTTGCTCAGCTCCGGCATCTACATGTTCATGCCAGAGAAGGATGTCTTTCGCTGGTTTGCACTTTATGGGGGTGTTGGCATCATCATCATGCTGGCTGGCATTTTTTCACGAGTCAGCTTTCTGGATGACTGGTTTCCGGTGTATACCGGCGTGGGCAGTTGCGCCGCAGTGGCGTTGTCGGTTGCGGTGACCGGGGTTGTCGGCGATTCGGTGTCAGGGCAGCTTACCCAGGTTGCCATCATGTATGCCGTCGTCATCATTTACAGCGTGGTGGGGCTTACCTTCAGGCAGGCATCTTGTGCCGGGTGGACCGGTGGTGCCTTTGGCGTGCTGCTTGCCTTGAGTCTGAACGGTGAAGTTAACTGGGACCTGCTTCACCGAACCTATACCGGCAGCAGCCTGCTTGGCATGTTTATCGCGTATTTTTCGGAGCGCCGTGACCGTGATCTGTTCATACAGACCAGACTGCTGCACAAGGCACGAGAGGAAGCAGAAACCTACGCCGTCCAGCTGGACTTGCTGTCGCGCAAGGATGCCCTGACCGGGCTGGCCAATCGTCGGCACTTTGCCGAGGTCATGCAGCAGGAGTGGCGCCGTGCTGCACGTAGTGAGGCTCTCGTTGCAGTACTCATGGTTGATATTGATCACTTCAAGCACCTGAATGACAAAATGGGGCATGTAAAAGGTGATGACTGCTTGCGCAAGGTGGCGGAAATCATTGAGGAGCATGCGCGCCGGCCGGGTGATCTTGCTGTCAGGTACGGTGGAGAAGAGTTTCTGCTGTTATATCCGGGTGCAGACAGGGAGTCTGCGGTTGCCCATGCAGAGCGCCTGCTTGCGGCATTCAGGAAGGCACGCATTCCCCAGGCGCCTGGTTTGCTCCGTGATGTGGTCAGCATCAGTGTGGGGGTGGCGGTCGCCATGCCGGGCAAGGGCATGGTGGAGCCGGAGGAGCTGATCTGTGCCGCTGACGATGCACTCTATGAGGCAAAAAACGCAGGGCGCGATGGCTGGCGTTATGCTGCCGGTATTGGAGACTTTCCCGCCGAAAAGACTTTTTCGACTGCCCAGGAAGACAAGGTCTGAAACGGTTTCCTGTTACTGCCTTGTATAGGCATCAATCCGGTTGCCCTGCATCGTGTAAAGCGACTCTGCAATTTCACTTTGCATGGTTTCAACCTTGAGTGTGCCTGCAACCCAGAATGGCTCGTACAGTGCCTGCACATCAAAACCGGCCGGGTAGCGTACAAAGATGATCTGGTTGGGTGGTGGTGGCGGTACGTGGGTACAGGCGCCAAAGTAGGGGACCAGAAAGAAGCTGGTGATGGCTCCCTTTGCGTTGTAATCCACCGGCACGATGTAACCCGGAATCTTCACCTGCTTGTTGTGCCATGTCTTTACCGGCAAATACACCGGTGCCTCGCGATTGCCCTCAAGGGCATTGAATACATCATCGCTCGTCAGCGGATTGCTGCGTGGCCGCTCCAGTCCCTTGCTGTGATCCACATTGCCGGGATTGACCAGTTTGGCGCGTTCGCTGTCGGGGACCAGTTGTGGCCAGCCAAGCGTCACGATGCCTTTTGTGCTGGTGGCTGGTGTGGTCTTTTTCTTCTCGGCAGCATGCAGTGGCTGGGACAGGCATAACGCCGGAACCAGCAGCCACATCCCCGTTTTTCTCATCAGACTCATCATTGGAATACTCACAGGCGCGGCGAGAGGCCGTCGGACAACAGGTTGCGATAGGCGCGCAGTGCCGGCAACAGGCCGGTGACAAACGCAGCAGAAATCACGGCGACAAGAACAAGACCTTCACTGGCGCCTGGCATGCGCAACGGCATGAACAGGCCAAACTCACTGGCCAGCCATGGATTCAGGCCGAGCAGGGCGGCATGAAATATCAGCAGGCCGGCAAGGGCACCTGCAATGCCGACCAGCCCACTTTCCATCAGCAGCAGGCCGAAGACATGTCGTGGACGTGCGCCAACAGCGCGCAGGATGGCCAGTTCACGGCGGCGCTCGTTCAGGCTGGTGAGCATGACCGCCATCAGGCCAAGCAGGCCGGCAACGGCAACACAGGCAGAAACCAGCAGCAGGATTTTTTCCATCAGTGCAAAGCTTTGCCAGAGTTCTGCGAGCGCCACCCCGGGAAGGATGGCCATCAACGGTTCCTTGTTGTAGGTGTTGATGCCGCGTTGCAGGTTGAACACGGCGAGTCGGCTCTTCAATCCGACAAGGGCGGCAGTGATGGTAGTGGGGGCAAGGTTCAACTGCTGTGCCGCATCGGCACTGATGCCAGCGCCCAGTGGTGGCGCACCGTTCTGCCAGTCCACATGCAGGGCCTCCATGCCGGCCAGCGTGATGTGTACCGTGCGATCCACCGGGGTTCCCGTTGGCAGCAGGATGCCGGTGACCATGAAGGGTTTGTCGGCGTGATCACTGAGTGCATTTTCGGCAATGCCGTGGCTCAGGACGATCTTGTCACCGGTCTTGTAGCCCAGCTTTCGGGCAACGTCGCTGCCAAGGACAACATCGAACAGCCCCGTGAAGCCGTCAGGGGATTTTGTGGAGATGAACTTCAGGGCCTGGTTTTCACCGTAGTGATAGTGTTTGAAGTAACTGTTGTCGGTCGCCAGTACGCGATATCCACGATGCGAGTCGCCCAGTGATACAGGAATGGCCCAGGCAACCTTGGGATGCGAGCGCACCAGTTCGAAACTGCTCCACGAGAAATTGCCGGTGGCTTCGCCCAGACGGAATACCGAGTACAGCAGTAACTGGGAGCCACCACCACGGGCACCCACAATCAGGTCAACGCCACTCACGGTTTGCGCAAAACTGGTTTTGGATTCAACCCGTACGCGTTCAACGGCCAGCAACAGGGCCACACTCACGGCAATCGCAAATACCGTCAGCCCAACGCTGAGGCGGCGGTTCCAGAGACTTTTGAGTGCCAGATGCCAGAGACTCATACTGCAGAATCTCCGGTCAGGGCAGCATGTGCTGCATGATTGATCTCTGCCAGTGCCACCGCCCGGTCAAAGCGCACGCTCAGGCGCAGGTCATGACTGACAAACAGCACCGCAGTGCCGTGTTGTTCGCACTCACTGAACAGCAGGTCCAGAAAGGCCAGCTGCGTATCGGTATCCAGAGCAGAGGTTGGCTCGTCAGCAATTACCAGCGGGGGACGCCCGATCAGCGCACGTGCAACGGCGACACGCTGTTGTTGTCCAATGCTCAATGATGATGCCGGTTGTGACCACAGCAGCGAAGGCAGCTTGAGGTCCGTGAGCAGGCGGCCGGCTTCCCCGGCCGGAGAGGCATCCAGACGGCTGCGCCGTGCCGCGGAAAAGCGCAGGGGCAGCAGGACATTGTCCATGACCGACAACCAGGGCAACAGATTGAACTGCTGGAAAACAAAGCCCAGATGGTCGGCGCGCCAGGCATCACGGCGAGCAGCGCTCATGTGGGCAACGTCCTCGCCATCCAGCCGGATGGTGCCTTGCGACGGTAACAACACGCCAGCGAGCAGGGCCAACAGGGTGCTTTTGCCGGTTCCCGAAGGACCATGCAGGAACACCCGCTCACCGGCATTCAGCGTGAGTGCCGGAATATGCAGCAGCTCGGGGTTTTTGCCCCAGGCAAAGCGCAGATCAGAAATCTCGACCAGACTCATCAGCGCACCAGCATGGCGTTGGGGGATGCCGCTGTCAGGGTGACGCTGCCCTGGCCGCCAGGCAGCGCATAATCCACCTTCAATGATTGCAGGCGCGGAAATGCCTTGAAGAGGGGGCTGGCATCAAGCCGGTTCAGGCGGGTTGGCTGGCTGCACTCGAAAACATGGTTCACATCAAAGTCACGGTGTGCCGCGTTGCCAGACGCGTCAAACGGATTCCCGGCCTGGGTACGGGCCTTGCCACAGGCCGCCTCGGCGTTCAGACCGAACAGGGTGGGGCGGCGCAGGGTAGACAGTGCAGCGGCCACCGCAGCTTTTTCTCCAGGTTTGGCGGGCGCATGCTCGAACCCCACGATATTGTCCGCCGGTGACTCCAGGCCTATCTGTACCGTGTTTTTTTCCAGCACAAGCGTGAGTTGCGCCACGCCATGCTGATGCGCGGCATGCCCGTCAAGATCCCCGGCAAGACCGGTTGCCGGCAGGGTGGCCATCAGGATCAGCGGTAAACAGGCTGGCAGTCGCAACATGAAAAGTCCTCGACAAGATAGTGGCATGCTCTCTCTGGAAGTTTACGCAAAAAATCAGGCGAGTCGCGTCACTTTCGGGGACATTCCCCGGTTCAGTGTATCAATCCGGTAAGTCGTTATCGGTCATGCCTTAAAATACGCCCCACGGCCCCATTCTTGGATACAATTCAGGCGCTGATATTCACTGGATACGGGCGCTTGCTCCCGTACTGCCGCGAGACCGCCATGAGCCATCTTATTGATAATGCTGCAAAGCTGGTCGTCAAGGAGCACCTTGACCACCTCCACGAGCACCAGGACAACCTGAGTGCGGCGCAAAAGACTGCCCTGCGTGCACGTATCAAGGAGCTGTTGGCAAGGGAAAACGCAGTACTGGTGGCGCATTACTATGTGGATGCCGAGCTACAGTCGCTGGCGGAGGAAACCGGTGGCTTTGTGTCGGACTCCCTTGAAATGGCCCGGTTTGGTACCCGGCATCCGGCCAGTACCATCGTCGTGGCCGGGGTGAAGTTCATGGGCGAGACCGCCAAGATTCTCAACCCAGAGAAGCGCGTGCTCATGCCGACGCTGGAGGCAACTTGCTCGCTGGACATAGGTTGCCCGGCTGATGAATTCACAGCCTTCTGCGATGCCCATCCGGATTACAAGGTGGTGGTGTATGCCAATACCTCGGCTGCCGTGAAGGCCCGGGCAGACTGGGTGGTGACGTCAAGTTGTGCAGTCGACATCGTCCAGCATCTGGCCGATCAGGGCGAAAAGATCATCTGGGCGCCGGACAAGTATCTGGGAGCCTATGTCGAAAAGATCACGGGGGCCGAGATGCTGTTGTGGGACGGCTCCTGCATCGTGCATGAAGAGTTCAAGGCGCGTGGCATTCTGGACCTGAAGAAGGTTTATCCGGATGCGGCCGTTCTGGTGCATCCTGAATCACCGGCCTCTGTGGTGGAAATTGCCGATGCAGTGGGGTCTACCTCCCAACTGATTGCAGCAGCGCATAATCTGCCCAACAAGCAGTTCATTGTGGCTACCGACAAGGGTATTTTTTACAAGATGCAGCAGTCGGCGCCGGGCAAGGAGTTGATCGAGGCCCCGACGGCGGGTAGTGGTGCAACATGCCGTTCCTGTGCCCACTGCCCATGGATGGCGCTGAATGCCCTTGATAATCTGGCGCATGTACTGGAGGCCGGGACACAGGAAATTCATGTGGATCCGGCGCTTGGTAAACAAGCCATCATTCCGTTGCAACGCATGCTGGATTTTACACACAAGCTCAAGCTTGCCGCGAAATGACCCGCCTGGATTTCCCCTGCTTGAAATAAAAAACGCCGGCACTGCCGGCGTTTTTTATTTCAGAAAAAATGAAGTCAAAGCTTCATGTCCTGTTTTGCCTCTTCAATCTTGCGCATGCGTTTTTGTATTCTTGCCGTCATCGGATAGTCATTCCTCACAAGATCGCCAGCCATTTTCAGCTGCTCCAGTGCCTTGTCTTCATGGCCATACAGAAAGAAAACCTCGGCGCGGGCGCGATGCACCCCGAGCGCATTCTTTGAGGAACTGTAGGCATCAACCAGTAACCGCCACGGCTGGATGTCATCGCTGCGCTCACGGGCCAGCGCCTCAAGCCGTTCCGTCACCATGGCGGCTTCGCCATTGGCAATGCGTACTTTTGCGTAATACATGAACAAAGGGTAGCTGTCCGGAGTGATGGCCAATGCCGCTTCGAGAAGCCTTGCCGCATCATCCAGCCTGCGCTCACTGAACAATATTTCGGCCTCTGCAATCACATAGTCCGCCCGCTGCGGGTCATCTGCCAGCAATGGGGCCAGGGCTTCATGGGCCTCGGCAAACTTACGCTCTCGCACGAGTGCCAGTGCCAGCCCGAGGTGATTGACCCGTGCACTGTCATCGAGGGTGCGCGATTCCTTGATCTGCTCCTGAAAGTGCGCCGCACCACGCCCCGTGTCGTTCATGAACTGCACCAGCATGCGGGTGCGGGCGAGTTGGTAGTCCAGTGCATCTTCTGCGCGCTTCCTTTTCGGAAACTGGTTGGCGCGGTTGAACGTATCCGCAATACGGGACTGCGTAAGCGGGTGGGTCAGGACAAACTCGGGGATGGCGCCCACCTGACGGGATTGACGCTCCATGCGCTGGAAAAATCGGGGCATGGCTTGCGGGTCCAGCCCGGCATCCGCCAGTGTCTGCATGCCGATGCGATCAGCTTCCTGCTCATTCAGGCGGCTGTAGCTCAGACGGTTTTGCAGCGAAGCAGCCTGTGCGCTGGCTCCCAGTGCATAAGCCCCCTGACCATCACCGCTTGCAGCAACGGCAATACTGGCCAGCATGGCGCCCAGATAGACCCATTGGCTGTTCTTGCTTTCTGCCAGCTGGCGGGCAAAGTGGCGCTGGCTCAGGTGGCCAAGCTCGTGAGCCAGCACCGATGAAAATTCGGCTTCGGTTTCGGCATGCAGCAGCAGGCCGGCATTGATGCCGATGACACCACCAGGGACCGCAAACGCATTGATGGCCTTGTCATTGATGATGATCAGGGTGAGGTCGGGGTCTTTCAGTGGGCTGTTGAATGCCAGCCGGTAACATTGCCGCTCAAGATAACTCTGCAGGATCGGATCATTGATCGAAGAGGTCGAGCCACGCAGCTTGCGAATCCATGCCCGACCAAGCCGGTACTCCTGTTCAGGGCTCACGATGGCTGACGAGTTGTCACCCAGTTCGGGCAGCTCGCTCTCTGCATGTGCCGGCAGGAGAGTGCCGAGCAGAACAAGGCCGGTAAGCAGGGCAGTGACCAGGGCTTTCATCAGTGTGTTCCGGTCCGGATACGGTATCATGGGACTATTCTGTCGGATGCTTTCTCCGGCTGCATCTGTTGCCTGCAGGTTTTTACAAATGAATGACGTAGTCAGAACACTTGATGCACGTGGTTTGCGCTGCCCGATGCCGTTACTCAAGCTGAAACAGGCCCTTCACGGCATGGCGGCAGGGGAGATCATAGAGGTACAGACAACAGACGCAGGCTCTGTGCGTGACTTTCAGGCGTTTCTGCGCCAGGCCGGCCATGCACTGCTGGAACTGCAGGAGGGCGAGAGTACGTTTCTCTTCCGTATACAGAAAGCCGGATAACCCGGCATCTGAACGAAAAAGGCCGCTTGATGCGGCCTTTTTCATGATCGGGCGTGTTACTTGTTCAGCTGTTTGACTTCAAAGAGAACCGCTTCGGCATGTCCGTCCACTTTAACCTTGCGCCATTCATTGCGCAGGATGCCGTTCTTGTCGATCAGGAAGGTGCTGCGCTCAATGCCTTCCACCTGCTTGCCATACATGTTCTTCATCTGGATGACGTCGAACAGGCGGCACAGTTTTTCATCGGCATCGCTGATCAGCTCAAAGGGCAGGCACTCCTTGCTCTTGAAGTTTTCGTGTGACTTCATGCTGTCGCGGGATACGCCCAGTATCATGCATTTTTCTGCCGTGAACTCGCCCATCATGTCGCGAAACTGCTGGCTTTCAAGGGTGCAACCCGGGGTGGAATCCTTCGGGTAAAAATACAGGATGACATGCCAACCCTTCAGTGCCGAAAGCTTTACGTCCTTGTTGCTGGTGGCAGGCAGGTGAAAATCAGGGACAGCATCACCAATTGCGATAGTCATGACAATTTCCTTGTGACAGACAGGATGAATCCGGAAGTACAACGCTGGCAAAGAACAGTCCGCATGAATGTAGCGCAGGACTGCTGCCCGGCATCAGTTCTTGAAGGGCTCGATAATGGCGTCCAGGTTGCGATCATCACAGAACAGCATGAAGTTTTCGCGAAGGCTGGCAACATGGACACGTGCCGGGATATTCACCGTCATGCTCAGTGCAAACATGGGCGAGCCTGTATGCGGGGCCGCGTAGGTGCTGGTTTCCATGGCCTCGATATTGATGCCCTGGATGGCAAAGAAGTTGGCAATTTCATGCACGATGCCGGGATTGTCGAGCGCGATCACATGCACGTTGTACGGCATGGCCTCTGCCTGGACGGCGCGGGGCTCGGTGCGCTTGAAGGTGATGGCCAGCTCCAGACGTTTGCCCAGATTGGGTAGCTGGGCTTCCAGCTTGGCAATGGCATCCCAGGTGCCGCAGACCATCATGATCAGGGCAAATTCCTGGCCCATCACGATCATGCGGGAGTCGGCAATATTGCAGCGGGCATCCGATGCGGCCCGGGCAAGTTCGTCAACGATGCCGGTGCGGTCGGCACCCAGTGCTGAGAGAACGAGAAAATGTTCCATGAGGCTTCCTGAATAGTCACGGCACAGCAGTGCGGTAATCGGCCGAGTGTAGCACCGGCCATTGGCTCTTTTAAGTCGACACCGGGACTTGTTGATAGCGGGTGGGGTCTGCGATGCCGGCATCCTGAAAGCCCTTGCGACGCAAGCGACACGAGTCACAGACGCCGCAGGCATGACCCTCCAGATCAGCCTGATAGCAGGAGACTGTCAGCGCATAATCCACGCCCAGCGCCATACCCTTGTCAACGATTTCAGCCTTGCTCAGGTACATGAGCGGCGTGTGGATTTTCATGCGATGGCCTTCCACACCGGCCTTGGTGGCCAGGTTTGCCATGGTTTCAAACGCGGCAATGAACTCGGGGCGGCAATCAGGGTAGCCGGAGTAGTCCACGGCATTAACCCCGATATAGATCGCATCGGCCCCGGTTACCTCAGCAAGGCCGAGGGCAAATGACAGAAACACGGTATTGCGAGCCGGCACATAGGTGACCGGTATGCCTTCGCTTTCTTCCGTGGGAACGGCAATCGAGGTGTCGGTCAGGGCGGAGCCACCAATGGTGCCCAGTTCCAGCCGGATGACACGGTGATCACCGATGGCAAACGCTTGGGCAATCCGCTGTGCGGCAGCCAGCTCGGCATTGTGGCGCTGGCCGTAATCAAAGCTCAGGGCTATCGGCTCAAAGCCTTCCTGGCGTGCAATGGCCAGGCAAGTGGCCGAGTCCAGTCCGCCGGACAAAAGAACGATGGCTTTCGGTTTTGCAGTCATTGTGAAGGGCACTGGGTCTGGAGTTAACGGTGTTTAGTGGCCGGGCTCATTGTTCCACAGGTATTTGTGCAGCTGTACCTGCATGCGCACATGCAGACGGTCCGCCAGAATCCATTCGGCCAGTTCGCGCGGTTCCAGCGCATTGTGTACCGGCGAGAACAATACATCGCCAACCCGGTCGGGCAGGGCGTATTCATCACACTTGAACCGTGCCCATTCGTAATCCTTGCGAGAGGCGATCACAAACTTCACCTGATCATGCCGGGTAAGCAGGGGAATGTTTTCATAACGGTTGCGATGCGCTTCCCCTGAGTCGGGCGCTTTCAGGTCCATGACCTTGCTGACACGGTGGTCGACGCCACTGATGTCCATGGCACCGCCGGTTTCCAGCGAGACATCAAGGCCTGCATCACACAGTGCTGTCAGTAGCGGCAGGCACTCCGGCTGGGCCAGTGGCTCGCCACCGGTGACACAGACATGGCGGGCACCATGGGTGGCGACACTTTCCAGCACCGTATCCAGCGTCATGATGGTGCCGCCGCTGAAGGAGTAGGGGGTGTCGCACCAGACGCAACGCAAGGGGCAACCGGTCAGGCGCACGAATACCGTGGGTCGGCCAACGGAGCGGGCTTCACCCTGAAGGGAGTGGAATATTTCGGTAATACGAAGTTCGGTCACGGTTGCGGCAGGCAGTCAGATAATTGTCCATTCTACCGCAACCGGAGCGGGACTACTGCTTGTTTGCAGCGGGCTTTGCGGGGGCCGGTTTTGCTGCTGCTTTCTTGCTGGTCTCGGCGGTTTTGAGCCAGGTTTCTGCCAGGCTGGCCTCGGGACTCTTGGGGTGGCGCTTGACCAGCTCCTGCATTTTCTTGCCGGCCTCATCCGGCCTGCCTTGCAGGTCAAGGATGCTGGCGATCTTGTAGAGCGCCGCCGGGGCCTTGGCATTGTCGGGGTACCTGGTCAGTACCGTGTCGAACTGCTGACGCGCCTTGGCCAGATCCGGTTTGGTTGCGTTCAGGTAAAACTCGCCGAGCCAGTAGTAGGCCCCCGGTGTCAGGCTGGAGTCCGGGTACGTCTTCACGAAGGCCTGCATGGGGGCAATGGCCTTGTCAGGTCCGCCCTTGCGAAATGTGTCATAGGCGGCCAGATAGGCCTTCTTCTCGTCTTCGAGCGTGCTGGCTGATGTGGCTTGCGGATCAGTTGCTGCGGTTCCGGCAACAGGCAGCTTTTGCTGCTCCTGCTGTTGCAGCAAGCGCTGGTCCAGATCGGTGTAGCGGGTACGCAGGTCATTCTGCAGGCGCTCAATCAGGTGCGTCTGCTCTTCCACTGTGCCGCGCAACAGCGCCACTTCATGCTGAAGCTGTTGCAATTGCGAATAAAGCTGCCAGTAGTTGCCGCTTTCTGGGACCGGGCTGGCGGGATTGTCACGGGCAGTGCTGCCCCCGAGAACAACCGTTGGCGCGGCAATAATGCTTTCGGGAACCGTTACGGCGGGTGCTGCATCAGGCAGGGCTACGGCTGGTGCCGGGGCCGCTGGCGTGACTGCTGTGGCAGGCTGGCTCAGTGGCCGCTCCTCGATGACAATCCCGCTGGCAGAGGCGACGGCCGACTGCAGTGCCAGACCAAGCGGTAAAAGGGCAATCGAACGATACAGGGCAGAACGTGTCATACGGCACCACGGGTTATACGGGTCGGAATGTCAGGAGTGTCGCAGAGCGCGCGACATTCGTCTGTTACGGAATGTCGATCAGTACCGTACTGATGTTATCGCGACCACCCTGGGTGTTGGCCATGTCGACTAACGCTTCGCAGGTGGTGACGGCATCAAATCCACGTCCCAGCCAGGTACAGATGTCACCATCGCTCACCATCTCGTGCAGGCCGTCAGAGCAGAGCAGGTAGCGGTCCTTTTCCTGCACGGACGTGGATGCAACATCAACGTGAAAGTCGCCCTCCAGACCAAGTGCGCGGGTGAGGATGTTGCGCCCCACCTTGCGGGCAGCTTCCTCGGCCGAGTAGTTGCCCTTGTCCATGAACTCCTGCTGCAGCGAGTGGTCGCTTGTCAGTTGCTCAAGCTGTCCTTTGCGCCACCGGTACAGACGGGAATCACCGACATGGGCAAACGTCAGGGTCTGCTTGTCAAGCAGTGTCACAACGATGGTGGTTCCCATGCCCTTGTAGCGGGGGGAGCTGTCTGCCTTTTCCAGAATGCCGGCATGCGCGGCCTGCACTGCTGTTTCCAGCCGTTCCTTTGAGGGTACTCCGGCGGTTTGTTGCAGGATGACGCGGATCATGTCGATGGCCATCTGGCTGGCGACTTCCCCCGCGTTGTGACCACCCATGCCATCTGCAAGGATGCCCACTCCCAGCTCGGCAGAAATGGCGACAGCATCCTCGTTATGTTCGCGCTGGCGACCGATATCCGTGCGACAGGCGTATGTCGGGCTTTTCATGGCCATGCCCCTTACGCCTCTTCGACCGGAGTGGCTGGAAGTGTTCCCGAGCTGCCGTTTTTCTTGCTGGAATCGACACACGCCTTGATTGCTGTCGCAAATTCCTGGCCGGTCTGGTAACGATCTTCAGGGTTCTTGGCTATGGCCTTGTCGATGATCGCACCAATGCAAGGCAGTACCTCGGCCAGCTCAGGGCGTGCCTCGAAGACGGATGCATGCGGCTCATTTGCAATCTTGAACATCAGCGTGGCCATTGACTCTCCACGGAACGGCGCTACGCCGCTAAGCATCTGGTAAAACATGACTCCCAGACTGTAGAGGTCGGAGCGACCATCGACCTTCTTTCCTGCCACCTGTTCGGGTGACATGTAGGTGGGTGTGCCCAGCACGGTGCCGGTCTTGGTCTTGCTGGCATCGGTGATGCGGGCGATACCAAAGTCGGTGATCTTGATGCTGCCGGCATCCGGCTCGTACATGATGTTGGCCGGCTTGATGTCACGGTGCACGATGTTGTGCTGATGTGCGTAGTGCAGCGCCAGAGCCGCCTTGAACACAATGTTCACCACCTTTGGGATCGGCAGCAGCGCATCAGGTTTTACATACCGTGCCAGATCATGGCCATGCAGGAATTCCATCGCAATATAGGCCAGGTCATGTTCTTCACCCGCATCGTAAATGGTCACAATGTTCGGGTGATTCAGGCGGCCGGCAGTTTCTGCCTCGCGGAAGAAACGTTCCTTTATCTCCTTGAGCTCGTCGCCTTCAAATTCGTTGGCCAGCGCCAGTGTCTTGATTGCAACCACACGATTGATCTTGGGGTCGCGGCCAAGGTAAACCACACCCATGGCACCCTTGCCCAGTTCCTTTTCAACCTGGTAACGACCAAGCATCGGCTTTTCATCATTACCTGGCGTCAGGATCATGGTGGCTGCAGCGGAGCTCATGGCGCCACCACCCAGAATTACGGTTTCTTCCAGCTTTTGTGCACGCTGCAGCTTTTGTGACAAGTCGCGGAAGCCGGGGTTGTAGGCGGAAATGTATTCATACACCGATACCGCCTTGTTGAACTGCCGTTTGCGTTCGTAGTCCAGTGCAAGGTTGTAGAGCACATCAGCCATCGACTCATCCATCGGGCATTTGCGGAATTTCTCCAGGGCCATGTCGAGCTGACCTGACTGCTGCAGGGCAAGGCCCAGCATGCGATTGGATTCAGCCGACTGCACATCGGATTTTTCGCGGGCTTTTTCCGTAATGAAATAATGCTTGGTGGTGATCAGTACATAACCGACACCGATGATGACGGCGGGCAGCATGAGTGGCACCCATATTCCTGACCCGGTCATGAAGACAAAGTGCGCAACGATCATGGACAGTATCAGTGCGCCGGATGCGATTGCGGCAGGACCCGCTTTCAGGCGCGGCAATCCGGAAATCACAAATGCGGCGGCCAGCAGAACGGCCAGCCAGCGAACCAGAGTGGCCCATTCCGGGGTAATGAAGAAATTCTGGTTCAGGATGCTGGCGACGTTATGCGCCAGGATGTAGGCCGGCTCCATGCCAGGCGAAACTGGTGTTACCTGTGGAGAGCC
Organism: Moraxellaceae bacterium; assembly: GCA_003543245.1. Taxonomy (GTDB): domain Bacteria; phylum Pseudomonadota; class Gammaproteobacteria; order Pseudomonadales; family Moraxellaceae; genus UBA2031. The sequence goes on along the minus strand of DPJB01000001.1, from coordinate 9,642 downwards.
AAGCCCGTAAGCGGTGGGGCCAATGATGACAATCTTGTCCTTGTACTTGCTGAGCGGAATCTTGCCCGTTGCCACATCGTAGAATGAATCTGCGGCAAACGCCGGGCGATCATTACTGCCTTTGTAGAAAAAAGTGCGCATCTGCAGGTAGGGATCGGTCTTGATCTGCAGCTTGCCCAGGCGCAGGCCTTCGCCCAGATCCACGGATATTTCACCAAGTCCCAGATTCAGGCTTTTGGCGGCCAGCAGGAGTGACAGGGAGGGGTAATACTCACTGCCATATTGCACCAGCAGGGCATCCTGCCGAATGGCGCCATCGGGATCAGGGTTAATGCTGAGATGACCAATAAAGGCTGCTTTTTCACCCAGTATGCTGATGGGGGGAACTGCCTCACTGGCCTCCGGGGGCAACTGGAAGTTTTCTGCTGCACCAATGCCATCCCTCACGGCAACAATCTGGTTGCGGGTGACAAACTCTGGCAGCGGCTTGTCAGGGTTACCCTGCATTTCGCCCAGAACAAACTGCATTGGCAACACCACATTGCCGGCCAGACCCATGGCATCCGCCAGGTGTTTGTCCGTATTTAGTCGGGTTTCCGCTGTACCCAGTTTGGTACCCAGCTCGGCAACGGCCGGGGTGCCGTCGGCCATGGGCAGCAGGTTGCTGTTGTAAAACTCGGTAATGTCACGAATGGATGCCAGGCCGGGATCAATCTGTGGCTCGGACAGGAAGAGGGGGAGGCCGATGGCCTTGGCGCCGCCCTGATGCAGTGCGTTGATCATCTCGGCGAGCGTGGTTCGTGGCCACGGCCAGCGCCCGAGGTTCTCGATACTCTGGTCATCAATCGCAATGATGGCCACCTTGTCACCGGGTTCTTCAGCACTTGCCCGCACCCCGAGGTCGTAGGCGTAGCGCTCGATATCCTCAATGACATCGGTGGAGGCCCAGACAAAAAGCAGGCCGAGGGTAATGATCAGGCCGGCAATCCAGTCCTTTTTCCAGAACGAAAGTCCCTTTTGCATGTCAGGATTCCAGTGGGTGAAAAACAATTCCTTCTTCTAGCAGATGCAAGCCGGGTGGGGGAAGGGGGATGCCCCCCCGGCAGGCAAAAACAGAAACGGGCCCGAAGGCCCGTTTCATCAACCGCAATACGGATCAGGGATTGCCTGCAGCGTATTCCAGCTCGACACGGCGGTTCTTGGCCCAGCTTTCTTCGCCTTCACCTGCGGCAGCCGGCTTTTCTTCACCGTAGCTGACGACTTCCAGCTGGCTGCCTCGTGCGCCATTACCGGTCAGGAAGGCTGCAACGGCCTTGGCACGACGCTCAGCCAGCGCCATGTTGTACTCACGGGTGCCGCGCTCATCGGAGTGACCGTTAACCTGGACACGAGCGCCACTGTTCTTGCCCAGGTAAGCGGCATGTGCCCTCAGTGCATCAATGTCGCCATCCTGCAGGTTGGCATCGTCATAGCCAAAGTAGAAGGTCTTGATGCCAAGCGAGCCAGCCAAGGCATTGGCCTGGGCAGCAGCATCGGCCTGGGCCTTTGCCTGAGAGTCAGCCAGTGCCTGGCTTTCAAGGCGGGCAGCTTCGGCAGCGGCGGCGGTACGGGTGGCCTCGGCGTCTGCACGGGCCTTGGCAGCAGCTTCTGCCGCAGCACGGTCGGCTTCAGACTGCTCTGTGACGGCAGTGGATGCTGTTTCCGGCGCCTTGGTGGTGGTGCAGGCGGCAATGCCCAGACTCAGAATGGCGGCTGCCAGTGCTTTGGATTTCAGAATATTCATGATCACACTCTCCTTCATTACTACAAAAAACTGGTGTCCCTGCGGGCACCGGCCAGAACGGGGTTGGCCTACGGTCTCAGGTACGGAGACCAGGCGGGCTCACGCACCTCACCCAGACGGGCGGGAAGCCGGACATGCGAGCGTCCATCAATTGAAACAATGCCCAGTTCTCCATACTTGCCCTTGCGGCTGGCATACACCAGAGACTGGCCATTGGGGGAAAAGCTGGGACTTTCATCGAGTGGTGTCTGTGTCAGTACATTCATCACGCCATTGTTCATGTCCTGCACGGCAATCTGGAATTGCTGGCCACGCTGGCGGTTTACCAGCGCCAGATAGCGGCCGTCAGGACTGACATCCGCACGAGCATTGAAGCTGCCTTCAAACGTAAGGCGTTTTACCTTCAGGTCATCCAGCGATACGCGATATACCTGTGCACTGCCGCCGCGGTCTGACGTAAACACCAGCGCCTTGCCATCCGGCATCCAGCGGGGTTCGGTATCGATGGCCGCGTGATTCGTAATCCGGCTCAGCGCGCGGCTTTCGATATCCATGACATAGATTTCAGGATTGCCGTCGCGTGACAGCGTCAGAGCCATGCGGCGACCATCCGGCGACCATGCCGGCGCACCATTCAGGCCGGAAAAGCTGGCGAGACGTGTGCGTTGCTGGGTGGCAACTGTCTGCGAGTAAATGGCAGGGCGGCCGCTTTCAAAGGACACATAGGCAACCTTGCGACCATCCGGGGACCAGCCTGGTGACAGGATGGGTTCTGGCGAGTCAAGGATGCTGAGCGGGCGCTGGCCATCGGCATCAGCGAGCTCCAGACGGTAACGCAGTTTGCCGTTATGCGGGTACTGGTTTACGTAGAGGATCTTGGTGGAAAAAATACCGCGAACGCCCGTGATGGTCTCGAATATCTTGTCGGCGGCAAAGTGTGCCGCATCGCGCCACTGGCTTGCCGGAACTGTCAGGCTCTCGCCCAGCAGTCGCACCTTGCGATCAAGGCTGAACAGCTCATAGCTGATCTGGAACTGACCGCTTGCCGTTGTTTGTACCGAGCCGGTCACCAGATGATTGGCGCCAACATTCTGCCATTCAGCATACCTCACCTCGGCAGAGGAGGAGGGTTGTGACGGGAGTGCAGCGTCGGGGAGTGAGCGGAAACGGCCACTGCGATCCAGATCTGCCTTGATGATGCCGGCAAGGTTGTCGCTGGCCTGGGTGCCGGCAAACGGGACAATCGCAATTGGCAGGGCATCATCGGCACCGCGCGTGATTTCAATCACGAGTTCGGCACGGCTAAGGCTGGATATCACCAGCAGTAAAACCAAAGCGGAAAAACGCAGCATCACATGTCTTCCGGACTGAATTTGAAGGCGAATACGCGGAAATAGGAATTGAACACGGCAATGTCATCGGGTACCGGCAGTGGACTGGAACTCTCGATCGCATTTTTCGCGCTCGCATCAAAGGCGGCATCGCCACTGCTTTTGATGATCACGATATTGCTGACCTCACCACCGGGAAGAACACTGATCCTCAGGGTTGTTACCATGCCATGCCTTGCAGACAGGGGTCTGTTCCATTTTGTTATCACGCGCTGGCGGATCAGCCGTTCGTGCCTTTCCTTGATCGCCAGATTGGCCGCATCGCGGGCACTGGCGGCTGCGCTGGCCGCTTCGCGTTGTATCCGGTCTGCATCAGCCTTCATCTGCTGGGCCTGCATTTCGCGATCAAGTGCCTGCATTTCTGCATCGAGCGCATTCCGGTTAAGGGATGGTTTGGCGGGTGCGGGTTTTGCTATTGCTGGTTTTGGTGGCTGGGGCTTTTCAGGTACTGGTTTTGCCTGAGGCAGGGCTACTTTTGGCACTGGCACTGGCAACGGTTTTACAACCGGTTTGATTTCAGGCTTGACCGGCTCCGGCTCGACAACCGGTAACGGCTCCGGGGCCGGAGCAATAACGGGTTGGGGCGGTATCGGTCTGGGCATGGATGTGGCACTTACCAGCACGGCTTCAACCACACGAGGAGGCTCAATGACAGGGGGGCGATGCAAGTGTGGCAGCAGGAAGGCAAGCACGACAATCCCGACATGCAGTGCGATGGAAAGTTTCAGTGCGCGCCGGTTTTCCGGGCTCATGCCGGCCGGTGCCAGATCAGGGCGCGACATCGGGTGCTGCCTGCGTCAGCAGACCGACATTGGGAACGCCAGCCTGTTGCAACTGGGCCATCATCGTTACCACGACACCGTACTTCACACGATGATCACCATTGACCAGTACCGGAGCCTCCGGCGATTTGTCGAGGGCTTCGCGGACTTCACCCGTAATTTCATTCTTGTCCACATGGCGATCCCGCGCATTGCCCTGCTTGATCCAGTAAGAGCCGTCAGCCTTGATCGAAATGATCACGGGCTCGCGGTTTTTCAGGGAAATATTGTCCGTCACTGCCTTGGGCAGTTCGACTTGCAGGCCCTGCGTCAGCATCGGCGCGGTGACCATGAAAATTACCAGCAGGACGAGCATGACGTCGATATAGGGCACGACGTTCATTTCGGCTACCGGTTTTTTCCGCTCACGGCGAAAGGTGCTTTCCATGATCAGTCATGTTCCTGATGGTAGCGAGGGGGCGTGTCAGTGTTTGCCATGGGCTTCACGGTGCAGGATACCCAGGAATTCATCGGCAAATGTTTCGTAGCGTGTCAGCAGGTCGTTACTGCTGGCAGAAAAACGGTTGTAGGCAAGCACGGCAGGAATGGCCGCAAACAGGCCGATGGCCGTTGCAATCAGAGCCTCGGCAATGCCGGGAGCGACCACGGCAAGGGTGGCTTGCTGCACCTTGGCGAGTCCCATGAAGGAGGTCATGATGCCCCAGACAGTGCCAAACAGGCCGACATAGGGGCTGGTGGAGCCGACACTGGCCAGAAAATTCAGGCTGGCCTCCAGTCGGGACTGCTCCTGGGTGACGGCAATCCGCATGGAGCGTGTCACGCCCTGCATGACAGCGTCGGCATCGGCCCCTTTTTCACGCAGTCGCATGAACTCCTTGAAGCCTGCCCGGAAAATGCTCGCCTGTCCCTGCAGATCCTGTTCGCGTGTGAGGCGGGCATGCAGGGCATTGATGTCGCCACCGGACCAGAATTCGGTATCAAACGCATCAGCGGCCTGTGTGGCATTGCGATAGAGGGTTCTGCGCTGAAAAATGATGTTCCATGACCATACCGAAGCAGCAATCAGCAGCAGCATGACCAGTTGCACGACAAAGCTGGCATGGCTGACAAGATGCCATATGGACATGTCGACAGGTGTATTCATCAGTTCTTTCCGTATCGGGATTTCAGCAGTTCAACCAGACGCTCGGGCAGTGCACGAGGTTTCAGGTCGGATCGTTTGACGCAGGCAATATCAATCTGGCCGCTGCACATCACGGTGTCTCCACGTCGGACTTCCTGCCGGAATACCAGTGACGCACGCCCCAGTGACTGTATTTGTGCACTGACCGTCAGTGCATCATCCATGCGTGCCGGCTGGAAGTAGCGCACCTCTGCTCCCCTGACCACAAACATGAAGTCTTCTTCTGCATGCAGGTAATGATCAAAGCCGAGATGGCGCAGGAATTCCGTGCGGGCACGTTCCATGAATTTCAGGTAGTTAACGTAATAGACGATGCCGCCGCCGTCCGTGTCTTCAATGTAAACGCGGACTGGAAAAATGTATTCCAGCAGCGGCATGGAGAGTGCCATATCAGAAAAGGCCCGTCTGGTTCTGGTTCATGTGTTCCTGCAGCCGTTCCGGCGTCTTGAGGCCGAAATGCAGATAGGCGTGCGGGGTGGCAATGCGGCCGCGTGAGGTACGCATGACAAAGCCTTGCTGGATGAGGTAGGGCTCGATCACATCTTCCAGAGTGCCGGCGTCTTCACTCAGTGCGGCTGCCAGTGATTCGATACCGGTAGGGCCACCACCGAACTTTTCGATGAGGGTGAGCATGAAGCGCCGGTCCATGCCGTCAAACCCGTGCTGATCCACATCCAGCATGTTGAGCGCGCTGCTGGCAACATCGGCCGTAATGTTGCCGTCAGCTTTTACCTCGGCATAGTCACGCACCCGGCGCAGCAGCCGGTTGGCAATGCGGGGCGTGCCGCGTGAGCGGCGCGCAATTTCGTTGGCGCCTTCGGCATCCATCGGTACTTTCAGCAGGGAGGACGAGCGGGTGACGATGTGTGAAAGATCGGCGACCGAGTAGAACTCCAGACGCTGCACAATGCCGAAACGGTCACGCAGTGGTGACGTCAGCAGGCCTGCTCGTGTGGTGGCACCAACCAGTGTGAATGGTGGCAAATCAAGCTTGATCGAGCGTGCTGCAGGGCCTTCGCCGATCACAATATCCAGTTGATAATCCTCCATGGCCGGATAGAGGATTTCCTCTACCACGGGGGACAAGCGATGGATTTCATCAATGAAAAGTACGTCGCCGGCTTCCAGGTTGGTGAGCAGGGCGGCGAGGTCGCCAGCCTTCTCCAGCACCGGGCCGGAGGTGGACTTCAGGCTGCCGCCCATTTCGCGCGCAATGATGTTGGCGAGGGTGGTCTTGCCCAGCCCGGGTGGCCCGAAAATCAGGGTGTGATCCAGTGCCTCGCTGCGGGAACGCGCGGCATGGATGAATATCTCCATCTGGGCGCGCACTTGCGGTTGGCCGATATAGTCGTCGAGGCGGGTGGGACGAATGGCGCGGTCGATGGCTTCTTCGCGCTTGCCGGCAGGGGCAGTAGGCGAGATCAGGCGATCATCGGTTTCAAGCAGACTCATGCATTCCTCTCCCGCATTCCTCGTCGAATCATGCCCTGACCATGCCCTTCAGGGCTTGCCGGATCAGGTCTTCGGCGCTGGCATTATCCGCCTTGATGCGGCCGACAGCACGCTCGGCCTCGGCTGGTTTGTAACCCAATGCAATGAGTGCAGTGACGGCATCACGCTCAGGGGTGGCTGGTACGGCCTCACCGGCGAGCAGGTTGAGGCCGGCAGTACCATCACCCACCCGGTCCCGCATTTCAATGATCAGACGTTCAGCGGTTTTCTTGCCGACACCCGGAATGCGGGTAAGGGTGGTGACATCGCCCTGGCGGATGCAGGCGGCAAAGGCATCGGCTTCCATGCCGGACAAAATGGCCAGTGCCATCTTTGGCCCGACGCCGTTGACCTTGAGAAGGGTGCGGCACATGTCGCGCTCTTCGCGCGAGGCAAAGCCGTACAGAAGATTGGCATCCTCACGCACGACCTGATGCACATGCAGGGTGACGGTTGCGCCAAGGGTAACCTTGTAGAAGGTGCTCATCGGTGCTTCCAGCTCGTAACCCACACCATTCACATCCACTACCAGTACCGGTGGCTGTTTCTCGATAAGCGTTCCTGTCAGGCGGGCTATCACGTCTTGTTCTCAAGGCAATTGGTGGCTGTCGTGTGGGGGCGGCTTCAGCCGCGAATGGACTTTTTCGCTGCCAGCACATTCGCGGCTGAAGCCGCTCCCACATTTGTGATGACTTTGACTTAAGTACCACAGCTGCAGTTAACTGGCTACACGTACAGTAGTTTTATTCTCGTGCTCGGCCGCTGCGGAGGTGTTCGGCGCCTGCAATCCGGGCCAGTGAACTGGAGGCCTGGGCATGGCAGAGGGCAATGGCAAGCGCATCGGCAGCATCAGCCGGTGGAGATTTATCCAGTGACAGCAGGCGCACCACCATGTGCTGTACCTGCTCTTTCAATGCCGATCCCTTTCCCACCACGGCCAGCTTCACCTGCCGCGCCGAGTATTCCGATACCGGCAGGTTGTGGTTCATCAGCGCCACAATGGCGGCGCCGCGGGCCTGCCCCAGCTTCAGGGCCGAATCGGCATTATTCGACAGGAAGACCTGTTCGATGGCGGACTGTTCGGGATGGTAGGTGGCGACGATTTCGGTAATGCCGGCATAGATGCGATGCAGGCGTTCGGGCAGTGACAGCTCTGCCATCCTGATGCAGCCCGAAGCGATATAGCGATGCCGGGTGCCATCAGAGTCAATCACGCCGAAGCCGGTGATGCGGGAGCCTGGGTCAATTCCGAGAATGATGGGCATGTCGACGATCCCTGAAACAACAAGGCCGCTTGCGCGGCCCTGTTACTGGTCTGGCTTACTTGTTCAGCTCTGCCATAACGTCTGCGGAGAAGTCCGCATTCGTGTAGACGTTCTGCACATCGTCCAGGTCTTCCAGCATGTCGATCATTTTCATGATCTTCTCTGCCTGGTCGACATCAGTGATCTCTGCCTGGGTCGAAGGGGACATCGTCACTTCCGAGCTTTCCGGCTTGAGGCCGGCTGCATCCAGTGCATCAAGCACGGCACCGAAGGCTTCCGGTGTTGTCACGACCGTCACGCCGTCTTCATCACTCTGCACATCATCGGCGCCGGATTCCAGCGCGACTTCCATTACCTTGTCTTCATTGACGCCGGCGGGGAAGAAAATCTCGCCACGCTTGTTGAAGAGATAGGCGACCGAGCCATTGGTGCCGAGATTGCCGCCATGCTTGGAAAAGGCATGACGTACTTCGCTGACGGTACGGTTCAGGTTGTCGGTCATGGTTTCCACAATCACGGCCACGCCACCCACGCCATAACCTTCATAGGTTAGTTCGTCGAGTTTCTTGTCGTCGTCACCACCTGCGCCACGCTGGATCGCGCGATTGACCACATCGCGTGTCATGTTGGCGGTGAGCGCCTTGGCGACAATGGCACGCAAGCGAGGGTTGTCTGCTTCGCTCGGGCCGCCCATGCGGGCCGCCGTGACGATTTCACGAATGTACTTGGTAAATACCTTGCCTTTTACCGCGTCCTGACGTGCCTTGCGGTGCTTGATGTTGGCCCATTTACTGTGTCCGGCCATGCTTCTCTTCCTCGTGTATCTGCTTTCCCGTCCACGAAGGGCGGGAGAGGGGATTGAACAGGATTATTCGGCTGCTTTTTCTTTTTCGCGCACGCGGATGCCCAGATCACGCAGCTGCTTGCCATCAACCGGTGCCGGGGCATGCGTCATCAGGCACTCTGCCGTCTTGGTCTTCGGGAAGGCAATCACGTCACGGATGCTGGTGGCACCGGTCATCAGCATGATCAGGCGATCCAGACCGAAGGCGAGGCCGCCATGGGGAGGCGCGCCATACTTGAGCGCATCCAGCAGGAAGCTGAACTTCTCGTTGGCTTCTTCATCCGAGATGCCCAGCGCCTTGAACACGGCCTTCTGCATGTCCATGTTGTAGATACGCAGCGAGCCGCCGCCGATTTCGGTACCGTTCAGCACGAAGTCATAAGCTACGGAGAGCGCCGCGCCCGGGTTGCTGGTCAGTGTTTCCACATCGCACTTGGGCATGGTGAAGGGGTGGTGAACCGAGGTCCAGTGACCATCTTCGGTCTCTTCGAACATCGGGAAGTCGACTACCCACAGCGGGGCCCATTCACAGGTGGCCAGCTTGAGGTCGTGACCAACGCGAACGCGCAGGGCGCCCATGGCATCGTTGACGATCCTGGCCTTGTCGGCACCGAAGAACACCAGGTCGCCGTTTTCGGCGCCCACGCGCTGCAGCAGTTCCATCACGATCGGTTCGATGAACTTCACGATGGGGGATTGCAGGCCTTCGATGCCGGCCGCCAGGTCGTTGACCTTGATGTAAGCCAGACCCTTGGCACCATAGATGCCGACGAACTTGGTGTATTCATCGATCTGGCTGCGCGGCATAGCGCCGCCACCGGGAACGCGCAGGGCAACGATACGGCCCTTCGGATCCTTGGCCGGGCCGGCGAACACCTTGAACTCCACGTTCTGCATCAGGTC
>DPJB01000002.1:201-65984 GCA_003543245.1 Moraxellaceae bacterium | reverse complement strand
TCATCTTCGGTTCGCAGTAGGTGCCCGGGCGCACGCCCTTGCCTTCCGGCAGGCCGCAAGCACGACCAACCATCTTCTGCGCCTGGGTGTAGCCCTTGCCGGTGTCGCCAGGCTGTACCGGGGTGCGGAACAGGGTGGAGGCAGGCAGGCCCAGAGCTTCACGTGCCTTGGCGGTAAGGCCACGGCCGATGATCAGGTTGATACGGCCACCGGCACGCACTTCGTCCAGCAGCACGGGGGTCTTCAGCGGGGCCTTGGCAATCTCGGCACCGTTCTTGGTGGCGGTCACTTCGGCGCTGTCGTGGTTGATGTGCAGGACGATTTCGTCGCCCATGCCCATCTGGCCAACATCCAGTTCGATCGGCAGGGCGCCGGCATCTTCCATGGTGTTGAAGAAGATCGGGGCAATCTTGGAGCCGATGCACACGCCGCCGTCACGCTTGTTGGGGATGTGCGGCAGGTCGTCGCCGGTAAACCACAGTACGGAGTTGGTGGCGGACTTGCGGCTGGAGCCGGTACCNNCGTTCTTGAGCATGGCGTTGGCGTGCAGCGGAATATCCGGGCGGCTCCAGGCGTCCTGGGCAGGCGACAGGTCGTCGGTGTTGGTCTCACCCGTCACCTTGAATACGGTGACCTTGATTTCGGTCGGCACGTTTGGGCGGCTGGTGAACCATTCGGCATCGGCCCAGCTCTGCAGCACGGCTTTGGCATTGGCGTTACCGGCCTTGGCCAGTTCTTCCACGTCGTGGAAGGAGTCGAACACCAGCAGGGTCTTCTTCAGGGCGTCGGCAGCAATGGCACCCAGGGTGGCATCGGCCAGCAGGCTGACCAGCGGCTCGACGTTGTAGCCACCGAGCATGGTGCCCAGCAGGTAAACGGCGCGTTCCTTGGTGACCAGCGGAGAAGCAGCTTCACCCTTGGTGACGGCGGCCAGGAAGGCGGCCTTCACGTAGGCGGCGGGGTCGACACCGGCCGGCACACGGTTTTCCAGCAGGTCCACGAGGAAGGCTTCCTCGCCCTTGGGCGGGTTCTTCAGCAGGGCGACCAGATCGGCAACCTGCTTTTCATCGAGGGGCTTGGGGGGTACGCCCAGGGCGGCGCGTTCGGCAACGTGTTGACGGTAGGCTTCGAGCACGGTGGCTTCCTCTACTGGCTGAATGGTTATGCCGGCTGAAACGGACAGAGCTTGTGGCCCTGAGCGCGCCGGGGTCGGTACAACTGGTGAAAAAACAGGCGCGAATTGTAGCGGAAGGCGGGGCGCAAGTTAAGAAAGGACGGGGCCTCCGGGGCCATGTTCGTCATTTTTTTACGTGATGATGGTCGCCGGGGGTATTTCCGGGGCTGTATTCCGGTCGGGCAGGGGCCCGGCCAGGAGTCTGGGCATGAGTCTGGGCAGGGGTCAGGGCGGGAGAGGACTGGCCAGACAAGGCGGCGGATTGCCGGGCAGGGCCGGGTGCCGGGGAGTGCTGCGTGGTGCTGTATGCAGTCGTGTGTAGCGACTGTGTGGCGTTGTGTGTAGTGACTGTGCTGTGTACGAGGCCGTACAGACGGGGTGGCCTGCCGGGCACAGGATGCAGGCCTGATCACGACAGCCGCAATTTTTCCGGTTGTCCGGTTATACCTCGGAGAAACACATGAATACCAGATTCCTGTCCCGTTCGGTTTTGTCGGTGGCACTTGCTACTGCAGTGCTTGGCTTTAGTGGTGCCGTGTTTGCGGCGGATGATGAAAAGCCGCACAGCAGCAGCGCCAGTGTTGCCATCAGCGATGCCGTCATCACCGGTCGCGTAAAAGCCCGCTTCATGGAAGATGCCCGTCTTAAAGGCACCGACATCAGTGTCACGACCGTCAACGGTATCGTGATGCTCAAGGGCACCGCGCCGGATACCGCCACAAAGAATGTGGCAGAAGAGCTGGCCAAGCATGCCGAAGGCGCGCTGGGCGTGCAGAACAATATCTATACGCCATCGATTGCCACTGAAATTGGCGACAAGACAAAGGCCGTCACAAAAGACGCCGGGCGTGCGGTGTCGGACAGCTGGATTACCACCAAGGTAAAGTCAGTGTTGCTGGCCGACAGTCTGACCAAGGGCCTGCAGATCAATGTCATCACCAAAAAGCATGTGGTCATGCTGTCTGGTGAAGTGGGCACGCCGGCGGCACGTGATCAGGCGATCAGCCTGGCCACGCAGATCAAGGGCGTTGATAGCGTTGACAGCAGCAACCTGAAGGTTGTGAAAGTAAACGCCACCAACTAGTCCTGACGCTGCCTGGCTGATGGCCAGGAGGCATGCAGTGGTCCGGATAATTCCCGGCGCACTGCATGCTGTTCCGCTTTCTGGTAGTGATCAGATGATTCAGGGTAATCAGTCAGTCGTGCTGGCGGTTGCCTGCATGAAATCCACCACCACCTTTGCCAGTGTCTCGCCCTGATCTTCCTGCAAGAAGTGCCCGCCATTCTCGATGGTGGTGTGTGGTTGCCCCGCGCAACCCGGAATCAGCTTGCGTATCACGGGCTCTGCCGCAGCGGTGATCTTGTCCTTGTCGCTGAAGGCGCACAAAAACGGTTTGTGAAACTGGAACAGTACTTGCCACGCAGCGCGATTTGCCGGGGTGGCGGGATCATCCGGCGTGACCGGCACCAGCTTTGGAAACTGTCGCGCACCCTCCTTGTAGCTTTCGTCCGGAAATGGCGCGTCATACGCGGCCACCACGTCGTCTGACAGCGGTGTTGCACAGCCGCCGGCCACAATTTTGCCGGTAGTAAACACGGGTGTTGTCTGCGAAAACTCCTGCCATTTCAGGAAGGCCTCGCCAGGATGAAAGTCGCCGGTGGGCAGCATGGTATTGGCGGCCACCACACGTGCAAACAACTCCGGGTGTTCGCCAACCAGACGCAGCCCGATCAGCCCGCCCCAGTCCTGGCACACCAGCGTGATGTTGGTAAGGCCCAGTTGCAGCAGTAACGAACGCACCCAGTCAACATGACGCTGATAGGTGTAGTCCGTGCGCTGCGTTGGCTTGTCGGAGCGGCCAAAGCCGATCAGGTCGGGCGCAATCACGCGATACCCGGCGGCAGTCACCACCGGAATCATCTTGCGGTACAAAAAACTCCATGACGGTTCGCCGTGCAGCATCAGCACAACGGGCGCATCCGCTTGTCCTTCATCCAGATAATGCATGCGCAGTTCGCCACCTTCGGTGTCGTCCACCATCAGGTAGTGCGGTGCAAAGGCGTAGCCGGGCAGGTTGGCAAAACGTTCATCAGGGGTACGCAGGAATTTCATGGGGTTTTCTTCCGTGGCAGCATTGATTGTAGTTGTGATGGCGGAGTTGATGTCGGAGGCACAATGAGTGGCAGGGTGGAAAGGATCAGGCCAACTTTACGGGCCAGTGAGGCCTTGTCTTCGTCCATGCGGCTGCTGACCAGCAGGCCTTGCAGGCACAGTTGCAGGTGTTCGGCGTGTGCGGAAATGTCGGCGTCTGCCGGCAGGCGACCATCGCGTTGCAGGCGTTGCAGGTTGTGCTCAAAACCGGCACGTATTTTTTGTGCGCCCCGCAGCAGCACGGCATCCACCGCGCCTTGCGTGCCGCCCATTTCCATCGACGTATTCACCAGCAGGCAGGCCATGGCCGGGTGCCTGCTGTCTGCATAGTCGTAGGTGGTTTCCAGAAAGCGGCGCAGGCCGGCAAGGGCATCCTGTTTGTCATAGGCTTCCTTGCGGTCGCGATCATCCGGCGGCACGGCATCTGCGCCTTCCAGAAAATGCCGGACACGCCAGCCCACAACCATCTGCAGGTAATGTTCGAGGGCGGCTTCAAACAGCCCTTCTTTCGAGCCAAAGCGGTTGTACAGGCTGGGGGCACGCAGCCCGGTGGCATCTTCCAGCTCGCGAATGCCGGTGGCGCCAAAGCCGTTCTGCCAGAACACCATCATGGCGCGCTGCAGCAGCTTGTTGTCGTCAATCTGTCGTGGTCTTGCCATGGGCCGGCCTGTCAGCTTTGTTTTGTAGCGTTCGATACAAAATAAGGCCGCTGCGCCCGGAGGTCAATCACGCGGACGACGAATGGTGGTGTGAAAATGAGGCTGAACTGGAGATGGGTGGAGCGGGGTGAACCTGGTTTCCGGATGGCGTGGCGAAAGTGGCAGTCGCCCCGGCGGTGTGCCGGGGCGTTGTACAGGTCTCAGGCCTTGGCGTGCTTCACGTTCATGGTGATGTCGGCGCGGAACACCTCGATATTGTTGGTGTCCCGGACAATCACGGGCACCACGATGCTGCCTTCACGGCTCCAGTCAATGCCGCTGCCGTCAGAGGTGGCCACCAGATCGGTCTTGGCCTTGGCCAGGTATTGCACGGTCATGCCGCTGGGAATCCACCGGGCACCCGCAGGCACGGAAACGTCGGTCAGCAGGCCGCCGGCCAGCTCGGCCATGTTGCACATGGCAATGGCATGCACGGTCTGCAGGTGGTTTTCCACACGCCGGCGCTTGCGCATGGATACCTTGACCAGCCCGGGAGCCAGCTCGGTGACGTGCGGGCTGATGGTGCTGAAGTACGGGGCGGCCCGGCACACGCCAAGGCTGAACAGGCGGGTGCCGCCAGGAAGATTCTTCATGCGGTTGAACATGGCGAGGGCATTCATCATGGTGGTGAGCTCTGTGGGTTGTATGCGGCTGGTCTGCGGGTGGTACTGATGCAATAGACTAGAACAATATTCTAGAATAATATTCTTGTCATGATAAAACGACCAGATACATCGCCTGACGCCCCGGCTGCCGCACAAGCAGGCACGCCAGCAGGCACACAGGCAAAAGCAGCAGACCGCCGGCTGGCAATCCTTGGCGCCGCGCTGGACTGCTTTTTGCGGCACGGGGTAGAGACCACCACCATCGACATGATCCGTGAGGCCTCCGGTGCCAGCACGGGCAGCATCTACCACCACTTTGGCAGCAAGGAGGGCGTGGCGGTCGAGCTGTACCTTGAGGGGCTGCGGAGTTTCCGTGCGTTCCAGCTGGCGGCATTTGAGGGGGTGACGTCGCTGGAGTCGGGTGTACGCGCCGTGGTGTACGCCAATGTTGACTGGATAGGGCAGCAGCCGGACTGGGCCCGCTTTCTGTTCAATCATCGCGGCGTGCTGGCACATGCGCCGGACGCGCGTGGCGTGGCGTCCGAGCTGGGTACATCGCAGTCGGCGTTTGCCGGGTGGATGGCGGCCAGCTTGCCGCCGCACCAGCGCTTGCGCTGGCCACTGGAGGCTTATCTGGCGCTGGTGGTGGGGCCGGTGCACGAATACGCACGTCACTGGCTGGCGGGCCAGCGCACGGTACCGCTGGCATCACTCAGGGAATTTTTTGCCGATGCCGCCTGCCGTGCAGTCGGGCTGGACGGGGCTGCCTGATACAGGACTGATCGTCAGCTCTCGCGGCTCAGCCGGAATTCGCCCGGCGTCATGCCTTGCTGTTGCTTGAACCAGCGGATGAATGACTGGCTTTCCTGAAAGCCCAGCTGCAGGCCAAGCTGGCTGACGGTGGTTTGCTGTTCACGCAATGCTTCCCGTGCAATCTCCAGTCGTACCTCGTCCATCAGCTCACGAAAACTGTTGCCGCTTTCTTCCAGTTTTCTGTGCAGGGTACGGCCACTCATGCCGAGCATTTCGGCAATGTCATCACGCACCGGCGTCATGTTTTGTGCCAGCACGGCATGCAGTTGTGCGCGCACCTTGTCGGCAAGCGACTCACTGTGTTGCTGTGCCTGCAATTGCTGTTCGGCGTGCATGGCCAGCATCTGGTGCAGGTTGGGATCGGCCAGGCTCATGGCATCTGTCAGGTTGCGCGAGGGCAACACCAGTCCCGATTGCGGACGGTTGAAATACACCGGACAACCAAAAAATCGCTGGTATTCCTTCTCCAGTTCTGGCGCCGGCAAGTCATGTTTGAAGTGCACGCCCAGCAGGATGGATGTCTTTGATTTTTTGCGCTGGCGCAGCAGGCCGGCCCAGCAACCCAGTATGCACTCGGTTGCCTGCCGCACCATCACCGGGTCGTGAAACTTGCAGTCCCATGTCCACGTGACGGTGCCGGGTTCGTGGTGCAATGCCGGTACGCCGACATCGCCCACCAGGTTGCCAAAACGGATGACGGAATTGATGAGGTCGCCCAGCGTGTTGCTGGTTTGCGCAATGAAGCCGATCACGCCCAGCGCCGTGACGTTGAGTTTGGGCGAGAGGTGCAGGCCTACCAGCGGGTCATCAATTTGTGTCAGTGCCAGGCAGATGCCTTTTTCCACCAGCATTGCATCAAGGTTGCCAGCCGGGTTTTGCAGTTGCTCGGTAGAAATTCCGCTGGCCTGAAGAAACGCAGTGTCATCAAGTCCCTGTGAGCGGGTCCAGCGCAGCAGTTCATTCACGATCAGTGATGACACAAACCAGCGTGGAGGCGTGGATAGTCCTGTCATGGCAGCCTTTCAAGAGGTCTTGTTGTTATTCGGGTCTCATCAGTTAAGCCCGTTTTTTGAGTATCGCGCGGGGATAAACAAAATCGGACATCCATTCGTCGGAAGGAGGGCGTTGGGAGATGAGTAGAGCGGGGGGTAAAACAGGGGGCTTCAATCAGAGCACTTGAAACAGTGGCGCAATAAAAAGCCCCGGCATCAAGGTGCCAGGGCTTTTTTATATGACAGGGTCAGCTGTCAGGGCATGGCTGCCTTGTGGTGGGTGTCACCCCGCAGGTTGCACCACAGGCCGGAATGCCACGGGGCAATGTCCTTGGTGCGGGCAAACTCGCCACCGGCACGGGCCGTGAATGTTTTCACCACCGAGCCGTTGGCGCGTCGGATGGTGCCGGTAATGGTGGGGAAGTGTTCCTGGATGAAAAAGATGGATGTGCCAACGGTCATGTTGGTCAGCATGGGACGCTGACGGTTGCCGATTGCCACATCAAGATCGACGGTGTACATGCCGTTCTTGGCGCGGATCTTGGTGTTGGTGGGCACGCAGGAATTGGCCTCGCCATCCCACTTCCAGTCAGGGTGGTACCAGCCCAGCTCCTTGTCCTTGGTTTCGTAGCGGATGGTCTGCAACTGGCCCTGATCGTAAAAGCTGATGTCCAGGTTATCCATGATGGCGGACTTGTGGTACGTCTGGAATGCACCCATCACGCCGCTGGAGGAGTCTTCACCAAACACCATGAAATCCCAGCCATCCACCGACAGCATGTAACGTCCCCAGCTGTTCTCGCGATAGCCCTTGCCGTTCACCTGGATCACCTGGTTGTTGCCCAGTGTTTTAACCCAGCCTTTTACGTTGGTGCGGGGCCAGATCATGTCCACGTTCCAGAATTCGGAGGGCGAAATCACGCCAATGTCCGAACCAAATGCGGTGGTGAACGCGCCGGTGATCGGACGCTGCCAGTCACGGTCGGCCATGTCCTGCGTAACGATCAGGTCCCACTCAAAATCGGGCGTGCGACCGCGCAGGTGCAGTGCATCAACACCGTTCGGGCCGCCACCTGGCATGGCACGGTAATCAATGTACTGGCCGTTGCTGCCGGTCGAGGTCATGCCGCGCAGCGTGCCGTTCACATTGCTGTTGTCCAGACCCATGTTGACGTAATTGGCGATGGGTTTCTGGCCCGGAATTTCACCCACAATGCCCACATTGTTGCCCAGTGGCAGCAGTGCCCAGTCGAGCGGGGCGGCCTTGTGCCGGGGGTTGGCCAGCACGTAGCCGACAATGCCGTTGAAGGTGTCGGAGTGGATCATGAAGTAATCCCACTCAAAGGAAATCGCGTCCAGTGCATGCGAGCTCGGGTAGTCGGGCTGCATGATGCGCCAGCCCTGCGTCGGGGCAAGATAGCCCTCCTGATAGGCGGCCAGTGCCTGCGTGGCCGGCACAACAAGTGCCAGTCCGGCGAGGGCCGTGGCGAGATGGCGGCGGCTGGTGCTGATGATGGATCTGGTGATGGAGCTGATGCGGTAGCGAATGGTGTTCATGGTCCTTGTCCCCTCGTGCTTCCTGTTTGTGACTTATTGGTCGAGCGAGGCGAGTCTGGTGTCTGGGCGGGTGGGTCGTATTGACCGGCAGCAGCAGTCGGCTTGACCTGACAGGACAAGCGACGAATGGGGGAGGAGCGTGGCTTTGGTAGTTGGGGAGGGTGCTGGTTTTTAAAAGGAGGGCAGGCTGATCCCGCACCTGTTGGTACGGGATGCTGTGCCGGGTTGATCCTGTTCAGTCCTGCTGCTTGAGCGCCAGCAAGGGAGCGGACAGGCGATCCGGGTGGCGTGGCACCATGCCCTTGAACGAGCTAATGATGAGTGGCAGGTCTTGCTTGATATTGCCGGTCGGGGTAAAGCTGCCCAGTATCACGACTTCCTTTTTGCCGTAGTCAAACGACACCATGATCAGGGGCACGCCAGCCTGGTGGGCAATCCAGTAAAAACCGGTCTTCCACGCAGGAGAGGATTTGCGGGTGCCCTCGGGGGCAATGGCCAGCATCAGGGCATCACTGTTTTTGTACCGGTTGGCGGTAAAGCCAACCATGTCCCTGGAGCTTTCGCGGTCCACCGGCACCGCGCCAAACCAGCGCATCAGGCCGCCAAACGGCCAGATGAAGGCGCTGTCCTTCACAAAGAAAAACAGCTGCAGGCGCAGCGCCAGAATGGCGGCAACCGACACAACGCCGTCGTAGTTGGAGGTGTGCGGGGCAATCACCAGCATGCCCTTGGGCACATTGGGAAACTCGCCGCGCATGCGCCAGCCGATCAGGTGCATCAGGATCAGGCCGATCCACTGGCTAAGGCGATTGCCACGGCGGGGGACCTGGGGCCCCAGGGTAAATACGCGGGAAATGCTCATTCGGTGTGATGGGGTGAAAAAAGTCGGGCGGCCATATTACCAGCCTCCGGAGGCACCGCCTCCCCCAAAGCCACCACCTCCGCCAGAAAACCCGCCCCCACCAAAGCTTCCGCCGCCAAAGCTGCCTCCACCGAAACCACCACGGCGGCCACGCCCACCTTTGCCGTTGGCGCCAACACCCAGGCCGGCAAACACGGCCGCCATGAGTGCCACGGTAATGGCGGCGCCCAGCAACAGTGCCAGGATCAGGGCCACACCACCTCCGGCAAGTCCGCCAAAGAAGCGTCCAAAAATGGCGCGAACAATAAGTCCGACGAAAATGCCCGCAATTATCGCGATAAGAAGGGGATTACCGTCGATATTTCCGGTGTTTTCCTGGCTGGGTGCGGGCAGTTCCTCGCCGTTGATGAGTTTCATCAGGGCATCCACCCCGGCATTCACGCCACCGGGAAAGTCCCCCGCCTGAAACCGGGGCCGGATGATGTCTTCCAGGATCTGTTTGGCGCGCGCATCCGGAATGGCGCCCTCCAGCCCGTATCCCACCTGCAGGTTGGTCTTGCGGTCCTGCACGGCAATCACCAGCAGGACACCGTCATCCACGCCCTTGCGGCCCAGCTTCCAGTTGTCGGCCACACGAAAGCTGTAGCTGAAAATGTCTTCCGGCTGGGTAGTGGGCACGATGAGCACGGCGATCTGGCTGCCTTTTTCCAGCGAAAAGGCCTGCAGGCGGCTGGTCAGGGCGTCCTCTTCGCCGGGTGGCAACAGGTCGGCCAGATCCGTCACCGGGCTGGTCAGCGCCGGTACGGGTTGGATATCGCCTTCTGCCGCCGTCAGCAGGGACGGCAGCCAGAGCAGGCAGGCAAGCAGCAGCGTGGACAGGCGCATGGGTAGTCGCAGGGCGGGCATGACGCCCGCCGGGCGAGTCTTACTGGGCCGGAGCCGGGGTGGGCGCAGGTGCCGGAGTGGCCGGTGCCGTGGGGGCAGGAGCAGCAGGCGCGCTGAAGTCCACAACGGGGGGCGCGGTGATGGCGGCCTCGTTCTGCACCGTGAAGTTGGGGCGCGTTTTCATGCCGAAGGCCATCGCGGTGAGGTTGGACGGGAAGGAGCGCACGGTGGTGTTGTAGGCCTGCACTTCCTTGATGTAGCGGTTACGGGCCACGGTGATGCGGTTTTCCGTGCCTTCCAGCTGGGCCTGCAGGTCACGGAAGTTGGCATCGGCCTTGAGCTGGGGGTAGTTCTCGGACACCACCAGCAGGCGGGACAGGGCAGAGCTCATTTCGCCCTGGGCCGCCAGGAATTTCTGGAAGGCGGCTTCGTCATTCAGCAGCGAGGCATCTGCCTTGATACTGCCAACTCCGGCACGGGCATTGGTCACGGCGGTCAGTACACTGGCTTCGTGCGCGGCATAGCCCTTCACCACATTGACCAGGTTTGGCACCAGATCGGCACGGCGCTGGTACTGGTTGAGCACTTCGGACCACGCCGCATTGATGGCTTCGTCCTGGGCCTGCATGGTGTTGTAGCCACAACCGCTCAATGCCAGGGTGGCAAGGGCGAGCAGGGCAGCAAGAAAATGGCGCATGGTGGTGTCCTTCACTGGTTACCGATGCACACAAGATAAGGCGGGTGGCGGGAATTACAAGGGCGGCGACAGGCGTTATAGTCAACGGCATTACCCCGGGGCCACACAACATGAACAAGCCCGTAGAAAAAACAGTCGAAAAGCCGATTGAAAAGGCCGTCCTCAAGAACGTTGCCAAGGTGCCGTTCTCGTTCCGCATCGATTTGCGCTGGTGTCTGGATGAGCTGCAGAAGGATGGCCGCCTGAGCCTGCGTGATGCCAATCTGGTCTCCACCACGCCGCGAGGCCGGGAGCAGCTCAACTGGCATCCCCTGCAGGTGATAGCCAATTTCGATTTTGATAACGCCGGTGCCGGGGGGGGCAAGCTCACTCTGGATGTGCTGACCGCATGGCTGGCCGGGCGCGCCGGACAGCCCGTGTTTCACATCGATCCGCTGAAAATCCGTTCGGGCGATGTCACCGCAATCATGTCGTATGCCTTTGCCGAGAGGCACAGCATCCTGGCGGTGCAGGTGGGCAAGGACGAAGTGCTGGTGGCCTCGGCGCAGCCCTTCCATTCCGAATGGGTGGAGAACCTGCAGCAGTCACTGCGCGGTCGCCAGATTGTTCGTGTGGTGGCCAGCCCTGAAGAAATCCATCGCTACACCATCGAGTTTTACCGTCTGGCGCGCGCCATTGAGGGTGCCAATGCCAGTGATGCCGTCAGCAAGCAGTACGTCAGTAATTTCGAACAGCTGCTGGAGCTGGGCAACCTCACCTCGCCCGATGCCAATGACCAGCACATCGTCAATATCGTGGACTGGTTGCTGCAGTATGCCTTTGACCAGCGCGCCAGTGACATTCACCTGGAGCCACGCCGAGACATCGGCCGTGTGCGCTTTCGTATCGACGGCGTGCTGCACAATATTTACGAGTTTCCGCACCTCATCATGAATGCGGTGGTCTCGCGTATCAAAATCCTGGGCCGCATGAATGTGGCCGAAAAGCGCAAGCCGCAAGATGGTCGTCTGAAAACCCGTAACACCAAGGGACAGGAAACCGAACTGCGTTTGTCCACGCTGCCCACCGCGTTTGGTGAAAAGCTGGTGATGCGTATTTTTGATCCGGACGTGCTGGTGCGCGGCTTCAAGGAGCTCGGCCTGCAGGGTGAGGATCACGAAAAATGGCAAACCATGGTGCGCGAGCCAAACGGCATCATTCTGGTGACGGGCCCGACCGGTTCCGGCAAAACCACCACGCTGTATTCCACGCTCAAGCAGCTGGCAACAGACGAGGTCAATGTCTGCACCATTGAAGATCCCATCGAAATGATCGAGGGCAGCTTCAACCAGATGCAGGTACAGCACAATATCGAACTGGATTTTGCCGAGGGCATTCGTGCGCTGATGCGTCAGGACCCGGACATCATCATGGTGGGTGAGGTACGTGACCCCGAAACTGCCGACATGGCCATTCAGGCGGCACTGACGGGCCATCTGGTGCTCTCCACCCTGCATACCAACGATGCACCATCCTCCATCAGCCGCCTTACCGACCTTGGCGTGCAGCCCTTCCTGATTGCGGCTACCTTGCTGGGCGTGATGGCGCAGCGTCTGGTGCGTACCTTGTGTCCACACTGCAAGCAACCCATCGACTGCGATGAAAAGGCCTGGGCGCAGCTGACACATCCGTGGAAGGCACCGGTGCCCAAAAAGATTTATACCCCGAAGGGATGCCTGGAGTGCCGCGATACTGGCTACCTCGGGCGTATGGGCGTTTACGAAATCATGCTTATGTCACATGAGCTGAAGAGAATCATCAGCGAAGGTGCCGGCTTGGGAGAGATCCGCAAGCAGGCCTACAAGGAAGGGTTGCTGCCCTTGCGTCTGTCCGGTGCGCAGAAAGTGGCGCAGGGCCAGACCACCATCGAGGAAATCCTGCGCGTGGCACCGCTGAACTGATTGCATGAACCGGGTTTTTACATTTTTTACATAGGGAGTGGCAGTAATGGGAACGTTTGTACTGGTGATAATGTTTTTTGCGGTGGCGCTGGTGGTCATGACCGTCAAGCAGGTGCCGCAGGGTTATGAGTGGACGGTGGAGCGTTTCGGACGCTACACCCGTACCCTTGCACCAGGGCTCGATTTTATCTGGCCGGTGTTCGAAAAAATCGGCAACAAGGTCAACGTGATGGAGCAGGTGCTGGATATTCCGCCCCAGCAGGTGATCTCGCGCGACAACGCGATGGTGACGATTGATGCCGTGTGCTTTTATCAGGTGTTCAGTGCTTCGCAGGCATCGTATGAAGTGAGCAATCTGGATTACGCCATCCGTAACCTCACCATGACCAATATCCGTACCGTGATCGGTTCGCTCGATCTGGACCAGATGTTGTCGCAGCGTGACCAGATCAACTCGCAGTTGCTGGCGGTGGTGGATCAGGCCACCAATCCCTGGGGCATCAAGATCACCCGTATCGAAATCAAGGACATCACCCCGCCGACCGATCTGGTCGAGGCAATGGGTTCGCAGATGAAGGCCGAACGTACCAAGCGTGCCCAGATCCTGGAGGCCGAAGGTTTCCGTCAGGCCGCCATTCTCTCGGCTGAAGGTAAAAAGCAGGCGCAGATTCTGGAAGCCGAAGGTGAGCGTCAGGCCGCTTTCCTGGAGGCCGAAGCGCGTGAGCGTGCCGCCGAAGCCGAAGCCAAGGCCACCATGATGGTGTCGCAGGCCATTGCCAAGGGCGACATTCAGGCCGTGAATTATTTTGTGGCGCAAAAATATGTGCAGGCGCTGGGCCAGATTGCCAGCAGCCCNNAAACAAGTGCAGCACAACCTGAAGGATTGAACGGAATGGACAGCTTTGCCCAGAACCCCGCGTTGTGGTGGTTAAGCTTCGGTATTTTCCTGCTGGTACTTGAGGTGGTCGGTAATACGCTGTTCTTTCTCTGGTTCAGCGGCGCCATGTTTCTGACGGCACTGGTGACGTGGCTGTTTGCACCATCACCCACGGTGCAGGCGCTGGTGTTTGCCGTGGCCACGGTGCTGGCACTGCTCGGTTGGCAGCGCTATCGTCCCCTGCAGAAAATGGAAGGGCGCGATGCGGCCTCTGGCCTCAATAACCGTCTTTCCGGTTTTGTCGGGCGTGAGCTGGTGCTGACCGAAGCCATTTCAAATGGCCAGGGTCGTGTGCATCTGGATGATACCTACTGGAATGCCGTCGGTGACGACATGCCGGCAGGAACGCATGTGCGGATTGCTGCAGTAGAAGGCATGACGTTCCGTCTTGTGCGGGTGTGATCATGTGGCTCCCCGTCTGAGGCGGGGAGTTTTTTTGTCTGAATTTTAATTTTTGAGGAATCCCCGTGGCCCAGCAACGTATCGAGATCGTTCAGGAATTTCCCTATCCGGTCAGCCAGGTGTTTGCCTTCCTGAGCGTGCATGAAAATCTGGAAAGCATTTTCAAGCCGGCAAAAATCCGCACCATCAAGGCTGGCGCAGAGCATCCGAATGGTGTTGGCTCGGCACGTGAGCTGCGCATCCTGATTGCCCCTGCCTTTGAAGAGACAGTGACGGCATTCAAGGAAAACGAACTGATTGAATACCGCATTACCCGTGGCAGTCCGCTCAAGAATCATCACGGCGTGATGCGCTTTTATTCGCTGGGCGAAGGTTCCCGCCTGCATTACACCATTGTGTTCGAGGGCAAGCTGCCGCTGGTGGCCAGTCTGATTCGTCCGGGCCTGGAGAAATCCATTCGTCGCGGCCTGAAGGCAATGCGTCTCTGAATGCAGTTGTGTCTCCGGGTGTGATGGCGCCAATAAAAAAGGCCGGGCATGTTGCCCGGCCTTTTTTATTGTGCGCATTTAATCTGCGTGCCGTGTAACTATTCTCCGGCGAGCGTGCTGTCCCAGAAGTCCGGCCGGGGCGGCGGGGTGGTGACACCCTGACGTGGCTTGATGCGTGAGGCCATCAGCTCACACCACAACTCGAGTGAGTCGTCGTAGAGTTGCGGGCTGTCGACCAGATGACGATCCAGCGCCATGCCGCGCAACAGCCACTGCATCAGGATCATCAGCTCGGGCACACTGGTTTTTGCATCAAGTGGTTCAAAGTAGTGCTCAGCAGCGCCGCTGATCAGGCGGTAACCTGCCGACCACAGGCGTTTCATCATTGCCGCCAGCTCCGCATCGTGCCGGCTGGCCAGCAACAACTCCATGATCGCGGCGTGCTCGCGGGTACCGAATACGGAGCGCCAGGCGTTCTGCACCATGGCGCGCAGTCGGTCATCGCAGTCATCCAGTCCCAGCAGGGCTTCGCCCAGTCGTACATAGACATGGCGGACCAGCTGCTCGGCCGTGGCCTCGATCAGGGCGGCCTTGGACGGAAAGTGGTGCACAGGTGCGCCACGCGACACCTCGGCACGCTCGACAATCCTGCTGATGGTGGTGCCGGCATACCCCTCTGTTTCCAGGCAGGACAGCGTCGCGTCAATCAGGCGCTGGCGCATGGCCTCGCTGCGCTCAAGCTGGGTACGCCGTGCACCCTGCGACAGGATGGGGTTCGGCGGGACGGGGTGAGAGGGATCAGGCATGCAGGCTCCAGCGGAATCGGCGGATTTTTCTTTTGTTTATCAGTGGATTGCAAGTGTTATGTGGGCTGCGTGGTCAGCCGGGGCCATGCGGCTGGCCTCAAGAGACCGGGTTGTAACGTTGACAGCAAGGGTGACCGATTGGTATCAACATACATGTTGTACGACCGTATTGTAAATATGGCCCATTTTCTGATCCGAGTACCAAGGAGCTCCCCATGAGTGTCACTGTGCCACAGCCCGTCGCCCCGATGATTCCCCGCAGCTTGTTCAACTCCGACCACGAGGCTTTCCGCGACACCGTGCGCCGCTTCTTCGAGACCGAGATCGCCCCGCATCACGAAAAGTGGGAGGAGCAGCAGCACATCGACCGTAACCTCTGGAACAAGGCCGGTGAGCTGGGCCTGCTCTGCGCGACCATGCCCGAGCAGTATGGCGGGGCAGGCGTCGATCGCCTCTACAGCATGATCATGATGGAAGAGCAGGCCCGTGTTGGCGACTCCGCCTCCGGTTTCTCCCTGCACTCCGACATCGTGGCCAACTACATCAACAACTTCGGGACCGAAGAGCAGAAGATGAACTGGCTGCCGAAGATGGCCACCGGTGAGGCCGTTGGCGCCATCGCCATGACCGAACCTGGTACCGGCTCCGACCTGCAGGGCATTCGTACCACTGCAGTGGCAGACGGTGACGACTACATCGTCAACGGCTCCAAGATTTTCATCACCAACGGTTACCTGTGTGATGTGGCTGTGGTTGCCGTTAAGACCGGTGACATCGGCGGTGGCGCACAGAGTGTGTCCCTGCTGATCATGGAGGCGAATCGTCCCGGCTTCACCAAGGGCAAACCGCTGAAGAAGGTTGGCATGCGTGGCCAGGACACCTGTGAGCTGTTCTTTGACAACGTGCGTGTGCCCAAGAGCAACCTGCTTGGCATGGAAGGCATGGGCTTCATCATGCTGATGAAGGAGCTGGCCTGGGAACGCATGATGATTGCCATCATCTGTGCCTCCGGTGCCGAGTTTGCGCTGGCCACCACGGTGGACTACGTCAAGCAGCGCAAGGTGTTCGGCAAGACGGTGTCGTCCTACCAGAACACCCGGTTCAAGCTTGCTGAAATGCGCTCAGAGGTGCAGATTGCCCGCGTTTTCGTGGACCGTTGCATGGAGCAGGTGCTGAAGAACGAGCTCAGTGTCGAGGCAGCGTGCGCCGCCAAGTACTGGGTCTCCGATTTGCTGTCCAAGGTGGTGGACGAGTGCGTGCAGCTGCACGGTGGTTACGGCTACATGATGGAATACCCGATTGCCCGGGCTTACATCGATACCCGTGCCAACCGCATTTACGGCGGCACCAACGAGATCATGAAAGAGCTGATTTCACGCTCCATCTGAGGTGGGCTGGTGTGACCAGGCAAAAAGGGGGCGTATACGCCCCCTTTTTTTTGTCCCTGCGACAGGGGCGATCATGGCTCAAAGGCAGGCAGGGCGAGGCTTTCTGTCATAAAGCGGGCAAAGAAAAAGGCCGGTCATTTCTGACCGGCCTTTTTGCTTCGAATTGGTGCCCAGGAGAGGACTTGTAACTGGAACCAACTGTTCAAATTTTGAACGGCCTCATTTTTTGAGGACTCTAATAAATCAAAGGGTTAGTGGCTATGCGACCAACTGGATTGATTGTTGAGAACCGCAAATGTACCAGACGATGTACCAGTTTCAGAAGCCCCAACCTATAGCGAG
The DNA here is from genome assembly GCA_003543245.1 of Moraxellaceae bacterium. Lineage (GTDB taxonomy): Bacteria > Pseudomonadota > Gammaproteobacteria > Pseudomonadales > Moraxellaceae > UBA2031. The sequence continues at coordinate 49,246 of DPJB01000002.1, read as the reverse complement.
TCCTCATTGAGGGGGATTTAAGCCAGCCATATGTAAAGCGTTCTGCAGTAAGTTTTGCTGCTGTGCAGGTGTCAGGGCATGGGCAGCCAGCAGAAGGTTCGCAAGGCGATCATCTGCGCAGAATAAGAAGGCCATAGGAACTTCAAGAACATCGGCAAGCCGTGCAGCCATCCCCAGATCCGGCACTCTGGTGCCCTTCTCATATTGGTTTATCCGGGCGCTAGCAGACTCCTCTTCAACGCCAGCCTCAATGCCAAGCCTTTCTTGGGAATAACCACGAGCGGTTGGATAGCCGAGTTTTTGGGCCTTTCTGAGACGAGCCTCTTTGAGCCTCTTGGCAAAAATACCGATGGGGGCCATCAGATGGGAGTGCTCCAAGGTTTGACTTGGAGAGGGTCAGAGCTTTGGCTTGATTGCTTACTAACAAGTTGTTAGTTTTCTGGGTGTTTCTCTAAGGGTGATGTCACTGTGAGCGTGAATATGAGCATCTTTACAAAAAGGGTGTGTGTAGCGGTAACAATGCTTCCGGTTGCACTTTCAATGTCTGGTTGCGGGTCAGATTGGGAGTATGTGAAGAATGAAGACCCAATGCATGGGGTATCTCATCATTTGTTAAGTCATGGAGTTGATAAAGAAGGAAAGGTGAGTGAAGAAACAGGCGTACTAATTGGCTGTATGCCTGAAAAGCAGCCAATAGCAAGCCTCCTAACTGGAGAAGTAATGCCAGTCAGGTGGGATCGTTCTTATCTTGTACTTATCAAGGCGGATGGCAATCAACCGAAAAACTATCGAATGAGAGCTGCTGATGGGGAGTCATATGCGGTTTCAAACTTAAGAATTCCTGCCGAAGTCATGAAAATAATTGAGGGATCAAAAAAGGTCTATTTTGAATACGCCACACTCAGGGGGATGAGAATGATACGAGTTGATGTAAATGGATTGGCCGGCGAGATGGAATCATTGATTGGTAAAGGATGCAAAAGAGGTTGGGGGGAGTAATCGATTAATGGATTTCCTGTGATTGAGAGATAAATTATGAGTGATGAAGTAAGCCAATGGCCAAAAATAAATGCTGCCTGGCTGGCAGAGGAGCCATTGGTTCAGAAGGAGCTGGATAAGCCAGAGACGAAGCCATATCCATGGAAGGCTGTTCTGATAGCGACTTTCATTGTTTTTTTGTTCTTTCCTCCGGTTTTATTTGTTGGCATACCGGCTGTTCTTTGGATGTATTTTTCAGCTGACGTATTGCGTGCGCCAGCTAATGCCAAGCAGTTTATTAATAAAGAATTTATTTCTGGTGAAAAAGAGCAAGTTAATTGGCTATTACAGCTCGGAGAGTCCGACATCAGAAGCCTTAACCTTCTGGGGGTCCAGACGGCTTCTCGGAGAGTTGACTCAATTCGATTGGTTTTTAAATCGAGGGCTCAGGAGCTTAGGGCAATTCCAGCCGAAGGAGTGCTGGCAAATAAGCTTGCAGAAAGAGCTGCCTTGTATGAGTCAGGGCTTGTCGAGCTTGAGAGGCTGTCCGACTTGGTGCGTGAAACTCTTGCTGAAAGGGAGTCCGGTCTTACGAGGAAAAGGAGCGGTGCCTCTGAGAGTGAACAATATCAAGAACTGCTTAAGGCCAGAAGTGACCTTAATGGTACTAGAAAGGCCTATGAGCTTGGAGTCGTGAGCCTTTTTGATGTAGGCCAGGCTGAGTCAAGGGTGCAGGAGCTGGAGGCAAGTATACTTTGCTCTTCACGGGGATGTATGGAGCCAAGGCTGGAAAGCTCTCAATACTGTGCCGAGCATACCTGTGGTAATGATGCCTGCATAAATCCGTCAGGTTCGGCCATTGTGAAAGATGGGGACTCTTTTCTGATGAATAAGGGTCTGGATAAGCTTGCCAAGCTAGGGTCAACTTTTGTTGGGCATGATGAACCATCGTTTAACGTTATGCAGGTAAAAATGTTTTGCGATAGCTGCGTAGAAAAGCATAGGAAACGCTTCAGTTAAGGCTATGGAGTAGGCATAAAGCTGGCTATGCCATGATTTATTGTTGTTTATTTCATCATAAAAGAACTATTGAAATAGAAAGAAATAATAAAGTAAATAAATGCCAGCATTGTCGGCAGTAGTGCTCTCCGTCCTTGGAGAGCTTGCCTGCAATGATTACTCTGCTATCCCATAAACGTAGATGCTATTCTCCTGAGACCGGTGAAGTAGTGCCGGTTTTCGTTCCTGCGTTTATGGAATCCCTTCTGCTCCATATAGGGTGACACCCTCTTCATGCTCTTTGGCATACCACCAAGAGCTTTGCTCCATTCAGAGTAGCCAGTGTAGAACTCGGTAGTGAGAATGCTGCCATTGGGGTCGATCACATAGTGCTCATCAATGTATAGCCCGATATCATCCATGCTTTTGACATAGTCATTACACGTTTTTTGGACGTGATCTGGCAGTGTCAGTCCTTGGGCAAGGTACTTCTGTGCGCCTTCTATTATCCAGTTGAGTATGCCGGGATACTCCTCAGCGAGCTTCTCGGGGAGTTCAGCATCTCTTTCCCTTTGAGGGATTGTCCTTCCAAAGTTAACAGGCGTCATTCGATCCATCATTGCCTTTGATCCATTTGTGCTTGACGAGGGGAGGCTATTCCCGCTCATGACGATAGTTCCCATGCAACGAAAGGTGATTGGCGCCTTATGCAGTTCTCGGACAACCAGAGGGTCACCGCCTGTCATTCTCTTGAGGAGTTCATCATTAAAACAGAACTCGTCTCCAGCCTCAGCTACCCCTATGAGCCGAACTCCTACCAGTTTGGCGATCTCTGGCATTTTCACGTCAGGATCGTTAAAGCGTGGCTGCATAAGAGAGTTGGGACTGACCGACCCTGCATAGCTCCCGAATATGCATGTCAGGGTATTCAGGAATACAGTCTTTCCTGATCCGTGAGGGCCATGGATATGAAAGAATCGCTTTCTTTCAGGCCGCCCAACCAGTGCCATGCCAGCTGCAAGCTGGATAAGCTCAATCATGGCCTTGCCATTTTCACCTTCCTCATACGAAAAGGCTTTGGTGAGGAACTGTATCCATGTCGGGCATTCCGCCTCAGGCTTGTACTCAGCATTCATGCATTTGGTGATCATGTCCGAAGGGCGACTTTTCCTGAAGGCCATATTCCGGAGGTCAATCACACCATTCTGAACTCCAAGCAGGAACCAATCTCTGTCAAAATCAGCCGCAGAAACAATCAATGAGGAGTTATTCTCAGCAATCGTCATCATGTTCCTGAGGCCAGGAGCGCCCTCGGAGTATTTGGCATGTGAGATTATCCTTCCGGCTTCCTTGTCATCCTTTGATTTGCTTGCGAGCAGGCGCCAAACAGAGCCAACGCTTTCAATTGCTATGGTCTTGACCACAGGGTGCCCGTTTTTTATCCATCGGCCGCTGGCGTCATACCAAGCCCATTCTTTCGTTTCGCTTATGAAGCGAGCTCTCTTCTGAATTCGCTTTGAAAGAATATGTGCATTGGTAAGGTCAGTGGCGACAGATGAACTCATCTTCGATAGATCGAGCTGAGACTCTTCCTCTGTACCCCGGGGCCACTCGTTGGATGGTTGCATGAGGTCGGATAAGCTGCCTCCCTGCTTCAGATATTCATCGATATCCTTGCCTGGTACGATGTACTGTGTGGCAGTAATGCCCTCGCTGGTGGCAAACCTCACCCGGTATTTATCTCCTGCATCATCCGTGTCAAAGAAAGTTTTAAGATTGAAACCCTGCTTTCCAAGCCATTCCATCTGAGCCCGGCTGATTGCTCCATTCGTAGCAAGAACGGGATATTTCCAGCCGGCATCCAGCATGCTGAGAAGATCGTTTTCCCCCTCGACAAGTGCCACTTGCTTACTTTCATCAAGTCTGCGAAGTGTATTCTCTCCATAGAACAACAACCCGAAGAAAGTAGTAGCCTTTAAAGGCTGCCATCTTTTTTCCTTTTTCGGATCTTTTTGCGTGAAGTGTCCAACCCTTCCATCTTTATCCATGTGTGGATAGACAAAGCTACCCTTTGGTATGACGTCGTATCCTTTCTCATTTGCCAAGCCAACCTCACGAATGGACTCTTCTGTGAAGCCTTTCTTTTTGAGGTGGTTAACAAGTCGTCCATCACTGAAACCAATCTTCCATTGCTCCAGGTTTGTCTGGTTTCGCCTTCTGGTGCTCAACTGATAGGAAAGGGCAGTTGGCTCCTCCAAAAGCTTGGCATGGTAATACTCACAGGCAGCATTCTTGATCTGCAACTGCTGGTCTGTAGGTGCGAAAATACCGGTGCTTTCCACGGCTGGTGGGCTGGCTACTTTGGGCGTAGCTATCTCACTCCCACTGAATTCTTCCTCAATGAGTCTCGCCGCATCCATGTTCTTCAGTTTTTTCAGTTTCGCAACGAAGTTGATGAAGTCGCCACCAGTCTCGCAAGAAAAACAGTTGAAGAATGATTCAGGACCTTGATGCTTGATACGAAAAGCATCCTGATGCCCACAGAATGGACAAGTTTTTTCTGATAATTCATAGGTATCCGTGCCTATCGACACTGTTTCATCACCAGAGAACTTGGAGATTACTTCCAGGATGTCGAATCTTTCCAAAAGATTATTGATGTAATCTTTTGAATTTAATGACATTTTTTATCCTTCCCCTGTTGGGGGGTGGTTTGAGTTGCTCCCGTGGAGCGTCAGTGTTGGCATTCATTGCCATCTATATGTTCAGCATCCACTTTTGATTTTTTACCTGCCCCAGGGTGATACAGGCTCGCTACACCATGAGGTGCAAGTGAGGTGTGCCTTTTGGCTTGGGGAGACAGTGTTACCTGCCTATTTGCTGCTCATCCGCAGATGAGAGATATGCTGTTGTCTTCATGACAACGGAGCAGGTAGTGACATTCCATTTCCTTGAGTTACCTCAAGGTTTTCATAGTTTTTTAAAGAGCCGTATTGAAGGTCATCCCCTCAACACTCCCCCTCATGTCAAAGGGGGGATGGCTGGCACTCAGAGTGCCAGCTGATCTGATGTGGGGATGGCTTTCGACTCTTCAAGTCTCATCAAGAGTCTTTTTACTGATGTGGGGTGCCATTGCCCGCCTCTTGGGCCTACAACCCCTTGAGAACTCAGGTAGTCACCAATTGCCTGGAAGGTTCTGCAGCCCGAGTTGATTGCTTCCTTGACCAGCCCCAGGTATGTCATGGCTCGCTTATCTGATTGATATACAAGGGATTCTCTTGCCTTTTCGGGGTTGCCTCTAAATTCATCCAGGCGAGGGTTGCCCAGTTTGACTCCACGGCGCTTGGCTTCAGCCAGGGCAGCTTTGGTCCTGGTGGAAATCATCTCTGCCTCCATCTCGGCAAGGGCTGCCATAAGGTGAACAGTGAAGCGATTGGCATGGGGCATGTCACAAGCAACAAACTCAAGGCCAGACTCCATCAGGGAGGCAGTGAAGCTGACATTTCTGGCCAATCTATCCAGCTTGGCGATGATCAATATGGCTTTGGCTGCTCTGGCATGGCCAATAGCCTTGAGCAGCTCGGTTCTGTCTCTTTTGCGCCCAGACTCGATTTCCAAGTATTCGGCAAGGGATATGCCCCCATTGCTGCTCAGAAAGGCTGATACCGCCTGCTTTTGGGCCTCTAAGCCCAGACCGCTACGGCCTTGCTGTGCTGTGGATACCCGGTAGTAGGCTATGTACCTCGGCGAGGTGCTCATGATTGGCTCCTGATGGTTATGAGGCTACCCATGAGTGGGTGCTCTCTTCAGGCTTATACCAGGGGTGTATATCGGTAGTGACACAATATGTAGTGGTTTAAGTGATCCAATATATCGACATATAGCTTTATTGGTCATAAATTGACCGTATGCGGGTATCCGCATGCAACCAAGAGGGTTTGATATGTCAGGTAAGAATCAATGGGTCGTCCAAAGGGATGGTGGATGGGCGGTAAAGGGGGAGGGTAACTCCAGGGCCACCTCAACTCACTCAACGCAAGCTCAAGCTATCAAGGCTGCAACCGAGATAGCCAAGAACCAAAGAAGCGAGGTCATCATCCAGAATAAGGAGGGCCAGATCAGGGAGAGAAATACCCACGGGAAAGATCCACATCCACCTAAAGGGTAAGTGTCTGGTGATGCGCTTGATGGCTGGGCCACCCAAGGATTGCTTGGGTTGGCACCAGCTCAGTTTTTATCAACCTGTAAACGTCCGTTTGGCGGAGTGATAATTATCACCAGCTGCGCGGGTAGATATCTCTATAAGAGTAGTCGCCTTCAATAACATCATGTAGTTGTTCACTTTCATCGAGCCGATTGTTGCGATCAAGTATTTGCCTCAGGCCTGGTCTTTTACTTGTAGGTTGTGCGGTGATCATGACCTCAAGAATCTTTCGATGATTCACAAAGCTACCATATCGATCATAAATACGATCAAACAGGTCATCCAAATCATTATCAAATGAATACAAATATAGCGCCCCTGCCCACCAAGATTTCGATGCTAACTCAACAATCTCATTATATCTCTTCATTGAGAGCATCTCTGATGCAAGGTATTCTTGAAAGCGTAGATGCCCAAATGTGTAGGTCTTGCTCTCTGGGATGTAGTGCAGAATATTGCAGCTTTCATGAAGATCAGAAATGATTTCATCAAATTTTTCAGAGTTAATTTTCCCCGAAAACTCTTTATCTAAGTGATATTTTATCTCGTCAATTGTGGCTTCTCGATGAGCATCTTTATGCATGCCATATGCAATTGCTCGACTCGATTCACGCAGTAGCGTTAGATCAAACTTTGTTCTCTTGATTCCTTTGAAATTATCATAGAGGCCACATAAAAGCTCAATTTTACGTTTATAAACTTCAGATTCATTTCTGGGAACTTGAATTCCATTCTTATGCAGCGTGCATATGATGGTTGCAAGTAATGGATTTTTGGCAATCTCGTAAAGCTTATTGTTTTTTATATCGTTCCATAGATTTTCCTTGTTTGGATCATTTTTTAAGTATCCAAAAATAAATCGCTCTAACTGATTTTCATTGAAAGGAAGTAGCGTTATTCCTAGAAACTCAATTTCCTTTACCTTCTGGACTGTAGATCTAGATGAAGTAATAACTTGGGCATGACTAATTACTGATGGTAGCTCAGATAGTGCTGGTACAATCCATGTTGCATGATCTGCAGCTTCATCTAAGGCATCAATTATGAAAACCACTTTCTTTTTATTGGTTGCGATATCAATAATTGAGTCTAGATTTTCCTTGTTGGGAGATAGCCCTTTGTACACGAGATAGCCATTAAGAAGCTTTTCAAAATTACTTTTTGTATTAAATACAAAAAATCTTTCTTCATTAGTTAAGCTATTTATTTTGCTTGTTATTCTATTTATTGGGAGAAATAAAAAAAGCTCTTCTTCTGTTCTGTTTAATAGCAGCTTGCTCGCATACACATGGAGTGTCGTGGATTTTCCTGCCCCGGCTTCCCCGTACACCGTTATGTTGCATCCACTATCGAATAATGAGTGAGCGGAAATATCGAGGGTATTATTTAATTCAGACTTTCTGATAAGCTCGGTCTTAATGAATGCCTGGCTATCAATTCTTAAAAGTAAATCAATTGCCCTAAGAAGGGAGTTGATTTCATTAAGAAGACTTCTTGTTTCGGCTGCGCTTAGGCTTCTATTGTTGAGCTTCTTCAGCCCCTCTGCAGCATTTTCGATTTTATGGTTAATCATGCTGCACAATAAATCAACCTCAATCTCAGCCTTAAATTTTGGTAGTGGATGAACTATTTTTGAAGCTTCTCTTTCGTCATGAAATGAACCTAAAAGATCATTTGCGAGGTTGCTTATGAGCCCAATGGTGTTATTTATATGGGAATTCATTGGCGAGTTTTTTTGAAGCTGGGATATGGCTTCTGATATGGATAAAACGCCTTGCTGATCTAATGGTATTTCCAGAAGAAGAGCTAATGTATTGATAAACTCTTTCGCATTAGCTTCTATTGGGTTTGCTTTCTTGGAAAAATTTCTAATGCTGATTGTATTTATATCAATCAAGAGATTTTTCATTAAAGTGGATAATGCAGTTTTATCAGACGAAATCTTGTCATGAAGAGCATTGAGTTCCGCTATTTTTTCTTGGTTTTCTGCGCTAGAAAACAGAGCCATATCATTCTTATAGTTTCTCTCTGTTAAATCGATTGGATCTAATAGTATCCCAATATTTATTTGTCTTTTTAATGTTTTATGAATTGATTTTAGTTGTAGCCAATCTTCCTCTTCGTATGAGGACTGGCTTGTTTTTTTAATTGAGATATTGCTTGAGAATACTTGGCGACCATCAATATTTCCGACGAAGAAATTAAGGTCAGAGTAGTATTCTTGGTAATCGATTTCTTCATTTATGTTGAGGGCGCGATTGAGTTCGGAGTTTATGAGCTCCTTTGCTTCTGTTTTTGTTGCTTTTCCTGCTGAGCTTTCAAAAACGTCAAAAGCTTCTGGCCAATATCTTTGAAAAAGCTTTAGAAGAACAGATCCATCAATAATCTTTACTTTTTGAAGCTTATATGTTGCAAAGTGCTCCTCTACTAGTCTAGAAGAAACAACATATGGTGTGATAAATAGGACTTTGTCAGGAATTCTTTCTATTCCATCATGGCATGAAATTTTTCTTTCTTGGCACATGCGAAGTTGGGTAATTACCTCGCTAAACTGTGCTCGATTACGTGAGGGTGCTCCTCTAAACTTTTTGCTTTGGCAAGTCGTAACCTCCAAGTCGGAAAATTCATTGTCTTTGTAGGCAATAATATCTACTCCATGTTCCCATGGCCCGCCATTAAAGTCGGCAAAGTAAAACCCCATTTTTTTTAGCAAAGGAATAATAATTTCCTTGCTAAAACAATCTTCTTTCATGTTTTGCAGTTTTTTCAGTAGATTTTCTTTGTTATTCATTTTTTAGGTTCTCAGCTTGAAGGCTGACTGATGGATTGCTTTAGAAATTCGCTAAGCTCAAGGATGTCGTCTGTTGGATTATCAATAACTTGTCTACATAGCGACAAGCCATGCATGACTTTTCTGTATTCAACTCTTTGGTTTGTTATTTCTTGAAATAGCTGCTGAAGTAGTTTTGCTCCATGGACACATTCACGCCATTTTTTTGTATTAAACAATGGCTTTGTTTCTGATTCTTCAGGGTATACGTGTTTGTCTGAGTTCTTCTCGAGCCAAGATGTTATATCTTGCTCAGTTACAATATCATCCCGTTCAGTATCATTTTCATTGATGACGTGTGCAATAGATTTTGGGTCTATTAAGAAATTCTCAAACATTCTTCGTGGAAGCCAAGTTACAAGCCCTCCACTTTTTCTGACGATGTCTTTTCTTTCCGTCTCACTCCGGCCTTCCTTGTCAAATATGAATGATATGGCTGGTGGCAAAAGAGAGTTTTCGCTAGAGATTTTTTTATATATTTCATATGCACGGTTTGCATGTTTGTTCGATAGCTCATCTGTGCTTATTACGCCAAGTACTTTTAATCCGTTAAGAGGGCGCCTAACTAATTTTTCGATTATTTCTGGAAAGCAAATTTCTTCGGTGCGGCCTTCAACCCATAATATGGAGTCTGCTCCAAATACATCACTGAGCCGTGCTCCGATATCAGATAAAAAGAGTTTCAGTTCGTCTTGAACTTTTTGGTCAATTTTTCTTAACGAGCTCTCGAAGTCTGTTTTTTGTATTAGCTGAATACTATCTTCAGTATTGAAAAAAATTGGAGAGTGAGTGGTTATAATGTATTGATGCTGTGAGTATTGTCTCAGGATATCAAGTAATTTGCGTGCCGCTCCCGGGTGTAAAAAGCTTTGTGGCTCGTCAATGATAATAATTTTTGGTGCATCAGATGTAACGACAACATAAAGCATTGATAGAACCTGACCAATTCCGGTGCCACTTTCACTAAGTGGAACAGCAAGATCAGATCGCTCTGATTTGATTGGGACACTCCAAACGGATATATGGGCTGATCCATTTGTGATGGGTGCTGTGATTTGAGTTATGTGAGGGAAAATTGAACGGATATGACACATAAGTCGCTCATATCGGGATGGGTTTGACGATATAAGCTGATTTAAGACGTCTGGTAGATTTTCTGCATTAGGCTTTAATTCTTTGCTTCCATTTACGGTGCTAACTCCTACATTTAATCTTTCTGCTCTAAATGCATATGTTCTCCCCAGAATATTGTCGGCGATGCTGGCTCCATAAGTGCTTGGGGCATTTTGGCGCTGCCCAATTGCTGATTGATTGTGATCTATTGATAGACTCGATGGATACAATGTGTTCTTTAACGTAAGAAAATTACCTGCTCTCTGACTGCCCATTAATGATAGCCATCCAGTGATTCCTTCGGCTTCGGACCATATCGCGTGGAATTCACCTCCTTTTCGAATGGATTTTTCAAAGTGATCTACATCGGTACCCACTCCATGGATTACAGGAATGAAAATTTCACGTTGCAACGAGAGAGCATCCACAATGTCTTCGGATGTCAGCTCATAGACCAGCTTTATAACCGATATTGGATCTGGTTTTGTGCCGGGCTTTGGGCACGTTTTGGGGCTTCTATGAGGCCTACTCCCAATTGTTTTAGGGTGAATACTTATGGCCTCAAGCAGTGCGCTTTTCCCTGCATCATTTCTGCCAACTATAATATTGAATCCAGGAGAAAGTTTGATTTCACCGGAGTTAAGAAAGCTTTTATAATTTTTAATTTCGACACTTTTGATGAGCATTATATTCGCCGCTGTTCGTTTGGTTATAGTATTTATATCGATGGATGCTAATAGTCAATTCTGAAGCCCTGCACAGGAGCAGGGCTTCAGGCTAATTGCTGGCTAGTTGGATGGTAATCCACAATAGGGCTAATTTTAAGAAAAATGCCCCAGCCAAGCAGGCTGATGTAGTTCTGATCAAAACCTTGATGTTGTGAGCTAAGATTTTTAAACGGTTTATCATCCCCATGCCTCCTCGGGGCCAGACCGTCCACGTTGCAGCATGTCAGCCAGTTCCCGCACCAGCACCCCCAGCATGCTGAGCAGGGCTGAATTGAGGAGTTCAAACACCAGGTACAGGATATATGTCTTGTTCATGGTCATTTCTCCTCAGATCCAGCCACGTTCAGCAAAGCTGACCGACTCAGTACCCCCGATCACAAAGTGATCCAGAACCCGGATATCAACAAGGCTTAGGGCCTCCGTAAGCTTGTCGGTGATGCTCCGATCAGCCTGACTGGGCTCGGGGTGCCCTGAAGGGTGGTTATGAGCCAGGATCACGGCAGCGGCATTGAGCTGCAGGCAGCGCTTGACGACTTCCCGTGGATGAACCGAAGCCGCATCAATGGTTCCAAGGAACATTGGTTCAGCCGCTTGTACCCGGTTCTGGCTGTCTACAAAGACCACCATGAAGACTTCTCGCTCCTCACGGCATAACTGCATGGTGAGAAAGCGACGTGTCTCTTGGGGGCTGCTCAGGGTTGTTAAACGGGAGAAGTCTTCGGCTACGAGGTTTTGGGCAAAGCCAATCAGTTCGTCGCCAGTGACAGGGCGCTGGGTGCGATACAAGCCCTGGTCGTTCTTGCTGATTTTCTGATTCATGGGTAACTCCGGTATAAGTAAGTTGGGCGCTTGGCATGCAAACGGAGATTTCTCTCTCATTACTTGTACCGGGGTTACTCCGGTAAATTGGATTACTGTTTCATCAGCGTTGGCCAGATTTGCCGCATCGCTTGGGTATCGATGGGATAGCGGAGTTGCTCAATGGTGGTCTTGCACTGGCTGACAGGGAACTCATCGGTATAAATGGCTGTAGCACCAAAGAGCTCTCTCTCATGCCCAACAATTTGCTGGATCAGGCTGATATCGGGTGCTGGACTGGATTGGCGTAATCTGGTCACAAAAGAGTGGCGGAATGAGTGAAAAACCTTCTCTTTCCCAAGCTTGTCAGTATCGGGAATTCCTGCCTCCCGTCTGTAGCGAGTGAACCATTTTGAGGCTGCATCACCCGGCTTGTTAAACGCTACTCTCATCTCGGGAAATAGACTTTTTTCATTCTGCTTTATGAGGCGGTCGACATAGTCAACAAGCCCTGCTTGCAGTAATAAAGAGTGAACGGGAACGATGCGGCGTCCTGCTTTTGTTTTTGTCTTATGCACTATCTGTATAACAGGAATGCCATCTTGAAGGGTGATGTCGGCCACCTGCAGCTGGGCTATTTCACTGATTCGAGCGCCAGTTAACAGCCCAAAAAGAGGAACCCAGAATTTGTAGGGGCTATCGATGAGTGCGGATTTGTACCTATCTATATTGAAGAGCTGCTTGATTTCGTCATCAGTGAATGGGGCACGAGCAGCAGACTCAACTTTCTTCAACAGGATGTCATGAGTGATGTCCTTGGGAAGATAGTTCTTTGTCGAGTGACACCAAGTCAAGAAGCTGGAAATGAGCCCTAGTCGCTCATTGATGGTTCTGCCCATCATGAGATCCATCTCGGGGATATCCATCGCTATAAGCTCGCTGATGGACTTGTCTCGGTAAGGCTTGAGCTTGTTGCGCTGTGCCGGGAGCTTTTGCAGCTTACTCCTGTAACTGATCAGGTCCTCTCGTGTCAGGGTGCCAACAGATGGGTTTCCAATGAAGTCTGATGAGGTGAATTCAGCGATGGCTGTCTGGTAGGACTTCTTGGTGCTCGGTTGCCAGCCGGCCCCTTTCTCGGCTACGTACTCAGCCCAGGCATCAAGAGTCGTGAGGGAGCTGATGACGGGCTCGGTCGAGAGGGAGAGTGGGGTGGCTGCGGGTGAGTGGGTGGTTGGCAGCTCAACGGCTTCCCCCCTGTGAATGGCCTTGGCATCCAGCATGACTGCCCTGAGGCTCTTGATGAACTCCCTGGAGAGGTATCCCACCGCCAGCTCAGGGTCAGAGTCCTCAAAGTTGGATAACTCTGGCACGGCCTCAAGGAGCGGCGCTATGAGGCTGTCATGCAGTGCAGGGGATAGTTTGGTCTGGCCGGACTCCAGAAAGAGCCTGGTGGCGTCCAGAAGCTGTTCCAGGGTGTCTTGGGGGACGAGGAGGCCCTGATAGAATATCTCTTCACTGGATTCGTGGGAGCCGACCCGGAAGGACGCAAGTGCCTTGCGGACTCTTTCCTTGTACTGAGGGTCTAGGCGCTTCCGGTCGGTCATCATCATCTCTCGCAGTGCCGTATTGGTGGCATGGAGGCAGATTATTGCCCGGGTTGTGGCTATCTGTCGTGAGTCGGTGCGGAGGGAGAAAACAAACTCGGATTGGCCTGCCAGGGGGCGTAAATCCTTGGGAATAGTGCGTCTGAAGTAGAAGGTGCCATTCCGGCGCTGAAGGTAGCTAGAAATAATTAAGGCCACTTTGCTGTACCACCTGATGTACCAGATGGGGCAAAGCGGCCTTAACTATTTGACTTACTTGAAATTGGTGCCCAGGAGAGGACTTGAACCTCCACGTCTTTCAACACTAATACCTGAAACTAGCGCGTCTACCAATTTCGCCACCTGGGCTCGATGGCGCGCAATTTATAGCCCCTTCATGGGATTGTCAACGCCTTCGCGCTACAATGGGGTCTGATTGTTCATTTCGTGGCCAGAGGCCACCCACACAGGAAGTACACATGTCCAAGCCTACCTGGCAGGACCCGCACGCTGGCCGCGAGGCCGAGCGCTACGAAAACCCCATTCCCAGCCGGGAGCTGATTCTTGAGCTTCTGGCCAAGGGCCAGAAGGCCCTTACCGCTGATCAGCTGGCGGCTCACTTTGGTTTGTTTGAAGAGGACCAGGCCGAGGCCCTGCGCCGCCGTCTGGGCGCCATGGTCCGTGATGGTCAGGCGCAGGCCGACCGCCGGGGGGCGTATTCCCCCATGGATGAAACCCATCTGGTCCGTGGCCGTGTTGTCGGCCACCCGGACGGTTTCGGCTTTCTCATCCCGGATGACAAGTCTGCCGACCTGCTGCTGACCTCCCGCGAGATGCGTCGCGTCTTTCATGGCGACATCGTGCTGGCGCGCGAGTCCGGTTACGACCACAAGGGCCGTCGCGAAGGCCAGATTGTCCGCATCGTCGAAAAGCGCACCAAAAAACTGGTCGGCCGTTATTACGAAGAGGCGGGCAATGCTTTTGTGGTGCCGGACAATGCCCGCATCACGCAGGAAATCCTGGTCACGAATGATGATCACACGGCTGTCGTCGGTCAGTTTGTCAGCATCGAGGTGCTGGAGTACCCCACGCACCGTTCCTTGCCGTCAGGCCGCATTGTTGAAGTGCTGGGGGACTATCTGGCCCCGGGCATGGAAATCGACATTGCCATTCGTACCTACGAAATTCCGCATGTATGGCCGGCTGAAGTAGAGCGCGAGGCAGCCCGTCTTGATCCCGAAGTGAAGGAAGAGGACAAGCAGGGTCGTGTTGATCTGCGTGACTTGCCGCTGGTGACCATTGATGGTGAAGATGCCCGCGACTTTGACGATGCCGTGTATTGCGAAAAGCGTCGTGGCGGTTTCCGTCTCATCGTGGCAATTGCCGATGTGTCGCACTATGTTCGTGCCGGCACGGCGCTGGATACCGAAGCGCTGAGTCGTGGCAACTCCGTGTATTTTCCGCAGCAGGTTGTTCCCATGCTGCCGGAAGTGTTGTCCAACGGCCTGTGCTCGCTGAATCCGCATGTCGACCGCCTGTGCATGGTGTGCGACATGAATATTTCGCTGGCCGGCCGTGTCACTGCCTACAAGTTTTATGAAGGTGTGATGCACTCCCAGGCACGTCTGACCTATACCAAGGTCAGCGCCCTGCTGGAGCAGCCGGAGAGTGAGCTGGGTCGCCAGGTGGCAAAGGATTACGCACATGTTGTCGAACCTGTGCAGCGACTGCAGGATCTCTTTCATGTGCTGCGCGCCACCCGTGAAAAGCGTGGTGCACTGGATTTTGACAGCAACGAAACCCGCATCGAGTTTGGTGCTGACCGCAAGATCGAGAAGATTGTGCCGGTCACGCGCAACAAGGCGCACATGCTGATTGAAGAGTGCATGCTGGCTGCCAATGTGTGTGCAGCAGACTTTGTTGCCACCCAGCACTTGCCTGCGCTGTACCGTAACCATGAAGGCCCGCGCAACGAAAAGCTGATGAAGCTGCGTGGGTATCTGGGTGCGCTGGGTCTTCCGTTCACGGCAGGCCCCAAGCCACAGCCGGCAGACTTCAAGGCCGTGATCGACAAGATCCAGGAGCGTCCTGACAAGCACATCATCGAAACCATGTTGCTGCGTTCGCTCTCGCAGGCGGTTTATTCGCCGGAGAACATCGGGCACTTTGGTTTGTCATACGATGCGTATGCGCATTTTACCTCGCCAATTCGTCGCTATCCCGATCTGCTGCTGCACCGCGTGATTCGTGCGCGCGTGCAGACCGAGCATTCGCTGATGGGGGCCATGGGCGACAAGATGCGCCGCATGCGTGGCAAGAAGGCCGAGGGCACCGGCATGCCTGACATGGCCCAGATGCTGGCCTTCGGCGCACATTGCTCGATGACCGAGCGTCGTGCCGATGAAGCGACGCGTGATGTGGTGTCCTGGCTTAAGTGCGAGTACATGCAGGATCATGTCGGTGGCGAGTTTGATGGCGTGATTTCTTCCGTAACGTCGTTCGGCTTCTTTGTCGAGCTGAAGGATATTTACGTGGAAGGGCTGGTCCACATCAGTCGCCTGGCTGGGGACTATTACGATTTTGATGCCACCATGCAGAAGCTGGTCGGCAGTCGTTCCGGCACCCAGTTTGCGCTTGGCGATACCGTGCGCATCAAGGTGGCCGCCGTCAATCTTGATGAGCGCAAGATGGACTTCGAGCTTGTCGGTGGCGGTAGCAAGTTGCGTCGTGGTCCGCGCATGGCATCCGAAGAAATGGATAACGCACCGCGCGGTAAAAAGGGACAGGGACAGGGTCGTGGTCGTGGCGATGACAACCGCTCCGAGCGTGACCGTTTGCGCAGTGGCGACATTCCCGGCAAGAGTGGCCCCAAGCCTTCCGGTGGACGCTCTTCTGGCGGCAAGTCCGGCAAGCCTGCGGGTGGGTCGTCAGGTAAATCGTCTGCAGGCGGGGCTCCGAAACCCGCAGCAGGTGGTGGCAAGAGCAAACCGGCAGGACGCAAGAAGAAGTAAATGGCAAAAAATATCGTGATCTACGGCCTGCACTCGGTGCAGGCCTATCTGGACCGGCATCCTGAAGGGGTGCTGGAAGTGTTTCTGCTCAAGAGCCGTGATGACGACCGCCTGAACAAGCTGGTGCAGTCGTTGCGTCCGCTGGGCCTGACCCTGCAGTGGCGTGAACGTAACCAGCTTGATGATCTTGCTGGTGACTCACATCATCAGGGTGTGGTTGCGCGCGTGCGCGAACAGGCACCGGGTGACGAGAATGACCTGGTCACGTTTCTGGACGGTCTGACCGATCCACCCTTCCTGTTGCTGCTGGACAATGTGACCGATCCCCACAATCTCGGTGCGTGCATGCGCAGTGCCGATGCGGCGGGAGTGCATGCGGTGATCACGCCGCGTGACAAGTCGGCGTCCATTACGCCTACTGTACGAAAGGTGGCGTGTGGTGCGGCAGACAGCCTGCCGTTTTTTCAGGTGACGAATCTGGCCCGTACCATGGAGATGCTCAAGGAGCGCGGGATCTGGCTGATGGGCACGGCACTGGAGCAGGATGCGAAATCGCTCTATGCCACGTCACTTACCGGCCCGCTGGGTGTGATCATGGGAGCAGAGGGCTCCGGCATGCGCCGCCTGACGCGTGAGCTGTGTGATGGCCTTATCTATATCCCGATGGCCGGGACAGTGGAAAGCCTCAATGTCTCTGTGGCAACGGGTGTGACACTGTTTGAGGCCATGCGGCAGCGTACACGTCTCAAGTAAGGGTGTTCAGAGGGCGTTGTAAAAGGACATCTGCTGAAAACAAAAAGGCCGCTCGGGAAACCGGAGCGGCCTTTTTACTGGCGCTTGTTGCAAGTCAGTGCGAGCGCAGGGTGATCTGCATGTTGTCCTTGGTGCTAAGCGATACCTCTATATCACCAATCGAGGGGGGCAGGTTGCCATAGGCACGATCCTGCAGGCTGCCACCCAGCACAATGTTTTCGATGGCCATGCGCAAGTTGTCGGCACCCTTGCCCATGTCCACACGAATGGTGTCATTTTCAAAGTAGACGGCGGTATTGATCATCTGGATGTTGCTCATGGTCACGCGGCCAATGTGGATGCCGTTGCCGTCAGTGCTGTCGAGCAGGGCAATCTGGCTCAGGCTGATGTGGTCGATAGAGGCATTGAGGCGCATCAGCGGCGTATTGGTGCCATTGGTGGGGTTGGTTAGCAGCACTTCCATCGGTGAGTCCATCATGATGGACAGTTTTGAGTCAGTGCCGAAGTACAGGAAATTTTTGACCCGCCCGATATTCCAGCCGCCATCGCTGTTGCGTGTTGCGGTGGCAACGCCTACCTTGGTGTTGCCAAGGTCAATTTCGATACCGTCCGTGATGTCCACCTTGGCCAGCAGGCCGGGATCACCATTGTCTTCGACGGCAAACAGGCTGGCGACAATCGTGTTGGTCTTGATGTTGAGCGGGTCAATCACCACTGCGCCAGCCGAGCGGGAGCCGGTAAAGCCGTCACTGTCGACAATGGCAACGCGCACGGATGACTGGCTGGAGAACTCGAGTCTTACGCCGTCTTCGCCAATGTAGGCAGGGCTGGCATAGACAACAGAGTAGTAATTGCCGTCGGTCGTCCAGACAAAGTTGTTGCTGCCGAAGTTGAGGTAGGTGGCGAGCAGTTCCTGCTGCACGGCAAACGGCTCAAGCGCAAGTTCGTAGTCTTCTGCGTCCTGGCGCGAGTCGGTGACTGCTGCGGGATTGGTAAGGTTGGACGGGTTGATGTTGAGACGAATCCGTGGGTCGCGCGTGCTCATGGTCAGGCCGCTGAGGGCATCAATCAGGCTGACCTGGGCAAGATCACCGGAGTCGATGGGCTGCATCGGGAAGCTGCTGAAGGTGGTGCGCGTGTTGGACGGATCAACATAAACCGGATTGAGGCCGTCACGTGCCAGATCAATGGCTTGCTCAAGGCTGTCGCCAGTCGCGTTACGGGCCTGGTCGCTGCTGCTTCCTGAACCACCTGCACTGGCAGCAACCCCTGCGCTGTCCGGGTTGCCCATGTCGGCACTGTCCATTTCAGCAAGCCCGGCCTGATCAGCGCCCTCGGCGCCACTCAGGTCGTCAAGCTCATTACTTCCTTCTGCAGAAGCGGAGCCATCAATCATTGGGTCAGTGTCGGAGCCAGTTGGTGCGCCGCCAGTATCAGGCAGCCTGGCTTCGCCGGTAGCTTCTTTCTGGTTACAGGCGTTCTTTTTCTTGTCAGATGATTCACCAGCACCGCCATCATCATCATGGCATTGCTTCTCGCTGGCCGGCATTTTGCCATCGTTCTTGGTGTAGTCGACGACGGCGCGCAGGAAATCGGTGTAGGAGCTGTAATCCTTGAGCTGGGGGCGCTCGGCGGTTGCCAGTGCACTGCTGCTGACCAGCAGGGCGAGCAAGGCAACAGATGGCGTGCCGTTGGTGAACTTCATGTAACCCCCTCTTCGGTCCGCTCGTTAAGCCGGCGGCATCCTTATTGTTTTTTCAGACCATCAGGTGTGGTCTTTTGCATGGTGCCGTTGCCGGCCTAATTGGTTGTGTCTATTACAATGTGACTTGGGCCGTTACGCGGGCCGATACTCATGCCGGCAAAGGTTTCCGGTGCCACACCCTTTGACGACTCATTCATTTTGGTCAGTGTTTCCAGCGTCATCTGCTGGTCAATTGCATCCTGCGACTTGTCATCCACCAGCACAGGCTTCTTTACCTGAAGGCCATTCGGGATGCTGGCCTGGCTCATGTCGCTGCCGTCAATAGACGGCAGGGGAAAGCTGATGTGGGTCGAGCGGTTGTAGCGAACCGGCGCGGTGTAGTCCGGGTGCGAAATGTCCTTGGCCAGTTCTACCGCCGTGTCCAGATCCTCCGGCCCGGTGATGGCCAGGGGAGGCGGGGCGGATTCGCTGGTGGGGTCTATACCTTCGGGCACCGGGATTGGCCGGGTGGACGGAAGCCGGGGTGTTGCTGCTGCTGTCTGTGCCTTGATCGCATGAGGCCTGGCCGGGCGGGACTCCCACGCCACCATTGCCTTCATGAAGGCATCATAAGAAGAGAACTGGTCAAGCCGTGGGCGCCCTTCTTCATCCGATATGGCATGCAGCGGCGCCGACCCTATGGCCAGAGCAACTATCGCCAGCTTTATAAAGGATGAAAGCGGTTTCATGGTGCACCCGGTTTCCTGCCTGTTGTTGTAATTTTGATACAGGTCCATATGCATCTTAGCCGAGGGGGAGGGTGGCTTCAATCATTCATACGGCCGCTGCCCGGCGGTCAGACGGGTGGATTCCCTTGTTGTGGGGGGCGGTTTCGCGTAAACTTCGCGCCCCCTTTGCCTTCCTGCAATTGGGCGCCGCCGGTTTCCGGGGGTGATCTCCTTGCTCCTGCTGCCAGACAGCGGGGGCTGTGCAACCCGTAAGGAGCAAAACAATGCGTCATTACGAAGTCGTGTTCCTGGTACACCCCGACCAGAGCGAGCAAGTGCCCGCCATGGTCGAGCGTTACACCGGAGCCATCAAGGAAGCCGGTGGCAAGATCCACCGCCTTGAAGACTGGGGCCGCCGTCAGCTGGCCTACCCGATCAACAAGATCCACAAGGCCCATTACGTGCTCATGAACATCGAGTGCGGCCAGGCCACCCTGGATGAGCTGGAAGAAGCTTTCCGCTATAACGACGCGGTTATCCGCAATCTCATCATCCGTCGCAACGAAGCCATCACCGAGGAATCGATCATGGCCAAGGGCGCGGAAGAGAAGCGCAGCCGCAAAGCCGCCCGTTCTGACGAAGGCACCGAAGAGGCTGCCTCCGAGGAAGCTGGCGAGTAAGCGGTTACTTACTGCGTGGAATTCAATGCCGTACGGATCACAGGTCTCGTCAAGGAGCTAAAAGCTCCCCGGACCAGCCCGGCCGGTGTAGAGCATCGTGAACTGATACTGGAACACCGCTCTGTCCAGAACCTGGACGGGCAATTGCGCGAAGTGCGTGCCCTGGTCACCGTCAAGGTCTCGGGGAGCAAGCTGGCGCAAGAGGTGACCGGTCTGGTACCGGGAAACCGGATCACGGTGAGCGGGATGCTGGCGCAGGCCAGTCACCGCGATACGCAGCAGTTACTGATTCACGCGCAAGCGATTGAGAGATTCGAATAGGAGAGCAAACGTCATGGCACGTTTCTACCGTCGTCGCAAGTTCTGCCGCTTCACAGCGGAAGCTACCAAGTACATCGATTACAAGGACACTGAAACCCTGAAGCAGTATGTTACTGAGACAGGAAAGATTGTCCCCAGCCGTATTACTGGCACGAAGGCCCGTTACCAGCGTCAGCTGGGTCTGGCCATCAAGCAGGCCCGTTTCCTGGCCCTGCTGCCTTATACCGACAACCACCTGTAATCCGGGAGACGAGTGATGGAAGTCATTCTGCTTGAGAAGATCAAGAACCTGGGTGCACTTGGTGCCAAGGTTGCTGTAAAGCCTGGTTATGGCCGTAATTTCCTGATTCCTCAGGGTAAGGCTGTACCTGCTACTGAAAAGAATGTGGCCGAGTTTGAAGCTCGCCGCGCCGAACTGGAAGCCAAGGCTAACGCCACTCTGGCCTCTGCCCAGGCTCGTGCCGAGCGCGTCAGCGCTCTGGCCGTCGTTATCGCTGCCAAGGCTGGCGATGAAGGCAAGCTGTTCGGTTCCGTTGGTACCCGTGACATTGCTGAAGCCATCACTGGCCTCGGCGAAGCGGTCGACAAGAGCGAAGTGCGTCTGCCTAACGGCGCGCTGCGCAACACCGGCGACTATGACATCGATGTGCAGCTGCACGCCGAAGTCACTGTTCCGGTCAAGGTCACCGTGGTTTCGGCCTGATCCGGCGGTAATCAATCACCTGTCTGCAAGAGGGTGATGCACAAAAGGCGCCGCAAGGCGCCTTTTGTTTTTGTGTGGCTGGCCTCTAATGCCAGCTGTCTTTGCTGCTCTCCTCGGGTAATCTTTGCGCTTCACTGACGAGTCTGCCATGAGCGATATTCCTTCAGCGGTTCTTCCCGGTAACGCTGCCGATGCATCGGTGGCCGGTCTCAAGTTGCCCCCCCATTCGCTGGAGGCGGAGCAGTCCGTGCTTGGTGGTCTCATGCTGGAAGAAACAGCCTGGGACAGGGCGGCAGAGATTGTCTCCGAGAGCGATTTCTACCGGCGTGACCATCGCCTTATTTTTCGTGCGATTGCGATTCTGGCCGAGGAAAACAAGCCGCGTGACGCGCTGACAGTGTCGGAGACGCTCAATCGTCTGGGTGAGCTGGAGGAGGCTGGCGGCATCGCCTATCTGGGCGAGATCGTCAAGAACACCGCCTCGGCCGCCAATATTGGCGCCTACTCCGAGATCGTGCGCGAGCGCTCGGTGCTGCGTCAGCTCATCAGGGTTTCCTATGAGGTGTCTGATGCGGCGTATCAGCCGCAGGGGTCTACGTCAGGTGAAATCCTTGATGAGGCAGAGCGCAAGATCTTTGCCATTGCCGAACAGCAGCAGAAGGGCTCGGGGCCACAGCCAATCCGTCCGCTGCTGGCGCAAACCGTTCACCGCATCGAACAGCTTTATAGCTCCTCTGATCCGCTGACGGGGCTGTCATCCGGCTTTACCAAGCTGGATGAAATGACGGCAGGGCTACAGAAGGGCGATCTGGTCATTGTGGCGGCGCGTCCTTCCATGGGTAAGACCACGTTTGCCATGAATCTGGTGGAGAACGTGTTGCTGGGCGGTGCGCCAGTTCTTGTTTTTTCGATGGAAATGCCGGCGGATTCGCTGGTGATGCGTACGCTTTCGTCGCTGGGCCGTATTGACCAGACCCGTGTGCGTTCCGGCAAGCTGGAAGAGGAGGACTGGCCCCGCCTGTCCTCGACCATGGCCATGCTCAATGAGCAGAAACTTTTTATTGATGACACCGGCGGGCTGTCCCCGACGGAAGTGCGTGCGCGTGCACGTCGCGTGGCCCGTGAAAATGGCGGCGCACTCGGCCTGATCATGGTCGACTATCTGCAGCTGATGCGTGTGCCGGGGCTGGAGAGCAACCGCGTCAACGAAATNNTCGGAAATCTCGCGCTCGCTGAAGGGCCTGGCGAAGGAGATGAACTGCCCGGTGGTTGCACTGTCGCAGCTTAACCGCTCGCTGGAACAGCGCCCCAACAAGCGTCCGGTAATGTCCGACCTGCGTGAGTCCGGTGCTATCGAGCAGGACGCCGACGTCATCATGTTCATCTACCGTGACGAGGTCTACAACCCGGAGTCCGAGGACAAGGGCACGGCAGAAATCATCATCGGCAAGCAGCGTAACGGTCCCATCGGCAAGGTGCGTCTGGCCTTCCTCGGCAAGTACCTGCGCTTCGAGGATCTGGCACCCGAATACTATCGCGACCGTCGCGAGGATGAAGACTGATGCGTGACGCTGTCCTTCACATCAATCGTGGGGCATTGCAGCATAACCTGCAGCGGGTGCGTGACCTGATGCCGGGCTCACGGGTGCTGGCCATGGTGAAGGCGGATGCCTATGGTCATGGCGCCTTGCTGGTGGCAGAGGCCCTGGCGGCGGACGGTTTTGGCGTGGCCTTTCTGGAAGAGGCGCTGGCCTTGCGGGCCGCCGGTATCCGGCAACCGGTCACGCTGCTTGAAGGTGTGTTCTCGGCAGAGGAAATGGCCGAGGTGGTGCGCCATCAGTTCACTCTCGTCGTGCATCAGGACCTCCAGTTGCGGTTGCTGGAAGCAGTGCCGGCGGCGACACCGGTGGATGTCTGGCTCAAGATTGATACCGGAATGCATCGACTGGGCTTTGCGCCAGAGCAGGTGCCTGATGCATATCGTCGGTTGCAGGCGTTGCCGGGGGTGCGCTCTGTCGGGCTGATTACCCATTTTGCGTCTGCAGACGAACCGGGCTCTGCACAGACCCTGCATCAACTGGAAACTTTTCGTGCCCTGCAGCAGTCGCTGCAGGCTGAAACCGGCAATGCGGTGCCGGACAGTCTGGCCAATTCCGCCGCCATTCTGGCCTGGCCCCAGGCGCAGGGCAGCTGGGTGCGCCCCGGCATCATGCTGTATGGCTGCTCGCCGTTTGCGGATCGCAGCGCCGAGTCGCTGGGCCTGCGCCCGGTGATGACATTACGCTCCCGCCTGATCGCGGTACGTGAACTCAAGGCCGGCGAAGCGGTTGGTTACGGCGCAAGCTGGGTGGCACCACAGGACACCCGTATCGGCGTAGTGGCCGTCGGGTACGGCGATGGTTATCCCCGCCATGCAGTCAGTGGTACCCCGGTGCTGGTGAACGGCGTGCGCGTACCCCTGGCGGGCCGTGTCTCCATGGACATGATCACGGTGGACCTGGGAAGCCTGCCCGCAGAGGTTGGCGACCCCTGCGTACTGTGGGGCGAGGGATTGTCGGCAGATGAAGTGGCAGCGTGTGCCGGCACCATCAGTTATGAGCTTTTCTGCAGGTTAACGGCACGCGTCGAACGCGAGACGCTCTGAGCGCACGGCGTAGAGCTGTTGTATAGCCTGCCTCGGGCTAAGCCCGTTTTCATATGCTTCCAATCTGTCTAACGCATTCATCCGGAGGCGCTATGCTGAAAATGCAAGGCACTGAGGATGAAGATCATGCGCACACTTTATTACCTGACGGACAAGGTTGAAACCGCCGAGGCAATGGCCTCCACGCTGGCCTCACTGAATATCGACAACAATGGTTACTACATTGTGAGTCGTGATCATGACGGCGTGCGTCGGCATCACCTTCATGATGCATCTGTCATGGAGGAAACCGACTTTGTTCATTCGGGAGAAAGGGGCGCATTGGTTGGAGGACTGGCGGGATTACTGTTTGCAGTGTGGATTGTCATTGCACAGCCGCTGGGATTGTCCATGAGCCTCGGTGCCTTCCTTTTCGTATCTGTCCTCATCGGGTGCTTTGGCGCCTGGGTCGGGGGCATGGTGGGCATCAGCCATGAGAACTACAAGCTGGAGCCCTTTCACCAGGCGATTGCCTCAGGGAAATACCTGATGGTGATCAATGTCCGTGAGGCCGCAAAGGCGCGGCATTTGAAGGAGGTAATGCATCATCGTCACCCGGAGGCACGCTTCGAGGCTGAGGATGATGCGGGCACTGAGGTATTTGCAACACGGGCCGAGTTTCGCCCACGTCATCTTTGAGTTCTCGAGACGGAGATGATGCAAGCGATGGAGCGGTGAAAACCGCGTAATGGTCCGCGTTTAGCCACGGACCGACCCCGCCATCCAGCGGGGTTTTTTTATGCGTGTCTTTTAAGCAGGCCTGTGCCTACAATCCGGTCAGATTTTTATGAAACCGGATGTCATGAGCAAGAACAAGAACCTGTATGCCTGCACGTCATGTGGCTCGGAGTTTCCGAAGTGGGCGGGTCAGTGTGGCGAGTGTGGCGAATGGAACACCCTTACTGAAATCCTGCGTGAAGCAGCGCCCAAGGGACCGCGTTCCGGCGGTTATGCCGGACAGGTAGCCAGGGTCACGGTGCTGGGGGATGTGAAGGTTGATGCCGAGTCCCGCTTCCCCTCCGGGTTGTCGGAACTGGACCGGGTATTGGGTGGTGGTCTGGTGGCCGGTTCGGTGGTGCTGATCGGTGGCGACCCGGGTATTGGCAAGTCCACCATCCTGTTGCAGACACTGACGCATCTGGCAGAAGGCATGCCGGCACTGTATGTGACGGGCGAAGAGTCGCTGGGGCAGGTTGCCATGCGGGCCAAGCGTCTTGAGTTGCCGATGGGGCATCTGCGCCTGATGGCGGAGACCTGCGTGGAAAACATTATTGCCACCGCGCGTGAGCAAAAGCCGCGTGTGCTGGTGGTGGATTCCATCCAGACGATTTTTACCGAGGCATTGCAGTCGGCGCCCGGTGGTGTTTCGCAGATTCGTGAATCCGCCGCATTGCTCACCCGCTTTGCCAAGCATTCCGGCTGTGCCCTGTTTCTGGTGGGGCATGTCACCAAGGAAGGCGCACTGGCGGGGCCGCGTGTGCTTGAGCACATGGTGGATTGCGTGCTGTATTTCGAAGGCGAGGCAGATTCGCGGTTCCGGGTGATTCGCGCGGTAAAAAACCGTTTTGGTGCTGTTAACGAGCTTGGGGTTTTTGCCATGACGGATCGCGGCCTGCGTGAAGTCAGTAATCCCTCAGCCATTTTCCTGTCACGTCATAGTGAAGCCATTCCCGGTTCCATCGTGATGGTGACGCGTGAAGGTACGCGCCCCTTGCTGGTGGAGGTGCAGGCGCTGGTGGATGAGTCGTATGGCAATCCGCGCCGTGTTGCCGTGGGGTTGGACCAGAACAGGCTGGCCATGTTGCTGGCGGTGCTGCATCGTCATGGTGGCATAGCCACCGTGGGACAGGATGTGTTTGTGAATGTGGTCGGTGGTGTGCGTGTGATGGAAACCGGCTCCGATCTCGCACTGCTGCTGGCAGTGACATCCAGTTTGCGCGGCCAGGCCTTGCCGAATGATCTGGTGGTGTTTGGGGAGGTCGGGTTGTCCGGAGAAATAAGGCCGGTGACCAATGGACAGGAACGTCTGAAGGAGGCGGCCAAGCACGGCTTCAAACGCGCCATTGTGCCCAAGGGTAATGTGCCAAAGCAGGCTATCGAGGGGCTGGAAATTGTGGCGGTCGGGCGTTTGCACGAAGCGCTTGAGGCGGTCTGAGCCGCCAGGTCGGGGATGATGATGCGCAGGATGACAGACAGTTTTGCCGTTGCACTGCTGCTGGCAGCATCCCTGACCCAGGCAGAGCCTGCGACGGCAGAGGGTAAGGCGGCGGTAGCGGAGCGGCCCAGGATTGGATTGGCACTGTCGGGGGGTGGCGCGCGCGGTCTGGCGCACGTGGGGGTGTTGAAAGCGCTTGATCGTTTGCGTGTGCCCTATGATTGCATTGCCGGGACCAGCATGGGTGCGATTGCCGGTGGAGCCTTTGCGTCGGGAACGTCTGTGGCCGATGTCGAGCGCATGGTCAGGGCGGCGGACTGGGCCTATATATTCTCGGACAAGCCGCGCCGGAGTGACATTCCCTATTTTCGCAAGAGTGAGGACTTCCAGAGTTATTTTGATTTTACGCTGACGCTGAAGGGGCTTCAGTTGTTGCCGCCTCGAAACTTTGTTGGCGTACAGAACATCGGTCTTTTTTTTCGAGACCTGACGGACGCCACCCACGCCGTTGACTTTGATGATCTGCCGATTCCGTTTCGTGCGGTTGGTACGGATATAGTGACCGGCGATGCGGTGATCCTGAGTGAAGGCATGCTGGCTGAAACCATGCGTGCCAGCATGACGATTCCTGGTGTGTTTCCGCCTATTCCCTACAAGAATCATCTGCTGGTGGATGGCGGTATTGCCAATAACCTGCCGGTCAATGTGGCGCATGACCTGTGTGGTGATGTCGTCATTGCGGTGGATGTATCGACGCCCATTTTCAAGGCAGACGAGATGAAGTCGGTCCTTGATTATGGAACCCAGGCAGTCAACGTCAGCATGCAGCGCAGCATGAACGAGTCACTGGCTGCCATTCAGGAGCAGGACATCCTGATTTCGCCTGCCTTGCAGGGGTATTCCCCCGCCGACTTTGGAAAAGTTGACGATCTGATCCGGATAGGTGAGGAGGCAGTGGCGCTTAATGAAGAAAAACTGCTGCCGTATCAGCTGGATCAGGCGAGCTATGATGCGTGGAAGCGGGCTGTGCAGTTGCGTCGTCACCCTGTCCACAGGCTTCAGCAGGTGACAATGGAAAAAACCCGGTGGGTCAACCCACGGGTGCTGCAGTCGTTGCTGGATGTGCGTCACGATCAGGTGCTGGATGCTGCTGCCCTGCATCAACGCATTGATGAGGTATTTGCGCGTGGTGATTTCTCCAGAATCAGTTATGACGTCCTGCCGGCCGAAGAAGGGAAATCGGTTCTGCATGTGATTCCGGAGGAAAAGCCGGGGCGTGATTTTGTGCGCTTCGGCCTCTCCCTTTATTCCGACTTTCAGGGGGATGCCGAGTTCACGGCGCTGGCCTCCTTGCGCAGGGCCTGGTTAAACCGGCTGGATGCGGAGTGGCGAACCGATGTGGAAATTGGTCGTGACAAGGCGCTTTACAGTGAGTGGTATCAGCCGGCCAGTCTGGGTTCAGAATTCTTTGTGGCGCCGTATTTCAGTTATCGCAGTGATTATCGGGACTCAAGTCTGGATGGCCAGCTGCCGTTTTCCTATGTGCTGAAAACGATTGATACCGGCATGGAATTCGGGTCTGTTTTTGGTCGCTGGGGTGAGTTGCGTGTGGGAGCGTTGACCGGCCGCGGGCGCGTGGATGGCGAGGATGATCCGGTAGTAGAGGGCCAGAGCTTTGACCGGGGTGGTTACACCTTCAAGCTCACGCTGGATCAGCTGGATAACGTGAGCTTTCCGCACCATGGCGGGCTGGTACGAGTGAATTTCTACGAGTCTGCGGATGATCTGGGCGCCGATGACTCCTACTCGCGGTTGTTGCTGGAAGGGCGGCAGGCCTTTACGTCGGATGCCAACACGCTGTTGCTGGTGGGCAGGGCTGCCAGCAGTCTGGGTACGGATATGCCCTTCCATGAAAATGTGCGTCTGGGTGGCCTTTTCAACCTGAGTGCCATGCCGTCAGGCCGTATTGATACGCCCAACCAGATCTATGGACGTGCCCAGTATTATCGACAGATTGCGCAGTTGCCTGGCCTGGTTGGCAAGGGTGTTTATGCGGGCGGCTTGCTGGAGTCTGGCTGGGGATGGGAGAACGATCTTTTTGATGTGCCGGATGCGCGGGACCTGCTCTGGTCGGCAGGCGCATATCTGGCGGCGGATACGTTTATCGGTCCGCTTTATTTGCTGGGTGCATTTGGCAGCGACAATGAGATGGCGGTCTACATGGCACTTGGGGTCAATTTCTGATTGGGCGGTCTTAGCGTGAGCTGATACGGCGACGCCATGCCCAGAGACCCAGTCCGGCAAGGGCCAGCACAATCAGCAATGGGGCAAGGATTGCCGTGAGGGTCAGGGCCAGTGAGCCAAGCCATTCGCCGGTTGCAACGACGGGGTTGCCCAGCCCGCCTGTGGTTGCTGTTGATGTGGCGCGTGCAAGCATGCTGCCTGCCTGCACGATGCCGGCCGTTCCACCACCGGCAATCAGTGCCAGTGACCACTGCAGCATCGGTTGGTCGATTCCCGTGATCAGCGATGCCGTCATCAAGGTGCCGGCAATGATTGCGCCCGGTGCGGCAACCGTGTCCAGCAGGTGATCCACCAGCGGAAAATAATATCCGCCTATTTCCAGTATGGTGGCGGCACCCAGTGCCACAACGGCAGCGGGAGTTGCCAGCCAGACCATGTCTCCCTGCACGGGGATGTAATTCAGCCAGCTGCCCAGCGCCAGTCCGAACAGCGGCAGGAATATGCGCAGGCCGGCCGCGGCTGCCAGTCCGATACCCACCAATAAGGCAATCATCAGTTCCATGTCCTGGCTCCTTGTCCTGGCAGGGTGCAGGATACGAAGATGTACGCAGAGATGCCACCCGCTCTGGGCGCAATGAGGAGTGTGTCATGAGCAATGAGTTGCCAGTGTTTCCCCTGCATGCCGTACTTTATCCCGGTGCCGTGTTGCCCTTGCGGATATTCGAGTTGCGTTACCGGCGTCTTGTTGATGAGTGCGGCAAGCAGAAGCCTTTTGTCGTGGTGCGAATCCGTGACGGGCGTGAAGTGGGTGAGCCTGCCTTTACGCAGGATGTCGGTACACAGGTGCATTTTACCGAGCTGGTCAGTCAGCGTGATGGCACGCTGGGTGTCATGTTGCTTGCGGATGAGCGTGTGCGCCTGCATGACTTTCGTGTCGAGGCGGATGGACTGATGTTTGCGCGGGCGGAACCGCTGGCGGCAGACACGTATGTGCCGGTGCCGGATGACCTGCAGGCACTTGCCAGCGCGCTTGAGGAGCAGGGTGATGCCATACCCGATGCCGGCATGCTGTCCTGGCGAATTGCAGAACGGCTGCCGGTTACCCTGGATCAGCGCCAGCAATTGCTGGAAGAGACGCAGGTGGCGAAGCGTCTGGAGACAGTGCGCGGATGGCTGCTACGTCATCCTGGCTGGATGACGGCCTGAGCAGCTTCAGGGTGCACTGTGTGGGTCGGTCAGGTGCCGTCTTATTTCTGCTGCATCCTTTTCCAGTCCGGCAGCGTTGGCAGGGCCGACCAGCAGATCCAGCGGCTTGCGCAGCAGGCGAAGCAGAAAGCTGCGGGAGTCGCCCTTGTAGCGCGGCAGGATGTGCATGTGCACATGCGGCACCGTCTGGTGGGCCGCCGGGCCGTCATTGACGTTGTAATGCACAGCAGCAGGTGCCAGTGAGGATGCGTACAAGGCCCGGGTAATCCGGCTGGCCGTATCAACAAGATGTGAGCGCAGGTTGCTTTCCAGTTCATGCAACTGGCGGTGATGCTGTTTCGGGATCACCAGCACATGGGCACGTCGCAACGGAAAGATATCCATGATGGCAATGACATGGTCATCTTCATGAACCTTGATGGCTGGCAGTTTGCCATCAACGATGTCGCAAAAAACGCAGTGTGTCACGGTTGCTCTCCGGTTGCCGTTGGCTGCCATTGCGACAGCCATCCCAGTGACTGCCCTGTACTGGTCAAGGGGCGGTATTCTGCACCGGTCCAGCCTTGGTAGGGCAGCTCGCTGATAAGCGTAAATATGGCATCGTAGTTCATGTCGCCACTGCCGGGCTCGTGTCGTCCCGGGGTATCGGCAAACTGTATGTGACCAATCGCTGAGGTGTTCTCGCGCAGTGCCCGCAGCACATCTTCCTGCATGCGTTGCATGTGATAACAGTCGAACTGCATTTTCAGGGCGGTGTGCCCGACACGGCCCAGCATGTCCTGCATCTGTGCAACGGAGTGCAGCAGGAAGCGTGGCATGTCATGGGTGTTGATGGCTTCGGTGACTGTGGTGATTCCTGCGGCGTGCAATGTTTCGGCGGCATGGCGCAGGTTTGTTGCCAGTGTGCGCAGGCAGTGCTCACGGCTTTCTCCCTCCGGCTGGCGGCCGGCCAGCACATTCACTGTTGGAACCTGCAGTGCCTTGGCATAACTCAATGCTTCCGTGACGGCATGACGGAACATGGCTTCCCGGCCGGGAACTCCGGCAAGACCGTCTCCGCCCTGCATCAGATCGCCGGCCGGCACATTGATGAGCACGAGCTGCAGCGCATGGGTATGCAACTCGTGGCGAATGGCATCAACAGGCAGCTCATAAGGGAACTGGATTTCCACGGCGCTGAATCCGGCGGCGCGTGCGGCCGCAAAGCGCTCGATCAGCGGGTGCTCTGCAAACAGCAGTGAGAGATTGGCCGAGAACTTCAGCATGATGGTTTTGTGCCGGCAAAGAGAGTGATCAGGCTGCTGAGATCGTCACTCATGTGTCCCTGATCACCATGCTGCCGCATCAGGCGCGCCGCGGTTGCCGCGAGCGGCGCGGGGCTGTTGCTGCTGGTGGCCAGCGCGTTGGCCATGTCGAGATCCTTCAGCAGTGTTTGCACACGCCATTGCACCGGAGTGAAGGTGCGATGGCTCATGCGCGGTGCCAGCAACTGGAACGGTTTTGAATCGGCAAAGCCGCCTGCCAGGGCCGGTGCCAGTTGCGAGGCATCCACGCCGGCCTTTTCGGCGAGAGCTACTGCCTCGGCAATCAGCACGGCATTGGCCGC
This sequence comes from Moraxellaceae bacterium, assembly GCA_003543245.1. Classification (GTDB taxonomy): domain Bacteria; phylum Pseudomonadota; class Gammaproteobacteria; order Pseudomonadales; family Moraxellaceae; genus UBA2031. Next base: position 18,239 of record DPJB01000002.1, on the reverse strand, counting down.
CACAATCAGCTGGTTGCAGATCTTGGTGACCTGCCCGGCCCCGTTGGGTCCCATGTGGGTGACGCGTTGGGACAGGTGTGCCAGTACCGGACGAACCTGGTCAATGATGCTTGCGTTGCCTCCGGCCATGACGACCAGCGTGCCTGCCTCGGCACCCACCACGCCACCGGACACGGGAGCATCCACCCAGTGCGCGCCTCTGGCGTTAACGCGTTGCGCAAAATCACGGGTGGCCGCAGGGTCAATCGACGACAGGTCGATCACGATCTGGTCTGTCTGCAGGCCGGCATAAACGCCGTGATCGGAAAATATCACCTGCTCGACAGCAGACGTATCGGATACGCAGAGGAACACAATGTCACTGATACGCGCCACGTCAGCCGGCGACGCGGCAGTTTGCGCACCCGCGCTGATCAGGGGCACACACTTTTCCGCGCTCCGGTTCCATGTCGTGAGCGTAAAGCCTGCGGCCATCAGTCGCTGGCACAGGGGCAGGCCCATGAGGCCGATGCCGATAAAGCCGATGCGGGGCATGGTGGGTCTCCCGGTGATGAAGCGCTGTATTGTCCGGGGTCTTGCGGGATGATCAAGCCTGATTGAACGAGGGTGGCTTTATTCTGTGATGACGGGAGCGGTAATGCAGGAATGTTTATTGAATCGGGCGCTCGGTATTCTTGTAGCGCACTTCAGCCAGCTTGCGGCAGCCCATGGCCTTGAAGCCTCCTATGGTGTCACAGGTCTTCATGGCGGCGGTCTTTTCTGCGCATTTCATTGCATGGTTGCCGACGGCATCAACTGCTTCATTGCCGGTGGTGACCTTGACGACCTGATCGCCGCTTGCTGATACCCCAACCATCGAGCCAGCCGTCTGTGTTGCTGCATCTTCGACAGAGATTGCCGCCCCCTGTTCAAGGGGGTCACTGTGACATTCCGGCGTCACGGCGTACTATTGGACAACGCTTTATTCCCTTGAACAGTGCAGGAGCCCGCGCATGAGCGCTTTTGAACAAGCCCAGAAAGACGTCAACACCCTCAGCAGCAAGCCAGGTACTGCCGACCTGCTGGATCTGTACAAGTATTTCAAACAGGCAACCGCAGGCGATGTGTCTGGTAGCCGTCCCGGCATGATGAACATGGCTGGCCGTTTCAAGTACGATGCGTGGGATGGCATCAAGGGCATGTCGAAAGCCGATGCCGAAGCCGCTTACGTGGCCAAGGTGCAGGCCCTGCTGAAGGCTGACGGCAAGTAATTGCCTGTTGCCGTGCGATCCGCATTCATGTGGGTCGCCGGCAGTCCCTGATGCCGGGTGTGGTGATCGCACCCTCAGTCAGTATTCTGTCTCAAGGGTGACCGTGCAATGCGGGGCCTGTTTCCCGGAATGCCGGGGCTTTTCCTCTTCTCCCGATCAAATCTTTCTTCCATCTCCGCGATCCGCCCGGCATTGAAGCATGTCCAGCTGACGCCCTTCGTCGCTTTCAATTTGAATTAACATTAATGTTAAATTAATTTGTGGTCATCAGGAGTTGATGACCCATGTCCAGCACCATGCCTTCTTCCTCGCGTACCCGTGGTCGCCCACCCATGACGGCAGCCGATGTCGGCAAGGTTCGTGAACGCATTATCGAGGCCACCCGGGAGGTATTCACCCGTGCTGGCTATCACGGTCTCAGTGTTGAACTGGTGATTGCCCAGGCTGGCGTCTCCCGCCCGACGTTCTACAAGTACTTCCGCTCGACCGAGGAGCCGATGGAGGCACTCATCAGCCACGTTAACGAGGATCTCGTCAGCCGGGTGATGGTGGCGGTGTCCGGCACGCCAGAGCCGATGGCCAAAGTCGAGGCAGCGTTACAGGCATGGCGGCAGTGGGGGGCAGACCTCGGCGATTTCCTGCGCCCCTTCTTTGCCGAGCTTAATGACCTGCATTCCCCTGTGGGCAGGCACCGTCAGCGCACCCTCGGTGTGCTCGCAGAGCAGATTGGCCTGGTTGTCGAACTGATGGGGCGTGAGAGGCCAGGCGCCCTGCGCGTAGAGACCTTCCTGCATGGTGTCGAATTCCTCGGCTACCGCTATCACCTGAAGACCCCGTGCGATGACGCCAGCTGGGAAGAAACCCGCGCCGTCATGTTTCGCATGGCACTGGCCCTGCTGGGCGCGGAGGCAGACTGGAGCAATGCCCTGGGCCTGGCGCGAGACTGGCGCATCAGCCTGGATCGCACCTGAGCCACTTTCCTGGAGAACCGAACATGACGCTGCCGTACCACACTGCATCAATCCGGGAGCTGAAAAAGCTGTTTGCTTCACTGCCAGTACCTGAAAAAGTCATGCGCCATGGTTTTTTCCGGGCCAGCTTCATCGGTCCTGCCTGGTACCGCATCGGCGGTTTTCCAGGTGTGCACATTGCGGGTTTGCCGCACTGGCAGGGCAAGAAGTTCCTGACGCCTGATTCTGCGACCAATATCCTGCGCAAGGATAACGGACTGGTTGAGGCACTCAGGATGACGGTGGAGGCCGGTACCTCCATGGTCGATGGCAAGCCTGGTGTTGCATTGCGTTACGGTGCAGAAGCGCCCATTCCCTGGCGCTGGGTGCGTGATGAACTTCGCGCCATTGATGATCGCACTCTGCTCGGTATCACCATTGTCGATATTCCCGTGCTTCGACATTTCAGTTTTCCCTTTTTGCTGGTGCGTGAATCATGACCGCATCATTTGATTATGACGTTGTCGTCGTTGGCTCCGGGTTTGGTGGCAGCGTCAGCGCGCTGCGTCTGGCGGAGAAGGGGTGGAAGGTTGCCGTGCTGGAGATGGGGCGCCGCCTGACGAAGGACGACTTTGAAAAGGCGGCCACCAGCCAGAAAGCGTTGGCCTGGATGCCGGCCTTGGGGCTCAAGGGTTTTTTTGCGCAGGAAGTATTCCAGCATGTCGCCTTGTTGCGAAGCATTGGTGTGGGTGGCGGCAGCAATGTCTATGGTGCGGTGTTGCTGCAGCCAAAAGAAAAATTCTACCGTGATCCCGCCTGGGCACATCTTCATGCGGACTGGCAGCAGGAGTTGGCGCCGCACTATGAAGTGGCGCGGCGCATGCTTGGTATCAATGACAATCCTTATCGCGGCATTCAGGACGAGTGGCTGGAGAAAGCGGCCGTAAAAATGGGGGTGGCCCATACCTTTGGCGCGGTGCCGCAGGGTATTTATTTTGGTAACCCGCAGCATGTAACGCCGGACCCGTTTTTTGGTGGTAAAGGCCCGGACCGTCAGGGTTGTACGCAGTGCGGACGATGCTTTACCGGCTGTGCCTTCGGTGCAAAGAACTCTCTGGACAAGAATTATCTCTACTTTGCGGAAAAAAAAGGCGTTGAGATACTTCCCGAACGCAAGGTCACCTATGTCGAGCCTGCCTTTGGTGGCGGTTACTGGCTGTATCTGCANNCTGGGTACGCAGGAAATCCTGTTCGCGTCACGCGACCGCTATCGCACCTTGCCCAATGTATCGGCAATGCTGGGGAATCGTGTGCGCACCAATAGTGAGGCGCTGGTGGGCATCATGGCGCGTGACCCGGATGTCGACGTGACGAAAGGCGCATCCATTTCCACGCATTTCTATGCCGATGAGAAAACACACCTCACACAGAACCGTCTGCCGCCAAGCTACGGCATGATGAAGCTCTACATGGTGCCAATGGTGGATGATCCTCAGCCGCTACGCCGTGCATTACGCACTTTGCTTGCTTACATCACGCAACCGGTTGATGCATTGCGCGTTTACTTCGCCCGTAACTGGTACAAGCGCACGACGTATCTCACCGTCATGCAGGCGGCCGACAATGAACTCAGGTTCCGTTATGGCCGCACGCTGTTCAGGGGATTTCGTCATGGTCTCAAGTCGACGCTTGGCAAGGGTGGACGTACACCGTCGTTCCTGCCGCAGGCCAACGCGGCGGCGCGCGCAGTGGCTGAAGTGAGCGGCGGCATTCCCCAGAACATGGTGGTGGAGAGTATCGGCAACATGTCGGTGACCGCGCATATCCTGGGTGGTGCAGTGATGGGCGCGAATGCAACGGAAGGAGTGATCAACATCAATCATGAGGTATTCGGCTGCCCGGGCCTCTATGTGGTGGATGGCGCAGCGATTCCCGCCAATGTAGGTGTCAATCCCAGTCTCACCATTACAGCGCTCGCCGAGCGTTTTTCCGCGCGTTTTCCGCGCAAGGAAAAGTCCCATGACTGATCCCCGTCGCGTTCTCATCACCGGGGGGTCCTCCGGCCTAGGTCTTGCGTTGGCTGTCCCGATTCTGCGTTGTGGCGATCACGTCACCTTGCTCGCCCGCGATCCCGTAAAGCTTGCAGTGGCGGCGGGGCAGTTGCGCGAGCAGGTGCCAGGCGCTCGTGTCGGGATTAGGCGGGCCTAACTTAAGCCGGCCCGGTCCACAAATCGTACCCCCTCAAGGCTACGGGCACAGGGCCACTAGCCTTGAGGGGGAAATCCATTGATTATCGTCGGCCGCCTTTTTTGTTCTTGGCTCAGGATGAGGCATGACGAGGTTGGAGGCGCCCAGTCGGGCACGGACACACTCCCAGTCTGTGAGCTTTAACTTAGTAGTCTCGTCTTTTTATTTGAAATTTATATTAAAATCAATTAGTTATGTGTGCTTTTGTGGATGTCTGGCTATGTCCTCGAGGCTGCTGGTCGCTTCGCAGCTTTCTGGTAGTGGCGTTTGCATTAGCAGCTTGCTAATATCGGTTCGTGGACGTATGAACGGAGCAGCGAAAGCTGCGCGCCCATCCCACCGGAGAAATCCGGTTCCCACCCAAGAGTGGGTATATCCAAGAGGCCCGATTTAATGAAAAAGCCCCTCATGTAGGGGCTTTTTCATTTGGGAATCCGGATCGCTTTGCCCTCCTTGATGTTGTAGAGGAGGATGTAGAAACCGATAGGCTTCCGGTGAGGCTGATGCCCATATGTCCGGATGTAGGCGCTCTGAACGAACAACTTCAGCCGACCATTACCGCCTGAAGCCCTGGAAACGGCAAAATAGATTTCATACTGTTCAACCTTCCCGTGCGGGCTGACCATCTCGACCAAGAAGAAGTTACCCTTTCCGGAGTGGAAACACTTCCTTTGGTGCAGGTCTGCCACAATGCCTGGCAGCTGCTTCGAGAGTTCGTAGCGCAGCACGTCAAAGTGCCGGCACTCCCGAGAGTCGCAATACTTAAGCTCCGGGTCTATGGCTTGGCCTGGGCCGATCCCGCTGGTGAAGCAGTGCAGACCAAACTCAGCATCGACCTCATAGAGACGCTCAGGATTCTCGCCCTTTGCCGGTTGCGTGAAGCTAAGGGTGAAGTCGTGAAGATGATCTAGGCTGTACTTCACTCCCCTCAGCATGAATGATCGCCATTTCATCACTCCACCGCCTTCAGCGCCGGCTTTTTGGCGCGCATGCGCTTGGTACGCTCCGCTTTTTCCTGCCTTGCTGCTTCAATGGCTGAAAGCTCCTCCACAGCGAATGGCTTGACGGCCTCGATCAGCCCTGAAAAGTCGTACTGGTTAGTCTTGTTCCTGTTGCCATCTACCCGGCGCTCTATCCGCTTAACCAAACTGCCCGCTTCCAACCTTGCAATCCGGCGACGGATGGTGGACTCGTTAACACTCATCGCTTCAGCCAAGGTCTTCTTGGACGGAAATGGCAGCTCACCCGCCTTCCACCAGTACGACATCAGATGCAGGATGATGTTGAGGTCGAGCGCCTCTAGGCCGAGCTGCTTCTGGCGTTTGATGATGATGTTGGGTACGGCTGTCCAGCCAGCGGCTATCAGCTCCTTACCCCATTTCTTTTCGTTTTCGCGTAACCCTTCCTCTTCCAGGGACACGGCTTTCTTGATCTTAGCTTTCGTGCTCATGGCACACCTCAAAAAACAAAATTGCTCACCCGACTCAGTATGGGGATGGGGTAAGCATCGGACAATGCAAAACCGCGCAGGGGTGGGAGGCGTGGGCGCCCGCCACCCGTAATTGATATGTGTTTGTGTGCTACACAGTGTGTCTGCGTCGATTGGTATACTTGTCACTAGTTATAATTCCCAAGGCGTCACGGGCCCCCACTGGGGGGCAGTGCAGCCCCTCAGTACTAGGCGCTAGTGCCGCCCACATGGGGGGCGCTGGCGCCTCCCTGTGGGGCAGAGTTTTACTCTCAATAGCGAAAACAGCAAGCTAAAAACGAACTGCCCCAGCTTCATTCTCATGACAATTTGCGATGCACTTGAAAATTGGACGGCTCAGATCCAGCAGCAAAAACACTAAGATAGAGCACTGTGACTGGTGTAGGTTGATCAGACCACGTGGTGTTGGTGAGGGTGGTCTTTCTCAAGGCGTAGCACACGCTAAGGCCGGCAGCCTTTATAGAGTCAAGGTAATCCTGCAGGGACTGGTAAATGCCCAGTTTATCGATTTCGCTCATATCAGATGCCACATCTCTGAAGTCCCTCATCAGATCTACCAGACTGGCAAACTCACGCTCTTCACCCCCTGAGGCCTCCCCGGCATCAGATATATCGGCAATCGATGCGATCGCCATGCATCCAAGTTCTCTACCAGATCTAAGGATATTCGCATCTATGGTAAGGTATTCTTTCTCGAGCCTAGCCTTTTCTGCGACCAACTCCTCATTTGTAGGCACTACAAATGGATTGTTGAAGAAATTTATATCCTCCAGCTCAAAGGCCCCTGCAAGCGCCCTGCGTGTTTCAGCGCTAGAGGACTCACCCTTTTCAACTCGCTGAACCGTCCGAACGGTTATGCGTCCTAACTCAGCTAAGGTTTCTTGAGACCATTGCCGAATCTCGCGTAGCGACTTAACCACTACAGCTAGGGCCTCATTTGATATTGGAGAATGGCTATCAGTCTTTTGGGTGGACGTTGCCATCGCTAGCTCTCCTCAAGGTTGTTGACGCAAGCATGCATTAGATGCTCCTGCTTCAACACGACAGTGACCTGAAAGTACCCTGACAGGGCTTACTGGCGCACAAAGCGAGCCCGATCCTGGGGTGGGCGTGCGAGCGTGAATCTTTGACGGCCCTGATCAATGAGCAGGCCATCCTCATATAGACGCTTAAGCCAAAGGTACAGCTCAATTTCTCTGGCTCGTGAGGCTTCCGTCGCATTGGATAACCTTAGAACCCTTTGTAACAAAGGATCTGATGCGAGCGCACTGACATGTAAGTGTGCTGGGTAACTCTCCATGATCATGTGGTGATACAAAATCAGGCATTTCCAGGTAACCTCATAGCAGTTCCATCCCTTGGAGAATGCTCCGACTCTCATCTCCGGCACATCTCCCAAGTTCGCCAATTGCAGCGCAGCCGCTTGCTGTTCAAGTGCATTAAGTGCCGAAAATCGCCGCCTCCAAGCGACCTCATCCCTGATCTTATAGGCCAGTTGCTGCTGTATTCTTCCGTTTAAAGCTTGTTTCCAATGATCAATATTGTGCCAGCTGAGTACATATCCACTCGAGTCCTCTAAGGCATGCGGTTGCAGAACCTCTATGAGTAGTGTTGGTTTGTAGAGGTTTAATGATGGAGGACGGCCTACCTTTCCCTTGGCAATTCCAAGAAGAACATCACATTCGATGCCCTTCTCCAGAGTGAAGCCATCAGTCTTCCAGTAGTTAATCAGTTGTGTCCATTCCACCGAGATTGATTTTAGCCGTGGTACTTTTATTATTTGATTGGCCCCTGAACCTGCGGAGAGCGAAGGCCATTCGAGGAAATTTGCAACGCTATCTGATACGGCGGAAAGATATTCTCGATGTGCATCAAGCTCAGAGATATACCGTTGATTCACCAAGGCGACTTGCGGCTCTAGATCTTGCCGGAGCCGCTCCTGCACGCCGCTGATGTTACTGTGATGTAGCCAATGTCGTTTTGCAGTCCCAAATATGGCTGTAATGAACTCCTCGTGGCTGGAGGTTAATGTTAGCGATGAGACATCAAGCTCAATGCAGGTAATGTCGTGCCGCCGAATCTTCTGAATGTCTCCCTCATTCTTCCTGTTGGCATAAAAGACCTCAATCCAGAGCACCTCCCCGGTTTCCTGGATTTGTGTTCGGCAGTCTGGCCTCAGGTCAATAGCTGCCGGCACCTCCAACTCTATATTTTCTAGAATTAAAGCCTTGCCATAAAGCTCCACTACCCGCTCATGTATATGGCCAGCCATGTCTTCTTGTGAGGCTGAAATCGCTAGTGTTGGAAGGAAAAATGGTCGAGCTTCTGTGCGTAAGAAGTACTTGGTAAGGACATGAATGATAGATTCACCACTGCATGTTGAGCCTGGGTAGTGCGAGAAATACCAATCTTTAATATCGCCTTGGTTGGCAATTAAAGCGCCTCGACACTCCATGCAAATTACATTGCATGCGAGACCATTCGCTGCATCCCTGACATGAATGGGCTTTCCATGTATTGACTCGCCCCAAGATATTTTCACGCTAGACATTGGATATTACTCTTGTCTTGGATGTTTCTTTCTGAAATATTCTATTTGATTGAGGGGTTCAGCTTTTTCTGGTTATTAAAATTTCAGAATGGCTACTTTTGGTATGGCAATAATATATTGTTATGGATTTTATGTGATTTATTGTAGTCGGTGGTTAGTAGGCCACAGGGGCATGATCTATTTAAGGGGTATATGGCCTAGATAGGCTATACCAATAAAATGGCGCTACGAATGTACGGAAATGTCGGCTTGCTATGAGATCAATTGGCATGAGGCCGGCTTGAGTTGCTGGCGAAATAGAAAGAATATTATGCCGAGTTGACTCAATGAGCTTCAGCATGCGTTGCCGGTGCTCTTCCATATTATCTGCCAATAAAATAGGGGCTTCAGCTTCGCCGCAATCATAATGGGCTATCTTAAAATACAGTAGTTGGAAAACATCTTGAACAGGATGCCACAGTTGCATGCAGACGTTTTTGCAGGTGTCTGATTGTAAGTTTACTAATACTTGATAAATTTCTGGCTGCTCAAGGATAGCAGACCATCCGGCGAGGGTCGGCAATAGCCAGGAAGTGGTCTTGAGCTTACTAATTTCTTCTTTACTCAGGTTGCCAGCCTCAAAGTCAGCTAGATCATCCACCGATTCTTTATCGATGGGGAAGCAACGATTGATTTTAAAAGTGTAATCCAGTCGCTTGACCATTTCCTTCAGCCAGTCAATTGCTTCTGCGTGCCTACCTGTCGAGTACAGAAGCATCATGGCAAGAATAATGTCGATCGCGTTAGAATCAAGCCGAGGTGAGCTTGTGGTTGGATTGTTTCTAATGAGGCTAACCAAGCCATCAGAAACTATATTGGCATTTTCTCGGAAAATGATTTTGTCATTTTCATTGGCGTCCAAGCGATAACAGTGTGCGAGGCCAATAACACTGACCAGGCCAACCAGTTCCATCAATATCAATGAAAGAACTGCATTGTCACGTGCGTAGCCTGAAAAGCTGTCCTTGATGTAGCAGTGGTCCTGAATCTTCTCGAAAAAAGTTTTTGTGATTGTTTGATAATTCTGCCAGGTTGCCGCTATTTCTGGGTTGAGGGTCTTTCGGCTGCTTTCTGGTTCGAGCTGCACACGATGCCAAGTCCATAGCAATGCTCTTTCTGCAGCAATAACTGCCTGCTTTCCATTGCCTTCTTCGAGTGCCCAAGTGGCCAGTACCCTAGTGGCAAGATTAATGCGTGTAAATGCTTTTTTGAGTGCCTTTGGCTTAACTTCGGAGTCAATATTTCGCCCGTCAGAATCCAGGCCAAGTTGGCGTAGCAGTAGTCTATGAAAATCGTTTAGGGAATAGTCGCTTTCGCTAACAAGCGCCAATGTACGACGAAGATCAACTCTATCCTCGCTTGAAAAAATGTTTTCATTCAGCATGTGGCGCTCGATCAGCGCTGCTAGCTTATCTGCGCCCCAAAAGTCAAACTCGGCGCGATGCGCATTATCATTGGTATAGCCTGACCAATTAGCTTTAGCCTCCTCCTTCAGGTCTCCACTGGTACATACAACAATTTTTTTAGGAAGATCCTTATGGTTGGCTGAGACATGGCTGTGGAGGTAGACATCAAATATTTCATCCATACTCTGCCGAACTGACTGGGGGTCGCCGCTCCAAACCGACCGACCGATATCACCTTGCTTCAGGACAAAGAGGAAAAGCTTTTGCTTGCCCTTATCTTCCAGGTCAGGTCCTATCGCAGGAAGGTCAACACCAAACTGTCGTGTGCCAGTCTGCGGCTTGGTCAGTGGCAGCAATCCCATGCAAACCAGTAAATCTGGCAGCAGTACGTCCAGCTCATCTCGCTCTTTCAGTATTCTCAAATAAGAAGATAGGATCAGGTTCATGAGTCTTCTCTCTGTGCGTGTCTGAACAAGAATTGATTGATCTCATGGCCGATCTTATCCATAACAGATCGTCGAGGAATCATGATACTGACCGAGTGTGTCTGCAGAGGGGATGCGTTGGTGTAGCCATCTTCGCGAAAGGAAAAAGAGGCTCTCCCTGCCTTAAGCGGGACATAGGTAGCAATCTGACGAAAGATGGATGCCTCCTCAGCCTGTTCTCTGCTTCTGCTCATTACTCGGGCATGTGCTTTGGCGAAGGCCTCGGATAGGCGTGGCGACGGTCTCAGCTCCGTCAGCTTAGGAAGAGAATGTATGGCATCTAGGTAGCTGGAAATGGCCGTTATGACCCGATCCCTCAGCTGATATGCCTCGGGGCCTCCATCGTTTTCTGCATACGCTTGAATCCTATCCATTGTTTCCTGTGGGTAGTCGATACCGATTTCTTCAATTAGCAGTGATTGCACCAGTCTGGGTAGGGATAACGCTGTTGATTCCAGCCGAAGTAAAGAAAAGGTCAGGTCGAGCAGAGGTGCCTCATAAATCACGTAGCCAAGCATTCTGCGTACAAGAAGAATTAGCTCTGGGCGGTCCAAGCGTGCCACCGTGTCGGCATCAAAGATGAGCGCGCAGTGCATTTCAAAACTCAGCCTAGATATAAGGCTACCAATTAGCCGTGGTAGCAGTAGCTCTTCGTGAAGAAGCCATTGAGTTATCAAACGGTCGCGCAGATCCTGCCGTTGAATTATCTCGCGAAAGGTATCGTCCATTAGGGAAATCACTTGTTCTTCAGTCAAGGCTCCGCTTGGCAGCTGGATAAGCCAGTCTTGCAACGTAGTTATCGCCAACTCCACTTCGCCGCTATTCAGCAGTCCAGTCAGAATTCGGTCAAAGTGCCGGAGTGCGTTCGGAGCCGTTGCTGGCAGCCATGACATGGCTGCTATCCATGTCGATCGACGAGTGAATTGTTGTAATGATTTGCTCTCTATAAAGAGGAGATATGCAGCTGCTTCGAGCGCCGCATGATGTCTTATCGCTAGCAGCTCGTCCGCTCGTTGCGCGCATATTTCTCTGGTGGGAGAGTTAGAGAAGAGTTCAAAGATTGCAGAGCGCTGTACAGAAGTGTTCGTATGATCAGTGTTGGTCAGGATAATTTGCAGACAACGATCGACGTGGGAGGAGGGCAGATGGCCCAGCTTAAGTGCGCGGCCTAAGGACTGGGTGGCGTTTATGACTAGCACAGAGTTTTCAGCCTGTGCATCGTTGATGATAAGCTCGGTAGCTGGTACAGGCGTTTGAGAAAGCCATGAGAGGGCCGCAACGATGTATAAGTTGCTGTTGGCTGTTGTGGGAGTAGAGCGAACAGCCTCAATAATGTCTTGGCAGAACGTCGGATTTCCGCTTAAGCGCCTCTCCAATGCATCTGGTAAGAAGTCTCCAGCCAGATCACTCTGCGTGATATCAAACTGGATTTCATATAGCGTCAAAAGGCTGGGGATGTGAATCATGGGGAGATAGGGGATGGCGGCAGCAATAAGGTGTAGCGCAGCGTAGGGCGGCATTTTCCCTAATTGGATGACATCTGTCGCCGCCAGCAACATATCTGCCTGATCGTGGCATAGAGCCAGGAATCGGCCACTTGCCCTGTCTTGCGCAGATATTTCCCTTGTCCACAGTCGATTTGCGACTGCGAGCTTTTCGACCTCAGTAGAGGAGGGGCTGAGAGTCGAAAAAAAATGCTCTGCTGTAAGCCTGTTCCGATCGTGCAGTGTCTTAAACACTAGGTCATTGCTTATCAGCGCGACGCCTTCTTCTGCAATCATGTTAAGAATGGCCTGATCCTCATCATTAACTGCGAAAGAAAGTCGCTCATAATCATCAAAATGCAGCTGACTCGCGACTTCTCTCAATCGGGTTGCTGCAGACGGCTTCTCATTGTCAGCATTAGCAGTCACTGGCTGAACTCCTGATGGTTCTATGTTTCTGCATGTCAGTACTTCCGACGGGACACTAATAGCTCCCTTAGTATTAAAGGAGCTCGCTGCCAGGGAGTATCTTTAGCCCCAGAAGAATTAATCCATGCTTATGGCCGGCGCCCCCCATGGTTTATAGGTGCTGAGATATGTTCTGGGCATAGCAGTATTTGCAGCCAGACAACATCTTTGTGCAGCCGACGTGACTCCAGGCGAGTTCCGTCTGCCTATTCATCCGTGCCTGTGTGCCCGTTGAGGCTAATCCGTCATTAGTTCAATTGACAATGATTGCGACTGTACGTTTGGTCAGTATCTTCGTGATACTGCTCTATTGCAAGTTGGCTAGCCGTTCTAGACACGGTTGACCCTGATAGCAGGGTGCCTACAGGCGGTGGCATTGGTACTGCTGTGGTTGCTTGTGATCCTCGCGGACTTACAGAGGCGTATGGAGGATGAGCTTGGCTGTAACGATGGGGATTATTCTGCAGAGTCGTCAGCTTGAGTACACTGTGCTTACAAGCTTGAAGGGCATGCCTTAGAAGGGGAGGCTGCCTTCTTTAACTTATTGATTTTTATGGTGGGCCCGGAGGGACTCGAACCCTCGACCAAAGGATTATGAGTCCTCTGCTCTAACCGACTGAGCTACAGGCCCTTCCTTTTGAAGGACGCGCAGTATAACTGAAAGTGCCCGGACGAGAACCCCGTGAGTGCTACACCAGTGTGTACTTGCGGTGCAGGCTGCCGGCCTTCCACATCTTGCCTTCGACATAGATGTGCATCACGTTCAGCACGATAGCCACGATGGCAAAGTAGGATGCTTCCGCGCTGCCGGACATGAACATGCTGGCGCCAAGCAGCAGGGCCACGAGGGGTGTCAGCACGTATTCCGGCATGGGGACGACGTTTCGTATCCGCGAGAAGTAGTTGAACCGCGTTTCACGATTCCGGTTGGTGTTGTGGTTGATGTAGAAGGCGAACGCGGTGAGGTCGTGCACGACCACCGGGGCAAGGATCATCAGCAGTGGCAGGTTGATGATGTACATGACGACATACAGGTACAACATCACTGCCTGTGCGCCAATCAGGAGGCGCCCCATGGCGGTCTTGCTCTGTCTGGCAACGATCACGCTCACCACGGCAAAGCACGCCATGAACAGCACGGCCACGATGGTCAGTGCCAGCTTTTTGTCCGGCATCATGTGGTAGTCAGGGTTGTTGTTCGCCAGAAGGGCGATGAAGCCCACCAGCTGGATGATCACCGACATCCAGCGCCAGACTTCATGCAGGCGCGATTTGTTCCCGGTCACCATGGCGGCAATCCCCGCCTGCTGGGAGCTCTGGTGATAGAAGTTGTAGGCGATGAGGCAGAGCATCAGCAGGATGTCGCCCACCAGCAGGATCAGGATCAGGGTGGCCAGACCGATCAGGCCGCACTTTATCAGCGTGCCCTTGTAGGTCGAGGTGTACTCCCTGTCGGCAAAAGTGAACAGGCTGGCAATCGCATGCGGTGCCTGCAGCAGCAGGCTTGCCACCAGCATGAGGTGGGTGTCAAAGGCGATTCGGCGCGAAAAGACCAGGTCTGTCGCGATGTAGTCGATCATCACGAACAGGGCCAGGGCGGGCACGATGAGGTAGATGCCCAGCAGGACCAGGGGGCTAAGCCGGCTCAGCGGTAGCGTGCCGGTGGATGCGGGTGATGGATGGGTGGCCGTGGTCATGGCGACTCCCGTCTACTTGTTGTTATGGTCGACGTTGTTTTTTTACAGGGACAAAAAAGGCATCACGATGGATGCCTTTTTTGTCGCAGCAGCCTTACTCGGTATCGAGGAAGGAGCGCAGGTGTTCCGAACGTGAAGGGTGACGCAACTTGCGCAGTGCCTTCGCCTCGATCTGACGGATACGTTCACGGGTGACGTCGAACTGCTTGCCAACTTCTTCCAGTGTGTGGTCCGTGTTCATGTCGATACCAAAACGCATGCGCAGCACCTTGGCTTCGCGGGCGGTCAGATTGGCCAGCACTTCACGTGTTGCTTCACGCAGGCCTTCGGCAGTGGCTGCATCCACCGGGGACACCATGGTGGTGTCCTCGATGAAGTCGCCAAGATGCGAATCTTCATCATCACCGATCGGAGTTTCCATCGAGATGGGCTCCTTGGCGATCTTNNACTTGTAGCCGCGACGGTATTCAAACTTGTCCACGGCCTTCATCAGGCCGATATTGCCTTCCTGGATAAGATCGAGGAACTGCAGGCCGCGATTGGTGTATTTCTTGGCGATGGAAATCACGAGGCGCAGGTTGGCCTCGACCATTTCCTTCTTGGCACGACGAGCCTTGGCTTCACCAATCGACATGCGGCGATTGATTTCCTTGATGTCGGCGATATCCAGACCTACCTCGTCCTGCAGGGAGATCAGGCGGCGCTGTGCGCGCATCACTTCATCGCGGTTGGCCTCAAGTGCCTTGGAAAACGGTTTTTTCAGGGCGATCTGCTGATCCACCCATTCCAGATTGATTTCGTTGCCGGGGAACTCGTCGATGAAGTGACGACGCTCCATGCGGGCGCGGCGCACGCATGTCTGCATGATGGCGCGTTCCTGCGTACGCACTTCATCCAGCACGCCACGAATCTGGCTGGCAATGCCTTCAAACAGGCGCGGGGTCAGCTTGAAAATGGTGAACTGTTCGGCCAGTTCTTCCATGTTCTTGGCAATCATCTTGCCTTCGGGGCCGTACTTCTTCAGTGCGGCCTGTACCTTCTGGTACAACTTGCGCAGGTTGTTGAAACGTTCGGCGGCAAGCACGGGATCAAGACCGGTGTCGGCTTCGTCTTCGTCGTCACTGTCGCCTTCGGCTTCTTCTTCCTCGGTATCGTCAGCGGCGCCCTTGACCTTGGCTTTGCTGCCAAGCTCTTCCAGTGCCGCTTCTTCATCGATCACGGGAGCAACGGCAGCATTGCCGTCATCATTCGGATCGAGATAACCGGCAAGGATGTCGGCCAGGCGGCGTTCACCTGATTCGGTCTTGTCGAATTCTTCAATAATACCGGCCACGGCACCAGGCCAGTAGGCCATGGCATTCAGGACTTCGCGAATGCCTTCTTCGATACGCTTGGCGATGGCAATTTCGCCTTCGCGCGTCAGCAGTTCCACTGTGCCCATTTCACGCATGTACATGCGGACTGGGTCGGTGGTACGGCCGGGTTCGTTTTCCACAGAGGCGAGAACGGCGGCAGCTTCTTCTGCGGCCACTTCATCATCACTGGCGTCCGGTGTTTCCTCAAGCAGCAGGTCATCCTGCTCAGGGGCACGTTCGTGCACCGGGATGCCGAGGTCGTTGACCATCTGGATGATGTCTTCGATCTGTTCGGTCTCGGTCACGGACTCGGGCAGGTGATCGTTCACCTCGGCATAGGTGAGATATCCCTGCTCCTTGCCCTTGGCAATGAGCTCTTTCAGCTGGGACTTCTGCTTCTCTTTTTCGGCGCTCATCTAGGGCCCTCGTGGAACAGCGGGTTGCGCGAAGCTGTCGCCCGAACAGCTGTCGGGCGCAGGCAAGAGCGGGATTATACCAATCCGGCGGCTTTCCAGCCAGCCGGAGCGGGCTGGCTAATGAGAAATGGGGGCTTGTTTGAGCGCTTCAATGGCCTTTTTCAGGCGCTGGATGGTTTCCAGGTCGGTGCACTCCCTGAGCTCGGCCTCCATGGCCGCAAGCCGCAGGCCGCCCAGTACGCCCCTGAGTTCCAGATCCACCCCGACGTTGGGGGTCAGGAACTCGCTGGCAGCAAGGGCGGTCAGTTCGTCACCCAGTTCTGTACCATGCCAGGCCCCCAGCAGCGCGGGGGTGCTGATGCCGGGACTGTTTTCCAGCAGGCGGATCAGCTCGATCAGCAGGCAGTCCTCTGGCAGGCGCAATGCCAGCAGTTCGGTGCTGCTGGTCAGGCTGGCCTGTTTCGGGTCCTGCAGCAGCAGGCGCACAGCCTGCTCGGGCAGGCCCAGGGTCTGGACGCGGGGAGCATAAGGCTGACGGCCCTGACGCTGACGCGGTTCGAAGCGCGGGCGCTTGCCGTAACCATTCTGGGGCTGGCTGTCGTTGGTGTCGGTGAAGTAGTCCGGTATGCCCGATGCCTCGTCAGGTGCCGTCTGGCGTGGTGCCGGAGCCTGGCTGCGCGTGGCAGGGATCGGTGGCGTATCCAGCACGGCGGCACGCAGTGTCGCCAGTTCCAGCCGGGTGAATTCGGCCAGGCGCTGCAGCAGCATTTCGCGATAAAGCCCGTCGGGTAGCGTGGCGACCAGTGGTTTTGCCAGCATGGTGAGCCGGCTGCGGCCTTCCAGGCTTTCGGTATTCAGGCCCTCGCCCAGATGGCGGAACATGAAGTCGGCCAGTGGTTCGGCCTCGTTCTGTACGCGGTCCTGGAAGCGCGCCGTCCCTTCCTTGCGCACCAGTGAGTCCGGGTCTTCGCCGGCGGGCAGAAACAGGAAGCTGGCGCTCTTGCCGTCCTGCATGGCCGGCAGTGCCGACTCCAGTGCGCGCCAGGCGGCCTTGCGACCGGCTTCGTCACCGTCAAAACAGAAACAGATTTCCGGCACCAGCCGGAGCAGGCGCTCGACATGGGTGGTGCTGGTGGCGGTACCCAGTGTGGCGACGGCATTGGTGATGCCGTATTGCGCCAGCGCGACCACATCCATGTAGCCTTCGACCACGATCACTCGCTCAAGCTTGCCGGGTGCCATGCGCGCCTCATAAAGGCCATACAGTTCCTGGCCCTTGTGAAAGACGGGGGATTCCGGCGAGTTCAGGTATTTGGGTTTTTCATCGGTGAGTACGCGTCCGCCAAAGGCAATCACGCGGCCACGAAAATCACGGATCGGAAAAATGACACGATCACGCATGGCGTCGTAAATACGATTGCTTTGCTCGTTGCGAACAACCAGGCCGGTGGCCAGCAGGTTTTTTTTGCTGTCTTCGCTGTTGCCGAGTGCGGTGAGCAGGTTGTCCCAGCCGGGAGGGGAGTAACCGAGACGGTACAGTTTGGCGATGGCGCCCGTGAGGCCGCGCTTCTTGAAGTAACCGACAGCCTTTTCACGCTCCCGGTTTGTGCGCAGTTGTTGCTCGAAATATTTGGCAGCAGTTTCCAGCAAGTCATAAAGCGGCTGCTGGGATTCGCGCGGCGCAGCATCGGGATCGCGTGTGTCCGGGACATCAAGTCCGACTCGTCCTGCCAGCTCGTTGAGTGCGTCAAGAAATCCCTTGCGCTCGTAATCCATCAGGAAACTGACGGCATTGCCCGAGGCGCCGCAACCAAAGCAGTAATAAAACTGTTTTTCGCGGCTGACGGTGAACGAGGGGGATTTTTCGCGGTGGAACGGACAGCAGGCACTGTAGTTCTTGCCGGCTTTCTTGAGCTTTACCCGTGAATCAATGAGATCGACGATGTCCGTGCGGAGCAGGACGTCGTCAATAAAGGATTCGGGGATGCGCCCGTAAGCAGCCATTGCTGTGCAGCCTTAGCAGTTGAGTGGGCAGTGTATGTCAGCCCGGAGCATTCAGCCCAGACGTGCCTTCACTTTCTGCGAGACGGCACCGGTATCGGCACGGCCAGCCAGCTTCGGGCGCAGTTCGTTCATCATCTTGCCCATGTCGCGTGCAGTAGTGGCGCCGGTCGCGGCAAGTGCTTCAGCGATGAGGCTGT